>JBARWQ010000062.1:0-12404 GCA_049646885.1 Aequorivita sp. | reverse complement strand
ATCTAAGGAAGAAAAGTGCCTGAGAAAGGGCCATTTTAACCAAAATCCTAAATCACTGAAAAGGTATCGCCACAAATGAAACATAAAAAAACCGCCCCAATTTGATTATTGAGACGGCTTCTTTTTTAATCATCTCTAATTTGGCTAGTTATTCAGCATAACTGGCATCACAAGCATAGTAACGGTTTCCCCTTCATCAAGACCATCTACAGGAGTTAAAATTCCAGCTCTATTAGGTAAGCTCATTTCTAAGGAAACCTCGTCGCTGGTTAGGTTGTTTAGCATTTCAGTAAGGAAACGGCTATTGAAACCAATTTGCATATCATCACCTTGATAGTCACACGTTAAACGCTCTTCAGCTTTGTTGCTGTAATCTATATCTTCCGCGGAAATATTCAATTCGGCACCTGCAATTTTCAAACGGATTTGATGTGTTGTCTTGCTGGAGAAAATAGAAACCCGGCGCACTGAGTTCAAGAATTGATTTCTATCGATAACCAGCTTATTCGGATTTTCCTTTGGAATTACGGCTTCGTAATTAGGGTATTTACCATCGATTAATCGGCATACCATCTCCGTATTGTCGAACATAAACTTGGCATTGCTTTCATTGTACTCTATCACGACTTCCTCTTCGCTTCCGGCAAGAATGCTTTTCAGAAGATTTAGAGGTTTTTTGGGCATAATAAACTCGGCAGTTTGTGCAGAGCTTAGATCGTCACGGGTATATCTTACCAGTTTATGCGCATCGGTGGCAACAAAGATTAAGTTTTCAGTGGAAAACTGAAAGAACACCCCGCTCATTACCGGCCTAAGATCATCATTGCCCGAGGCAAAAATGGTTTTGCTGATGGCCGTTGCCAAAACATCGGCTTGAATCACTGTGGAAGAAGGATCTTTTAATTCCACCGCATTGGGAAAATCATCGGCATTGGCGTAGGCCAAAGCGTATTTTCCGTGACTGGAACTAATCTCGATTGTGTTGTTGTCTTCAACCGTAAAGGTCAAAGGTTGCTCCGCAAAGGTCTTTAGCGTTTCCAAAAGCAGGCGCGCGGGAACGCAAACACTGGCCTTTTCTGTGCTCTCAACATCCAAAATCGAAGAAATGGTAGTTTCTAGATCGGAAGCTGAAACAGTAAGTTTATTATTATCTAAACTGAATAGGAAATTGTCCAAAATTGGAAGCGTATTGTTTGCGTTCAGAATACCGCCCAAAACTTGGAGGTGCTTTAGTAGATAGGAACTCGATACGATGAATTTCATTATATATGTTTTTTATGAAATAATTCTCAATAAATGTCGGGCTTTTAACCCTATAGTTTTGTCAAAATCAAAACTCTGCTATACATTTCGACACAACTTAATACAAACTGCGTTATAGCACAAATATATTTGAAATGAAGTTTTGGTTAAAACAAACTTATTAACAGTCACCTCGTGTACCGTCGTTTCCGAAAATAGTTATATACTATTCCTATTAAGGCCAATAAACCCAAGGGCAGCAACAAGTTAAGCATTTGCCACTTGCCGCGTTGATCTACTATTTTGTGCTGATCCAGAAAAGGGATGGCAATCTGTCTTGTTCTAATGTTTATAAGTCCGCTGTCGTCAAGTAGATAATTCACCGTGTTCAGCAGAAATTCCTTATTTCCGTAAAAGTTATTGGTCATTTTATCAAAACCCAGTTCCAGAGGTCGATTCCCCTGCATTTGATTTTTAATTACGTCGCCATCGCTGATGACCACCATTCTTGAAAAGTTCCCATGATCTATGTTTTTTATGTCGCCCTCCAATTTTATTGGCTTTACACGGTTATTGTAAACGGAAGTAAACTCACCTTCCAAAAGCACGGCCAAGGGTATTTCGCCTGTTGAAAATTCATTGGGATCTGGCCCCTCGTTTATCACTTGCAAGTTTTTGGGTATTTCGGTATCAAAATCGATCTGATACGGAAGTCCCACAATCTTTGAAATGGGAGAAGTTGAAAGGAGAATGGTTTTTTTGATATTGTTTGGCAAAGTATCCATCGAGCTGGCATAATCAAATTTTACCGCTTCTATATTAGTAACTATTGGGTGGTTGTTTAAGCTGCTACTCAAGGGACTAAAAAACCACGGATAGCGATTGTATTGAGCTTCCCGATCGTCGCCGCTGGCCAAAACAATAGGGGCGGAATAAACGTCCTTGACCAAATTGGGATTGATGCGAAGCCCGTAATTAAAGAAGAAATCGTTGAGGTTTAAATCCCTTCCAAAGGCGAAAATTTCTCCAGTGGCAGGATCTTCCCGTATCTGAACCGCATCCATAAGCCAAAGGGAATTGCCCCCGTTCATAGTATATTGATCGAGGATGTATTTTTCATCGTCACTAAAAGCTTCTGTAGGCTGAGCTGCCACAACGAGGTCGAAATTATTTAAGGCTGTAAGAGTCTTTTGGGGATTGGATACAACTGAATCTAAAGTAAAAGGGGCTATAAAATAGTATTCTCTTAAAGTTGAAAAGAAATCCGCGATATATCGATCGTCATATTCGCCATTGCCTTTTAGCACTGCTATTTTTTTGGATTTTGGGGTGGCCAGTTTTTTAAAACCATCAGCAAATGCGTACTGAAGGTTTTGGATGCTGCTGTTAACTCTTTCTTCGGAAGTAGCTCCCAATTGATTTTTTAAGAGAGAAATTTTCACCGTCTTGTCGCCAAATGAAGCAAGCGCCCAAGGGTAAATCAAGGCGTTGCTCTGTTTTCCTTTTTCGACAACCGAAATTTGAGCGGGAGTCATTCCCAGATTCTCAAATTGTTGATGGATTTCTTGGTCCACATCTTCATCCATCGGATCGATGAATTCAAATTTTATATTGGGATTTTCAGCTGAAAACTCTTCCAATAATTGTTTGGTTTCACCTTGAAGTCTTCGGAATTCCGGGGGGAAATTTCCTTTTAAAAAAACTTCAACCAATAGCGGGGAATCTACTTTTTCTATTATTTCCTTGGCAGCTTCCGAAAGTGTAAATCGTTTGTCTTGTGTGAGATCGAAACGCTTGTTTACAACATTTGCCCCCAAATTAAATAGCAGCAACCCAATGATCAGCAGCGTTATCGCAACGATATCTTTTTTAGCTGAATCTCTCATATTTTTTTCAATTTTAAAATAGTCAATACTATGAAAAAAACAGTGACACTTAAAAAATATATCAAATCCCTGGTATCCAATACTCCTCGGGCCACACTGTCGAAGTGCGCTTTCATTCCCAACTTCGAAATATCGAAAGTGGAGGTGGTAAGACCTTCAAACCCGTAATAAAATAGAAAACAGAGAAAAACGGCAATTATAAAAGCGACAATCTGGTTTTGCGAAAGCGTGGACGAAAATATTCCGATAGCGGTATAAGCGAGTACCAAAAAAAGAAGTCCGATAAAGGAGCCAATAGTACTTCCTACATCCCAATTGCCTTGGGGATTTCCCAATTCTGAAATAGTTAAAATATACAATAGGGTAGGGGCTATGGCGATGAGAATTAGTATTACAGCTCCAAAATATTTGCCCAGAACAATACTTCTCAAAGAAATTGGCTTGGTCAACAGCAATTCCAAAGTGCCCATTTTCATTTCATCACTAAATGCCCGCATGCATACTGCCGGAATCAGGAATAGCAATACCCAGGGTGCTAGTTCGAAATAGGGGGAAAGATCCGCGAAACCTGAATCTAGGATATTGTAAGTACCACTAAAAACGAAGAGAAACAATCCGTTTATAAGCAAGAACACCGCGATAACCAGATACCCTATGGTGCTGGAGAAGAAGGCACTTATTTCACGTTTAATTATTGGAAACATATATTCTATCTCAAAACTTCTAACAACTGTCGTCTATTCTATAAACTGAATAATGTATCAACGCTCCAAGCTTCGGCCCGACTGCTGAACAATGGTTTCGTAATACTCCAAACCTCTTTAAAAAGTTCACTTTTTCTGTAGTTTTCCAAATCTTGCTCATCGTTCCAACGGCTGTATGTAAAGAATATTGAGTCATTGTTCCTGTCTCTATAAAGTTCTAAAAACGAACAGCCCGGAAAATTTCGAATCTTTTGCTTTACTTCCTCAAAATTCGCGAGAAAGGCTGCTACGTTTTCTTCATGAAACTCCATTTTTACGATTCGTGTAAACATAAACTTTTTTAAATTATTATTATTTCTTCCTCGGATAAGCAAACATTAGAAGCGCAAAATTGCAATTGGGCGAGTTTCGATTAATTAAAATTCACTGTAATTGTATCTCTAAAACCCAATCCGTATAAAGAAGCTGCACCACCCACCGAAGTTGCATTACTTTTATAAACAGCCAGCTCCAAATACTCAGAAGAGTTCCAGATAGCCAGTTTTTTGCCGTCTTCCTCCCGTTTTTCCGGTGGAAGGTCAAAATTAATAGCATCGCTATAATTGTTGTGGATTTGGGTGAACTTTGTTGTTCGGGCCTGAATCAGAAAATCCCTTCCGCGGCCAATGGTTTCAAATAGCTTTTTTGAGATATTGCTTATCACATTACCGTAATTGTCTATATAAACCACGTTGCCTATTATCTGACCTTCGTTTTTGTTTACTACCGGTCGTATCCTTGTTACCTCTTTTATTTTTGAAATATTTTTTCCGATTACTTCCAAGGTGCCGCCACGGGCTAAATGGCCCGCCACTTTTACAAAGACGTCCAGCACAGGAAAATTGCTGATGATTCTATCGTGGATATTGACTTCCACCATTTTTTCTGGGCGTACTTCCGCGGTTAGCATAGCGATAATGCCATTGTCCGCACAGATAAAGTAATGTCCATCCATAAATACGACTATATGTTTGTTTTCTGGATTTAATTCGGAATCCACTCCAATGATATGAATGGTTCCCTGCGGAAAACTCTTGTAGGCATTTTGCACTATATAAGCGGCCTCCTGTAGATGGAAGGGGGAAACATTGTGCGAGATATCAACAATTTTCACATCCTGCAATTCGGAATAAATAGCACCCTTCACCGCTCCGACAAAGTGATCCTTGAGCCCAAAGTCAGTGGTAAGCGTAATTATTGGCATAAATCTATTGTTGATATTTTCTTAAATCAGTTCCCACAAAAATAGGTTACTTTTGTTAGAGTCAAAACTATTTTTTGGCATATTCAAAACTAAAAAAAAGCAAGCCTTTTGAACGAACTTATTATCGAACTAACAGAAATTGGCCCTCGTGAATTCTTCGGCCTCGAGAATGCCAATATAGAATTATTAAAAAAATATTTTCCGAAGTTGAAAATTGTTGCGAGAGGCAATAAAATCAAAGCTTATGGCGATGATGATGTCCTAGAGGAGTTTGACCGCCGCATGACGATGCTAATGGAACATTACACTAAGTACAACCGTCTAGATGAAAATGTAATAGAAAGAGTGTTGCTCAGCCGAAGCAAAGACGACTATGAAGCTCCTGCGGGTAGTGGCGATGTAATAGTGCACGGAGTAAGCGGCAAGCCGGTAAAACCCCAAACAGCCAATCAACGGAAACTTGTTGCAATGATGGAAACAAACGACATGGTTTTTGCCGTTGGGCCCGCGGGAACGGGAAAAACATATACTGGAGTTGCATTGGCAGTTAGAGCGCTGAAAAACAAGGAAGTAAAGCGAATTATCTTAACAAGACCCGCAGTGGAAGCAGGAGAAAACCTAGGTTTTCTTCCTGGAGATCTAAAGGAGAAATTGGACCCTTATATGCAGCCTTTGTACGATGCTTTGCGAGATATGATTCCGGCCGAAAAATTGGCAGCGCATATAGAATCTGGGGTCATACAGATTGCGCCTTTGGCTTTTATGCGAGGCCGTACTTTGGATAATGCCTTTGTGATTTTAGACGAAGCACAAAACACCACACATGCGCAAATGAAAATGTTTTTGACCCGAATGGGGAAAAACGCCAAGTTTATGATAACCGGCGATCCCGGACAGATAGATCTTCCGCGACGCATCATTTCAGGTTTAAAGGAAGCCCTGCTGATTCTTAAGGACGTAAAGGGAGTAGGCATGATATTTTTAGACGACAAGGATGTTATTCGACATCGATTGGTGAAGGAAGTTATTGCCGCATACAAAACCATCGAAACCTAAATGCTTCAATTTTGAATACGGCTTCATTTTCGAATAAATAATTTAAAAGATTAAATGAAAAACACCCTCCTTTCTACCGATTTCAATTTCCCTGGACAAAAAAGCGTTTATCGCGGCAAGGTTCGGGAGGTTTATCGTTTGGAAAACGACTTGCTTCTAATGGTCTCCACCGATAGATTAAGCGCTTTTGATGTGGTTATGCCCAAAGGAATTCCATATAAAGGTCAGATTCTAAACCAGATTGCTAGCAAGATGATGCGAGACACTGAGGATTTGGTGCCCAATTGGTTGCTCGCCACCCCCGATCCCAATGCTGCCATTGGGGAAGCCTGCCAACCAATCAAATTGGAAATGGTAATACGTGGCTATATGAGCGGCCATGCAGCTAGGGAATATAAGGCTGGAAAGAGAACGCTTTGCGGGGTTGCCATGCCGGAAGGAATGAAGGAAAACGACAAATTCCCCACGCCTATTATCACTCCGGCCACCAAAGCTGACATGGGAGATCACGACGAGGATATTTCCAGGGAAGAGATATTGAAACGGAAAATAGTTTTGGAGGAAGAATATCTTTTACTCGAGGCATATACCCGAAAACTCTTTCAGCGAGGCAGTGAGATAGCGCAGAAAAGAGGATTGATTTTAGTGGATACAAAATATGAGTTCGGAAAAACAAAGGATGGTCGAATAGTTTTAATCGATGAAATCCATACGCCCGATTCATCTAGGTATTTCTACGCTGAAGGTTATGAGGAACGGCAGGAAAAGGGGGAGCCACAAAAACAACTCTCCAAGGAATTCGTTCGCCAGTGGTTGATCCAAAATGGATTTCAGGGGTTGGAAGGGCAGAAGTTGCCCTTTATGAGCGATGAGTATATTGAAACAATATCAGAAAGATATATTGAATTATATGAAAATATTACAGGCGAGAAATTCATAAAAGCTGATGTGAGCGATATTCCGGCACGGATTGAAAAAAATGTATTACAGTTTCTTTCAAATCGATAAACTGCCAGCTAGTCCTGTACCCGAAAATTAAAACTTCTTACATAACCAAGACTCATTTCAGTGAAATCCGCTTGGCCCAAGTTAGCCGTTATATGTATTCCGAAATAAAGATTGTTTTTGGGAGATTTTTCCATTCCAATAAGGTAATATTTCATTCCCACTCTTGAAGAAATTCTGTATTTTAATTTATATTTTGAACCCAACTCACCCAACTCCCAGTACTTAGGGATTTCACGTGGAGTTTGGTCCCAGCCCTCATTTATTTTCCATTCCAATTGGTAAGCTGGTTTGTGTAGATTGTATCCCAATTGCAGATCGATTCCAATGTGGTTTAATAGTACTTCCCCATGTACATAAACGCCGAGGTTTGTGGAGTAATACCAGGGATTGCTTTTAAAATAATCGAATTCCCTCCCCGCTTGTACCAGTGATTCATTTTCTGTTATATAATTGTAATAATGCTCATAAAAACGGTAATAAAAACCTACGCCTAATTTGAAAGTACGATTATAAACTCGACCGTATTCGAATGCCAAAGTATAAACATCCTTCTTATTGTTAAAGGCCTGCGCAAGAACATTTTGACCTAGCCCACCACGGATGGTTAGGTAATTGTAAATCGACCTCTGGAAATGAATAGGGATTTCGGGGAGGTCAGCTTCCTTCTTGGCCGAGGGTTTATGGATGTCGGCAGAGAGCCCTAGCATAAAAGAATTGTAGCCTTGGTTCATCAGCTTAGTGTGGCCATTGGAATGATGGGAATATCCCACCCCGACGCGCCAGTCCAGATTTTGTGTGCTTAAAAACCAATAATAAAGGTACAACTTGAAGGCCCAGGTAATATTGGTGGTTACTGCCTTATTGTTGGGATTATTGGCTGGATGATACTTTTTGCTAAAAATCGAGGCACCCACAGCAGTCGCTATTTTAAATCTTTCGCTGCGAAAAGCTTTAAACTCAAGAAATGGCATGACCGATAATGCAAGGCCCAAACTGTCTGGATTTCCGAAGTCCGTAAGACTAATTTCCATCCCCGTTTTTGGTGCCTTTAGTCTAAAGGCCCATTCCTCGGGATTGGTGGCATGGGAACGCCCAAGACCTACTACCCATTGTTTCTGTAGTTTCGTTTCAGGGAAATTATCATTGGACTCTGAGGTAACTCCCAGTCTGATTTCCGGAGTGATAACGGAGGCCTTTTCTTTCCAATCCGTTTTAGTTTGTGCCACTGCCAAGCCCGAGAAGATCAGAAAAAGAAAGATGGCGGTTCGTTTCATCGGGAAGATCTAGCGAGTCTTGAGGTAAACCTATAAATTTTATTTGCGATTGCAAGAAACAATATATCAGCTAATTTTAAAAATTTTAATCCTACATTAGTTGAAATTTCTTAAGTTTTAAATTTGGATAAAATTGATTCTCTTCTATCCCAGATGGCATCCCTGGCTTGGGGATTGCCCTTGTTGCTCATTTTAATCGGTGGCGGTCTTTATCTTATTTTCCGGATTCGATTTTTGCCGTTTTTATACTTCGGCCACGCTATAGCCCTCCTTAGGGGGAAATATGACCATGAAGGAGAAATAGGCGAAATAACCCACTTTCAGGCTTTAAGCACAGCATTATCTGCCACAGTAGGTATGGGTAATATTGCTGGAGTGGCTGTTGCCATAGCAATCGGCGGGCCAGGTGCCGTTTTTTGGATGTGGGTAAGTGCGGTAATTGGAATGTCAACCAAATTTTTCACCGCAACGCTTGCAATTCTTTATCGAGGAAAAGATAGTGAAGGCAAAATACAGGGAGGTCCCATGTATTTTATTGTTGAAGGTCTTGGCAAGAAATGGATGCCCCTAGCCATCTTTTTCAGTATTGCCGGGTTGGTTGGAGCTTTGCCCGTATTCAATGTAAACCAGCTCACCCAGGCCATAAACGATATACTTCTAAAACCTGCGGATCTTTATACAGGGTTTGGCAGCGATTTAATTATAGGATTGGTTTTGGCAACACTTACAGCCTTTGTTATTCTCGGCGGTCTTTCGAGAATAAGTAAAACCGCTTCCAAAATGGTGCCGGCTATGACGATTCTTTATTTTCTACTGGTGCTGATTATTTTGATCGGCCACCATAAAGTGGTCCCTGAGTATTTTGGCCTAATCTTTACCGACGCATTTTCTGCCGATTTTTTTAAAGGTGATACCTTTTTAGGTGGAGTAGTGGGAGGAATCATTCTTTTGGGGATAAGGAGAGGTGCCTTTTCAAACGAAGCGGGAATTGGAACAGCACCTATGGCCCATGGCGCGGCAAAAACCAATGAGCCAGTACGCGAAGGTTTGGTGGCCATGCTCGGGCCGGCAATTGATACCCTGTTAATTTGTACTTTGACCGCCTTGGCCATTTTGGTAACCGGAGTCTGGCAAAGCAGCGATGCCAACGGAGTCAGTCTCACCGCCACCGCCTTTGATCAAAGTATTCCCATTTACGGTAAATATGGTTTAATGGTCTGTATTGCGGTTTTCAGCATCTCCTCCCTTTTTTCCTATTCCTATTATGGTACAAAGTGTATGTCCTTTCTTTTCGGGGCGAAGCACAAGGGAATCTATAACTATTTCTATATAGCCAGCATTCTTGTGGGGGCGACAACTTCTCTGAGCATGATGATCAACCTCATCGATACTTTCTTTGCGCTGATGGCAATTCCTACGATGACGGCCACCATCTTATTGGCGCCAAAAGTTATAAAGGAAGCTAAAAAATATTTTGATAGATTGAAAGCTTTAAAGGATTAATCAAAATAGCTGAAGGTTTCACCTTCTTTTATGTTCAATAGAGTTTCGTAAATGAGTTTGATGACATTCTCAACATCGTCCCTATGTACCATTTCCACGGTAGTATGCATATAACGCAGCGGCAGTGAAATCAATGCGCTGGCCACTCCCTCATTGCTATAGGCAAAAGCATCGGTGTCCGTGCCGGTAGCTCGGGAAAGCGCGGCTCTTTGGAAAGGGATCATGTTTTTTTCGGCCGTGTCCACAATCAGATCACGAAGTTTTTGTTGTACCGCAGGCGCGTAGGCAATCACTGGACCCAATCCTATTTCGGCTTGACCCTCCTTCTTTTGATCGATCATTGGGGTAGTGGTATCGTGGGTAACATCTGTAATGATGGCCACATGTGGTTTTATCCTATGGGCGATCATTTCGGCGCCTCGCAAGCCAATTTCTTCCTGAACGGAATTTGTGATATACAGGCCAAATGGCAATTGGATTTTGTTCTTTTTCAATAAACGCGCCACTTCCCCTATCATAAATCCTCCCATTCTGTTGTCCAATGCCCTGCAAACAAATTTGTCCTCGTTCAGAATATGGAATGGATCGGGATAGGTTATCACACAACCCACGTGAATTCCCATACGCTCAACTTCCTCCTTGTCCTTGGCACCCACATCGATAAATATATTCTCTGGTTTTGGAGGTTCTTCTTTAGTCTTATCCCTCACATGAATGGCCGGCCACCCAAAAACACCTTTTATAATCCCATTTTTTGTATGGATATCGACAATTTTTGAAGGCGCAATTTGATGGTCACTACCTCCATTCCGGATTACGTAAAGGAGGCCGTTGTCGCTTATATAGTTAACATACCAAGAAATTTCGTCGGCATGTCCCTCGATTACCACCCTGAATTCGGCTTTTGGATTGATTACCGCGACGGCTGTACCGTAGGTGTCTGTGAAAAATTCATCCACATAAGGTTTTAAGTATTCCATCCACAATTTCTGTCCATTCCATTCATAACCCGTGGGGGACGCATTGTTGAGGTAGTTTTCTAAAAAAGTAAGGGATTCTTTGGTTAAGATTGAGTTCTTCATATTTGTTATATTCGGCTAAAATTGATATCGACAAAATTAAGGATTCCCTATGGAGCCCACCAAGGTAATTTAGTTATTTTTGGAACGTTTATTGAAAAGTACTAAGCCAGTAATTGTCAACACATGAAGTTTTCCACTCTTATATATATAGGTATGCTATTCGTTTTTCCATTTATATATGGACAAACGGAATCGGAAACCATAACAAAGCGGAAGGATTCCTCCGAGGTGATGTACTATTTTATTGAAGGGGATAGCATTGCCCGGGAGATGATAAATCTAGATGAAGTGATACTTCTTGATAAGCTACAATTTAAATCAACTGAAGACCGAAGGCAATACCTTATCCTTCGCCGCAAGACCCGAAAAGTTTATCCTTATGCAAAATTGGCAGCCGAACGGCTCACCACGATGTCTGAACGGCTGAAAACCTTAGATCGTAAAGGTGATAGACGACGTTATACAAAGCGCATTCAAAAATATGTAGAAGGGGAGTTCTCAGAAAGACTAAAAAAACTAACCCATAGTGAAGGACAAATCCTTGTGAAGCTCGTGCACCGTCAAACCGGCCGTACTACATTCGATCTGGTAAAGGAACTGCGCACCGGGTGGAGGGCTTTTTGGTATAACACTACCGCTAACTTATTTGAGATTTCGCTCAAAGAGGAATACAGACCCTTCGAGGTGAGGGAGGACTACCTGATAGAGGATATCCTTGAACGATCTTTTCAGGATGATATACTGGAGCGGCAGAAACCGGCTTTTCCCATTGATTACTTAGACTTAAGTTCATATTGGATCAAAAAATCCAAGATTGGTAATTAATGATAAAAGGCGCTTGCACAGGAATTAGAAAAAAGCTATCTTTGTAATTCGCCCTTTTTTCATCCTCACGGGGGATTGCACTCTGCAGCAATAGGTCGAAAAGTTCTAGATCAAAAAGGAAAAACAAGGATATTAGCAATTATTTCTCTTTTTTAAAAACATATTCTGTCCTAAATTAATAGCTTTCAGCGCCTTATTGATAGCTTAAAAAAAACTTTCAAATAAAAGTGAAATTAAGTTTGGTAGAATGAAAAAAGAGGTTGTATATTTGCACCCGCTTACAGAGAGAAGCACGGTCTTTAAAATGGTGAAAAGGAATAGCAGCAACGGTTCAACTCCGTTCCACCAACAATTGAGTCTTTATTTTTTACGAAGAATTTTATTCTGAATTGAGATAAAGAAAAGTTCATTGAGATATTGAAATTGACAGCGTAGATACTTTCCCGAAAGGGTCTGTATCGACATTAGAAACTAAACTAAGTAAGAACCCTGAAGTTTGAGATCGAGTGACGCTCTTTGTTAGTGTATGGTCGCAATATTATTGAAGATTATACGATGAAGAGTTTGATCCTGGCTCAGGA
>JBARWQ010000061.1:0-30120 GCA_049646885.1 Aequorivita sp. | reverse complement strand
ATCTAAGGAAGAAAAGTGCCTGAGAAAGGGCCATTTTAACCAAAATCCTAAATCACTGAAAAGGTATCGCCACAAATGAAACATAAAAAAACCGCCCCAATTTGATTATTGAGACGGCTTCTTTTTTTTGTTTTAAGAGCTAGATTAATATCTAATCTAATCGATTGATTGTCAATTATCTATCTTGCTTTTATGAGTTAGTTTTTGTATCTTAGTATCTGATAATCAACATATTATGTCAGTATTTAAAGATCATAAAATTTCTGTTGGCCAGTTATTAGGAGTCATTCCAGAGGCTCTTTTATCCAAACTATCGGCAACTACAAAAGTCGATTACTACGCAAAGGTTCTTCATGGCAAAAAAATGTTCTATTTGCTTCTCTATGGTATTTTAGAGAATGAAAAACTAAGCCAACGTACTCTAGAGGATACTTTTAATGATTTCTTGTTTAAAACTCTTTTTGATTTAGATAAATCTGAAACCGTAAGACGAAGTTCCATTTCTGAAAGGTTATCTAAAATTGATTCCGATTACTTCCGTCAAATATACCAATGTGTCTATCAGCAATTTTACGATGCCTACCCTAATAAGAATAGCGAAAAATACCATCTGATCCACGTGGATAGCTCCATGGTCAGTGAAGCTGCAAGTAGATTATTAGAGGGGATCGATCATAAAAATGGGAAGAAATCTGTTAAATACAGTGTTGCTTTCGATGGTTTATTGCCTTGCCATTTTGATGTATTTACTAAGGCAGCGTATTCTAGTGAGGACATCGCTTTACCAGAGGCTATAATGAATCATGTAAAACAAGAGACCCACCATAAAAATATTTATGTTATAGATAGAGGGCTTCAATCTACTAGAACGATGAAATCATTTAGTGATGGTTCCGTTACTTTTATTGTTAGGGCAAAAGAAAACCGGAAACATGTAGAACTGCAGTCCCTGCTCAAAAAAAGCCAAGATTTAGATTTAGGAGAGTTGACCCTAATTAAAGACAGCAAGGTGCAATTTTACACAGGAAAAGCGATACAAAACAAAAAAGGTAACGTCCATTATAGAGAAGAAATAGTGGACACGCCCTTTCGTTTGATTATAGCAAAAACTAAAACAGAACAACCTAAAGAGTTTTGGTTTATCGCCAATGATTTCGAACTAACGCCTAAAGAAGTTGCACAAGCCTATAGAAGAAGATGGGATATTGAGGTATTCTTCCGTTTTATTAAACAAGAGCTTAATGTAAGTCATCTTGTGTCGTTAAACAAAAATGGCATAGAGGTCATGCTGTATATGACTTTAATTGTGGCTATGCTAGTCTTGATCTATAAAAAAGCCAATAAAATAGGCTATAAAACCGCTAAAAGAAGATTTAAAATGGAACTCAGAAATTTAGCCATTGCTATGATTGTTGTAAAATGTGATGGGAATTTAGACCATTTTGAAACATAAAAAAATGGTCGGAATTTCTTCCGACCATGACTAGCCCGCCCCCCGCTATTTTTTTAACCTCCACAGTTTATGAGATAGTCCCGAACATTTCTTCAAGATTTTTAAGCTACTTTTTTAAATCCACAATTTTAAGCTCCCCATTTGGGGTGATAACATAAACCTCTTTCTCTGGATCATCTTGTGTTTTCTTTTTATACGTTACCGAAATCTGCATCACAAATTGTAAGCCCACTATTGGAGTGTCTGCATTGATTATTTTATCGAAATTATCGGTTGGCGTGCTGTTGTAATAAAAACTGTTTGATTTGCGAAGCTCTTCTTTTAAAACAACTTCATTTGACCGGTAATAATTGTTTAAATAAGAAATGTCCGATGATTCAAAAGCCTGAAATTTCTTGTATTGTGCTGCTGGTTGTATATTAAGGAATTCAATATTCACAATCGGGTTTGATTCCCATTCGCTGTTTTTATGGGGAAGGATTTTTTTACGGTCCGCTACTATTTTCATTGCGTTTTTAAGTAGTTCATCATATATGGCGTCTATTTCCGATGAATGATACGTAACTTTGATAATATTGTGGATATCATATTCTGAAGCTATTTCAACCAAGCGGTCAAAGATTAAAATATCATCCACTTTTAATATGATGTTTTTTTTGATTTCAAAACCATCTTCCACCTGATTGATTTTGGTTTGGTTTTGGTTTTTCTCGGTTACATATCCATAAATCTTGGTTTGGGTTATAAAATCCACATATATATCCTTCTCATGTATTCCAAGAAACTTAATAGCATTTTTAAAGCTGGATAGTCGTTGATTTATTTTGGAATTACATATTTTGACCGTGCTCCCTTCCTCGTTCAAGCCCAGTGTAATGGCAAAGGATGAGGCCATCACGTTTTTAAGAAGATTCACATTAAACTGCATACTTTCATCAGTCATAAGCACTTTTTTGGGATTATTTGACGACTGTATATTGACGTTTTGATACGTGTTGTTTGAGTTTCCGTAAATCTGGTTTCCAGAAATTTGCGCAAAACCCATTTGCGCTAAAAGAATAAATACTGCTGTGATTTTGATTTTCATGATTTTGTGTTTTTTATATTAGACCACAAGAGTACAGTATGAGAAACTGAAAGCCACTGCACAACCCCTTTCTATGTGCTGTAAACATTAATCCATATCTTTACAGTGGTTTTACAGTAGTACTTTATGGGTTACTTTTTACTTTCGAACTTAATTTAATGCGAGATCAGGAATTGTTTTACCGGTTGAAGGAAAAGGTCCTTGTGGCGTACCGCGACTGCTATCCATTTTTTCAAGGGGACTGGAAAAGCTTTGGTTCGCGGGACATTCAGAACCTCATTGATGCTATGGAGAAAAAAACCAGGCAAACCATTAGTGAAAAGTGGATTTATACCCATTTAAAACCCGAAACCAATGAGAAACTCCCCAGAAAAGATATGCTCGATATCCTTTCCCGATTTGTGGGGTACACCGGTTGGGATGAGTTTGCATTTCAAAAGCAGGAAGACATTAAAGGAACAGTTAAAAAACGTTCCTCTTTTTGGATTTGGGTGGTTGCAGGTAGCGTGTTAGTTGGTATAATTATTTACGGAAGTATACGGAATAGAGAATTTGTTGATACCAATACAGAACCTTCGAAATCTATTTCAAAACCGATTGTGGAAACCAACGAATCCAACACCAATAATGTGGAACCGGTTATGGAAGCACCCAACAAAACCTATGTTCCGCTTAAAGCAAATGAAGAAATGAAAGGGAATCTTTCAATAGACGAACAGAATGGAATAACAGAATCCTTCCTCGAACCCGAAGATTATACAATGATCCTGAAAGCATTTATGCTCTCAGAAATCAAAGACTGGGAAACTCGGAAACAAAAGTTGGAGAAAATACTGTCCCCCGATCTGGAAGTAATCGTGATGCTGGGGAATAATTTAGGTGCGGAGTATTTCAACAAAACGGAGTTTGCCCACAAACTCATCTTGCCAACTGCTTCGGTCAGAAGAATGAAAATAATAGATTTACAAACCGACGCCAATAACCAAGTGCGGTTTATAAGAATACAACAGGAATAATATGTGGCAAAAGATATTTTTAATGATTTGCTTAGGAACATCTGGAATATTGTTTTCACAGGACTCGGGGGTGCGGGGTGCAATTGCCATGGAATTCTCGGCACCTTCCATCGCGGCGTATCAAGAGGGTTCTCAGACCAAAATTTATGATTTTTACAATTATCTGGGTCTCCTCACCACACCACAATTATCGCAAAACCTCAAAACCCAGATTCGTGAAAACATCTATACCATGTTCAGAGATACCAAAATAAATATTCCAAACCCAACCTCTGAAAATTCGGATAAAATATCCTTGCCACAATTGCTGGATGCCATGGAAGAGCGTGGCAAAACCACCTTCAATGTGGTTGGCATGCTATCATCACCAGTTACCTTTGAGGAATATTGGGTAAACACCTATACCCTTGAAATAAAAACAGGCGCCCAAAAAACAACCAAAACACTACAGCAAAAAATATATTTCCTTCCAGAACAAAAGTCCTTTGGCAGCAACACTAAAAAAGTTTGGACCTTGAAGTTAGGGGAAATCTCCACAATAAAAGGCTAAAGAGGTTTTATGCAGAAGTCACAAACCGTTCAGGCTTTAATTCAGCTAACAAGATGGAGGGAATCAGCCAAATTCATATAGTATGGGAGAAGTTCAGAAAACTAGCTAATCTTAGGGCGATTTCCTTAACCTAACCCAATAGATACATACAGCATAATCCCGCAGCAAGTACGGCCACACGATGAAAGACCTTTTATTACCCTTAATTATAGTTATGTGGTAACCTACACATTCATTTTTAAATTGCAAAAAGGGAAATTTAGGAAAGATATCATTATATGAATATGAGGTTGAATTTAAAGGAGAGTAAGAATCTCCCTTAAATCAGCCATATAAAATTAATATTGGATTCAACCCTAAGATTGATTAGTTTGCTATTGTTTTATAATTTTGGTCAATCATTAATAAGTACTAAGTCAACGTGCATAAATTTTTTGGTATTATAGAAAAAATGATTTTAACGGTTTTTTTTCTGATTATTGAAACTGATTCCTTTAAAAATTAATAAATGAAAAATAACATTCTCTTACTCCAATTATTTTTACTTCTGCCATTCTGTGTTTTTGGCCAATGGCTACTAATTGGGCAAACTGTGAATGGAGAAGCCGCAGATGACAGATTTGGTAGAAGTGTATGTATGAGTGATAATGGCAACATAGTGGTTATTGGAGGTTATTTTAACGATGGAGTAAATGGAGGAAATTCTGGCCATGTACGCGTGTATGAAAATATAGGAGGAGTCTGGATACAAATAGGAAATGATATAGATGGTGAAGCCAGTGGTGATGATTCAGGTTTTTCAATAGATTTAAGTGATGATGGAAATATAGTGGCCATTGGAGCAAGAAATAATAATGGAGTAAATGGGGATGGGTCGGGACACGTACGCGTTTACGAAAATATTGGAGGGATTTGGTCTCAAATTGGAGATGATATTGACGGAGAGGAAATTAATGATCTATCAGGTCAAGCAGTTAGTTTATCGGGTGAAGGCAATATTGTAGCTATCGGTGCCGGCGGAAATGAAGGAGTAAATGGAGAGGGATCTGGGCACGTACGGGTTTATGAATATTTGGGAGGGGTTTGGGCACAGATAGGTGATGACATTGATGGGGAAGCTCCTTATGATAATTCAGGCCTAGCTGTCGCCTTAAATTATGGGGGGAATGTAATTGCTGAAGGTGCTGCCCAAAATGATGGAGTTAATGGTGGGAATTCTGGACACGTACGCGTCTATGAAAATTTAGGCGGAGTTTGGACTCAAATAGGTGATGACATTGATGGAGAAGCTGCAAATGATGCCTCCGGTGGGTCAGTAAGTTTAAACAATGATGGAAATATAGTTGCCATTGGAGCTTTTTATAATGACGGTGTAAATGGCGAAAATGCTGGTCATGTACGGGTTTATGAAAATTTAGGGGGCGTATGGGTACAAATAGGTGACGATATTGAGGGGGAAGATGCCAATAATTTTTCTGGCATATCTGTTAATTTGAATAATACTGGAAACATACTTGCTATTGGAGCTACTGGGAATAACGGAATTAATGGAGAAAATTCGGGCCATGTCAGGATTTTTGAAAATTTAGGAGGAGTTTGGACCCAAATAGGTGATGATATTGATGGTGAAGCAGCAGGTGATGCTTCAGGAATTTCTATCTCTTTACGTGGCGATGGAGGTAGTATAGCTATCGGAGCATGGCGTAATGACAACAATGGAATAGACTCTGGACAATTTAAAGTGTTTGGCAATGCGTCATTAAGTATTGAGACTAATACTTTGGGAGAGAAAATCAGTTTGTACCCTAATCCAACCTCCGGTATTTCTACAATTACATTTGGGAAGACTTATAATATTAAATTACTTGTGTATGATTCTATGGGAAAGGTTGTAACACAAGAAGCATTTAATAACATAGACAGTTTACAAATAAATTCACAGGAATATGCTGTTGGCATTTATTTATTACATATAATATCTGATATGGAATATTGGAATTTAAAGCTAATCAAGAGATAGCAATTCTTGATTGAGGAAAACCATACTGGAATAACCGATATACTTAATTTGCTTTTTTTTAAAATCCGTGAAAATTCCGTTTTTACTGGCAAGTCTATCCTATTTAAACAACCTTTCCATAAATTTCATTCTCCCCGGTTTAAGGGGCCACCTATAAATATTATAATGGAATAGGAGTGAGCTAAGTTTTTGTTTTCCCAATTTATTTTTTTTACCTCGGTAGTGGGATAAATATTATATTGCATTCGAAAAAAATAATTTATATCACATTTGGAACCCATCTTCCATGGAGAATAGCTTTTCAATTTTTAAAAAGTTTCCTACTCTGGAACAGGCGAATGAAATTAAGGCGTTGCTGACCTCGGAAGGAATTGATTCAGTAGTAGCAGATAATATACCGCCTGTTGATATTACCTTTTCCGGAACAACTTTGCAGAACGAATATGAATTGAGAATCCCTCAGGCCGATTTTGAAAAAGCCGAGGAAATTCTTGAAAGGGAATCAGAAATCTTTTTCGACGAAATTGACCGTAGCTATTATTTATTTGAGTTTACAAATGAAGAACTTTATGAAATTCTCGTTAAGCCGGACGAATGGAATCCATTGGATTATACACTTGCCCAAAAAATATTATCTGAGCGCGGGAAGCCAATAGATAAAGAATTATTAGGTGGTCTAAAAGAGTCCCGTTTAAAGCAATTAGCTGCGCCAGAGGGAAATCAAAAACCTTGGATTGTGGCGGGATATTTTTTTGCCTTGGCTGGAGGCTTTTTAGGTTTGATAATGGGTTATTTTCTTTGGACATCGAAAAAGACACTGCCAAATGGGCAAAAGGTATTCTCCTATTCAAGCAATGACAGAAAACATGGAAGGTATATATTTTTCATTGGATTAATTGTTGCACCTGCCGCAATACTATTGCGCATTTTAGAGAGATTGTAGTTAATAATTATTTGGATGCTAGATTTAAAAAAATATTATGGGGAGCTTGAGGCTTATGAACTTGTGGAGGTATTAGAATCCTTACACGATTATAAATCCGAAGTTATTGCATATTGTAAGGAAAGATTGAGGACACTTAATATTTCAGATGAGAATTTAAAATCATTAGCTGTTAGAGCAATTAAAAAAAGATTTTATGCATACTTCACCAGCGGGGACTATTTAGCCAATAGTCCTATTTTTATTGACAGTTATTTTTTGAATGAAAAGGAAGTGAAAAAATGTTTTTTGGAAAGCAAGGGTGAGTATATTCAATATTTGGAATGTGCCACCGATAATTTGCCTTTCTGAAAGGAAGTTTTATATAAGTTGATATTAAGATGGGTGAATTTTTTAAAATGCTATCTAAAAATAATATTTAAGAAGAAATGGAATTAGCGAGGCACTGTGAACTGTGCGATCATCAAAAAGTGAATCTGCAAGTGGGAACTACCTGTGGGTTGACGGATAGAAAGCCGGAGTTTTACAGGACCTGTTCCAAAATTACGCTACGCGAAAAATTTGATAACAAGCTCAAAATCGCGAATATTGATTATGAAAAGGTGAAGCGGAAAAAAGTTTTGACCTTTATTTATTTTGGAACCTTTGTTTTAATCGGGCTTGCCTTGTTAGTAGGTGGATATTTACTAGGGAAATATGCCTACTCCAATAATGTAATTTCAACGGTGCCGGTAATAATAATGGGAGTTGGGATTGCTCCATTAGCGATGGCCTTCGGTACTTTAAATAAATACCAGCAGAGCATGGAGGCGACGAGAAGAAAAAAGGCGAGGATTGACGAGGTGTTAAAGGAGTATAAAATTGAATATGACATAGCTATTCAATTTGGAAAAGAGTATCATGGCACACAGGAGGTATATGCGGATTTAAAAATGAGAGGGATAGGAAGATCCTCAATCTTATGATTAAAATGAAAATAAATTGTTTTTTATTGTTGCTTTTCATTGGAGCAGTTACCTATTCACAAGAAATTTTTTTTAAATCTACTTGTAAATGCATAGGCTCAATTACGGAAGATGAAAATCAGGGAATTATATCCGAACAAATACAGAACTGCTTTCAACAATCATTTAACACCCACCATTCCGAAATTGGTCCGATCCTTCAGCAATATGTTGCAGCAAACCCAGAAACAAATTTAAAAGCTGCAGAGCAGAATTTGTCCATCATATTATCTGAAATACTTTCGGAAAGATGCCCGCGATTTAAGAAGCTTGACCAGCGGTTGGCGGATGCCCAAAAAAACTCTGAGGAAATTATAGGCACGGTAGCAGAAGAGATTTGTTTTTTACTAAAAGATAGTTCCGAATTAACTGATAGCGTAGTAGATTCAATTATTAAGGAAATTGTACATAAACATCAGGTGAGTATTTATGGCCAATATAATCTTGACCTCAAAAGTGAAGTGGACCGGTTTGGGGGGGATTTAGTGCAAACGTTAGTAAGAGAATGTGAACGTTACAGAGATTTTAGCATACAGAGAAAATTTAAAAAAAATAAATGAAAAAATATCCCTTTTCACTATCCAAAGCAAATATTATTTATGCAGTCATTTATGCAGTATTTATAATTTTCCTGAATATTAAAATTTATGGTTTTGATGCCTATGCCTTTGGATATAGCTTTGGAAGTATTTTAGGGATTATTATAATTCCCACCCTTCTCGCATTATTGTTTTGGTTTGCTCTTGGTAAAAAGGAAAAGGGCGGAACCACTACTTTCAATATTGTTCTAACCTTAATGGTAATAGGCTCCATTAGCGAATTTGGGAATATCATAAGTGATCGTCAGAAACCGGTTGATGATATAAAAAAGACCGTTGCAGATTTTAAGGGTAATTCATCCGTTAATCCAGATTCCACGGATACCTACTATAGGACATATTCGAATGAGATTAATAGTGCAATGGATGCTTTGTTAAAATCCAGTTTTGGAGAGGAGCGGAAGGTTTTTACGGAATTAAAGAATTATTTAGACAAGGTAGATAGTGTAAGTATAGTATGGAGTGAAGCTCATATCGCTTTTGCCGAACCGAGAATTATGGACTTCACAATTTTGGACAATACCCAAGAATATGATTTTCAAAAGAAAGTAATTCAAAATTACATTGATAGTTCAGAAGACTACAAGGAGTTTGTTGAAAATCGCGTAGCGTATTTAACTTCGCATACAAAGCATGTCAATAGGAATAGTGATGTGTACAAAGGTTTTATAAAGGGCATCACAAAAAAGGATTCCCTTCAACAGCCGATTTTTATTCCTTACATAAGTGCGCACGCCAATTACGGAAAGGATATGTTAGGAATAATCAATCTTTTAAAAAAAGAAAATGGAAATTGGCATTTTGATGATGACGAAATTATTATTCAAAATCCGGAAAGTCAAGAGAGATTTGATAGTCTGGTAAATTCTGCCCTCTACCATGAAAAAATCGTTAATGAATTATCAGTAAAATTGGTTGACATAATGTAAATATGGAAGTATAAATTATGGAATCAAGAAAAGGAATGAAAGTCTCAAAATTAATATTAGTGATTATTTGTTTAATTTTTATTCATTATTCAGTTAGCGCACAGAGTAAAGTGGACTGCGAGCAATTATTAAAAAAGGAAATCAGTATACAGGATATAAATGAAAACGGCGAAGAGTTCTTAAATAATTTCAAAATATTGATTGGTTGTGAGTTTGAGGAAATCGATTTCGAAATTTTTATGGGCACACTTGGTAGTTTGCCAATGATGGTGGGGCCGTTATTTGGAATATCGGAAGGTTCAAACAGGCAATCAAAATATACATATCAAGATTTAAAGAAATCATTGGAGTCTCTAAAAAAAGAACCTGAATATTTAAAAATAAGGGGTTTTATTGAAACTCGAAATCTTATTTTCGAGAGGGAGGCATATATTTCAAATTGGGAAAGTGATGCCAAATTGATAAAACAATTGGATGCTTCGGAGGAGTTATTGCTAAATATACATTCTATCGTTAAGAGCAATGAAGGAAAAAAATACTCAGAAATTTTCCAGATGTATTTAGATTTTTTAGTGACGGAAAATCAAAGGATGCAATTGGAGCGGGAAAGGATAAGCACCCAATATAAATTGAAAAATCCGGGAACGGAGATTTTAGTGGAAGGGCTTTATGCTTATAAGACTTTTGAGGATGGCTTGAAGAAGTCAAAAGATGCCAACAAACCGTTATTGCTTTATTTTAATGGCTATGCCTGCGTCAATGCCAGGAAGATGGAAGAATTTATTTTGACGGAACCTGATATCCAAGAGTACATCAGGGAAAATTTTGTTCTGGTGAATTTATTGGTTGATGATAAGAAAAAATTGGAAGATGGCCAGATGTATTATTCCGAAGTTCTAAGTAGGAACATTACGACCATAGGACAGAAAAATTCTGAGTTTCAGATACGCCAATTTAGAGCAAATGGCCAGCCATTATTTGTTATCGTAGGAACTGATGAAAAAGAAGTATCAAGAATTGGATATGTTACTGAAGAATCGAAGTTTACGGAGTTTTTAAAGAACAAATGAAACTGTTTTATATTTTATCGATTTTATGTTTTTCAATTTGTGGGTGCAATTTCGGTGGCAAATCTGAAATTGCTCAGCAAAATCAAAAATTAAACGGAATTGACTGTACTAATGATGGGTGCGCAGGAAAATATGAAGGCCCGGAATTTATAAACGGAGAAGATATAGCACACCAATTCTCAAATGAGATGTCAAGGATCGTGGGCAATAAGTTAAAAGAATTATATACGGCAGGGAATTATAGTAAAGTTGATCTTGAAAACATCAAAATGACAACCACTGGAATGGGAACAGGATATGTAGTTTATGAATTAGAAATTCCTTTTGTTTCAGTGCAACAGAAATGTGAGGCCTATACTTCTTTTGACCATGTGGGTGGTTGGAACCATAGCCCGCAATTGGTTAAAAGAATGGAAGAGCTTAAAAAACTACTTCGGAAGGGTGAGGAATTAAATATAAGCAAACGTCACAAAACTCCGGAGGGTCTTCAGGAGTATTGGATTCAATGGAAGCATGCGTTGGTTCAAGCGGAATGTGAGTAAAATTCTAAACTTAAGAAGAGTTTTGTGGTTTTAATGGTCAGGATTATGACATGACATTCCACAGCTATTATAATCTTGCTATTAGCTAAAATAATACTAACAGACTAATCAATGAAAAAAATCTTTATAATACTATTTATCGCATTTGCAATTAGCTCTTGCAGCCAAGAGTTAAAAGATAATTTTCCAATAGTGTTAAAAACAGAAAAAACAGTCGAGCACAGACAAGTTTCGGGATCAAAAATTTTTGCTAAAATTCCAGATGACTATAAATATATTGAGAACCTATCGCGGTATCAAAAGGCTGAGGATTTATATATTCAATTTATAGAAACGAACGTCTGGGGGTACCCCAGTATTGGAGGGGTCCAAAATAAAAACCACAGAGCATAAGGACCACGTGGTAATTTTCACGGTACATTCCGCTAAGGGTCTAGAAGCAGATGTATGCTTTGTATTGAATGTGTCGCCAAAAACCTATCCATCTTCCTATAGCCTGGGAAGCACGGACGAGATAGAGGAGGAAAGGCGCGTGCTGTATGTGGCGCTTACAAGGGCGAAGAACGAGCTTGTTATCACCCGCACTACCGATTCCTTGAATGCGCATCATAGCAATGCCATGAATCCCTTTTCGCAAGAGGAAATAAATAGCGCCTACTTTTTGGAAGGTCTGCCGGAAAATTTGGTGGTGCAGGAACAACCGCAAAGTACCTTTACAAGAGCCCAGGACGCCAAGACGGAAAATAAGATTGATCTGGTTTTGGGTTTGATTTTAGTTAGATAAACTATAATTAAATAACCTCAAACTGTATAAAAATCTATACCATCTTGGATGCATTTACACCATTTGAATAATTTGATAGCTTGTCCTTGAGAGCCTGCATATCTTCGCTTACTTTCTTATCAATTATTTTTGCATAATGCTGAGTAGTCTTTAGAGATTTGTGGCCCAACATTTTACTAACGGATTCAATTGGCACTCCATTGGTTAATGTAACTGTGGTCGCAAAGGTGTGGCGCGCCAAATGGAAAGTAAGATTTTTTTTAATTCCGCAGAGATCGGCTATTTCCTTTAGGTATGCATTCGTTTTTTGGTTGCTCAGTACGGGTAATAGATTCCCGGATTCCGTTTCAGGACTTTCTGCGTATTTTTCAATTATCGTTTGTGGAATTTCCAATAATGGTATGCTGCTTCGGGTATCCGTTTTGCTCCTTTTAATTTTTATCCATCGCTCCCCGGAAATGTCCAGGACAATATTATCCGAGGAAAGTTTTTTGGCGTCGGCATAGGCCAATCCCGTAAAGCAGGAGAAGACAAAGACATCCTTTACCTGATCCAATCGGGCAATTCCGAAATCCTTTTCAACCAATGATTGAAGTTCAGTTTCATTAAGATATTCCCTATCTACAATTTTAAGTTTGGCCTTCCAATGGACAAACGGATCTTTATTGATCCAATCATTTGCATATGCAATCCTGATTATCTTCTTGAAGTTCGTGATATATTTGATAGAAGTGTTGTGGGAGCAATTTCTGGTAGTTTTAAGATAATATTCAAAACTGGAAATAAAGGTATGGTCAACATCCTTTACGGGAATATCATCTTGGCCATATTCCTTTGCAATATATTCACTCAGATGTTTCTTGGCGGTTCGGTACCGTTCAGCAGTTCCGGCGGCAAAATCCTTCCCAATTAATTTTTCAACCTTATCATTGTGCTCCTGAAAAATTTCCAAAATCATTTTGTGTTTTACATTTTTTCCAAAGTAAATATTCTTGATCATCGATGAAGTAATTGCGATATCCTCCTCCACCAGTTTGTCATATATCTTATGGAGTTTGACGCGGATGGAGGCCATATAGTTGTTGAGATCTCGGCTCTCGGTCGTAGTGCCCTTGATTTTTCCGGCCTCCGAATTCCATTTAGTCAAGGAGACTTTTCGTTTGATACTGAACTCGCTTCGTTTGCTGTTAACGGTAATACGGGCATAGATTGTCGAATTGCCGTTTCTATCAGCATCGTTTCCCCTAGGATAAAATATTATAGAAAATGTGGATTGCATAGGTGCGTACTTTTTATTGTGTCTTTAAAGGTACAAAAAACATTTTTTTAATATAGCATAAAGACTTAATAATCTTTAACTTAGCCCCTAATTAGGTGCGTAAAAATATTTCGAAAATTACGCACCGAATACCGCACTTTTTATTTGATTTTGGATGGTTTTATTTGATATTGAAGAAAATTAAAAAAGCCGATAAACATAGTGTTTATCGGCTTTTAGCGGGATTTAGATTATTCCCTAGCGGAGAAAGAGGGATTCGAACCCCCGGAGGTGTGACCCTCAACGGTTTTCAAGACCGCCGCATTCGACCGCTCTGCCATTTCTCCAGTCGTGCGTATGCCCAATCTTTTTAAAGTATCAGCGGGCTTCCACCCGCCAAAGCAAAATAAAGTTTGCGTAGGCGGGTGCAAAGATAGAAAGCTTTTTGGATTCTGCGAATCTTTTTCTGCTTTTTACTCCATTTTTTATACTCAAAAATCTCTGTTCCATATTCCATCTCAAGACCAAGTCTCTTTCACCTTTACCGTAACAATAATTATCCCTAATTTTGCACCACTAGTTTAATGCCGTCCTCAATGACATCAAATACAATAGAAAAACTCCAATGGCGCTACGCCACCAAACGCTTCGATTCTTCAAAAAAGCTGTCGAAAGAAAAGCTGCACATACTTAAGGAAACATTTAATCTAACCGCAACCTCCTACGGCCTACAGCCCTTAAAGATGGTGGTGATTTCAAACCAAGAGATCAAGGAAAAACTGATGTCCTTCACCTACAATCAATCCCAGATTCGCGATGCCTCCCATGTTTTGGTTTTATGTGTGGAAACCGCGATAGATGCCAGTTTTATTTTAGATCATTTCAAGCGGGTTGAGGACACACGGAAAACGCCACGGGAAATACTGCAGCCCTTTGAAGAAAATCTTGTGCGTACTTTTTCAACAAAGGAATCGGAAGAAATCCGGGAATGGATGGTCAATCAATTGTATTTAACCCTTGGCGCCTTACTGACGGTTTGCGCCATTGAGAACATCGACGCCTGCCCCATGGAAGGCTTCGAATCGGAAAAATATGATGAATTGCTCAAGCTTCCAGAAAAAGGTTTGGCTTCGGTAATAGTATTGCCAGTAGGCTACAGAGATGAATCGGATTTCTTCATCAGCCTCCAAAAAGTCCGCCGCGGGATCGATGAGCTTATCATTGAAATTGATTAAATAAAATAATACTACCGTTAAACCGGTTTTTTTGATTCTCAATGGAACAATTTTTTACCTTTCTATATAGGTATGGAGTTACCTTATAGGGTATAGCTGTTCAATTCCATTGGTGACATATCGAAAAATTAACATTTATGTTAATGATTAGCAATATTTTTCTGAAATATCAACACTTCCGAGACTCTCTTCTTTTCTTGGTATTTTTTTTGCTGAAATATCCCTGCTTTTTAAATGTCACAATAAATTTAAAACACTAAAAATGAAAACAATCGCATTCGCATTGGCGGCTGCCTTAACGCTTGGCAGTTGCAATGCTCAGGAAAAAAATTGACAAAGCGGACAACAGTTCCGCAATTGAAAATCAAAATGTTCCCAGGGGAACTTGGAAAGTAAATAAGGAAGTGGATGAAAATGGCAACCTGATCCGTTACGATTCCATATACACCTATTCTTATGGCAACATCAATGGCCAGGAAATTCCACCCAAGGAACTTGACAGTGCGTTGGCATCATTTCAAGAGTATATGCAAGATCGAATGCCGCCCGGCTTCGCACAAGGAATGATTGCTCCCTTCGAAATGGATTCTCTGAGGGACAATTTCTTTGAAAAAGGAGTCTTTGAAAATCACTGGGAAGATTTTTTCCCCGAATTGAAGCAACAGTTGCAACAGATGGATTCCCTCCACCAACAGTTTTTTGATAATGTGAGTCCGGGTATTTTCCCTCTTGAAGAGAAAGATAAGCACGGACAACAGAAAAGTTAATTCCCTTAAACCTTTAAACCCCTAAAAAGGGGTTTTTTAATTCAATTGTGTTCCCATATTTCCCCATAATCCCAACAACCCTTATCTTTGACTATTGCTCTGAGGGAAACTGAAATCAAAACCCCAAACCATAAATAACAAACACCAAACAAAAACATGCCTGGATTTGAAATATTTGGCGCCGAAGAGCGCAAGCAAGTAAACGAAGTTCTTGAAACAGGAATCTTAATGCGATACGGCTTCGACGGCCTCCGAAACAACCATTGGAAAGCCAAGGAATTTGAAACAGCCTTCGCTAAGCGAATGGGTGTGGAGCATTGTCAGCTGGTTTCCAGTGGCACAGCCGCACTAACAGTCGCCTTGGCCGCCGCCGGAATAGGGGCAGGAGATGAGGTGATCATGCCCACCTTTACCTTTGTAGCGAGTTTTGAATCCATATTGGCTTTAGGTGCCGTTCCTATCCTTGTAGATATAGACGATACTCTAACCATGGATCCTGCGGCGGTGGAAGCTGCCATAACCCCCCAGACCCGATGCGTAATGCCGGTTCATATGTGCGGCTCTATGGCCGACCTAAGAGCGTTAAAAGCTATATGCGACAAGCACGGGCTAATATTATTGGAGGATGCCTGCCAAGCCTTAGGAGCAACTTATGATGGCAAAGCCTTGGGCAGCTACGGCGATCTGGGATGCTTTTCCTTTGACTTTGTAAAAACCATCACTTGTGGGGAAGGGGGAGCAGTAATCACAAATAATGAGAAATATGCACTCCATGCCGACCATTATCAGGATCACGGCCACGACCATATAGGGAATGATAGAGGTGCGGAAAGCCATCCTTTCTTGGGATACAACTTTCGAATCTCCGAATTGAATGCCGCTGTTGGCGTAGCACAATTACAAAGACTGGATGGAATCCTAAAGACACAAAAAGAAAATTATACCATTCTTCGTGAGGCCATCCAAGATATCGATGGGGTGACATTCCGGAGAGTGCCGGAAGGAGGGGAAGAGAATTATTCATTCTTGAATTTCTTTTTACCTACGGAGGAACTGACTAAAAAAGCCCATGTGGCTTTGGCCGATGCGGGTGTAGATGCCTGCTTCTATTGGTACACCAACAATTGGCATTATATAAACGGCTGGGGTCATCTCAAAAATCAAAAATCCTTGGGAAAACTGCCAAAGGAGGTTCGCACTCAAATGCAGGATTTAAACAAAACCGACTTTTCAAAAAGCGATGCCATTATGAGCCGAACCATTTCCTCTTTGATAAAGATTGGCTGGACGGGAAAACAAGTGAAGGAACGCGCTACTGCCATGCGAATGGCTATTGCGTCGGTGATTTAGAAATGAATATTCTCTAAAACGAAAATGCCCATTCCTCTGAAGACGGATGGGCATTCTTTTAGGAGATATTATTCTGCCTATGAAATGAAGAGATTATTTAATAATTTATATATTCAATAATTTCCAAACCATAACCTATCATACCCACACGTTTAGTCTGTTCGCTATTGGAAAGCAATCGAATTTTGTGGATTCCCAAATTGTGGATAATTTGCGCCCCAATTCCAAAATCCTTGGTATCCATTTCAATGCGAGGTGCTTTTGTTATTTTGTTGGGTTTTTGATTTTCCTTTAATTCTTTTAGTCGTGCCAAAAGATTCAAGGATTGACTTTGCTGGTTGATAAACACTATAGCCCCTTTCCCTTCCTTGCTTATCACATTAAACATATCGTCTAGTTTTTTCTCGGCATCATTGGTAAGTGTGGCCAAAAGATCGCTGTTTACCAAAGTGGCATTTACTCGTACCAGTACCGGCTCTTCTTCCTTCCAACTGCCCTTGGTGAGAGCAATATGGATCTGGTCATTGGTGGTTTGATTATATGCACGAAGTCTAAATTCCCCAAATTTGGTATTGATGTGGAAATCTTCCTTCTTTTCAATTAATGAATCGTGCTCCATTCGGTACTTTACCAAATCCTCAATGGAAATAATTTTTAAATCAAACTTTTTGGCAACTTCCATCAATTCCGGCAATCGCGCCATGGTGCCATCCTCATTCAAAATTTCCACAAGGATTCCCGCAGGCTGCAAACCGGCGAGTCTCGCCAAATCGATAGCCGCCTCAGTATGCCCAGTGCGACGTAATACGCCACCTTGCTTGGCTCGTAAGGGGAAAATATGTCCAGGTCTTCCCAAATTGGATGCCTTGGTGTCTTTATCTACTAAAGCCTTGATAGTCTTGGCCCGGTCGTGTACCGAAATCCCCGTAGTACATCCATGCCCCAATAAATCCACCGAGACAGTAAACTGGGTATGGTGAAGCACTGTATTGTTCTCCACCATCATTTGAAGGTCCAAGGCGTTGCAACGATCCTCGGTTAGCGGTGCGCATATTAAACCTCGTCCGTGCGTGGCCATAAAGTTTATCATCTCTGGGGTAACCATCTCGGCGGCGGCAATAAAATCACCTTCGTTTTCCCGGTTCTCATCATCGACCACAATGATTATTTTGCCTTGGCGGATGTCTTTAATGGCTTCTTCAATAGTATTGAGTTGTATCGTATCTTTTTCTGTGGAAATCATAGCTTTTTTAATGTTGTGCAAAGATAATGGAAACCCTTATAATTAAACAGTAAATGGAAATCAATAAACGCGCCGTATCCTTTGCTAAACACTTTGTGCACTTTATGCCTACTTTGTGTAGATTGTGGTTAAACGAAAGCTACTCCTCTTTCTTTTTCCTTTTATAACCAAACAGTCTCTCCAGCCGTTGCATAAACGAATCAAAATCAAATATTCCTTGATCCGTCGTGGCTCTATAGGTCAGCCAAATACTCAGCGGCAGCATTATGGCGGTGCTCAACCAAGCAGCAATAAAAGGCGCAACCGTGCCGTCCTCCGCACTGTTCTTAGCGAAAATTCCAATAAAGTGATAGGTCAAAAACAATAGTATGGCAACCACCATCGGCAATCCCATCCCGCCTTTTCTAATAATAGCTCCAAGCGGAGCCCCTACAAAAAATAGAATGATGCAGGCAATCCCAAGCACATATTTTTCGTGAAGTGCAATCTCTGTCTTGTTTAAGGTCTTTGTCTTCCATTTAAATTCTTCTTTTTTCGCCTCTACAGTCTGCAGGGTGCCCTTAGCATTGTTGATAGCCAACTTGACTACTTGGATTTGTTTGGTAAGATCGAAAATTTCCAATATACTGGCAATTTCAGGGGAGTGAGCACTTGTGCCAACCTGGTTGTCCTGAAACTTCTCCACCCCGCTACGGTAGTGCATGTTGGCAGTATAAGAATTAATATCCTTGGAAAAACTGTTTGAAAGCGAATCTATTTCTACTCTCAGCTCACTAATATTGTACATATTCTGATTGTTCAGAACGTTTTCCTTATCTATATCCTTCTCATTTAGAGCCGTAAGATCAATGTTGATAAGATATTCGTCAAAAAAGCTTTTGGCAAATGGTTCTTTTTTCTGGCTCACCGCATTTTTGGTTTGTATCTCCTCGTAGTAATTCCCATCATTTAAAATAAGTGTAAGGGTATTGCTACCTTCAGAACTAGCTAATTCACCATTATCGGCTATAATCACGGTAAAGTTCCCATTGGGCCGCATTTCGTTTTTCTTGTGGATAACCACATTTTTTAAATACTGGTCGCGGTCACCACTCTTCTTTTCAACTTTAATATTGAACAAATCTCCAATTTGACTAAATTGTCCTTCAGCGATAAACATAGAAGGCTGAAATTGGGAAATATTTCGTCGAAGGTTTTGCCACTTATATTCGGAGTAGGGGATCACATTGTTGGCAAAAAAGAAAGCGGTAATAGAAAGGAGAACTATAAACACCATCACGCTTCCCATGGCCCGTTGCAAGGAAATGCCAGTGGACTTCATCGCGGCAAACTCGTAATTCTCAGCTAAGTTGCCAAACACCATCAGGGACGTCACCAAGATAGTAAGCGGTAAAACCAACGGAATCAGCCTAGGCGTAACATACCAAAGAAACTTCAGCACTATCCATACATCTAAATCCTTCCCCGCCAACTCAGATATATAAAGCCAAATGGTCTGTAGAACAAATATGAACATTAAAATAATGAAGACGCTCACGAACGTCTTCAAATAGGCAGTCAATATATACCTGTCCAGTATTTTCAATGGGAAACTAAAGCTTGTTTATATAATAGCCGTCTTTCTTGTACTTGGCCTCGTCAAAATTAAACAAGGTCTTTGAAACCGGTTGGTTGGTTTTAAATGAATTAACTGTAAGCGTGTACTTGGTGCCTTGGGCATCGGTTTGGATAAGCTTATAAATATGTTTGGTCTGCACGTCTATTCCCAAAAGAATATCTTTGATTTCAGCCTTGGAATCTATGGGAATTAACTTGATGAACTGAATCTTCCTTCCTTTTACATTCTGCTCTATATCCATTTTGAAATTATAACCTTTTTCGTAAAAGGTCAGCATTTTGGAAGGAGTGATTTCTTTATCGTCCTTGGGATTAAATGTAGAAATTGTAACTTCCTCATCCTCCGGCACTATGGTGTAAATATTCTTTCCGTCGAAAATCCGTGTCGTACCAAGCATATTCAATACATACTTGTCTCCTTCCAGTGTAACATCACCACGGGTTTCCTGGTTGACGTTTTCTTTTGAATTGTTTAAGTTGTACTTAAAGTCGATGGTGATATTATCGTAACTCTTTGCCTTGGCCGATACTTCCTTAAGAAGTGTTTTTGCATCCTGGGCTTGTGAAAATGCCGTTATAAATAAGGCGAATAAAAGAACACTGATGTTTTTCATTTTATTGATCATTAGATTTCGTTGTCTAAAAGTTGGTTTAACGCGTCAATCGTAGGCACTAATACCTGTCTTGCTTTGCTGCCTTCAAATTGTCCTACCACTCCGGCAGCTTCCAATTGGTCTATTATTCTGCCGGCACGGTTGTACCCCAGCTTTAGCTTTCGTTGAAGCAGGGAAGCGGAACCCTGTTGGGCAAGTACCAAAACCTCGGCCGCTTCTCGGAACATAGCGTCGCGTTCGTCGATGTTAATATCAAGATTTGTGCCACCTTCCTCCCCAACATACTCAGGAAGTAAGTGGGCGTCGGGATAGGCTTTTTGAGACCCGATAAAGTCCGTAATGTCAGCAATTTCAGGGGTGTCCACAAAAGCACATTGCAATCGGGTTAGCTCGTTCCCTTGTGTAAAGAGCATGTCTCCTCGCCCAATAAGTTGATCTGCGCCAGAATTGTCCAAAATGGTCCGGGAGTCTATTTTACTTGTTACTCTAAAGGCGATCCGCGCAGGGAAGTTGGCTTTTATCAATCCGGTTATTACGTTTACCGATGGGCGCTGGGTAGCAATAATCAAGTGGATGCCTACAGCTCTTGCCAACTGTGCCAAGCGAGCTATGGGGGTTTCTACTTCCTTGCCGGCAGTCATGATCAAATCGGCAAATTCGTCTATAATCAAAACGATATAAGGCAAAAATTTATGGCCTTCATTGGGGTTCAATTTGCGATTTTTAAACTTGGTATTGTATTCCTTTATATTGCGGACCATGGCATCTTTTAAAAGGTCGTAACGCAGATCCATTTCAATACAGAGCGAATTGAGCGTATTGATAACCTTGGTGGTATCGGTGATAATAGCCTCGTCCGTGTCGGGTAGCTTTGCCAAATAATGCCGTTCAATTTTGTTGAAAAGTGTAAGCTCCACCTTTTTTGGATCTATCAATACAAACTTTACTTCCGCCGGATGCTTCTTATAGATTAGGGAAGTAAGAATGGCATTCAAACCTACCGATTTCCCCTGTCCTGTTGCTCCCGCCATCAAAAGGTGTGGCATCTTGGCAAGATCCACTACAAAGGTCTCGTTGCTGATGGTCTTCCCAAAAGCTATTGGCAATTCCATTTCCGCATTTTGAAATTTAGGGGAGGCAATTACAGACCGCATAGAAACCATCCGTGGATTTTTGTTGGGGACCTCAATCCCAATTGTTCCTCGACCTGGGATAGGTGCAATAATTCGAATGCCCAAAGCAGAAAGGGAGAGGGCAATATCGTCCTCCAAGTTTTTGATTTTGGAGATGCGAATCCCCGCGTCAGGAACTATTTCATATAAGGTAACGGTTGGCCCCACGGTAGCCTTGATATTGGCAATCCCGATTTTATAGTTGTTGAGCGTATCGACAATTCTATTTTTGTTCTCTTCAAGTTCCTCTTGATCGATGGTAATTCCACTGCCTGCCGAATGGTCGCGCAATAGGTCTAGGGGAGGGAATTTGAAGTTGCTTAGTTCCAATTTAGGATCGAATTCTCCAAAATCCTTGACCAATTTATTGCTGATGCTCTCAACTTCTTCTTCCTCTGCCGCCTGCTCCACTTCCATTGCCACAGTACCCTCCACTTCCGACTTGATAATCAATTTTTCTGCCGGAGTGGGTGCTTTTACCTTTTCTTCTATTATAGGTTGTGGATATTCTCCTTCTTCTTCAATTTCCTCTTCACTTAATTGTGGACTTGTTTGCTTTGTTTCAATAGCTTTATCCACGGCCATTTCTGATGCAATTTGCGCTTTGGATCGCTTAAATGCGTCAATAGCCATTTCGGGAGTGAGCTTTAAACGGACTACCAAATAGACAATCATCACGAAAGCGAGAATTAAGACAGTGCCAATAAAACCGACGTAATCTTGTAGCCAATCATTCATTTCAAAGCCAATTGTTCCGCTATAGATAGAGGCGGTAGAATGAAAGAAACCAAGAAAAATCGAAGTCCATATCATTAAAAGCAAACCCCAAAACCAGAATCTCCCCAAATGGTTCTTGGCATAGCCTAAGAAATAATATACCCCAGTGAGCATTATTAGAAAGGCGAAGAACAATGCAGCAATCCCGAAGCCATTGTAAACGAATAAATGGCCCACATTGGCTCCGAATTTATTGAGCCAATTGTCGGTCTGTAATTTTCGTTCCGATAAAATGCCTATCTCACTTTGATCCACTTGCCAAGTGAAAAGATAGGACACAAAAGAAATAATAAGTGCCAAGCCCAACAAAAACAGAAAGCTGCCCAAAAGGATTTTCTGTTGTTTGGAAAGTGAAAAACTGAATTTTCTACTTCGGTTGGAGGATGTGGATGTCTTTTTCTTGGCCATTAAGGGTAAAGGTCATTTTTCGCAAAAATACAAATATCAATTGGCACACACCATAATATAGTCGGAATTTCAAATTTGAAAACCTCTAGGTTTTCACTTTGAAAAAACAGAGAGAAATTTTAAACCAACTCTCTAAAACTTGGGGATGTAGATGATACATCCAATTATAACTGCCGCTATGGCCGCAAAGAGAACCGCCCCTGCCGCCACGTCTTTTATAAAACCTATTCTGTTGTGAAAATCGGGGTGGACAAAATCCGTAATTTCTTCTACGGCCGTGTTCAAACCTTCAATACTCATAACTAATCCGATGGCAAATATCTGTAGCATCCATTCCGTACTGGAAATATTAAAATAGAATCCCGCTATAGTCATAATAATACTGATGACCATCTGCACTTGGATACTCGCTTCGTACCGCAACAAAAGAAAAGCGCCTTTAATGGCATACCAACCACCTTTTAAGCGCTTGCCTAGATAACTATCCCACATTACAGCAGCGGTTTTAATGCCGAAAGATAGTCAGGTTCCTGCCCAATATCCGGTACTTGTTCGCTGTGGATCACTTTCCCATTTTCGTCCAAAACTACCACTGCACGAGAGAGAAGTCCTCTTAAATCGCCATTGGCCATTTCTACACCATAGTTTTTGCCAAATGAACCGTCACGAAAATCGGATAGGTTGATTACATTTTCTATTCTCTCGTCGTTCGCAAATCGCTTCTGTGCAAAAGGGAGGTCTTTGGAAATGGAAAGTACCTTTGTGTTTTTCAAACCAGTGGCTTTTTCATTGAATTTTCTAACGGAAGTAGCACATACGTTGGTGTCGATGCTCGGAAAAATATTCATAACCACCCGAGAACCTTTAAAGTCGGCTAAGGTCTTAGTGCTTAAATCTTGGGCTGTCAAGTTGAAATTTGGAGCCATATCGCCCACTTTTGGAAGCGATCCCACGGTTTCGATATTGTTGTCTCCTAATTTTATGGTTGCCATAACTTTTGTTTTTTAATGAGGTCTAAAGATAGGAAATCGTTTTTTGTTAAGGAGGCAACATTTTCCAAAAGAAGAAATCAAAAACACGTCACAAAAAAATCCCTTCGCTTGGATTGCAAAGGGATTTTATTTAATAAATAATAAAAACTTATCTGTCTATGGAACCGAGTACCTTTTGTGCGAAAGCGTTAGCTGCATCGCGCTCGGGCATTCCATCTTCAATCATCTGGTGAACTTCCACCGCTCCGCAAAGATTGGTTATAAGTTCGCCTATGATGTCCATTTCCTCATCCGTTATGCGGTTGTACTCAGAATACGATTCCAAAACTTCTATACAACTCTCTATCTGGGCCGTGGAATTGTTTCGTTGTAAATGTCTAATTACCGGTAACTTCATCGACAAGTTCTTTTAAAAGTTCAAATTTATTTGTCTGTACCTGGTTTACAAATTCCCCGCCCTTAAAAGTGGCGAAAGTGGGCAAATTATCAACGTTTGCCATCTTGCGGCTTTCTGGAAATTTTTCGGCATCCACCAAAACGAATTTGTATCCTTCCGTTTCTGAAGCCAACTTTTTAAATCTCGGCTTCATCAATCTGCAATTGCCGCACCATCCTTCCGAAAACTGGACTACTACGTCTTTTTCTTCAGCGATGAACTGCTGCAAGCTATCATCTTTTAATTCGAGCATCATATATTTAATTTCTTAGGTAAGTGGCTACTCCTTCACGAGTGGCTAACATAGCTTCTTTTCCTTCTTCCCAGTTTGCGGGACACACTTCACCTTTTTCTTGAACGTGGGTGTAGGCATCGATCAGTCTTATAAACTCATTCACGTTACGGCCCAATGGCATATCGTTTATACTTTCGTGGAAAATTTTTCCTTCTTCATCAATCAAATAAGTAGCACGATAGGTTACATTGTCACCATCTACCATAAGTAGCCCGGTTTCCTCATCGTAACGCTCGTTGGTAATATCAAGAATTCCAAGGGCATTGGAAAGGTTGCGGTTGCTGTCTGCCAACAATGGGTAGGTTACGCCTTCAATCCCACCATTGTCCTTGGGAGTGCTTAGCCACGCAAAGTGAACTTCCGGCGTGTCGCAAGAAGCACCGATTACAATTGTGTTTCTATCTTCAAACTTGGAAAGAGCCTCTTGAAAGGAATGGATTTCGGTGGGGCATACAAATGTAAAATCTTTTGGATACCAAAAAAGCACTACTTTTTTCTTGTTTTTTGTGGCTTCTTCCAAAACATTCAATTTAAAAGTTTCTCCCATTTCGTTCATCGCATCTACTGTAATGTTGGGAAATTTTTTTCCTACTAATGACATAATTTTTTAGGTTTTATTGGATTAATAAATTTTTTTCTATCGCAAAAATAAAAAATAAGCTCCCAATACATCCCTATAATTGAATGTATTAATCTATCAAAGCATAGAGGATGATAATAGTTGCTTTGTGATGCAATAGGGAAACGCTATACTTTAGGTGGCGTGGCCAATTGTCTAATTTTTATGCGAAAACCAGCGTAGATCAAGGTCATAAACGGACTTACGTAATTAAAAACGGCGTATCCAGCATAGTGTAAGGTATCTACACCAAGCACGCCACTGTGATAGGCACCGCAAGTGTTCCAAGGTACAAGAACGGAGGTTACCGTGGCGCTGTCCTCCAAGGTTCGAGATAGATTTTCAGGTGCCAGCCCTTTATCTTTAAAAGCTTGGGCATACATTTTACCGGGGATAACTATAGCCAGATATTGGTCACTGGCCGTAACGTTGAGGGCTAAACAGCTCACCACCGTACTGGCAAATAAACCGAATGTAGTATGAAATAGTTTCAATAGTGCCTTGCTTATTTTTGATAGAGCCCCAATAGCATCCATAACTCCTCCAAAAGTCATGGCACAAATTATTAGCCAAATGGTATTCATCATACCCGTCATTCCTCCGGAAGAGAAGAGGTCTTTTAGAGCAGCGTTCTCGGTGGGAATGGCACTTTCCACGGTTATTGCATTCATTATGCCTTTGTACCCGTTGTGAAAGTCTAAGGAAGTTCCCCCGCCCACTGTTGCTACTATTTCTGGTTGGAAAATTACGGCTGCCAAGGCTCCGAGCAAGGTTCCGGTCAAAAGTGCGATAAGGGGAGGGGTTTTAATGATAATCAATATCACCACTACTATAGGCACAGCAAATAACCACGGACTTACATTGATGGATTCCTTAACGGCTTCCAAAATCAAATGAGTATCCGCTGTTCCGGAAGTATCGATGTTCAAGCCAATAATTATAAATACGATCAGTGTAATAACCATAGTTGGAACCGTGGTATATAGCATATACTTGATGTGGGTAAACAAATCAGTTCCTGCCATTGCTGGTGCCAAGTTTGTTGTATCGCTTAAAGGCGAAATCTTATCTCCAAAATAAGCTCCTGATAAAATAGCTCCCGCCGTCATACCCAGATGTATATCCAAAGCATTGGCAATTCCTATTAGCGCTATCCCCACCGTGGCCGATGTGGTCCAACTGCTACCGGTTGCCAAGGAAATAATAGCACAGATAATAACACACGACGCTAAGAATATTGTGGGATTTAATACCTGTAAGCCGTAATAAATCATGGTGGGGATAACCCCGCTAATAAGCCAGGTACCCGCCAGTGCTCCAACCATAAGAAGAATCAAAATAGCTCCGGATGTAGATTTTATATTGAGAGCCACCTCTTCAATCATTTGGTCAAAACTAACCTTGTTTAAGAAGCCCACAATGGCCGCCACTGCCGCCCCCAATAGAAGAATAAACTGATTGCTTCCGCTAATGGCATCGTCCCCGAAGGCAAAAAACACATTGTAAAAAAGCATCAAGATAAGCGCAATCACCGGGATTAAAGCCTCCCAAATATTGAGTTCAACGTTTTCTACTACTGGCTCATTCTTTGGATCGGAAGGTCTGATGTCTTGGCTTTGCATGTATATTCTTTAAAAAGGAATGTAATGTTACGATTTTGTAAAAATCTACGCAAATTCCTTTGGAAGTATTCAATAAACTCAAAATTTGATGCCCACTTCCTCCATACATTGCTTCATCATCTTGTAGGTACGCTCAATATCATTATCCAAGCCTATACTAAATCGGATTAACCCATCGGTAAGCCCCATTTCTTTTTGTTCTTCAATAGGAATTTCAGAAGAAGTGGAAGATCCAGGCGCGCTAAAGAGGGTTTTGTAAAAACCGAGGCTTACCGCCAAATATCCTAAATTGCGCTCCTGCATCAGTTCCATTAAAGCATTGGCTTTATCCAAGGAGCCAACATCAACAGTTAGCATGCCTCCAAACCCGTATTCGGCGTTCATCATTTTTTTGAAAAGTTCATGGCCTGAATGTGATTTCAGTCCAGGATAAACTGTTCTTATTCCATCCGCTTCAAACTTTTCAGCTAGATAAAGTGCATTTTCACTGTGCTGTTTCATTCTAATGTGAAGTGTCCGCAGATTTTTCAGTATTGATGCGGCACGAAGGCTGTCCATTGCTGGTCCCAAAAGCATGCTGGCACCATCGTTCACATTTCGCAAACTATCGATGAATTCCTGACTGCCACAGACCACCCCGCCTACGGTATCACTACTTCCATTTATAAACTTGGTCAAGCTGTGCAACACCACATCGGCCCCGAGTTTTGCAGGGGAAATACTCATTGGGGAAAAGGTGTTGTCCACCAGCAGTTGCAGTCCGTGTTTTTTGGCGATCTTGGCCAGTGCCTCTATATCTGCAACCTCCAATAGAGGGTTGCTAACGGATTCGCAGTATATTATTTTTGTGTTTTCGTCAATGGCCGCTTCAACTACTTCCAAATTGGTAATATCCACAAACGAAGTTTCAATATTTAAGCGGGGAGCGAAATTCTTTAAAAATGCATAGGTTCCCCCGTAAATAGTGCGGCTGGAAACTATATGGTCGCCTGCTTGGCAGAGTTGCAAAATAGCTGGTGTAATGGCACCCATTCCACTTGCGGCCACGTTCGCGGTTTCTGTGCCTTCCATTGCCGCCAATGCCTGCCCTAAATATAAATTGGAAGGGGTGGAGTGGCGGGAATAAAGATAACAACCCTCGGCATTCCCTTCAAAAGTATCGAACATTGTTTTTGCCGAAAGAAAGGTGTAGGTAGAAGAATCTGAAATGGAAGGATTGACTCCCCCAAATTCACCAAAGTATTGTAAGTCTTGGATTTTGTCTGCAGGCTTAAAGGACATAATGTTATTATTAAGGATGTCTCGCAAATTTGCGAAAATTTAGAAGCAATCCAAATGCAATGTCTGTTTATTTTGAATTCTATGCCTTATCTTTAATTCATTCAAAGTTGAAATCATGGAGAGGATTCATAGCCGATCATTCTTGATAAGAGAATTCTTAGTCTTGTTTGTGGTATTACCACTGAGCTTGGCGTTGCCTTATCTTTTGATTTTGAAAGTTGCATTTACATTAATCGGGTTTATATATGTGGTTTATATTCTTCATTCTACGGAAGAAGTGGAGTATAAGGTAAAAGGGAACCTCAATTGGAAACACTTTTGGAAACGCTTTGTTATTACATCCTTTTTTGTTGTTTTATCAACCGTGGTTTATATGTATCTGGTGGAACCCTCAAAACTGTTTTATGTACCCTTAAAACGACCTTTATTATTTCTGATCATCCTTTTTTCTTATACTTTATTGTCGGCGTGGCCCCAAGAAATACTTTTTCGAACCTTTTTCTTTAGCCGTTATCAGAGTTTGTTCAATGATGAGCGATTGTTGATTTTCACGAATGCTGTTCTCTTCTCTCTCGCTCATTTGTTTTTTCGAAATGCCTTGGTACTCATTATAACGCTTATAGGAGGTCTTATCTTCGCCATTACCTATCTAAAATTTCGCTCCACGACTTTGGTCACTATAGAGCACGCCATCTATGGCAATTGGCTCTACGCAGTAGGTTTAGGATATATGTTGGATTTCCCAGGTTTTGAACCGGCCTGATATGGCCTAATTTCCATTCCCTTTAATCACCTGAACTTCGAAGCTCTAAACTTTTAAACTATAAAACAGTATTGTACCTTTGCTTTCTCATTTAAAAATCCAAGTTTATGTCAAAATATGATGTTGTAGTAATAGGTTCCGGGCCAGGTGGTTATGTGGCCGCAATCCGATGCGCACAATTGGGAATGAAAACCGCAATTATTGAAAAATACGATGTCCTTGGGGGCACCTGTTTGAACGTTGGGTGTATCCCCAGCAAAGCGCTGCTCGATTCTTCTCACCATTACGAGGAAGCCATGAAAAGCTTTAGAGATCACGGCATCGAAATCCCTGGTGAAATTAAGATCAACTTTAAAAAGATGATCGAGCGTAAGTCCTCCGTGGTAGAGCAAACTACAAAAGGCATTATTTATCTAATGGATAAAAATAAAATTGATGTTTATCACGGTACAGGCTCGTTTAAAGACGCGACTCATATAGTAGTTTCCGGTGAAAAGGAAGAAACCATCGAAGCGGTAAATGTTATCATTGCCACTGGAAGTAAGCCAGCATCCCTGCCGTTTATTAAACTTGACAAAGAAAGAGTTATCACTTCTACCGAAGCTCTGAGCCTAAAAGAAATACCAAAACGTCTTGTGGTAATAGGAGGAGGAGTTATCGGCTTGGAATTGGGGCAGGTGTATAATCGATTGGGATCTGAAGTATCCGTAGTGGAATATATGGATAGAATTATCCCTACCATGGATGGAGCTCAAAGCAAGGAATTGACCCGCGTGTTGAAAAAACAAGGGATGAAGTTCTTCACTTCCCATAAAGTGTCCGCAGTTGCCAAAAAAGGAAAGGAAGTAACGGTTACCGCTACTGATAAAAATGATAAGGAAGTTACTTTTAAAGGCGATTATTGCTTGGTATCAGTAGGAAGAAAACCTTTTATTGAAGGTTTGAAAGTTGAAAAAGCGGGCGTAAAGGTTACCGAGCGTGGTATGATTGACGTAAACGATCAACTTCAAACAAACATAAAAAACATCTATGCCATTGGCGATGTAGTTCGAGGCGCAATGTTGGCACACAAAGCTTCGGATGAAGGAGTTTTGGTAGCCGAAATTATCGCTGGACAAAAACCACATTTGGATTATAATTTGATTCCGGGCGTGGTTTATACTTGGCCTGAGGTTGCCTCCGTTGGTAAAACCGAAGAGCAGCTCAAGGAAGCGAAGGTTGAATATAAAACTGGACAATTCCCTATGCGAGCTTTGGGAAGAAGCCGGGCTAGTGGAGATATCGATGGCTTTGTGAAAATTCTATCCGATAAAAACACAGATGAGGTACTTGGCGTCCACATGTTAGGGCCCCGAGTTGCCGATTTAATTGCTGAGGCCGTAGTGGCAATGGAATTTCGTGCCAGCGCCGAAGATATTGCACGTATGAGCCATGCACATCCTACCTATGCGGAAGCAGTGAAGGAGGCGGCATTAGCTGCCACAGAGGACAGGCCTTTGCATATATAAACTTCGATTTCAAAATTGTTGGTTTAAAATTAAAAAACCCGTAACTAATCAGTCTCAAATATAGTCAAAAACGTACAAGGCCAAATTGTCATGCGGCAGTTTTTGATTTTTGCCATATAGTCATGCTCTTTCTTTGTGTCCCAGTCATTTACGGGTTATTTTTACC
>JBARWQ010000060.1:0-46661 GCA_049646885.1 Aequorivita sp. | reverse complement strand
TACCTTTTCCTTCTTAAAAGCTGTACTGAACGTACGCCGTACTTTCCGGTCTAGTTTCATTTTGTGTAAATTTACAAAGTTATAAACTAAACTTCGTGTCAACCTATATTATGAACTGACAGTTTGGCATTATTCAGGTTTAATAATTTACAACCATTAAGGTCTCGACTGCGCTCGACTGGACAAATTGGACAAATTCCCCAGCTTTGAGACAGCCTTATTTTTTCTTCTGATCGACAATGCTCTTAAGCAATTTGTCGTAAGCTTTATTGAATTTTTCTATGCCTTCATCTTCCAACTTCTGGGTAATCTCGTCAATGTCGATTCCCGATTTCTTCAATTTTTCTAAAGTTGTTTTGGCCTCCTCAATCCCCTCGGTAAGGGAATCCGTCACTTTTCCATGATCGCGAAACGCATCGATGGTTTTCATTGGCAAGGTATTTATTGTATCCTTTCCAATCAAGGTTTCTACATATAACACATCGCTAAAGGATGGGTCCTTGGTACTGGTACTGGCCCAGAGTACTCTTTGAAGTTGGCCTCCTTTCGCCTCCAACTTTTTAAAGCGGTCGCTTGCAATCATTTCTAGATATATCTGATACGCCATTTTTGCGGATGCGATTGCCACTTTTCCAACGAGATCGTCGGCATCTTTTTCTTTGAGCATAGGATCGACCATTACATCAATTCGGCTAAGGAAAAAACTGGCAACTGAAGACACGTGTTTTATGGAATGACCTTCTTTCAACCTGTCTTCGAGTCCTCCCATAAAAGCCTCGGTTATTTCGCGATATCGGGGAAGGCCAAAAAGAAGTGTAATATTAATATTAATACCCTCTCTTAAACATTCACGAATCGCTGGAAGACCTTGTTTGGTTCCTGGAATTTTGATCATTACATTTTTTCTGTCCACCCTTTTCCAAAGGTCACGAACCTGTTCAATAGTTGCATCTGTATCCCGTGCCAGATATGGTGAAACCTCAAGACTGACAAAGCCGTCTTTTCCGTTAGTCTTGTCGAATACCGGTTTAAAAATATCGGCGGCTCTTTGAATATCGGATATTGCCATATCGAAAAAAATCACGGCATTATCATCTGTCTTCTTGGCCAATTTTGCTATATCCTTATCGTAGTCGGAACTTCCTGTAATGGCCTTCTCAAAAATTGAAGGATTGGAAGTCAGCCCTCGTAAATCGTCTTCATCAATTAGACTTTTCAATTTTCCGGAGTCCATAATTTCTCGATCGAGCAAATCCAGCCAAATGCTTTGGCCGTGTTTTTGAATTTTGTTTAATGGGTTCATGATATTTTGTTTATGGTTTATGGTTTCAAGTTGCGGGCGACGCACTGAGTGTAGTCGAAGGGTTGCAGGTTGCATTTCTTATTCTTTATTTTTTATTACGATTTCAATATTCACTATTTCGTGAATACACTGAACATCAATGTTTACTGCTACTTTTTACTGCTTACTGCTACGGCACACTGCCACTTAAATCTTTCTCTATTCTCTATTCTCTATTCTCTATTCTTTAGTCTCTATTCTTTAGTCTTTAGTCTAACTCCTGAATTTTCCGCAATCGTCTCAAGTGCCTTTCTGCACCGATAAATTTTGCGTTTAAAAAAGCGTGGACATACTCTTCGGCAGCCGCATATCCAGTAACCCGCCCCCCGAGGCAAATTAGGTTCATATCATCGTCTTCCACGCCCTGATGAGCTGAAAAATAATCGTTGATCAAAGCCGATCTTACGCCCGAAACCTTATTGGCGGCAACACAAGCCCCTACTCCACTGCCACAGATGGCTATGCCTCGAAAGACATCCGCTGCTGCAACTGCTTTGGCCAATGGAATGACGAAGTCGGGGAAATCATCGGAATTGTCCAATACATTCGAACCAAAATCCACGGGTTGAAATTGATTTTCTATCAAAAAGATTTTTATCTTTTCCTTGAGTTCAAACCCGCCGTGGTCTGCACAGATTCCGATTTTTTTTAATGATTCTTTAGACATTATATTTAATTTACTCAAGACGTTTTTTACCACAAAGGTCACAGAAGAGTATTTCCATTATATTGTGAATTGCGAAGTTCGAAGCTGACAACCGACAACTGACAACCGACAACGAAAAAAAAATGAACATTCCTGATTAGAGTTGACCGGTTTTTAATTAATTTATATTATCAAAAAACAATCATTAATACTTTTACTCACTGAACACCTAACACTACTGCCAACTGCTACTGGATACTGCCACTCCCTGCCGTGTCTTTTGTCTCTATTCTCTATTCTCTATTCTTTTTATTAGAAAGCAAAGCCTTTGCTCTTTTTACCACATTTTCTACGGAAAAACCGTATTCTTTCATTACCTCATCTCCAGGCGCGGATTCGCCGAATTTCTCAATTCCGATTACGTCTCCATCATCTGTTACGTATTTCAGCCATCCCACGGGCGATCCAGCCTCTACGGCAAGTCGTTTTCGAATGCTTTTGGGTAGAACCTTTTCGCGATAGGCGGCACTTTGTTTATCAAAAAAGCTCCAGCAGGGCATGCTTACCACACGGGCTTGAATTTTACTTTTCCTCAACTTTTCCTGAGCTTCCAAAATCAAATGGACTTCTGAACCGGTGGCAATTAAAATTATATCGGGATCGCCCTCGGAATCAGATAGAATATAGGCGCCTTTCTCTAGATTTTTGGCTTTGGCATATTTTTTCTGGTCTATAATTGGGATTCCCTGACGGGTTAACGAAAGTGCTACTGGTCCATCGGTATGTTTAATAGCGAATCTCCAAGCCTGAGCGGTTTCGTTGGCGTCGGCGGGACGGATTACGGTCATATTTGGCACTGTTCGAAGGCCTATTAATTGTTCAACCGGTTGGTGAGTGGTTCCATCTTCCCCAAGACCAATACTGTCGTGGGTGAAAACCATGATGGTGCGGATTTTCATAATGGCGGCCAATCGCAATGGTGGACGCATATAATCGGAAAAAATCAGAAAAGTAGCACCGTAAGGAATCAGATACTTGCTCAGTACCATTCCGTTGAGTATTGCTCCCATCGAATGTTCGCGGATACCAAAATGAAAGTTGCGGCCATCGCGATGTTTGGGCGAAAAAGATTGATAATCATCGAGATTCGTATCAGTTGACGGCGCGAGATCGGCTGAGCCTCCTATAAGTTGAGGAAAATATTCCGCAATGGCATTCAGTGTTTTCCCAGAAGCTTTGCGGGTAGCCATTTTACCGTCTGGTTCAAATACGGGGAGTTTTTTCTCCCACCCGTCGGGTAGTTTTCCGGCACTTATTGTTTCGTACTCTTTGGCGAGATCAGGGTGTCGTTTTTTGTAGTTTTTGTAAAGCTCATTCCAATTCTTTTCATTTTCTGCGGATTTATTTCCAGCGTTTCGATAAAACTTCAAAACCTCCTCGGAAACAACGAAATTTTTGTCGGGATCGAATCCGAAGTTTTCTTTTACCAATCGCACTTCATCTTCGCCAAGTGTCGATCCGTGTGCTGCGGCGGTATTGTGTTTATTGGGGCTTCCGTAGCCAATAATGCTTTGGACTTTTATAAGAGAAGGACGATCGGTTTCCTTTTGCGCGTTTTTGATTGCTTTTGAAAGGGATTCCAAATCATTGATATCTGAAACATTTTGTACGTGCCAGCCATAGGCTTCAAAACGTTTACCAACGTCTTCATTAAACGTAAGATCGGTATCGCCTTCAATTGTAATATTATTATCGTCGTAGAAATAAATCATATTTCCCAACTTGAGATGGCCGGCAAGCGAAGCGGCTTCTGCTGAAACACCCTCCATAAGATCGCCGTCGCTGCAAATGACATAAATTTTATAATCAAATATTTTGAAATCAGGTTGGTTGTAACGTGCGGCCATATACTTTTGGGCAATGGCAAAACCTACACCATTGGCAAAGCCTTGACCCAATTCACCTGTAGTGACCTCTATGCCAGGCATAAGACCGTATTCAGGGTGCCCAGCGGTTATACTGTGCAGCTGTCTAAAATTTTTAATATCATTCATTGTTACAGCGTATCCCGTGAGATATAGAAAACTGTATTGCAGCATACAGGCATGCCCGCAAGAGAGGATAAACCGATCGCGATTGACCCATTCTGGGTTTTTGGGATTGTAGTGCATTACCTCCGCCCACAACAGGTGACCTAATGGAGAGAGGGCCATAGGTGTGCCAGGGTGTCCGGAATTTGCTTTTTGTACGGCATCTGCCGATAAAACTCTTACCGTATCAATGCCTTGTTGAGTTATGTTTTTGGTTTCCATGTCTTTATGTTTCTTCTTTTTCCTTAATTTATTTCTTTGATATCTCGAATGTGACTTCAGCTGCTATTAATATCATGTCCAAAGGTTGCCCATAACTGAAATAACTCACTATTCAATCTATTCTTCTATTCTATAAAGATGATTGTTTTATCGCGAAATCCCCCCAAGGCCAAGGAGAAAACTAGTACAAACATCTAGGCGGGCCTAGAAGATGGGGCAGTTTCAAAGATGGAGAGTTGTGGTAGTCACTTCGATTGACAAGAAGCACTCCCGCGAGTTTTTTGTGAAGTGCTTTTACCAATTTAAAACCGCCAAAACCTGCACCTACGATTAGTATTCTTGGATTTTTAAACATTTTCTATTTTGTGCTTCTAGTTATCTAAAAGAGAATATCGATAGTGGGTAGTTATAGATTGAAATCTCACGCTTTTAAACAAAGACACATAAATTTTTTACTATTCGAACTCTTAATGATCCCACTGAATTTTATTCTTTAATAATCATAAAGGTAAGTTTTAGTTTTCCGAAAGATTTACAAAAGCCGACTCACAATTTACATTATTCCCACCCATTTTACATTATTTTCACCCAAAGCACAGTTGATTAGGAGCGAATCTATGAATTCTGTAACTTTCTATTTACATTTTGTAATAAACGTGAGTATATATACACTTAGATTTATTATTTTTAAACTCGGACATAAAAAATAATCTTCAATTAAAATGGAATATTCCGCAAACACTATTTTATTCTGGCCTCTATTGATTTATGGAGTTGCCGTAGTTTTAGTGGTGAGCGGAATGCTATTGATTTCTCATTTTATAGGAGAACGGCATAACGAAAATGCGACATCCAAACCTTATGAATCGGGAATCAAACCCACGGGATCTGCTCGATTGCATTTTCCCATACATTTCTACATTGTTGCGATGTTTTTTGTGGTTTTTGACTTGGAAGTCGTTTTTATCTTCGCTTGGGCCATCACCCTAAAAGAAACCGGATGGTCAGGATATATTATCATCCTCATATTTATAGTTGAACTGCTGATTCTGCTTTTCTATCTCTTGAAAATCGGAGCACTCGATTTTGGTCTCAATACTAAGGGCATTCTGAAAGCATATCATAAAATACAAAAACCGATTAAAGATGAAATGGTGGACCAGTAAAGCGACCAACCCAACAGCGGTTATAGATGGGAATAGTTCTTTTGAAGAAACAATTCAAAAAAACATTCTTTTTACCAACATGGATAGCATGGTAGCCTGGAGTAGGAAAAACTCGATTTGGCCTTTCAATTTTGGCCTCTCCTGTTGCTATGTAGAGATGGCTACCAGCATTACGAGCAAATATGATCTTGCCCGATTTGGCGCGGAAGTTATCAGAGGCACACCCCGTGAAGCCGATATGATGGTTATAGCTGGCACGGTATTTATCAAAATGGCGCCCGTCATAAAACGCTTGTACGAGCAGATGATGGCACCCCGATGGGTTATATCCATGGGTGCCTGTGCGAGTTCAGGCGGTATGTATGATATCTATAGTGTGGTACAAGGTGTAGATAAGTTCTTGCCCGTGGATGTATATGTACCAGGTTGTCCGCCCAGACCGGATGCATTCCTTGAGGCCATTTTATTGTTAAGAGATCAGGTTGGCAAAGAACAGAGACCCCTAAGCTGGAAGGTTGGTTCGCAGGGAATTATAAGACCCAATGAGGTTTCCATGAAAGATTTACAAGGCCCAGAAAGACTAAAAATGACCGAAATAAGAGATCCGGATAAACTATAGATAAAGGTATTCCTACATCATGAATTAGAAATACCAATAACATGGCATAGATAAAAAATGAAGGGAATAACTTCCATATTAAAAGATCAGTTTGGTGAGGTAATTATATGTACCCAGGAAACCAAAGATAAATTTCCTACGCTTTGGATTGATGGAGATCATATCGTTGATGTGCTACATTTTCTGAAAAATGATGTGGATTTACCTTTCAAGATGCTGTATGATCTTACAGCAATCGATGAGCAGGCCAGAAAGTTCCGTGACGGACAACCCGAGAGCCGGTTTACCATTGTTTATCAACTGCTTTCCTTCGAAAGGAATGCCTTCCTGCGTCTGAAAGTGCCACTCATCTCTAAAGAACCTGTCGTTCAATCCATAACCTCTGTATGGCTTTCGGCTAATTGGTATGAGAGAGAAGTATATGATCTTTTTGGCGTAAAATTTTCTGGACACCCTAATCTAAGAAGGATATTGATGCCGCAGAGCTGGGAGGGACATCCTTTGCAGAAATGCCATCCTGCAAGAGCCACAGAAATGGGACCCTTTCAACTACCCGAGAGCAAACAAGAAAGAGAACAGGAGGCGCTTCAGTTCAAGCCTGAAGAATGGGGACTTGACAAAAACCTGGGAGAAGACGAACTTATGTTCCTAAATCTGGGACCTCAACACCCCGGCACACATGGCATCTTGAGGCTTGTTCTGCAACTGGATGGTGAGAATATCGTGAATGTGGTCCCTGATATAGGATTTCACCACCGTGGTGCTGAGAAAATGGGAGAGCGTCAGTCTTGGCATACATACATACCTTATACTGACCGAGTGGACTATTTGGCTGGTGTAATGAATAATTTCCCGTATGTGATGGCTGTGGAAAAGCTTGGCGACATTGAGGTTCCTGACCGGGCAAAAATGATTCGGATCATGATGAGTGAACTCTTTAGAATCTCGAGTCACCTTGTTTGGTACGGTACTTTCGCACAGGATCTGGGCATGATGACTCCCGTGTTTTTGATGTTTAATGATCGGGAGAAAGTCCTGGAAGTTGTAGAGGTAATTTGCGGAGCCAGGATGCACCCCAACTGGTTCCGTATTGGAGGAGTAGCACAAGACCTTCCTGAAGGTTGGGAAAAATTGATCCAGGGATTCATCAATTATTTTAAGAATAAGCTGAATGAATACGACAAGATGATCATACGGAACAGCATCTTCAAGAGCCGGACCGTGGGCATCGGGGTATATTCGACCAAAGAAGCCATAGAGTGGGGAATTACAGGTCCTGGTCTAAGAGCTACCGGATTTGAATGGGATTTCAGAAAAGCACAACCGTATTCCGGGTATGAACAATTTGAATTTGACATTCCTACCGGCAAGAACGGAGATTGCTATGACAGATCTTTGGTGCGTATCGAAGAGATGAGACAAAGTCTGCGGATCATTGAACAATGTCTTCACAATATGCCGGAAGGTCCCTATAAGTCCGATAATCGGCTAACCACACCCCCCCGAAAAAAGGATACCATGAAAGATATTGAAACGCTTATCAATCATTTTGTGCATACTACATGGGGGCCGGCAATACCCCATGGCGAAGCCTTTTGTGGGGTGGAAGCCACCAAGGGCCATAATGGATACTACCTGATTGCGGATAACAGCACCTCCTCATATAGGACGCGGATCCGTACCCCGTCTTTTCCACATATGCAATTTGTGCCGTTAATCAGCAAGGGCTACTCCATCCCTGATTTAATGGCAATACTGGGAAGTGTGGATTATGTGCTCGCGGATATTGATCGATGAGAGATAAAGATTATTTAATTGAAAATTAATAAAAATGACGCAGGAACAAATTTTATCGGAAAAGGAAATAGCGGAAATCAAGGACTCCTTTAAACATTTTCCCCTGAAAAGCGCGGCGTGTATTGAAGGGCTTAAGATCGTTCAAAAATACCACCGTTGGGTTTCTGATGAAGCGTTAAAGGAACTTGCAGCTATTCTGGAGATGTCGGTAGATGCGGTGGATAGCGTCGCTACTTATTATAATTTGATATACCGGAAGCCGGTGGGAAGACATGTGATCCATGTGTGTAATAGTGTGAGTTGCTACATCATGGGATACGATGAAATCATCGCCTTTTTACACCATAAACTGGGTATTGAATACGGCGAAACTACGGCAGATGATCGTTTTACTCTGTTATCCGTTCCCTGTCTGGGTGATTGTGACCATGCGCCTGTTCTGATGATTGATGAAGATTTGCACCGGAATCTGACTACTGATAAACTGGAGCAAATATTAGATAATTATGAATGATGAATTTATTCAAAGGAAAAGGAAGATTTGAAATTTAAATAAAATGGAAAAACCACTAACCGAACATATTAAAATTGATGGCACCTCGCTCACCCTGAAAGAATATGAGAAAACAGGGGGCTACAAAGCATTGCGTAAAGCACTTTCAATGGAGCCGGAATCGATTACCAAATTGGTAAAAGATTCTACATTGAAGGGTCGAGGTGGGGCTGGTTTTTCTACGGGTCAGAAATGGAGTCTAGTGCCGATGGGTACAGATGCATACTACCCCAAGTATTTTGTGGTCAATGCAGACGAAATGGAGCCGGGCAGCTTTAAAGACCGCTTATTGCTTGAAACAAATCCGCATCAAATTATTGAAGGAGCCATCATAGGAGCTATTGCCATCGAGGCCAACTTTAGCTACATTTTTTTACGCTGGGCTTATCACAAAGCAGCCAAAGCCATTACGCAAGCTCTGCAAGAAGCCTACGACGCGGGATATCTGGGAAAAGATATCCTCGGGAGTGGTTTTAATCTGGAAATGTCACTCCATATTAGTGTAGGGAGATATATGTGCGGTGAAGAAACCGCGCTTCTCAATGCTCTCGAAGGAAAACGAGCCATACCTAGAGCCAAGCCTCCTTATCCAGTGGTCAGCGGTCTGTTTGGAAAACCCACTATTGTGAACAATGTGGAGACGATGAGCAATGTTCCGCATATCCTAGCTAATGGTGCCGATTGGTTTATGAAGTTAAGCAAATCAAAAGGAGAGGGAGGTACCAAGCTTTACGGAGCAAGTGGCCGCGTAAAGAATCCCGGTTTGTGGGAATTGCCATTAGGGACCACCTTACGGGAAATTCTGGAAGTACATGCTGGCGGAATGCAAGACGGATATTCATTCAAAGGAGTTCTCCCTGGTGGGGGATCAACCGATTTCCTTACAGACGAACATCTGGACACACCCATGGACTTTGAAAGTGTCCAAAAAGTGGGAAGTAGAATGGGTACCGGGACAATCATCGTCCTGGACGATAAAACCTGTCCCATAGGAATGTTACGCAGTCTGGAACATTTCTTCGCCCATGAATCCTGCGGCTGGTGCACGCCTTGCAGAGAAGGGCTGCCATGGACGGCTAAGCTCCTCGACGCCATAGATGCAGGTCGTGGTAAAATGAAAGACCTTGAAACCCTCGAGTTTCATACCAGATATATGGCACCGGGAAATACCTTTTGCGCACTTGCGCCGGGCGCTATGGAACCCTTACAAAGCGCTTTAAAATATTTTAGAGATGATTTTGAAAAACATATTCACGAACAGAAATGCCCTTGGAAATCATGAAAGTAAAAATAACTATCGATGATAAAGTCTATGAGGTAGATCAAGAAACTAACCTACTAGAAGCCTGCCTATCTCTGAAAATGGACCTCCCTTATCATTGCTGGCATCCGGAATTGGGGTCAGTTGGAGCCTGTAGGCAATGTGGCATTATCAAATATAGGAACGATGATGACAAAAAAGGGAAACTGTTCATGGCGTGTATGGAACCTGTGAAAGAGAATATGCGAATCTCTCTGGAGGCTCCGGAAGCACGTGAGTTTCGCGCTGCTACCGCGGAAGCATTAATGATCAATCATCCACATGATTGCCCGGTATGCGACGAGGGTGGTGAATGCCATTTGCAGGACATGACAATTATGACCGGACATAACTACAGGAGGTATCGGTTCAATAAGAGAACCCATAACAATCAGTACCTCGGACCTTTTGTCAATCACGAGATGAATCGGTGTATCCAGTGCTATCGTTGCGTGCGATTTTATAATGACTATGCCGATGGAAAAGATTTTGATGTATTTGCATCGCATGACAGCGTGTATTTCGGTCGGCATGAACCAGGTATTCTGGAAAATGAATTTAGTGGAAACTTGGTGGAAGTATGTCCTACCGGTGTTTTTACTGATAAAACGTTCAAGAAACACTTTACCCGGAAATGGGACTTGACCACCGGTCCGGCTATATGTCATAATTGTTCCTTAGGGTGCAACATCATTGCGGGAGAACGTTATGGTAGTCTCAGAAGGATCAGAAGCCGGTACAACGGTGATGTAAATGGTTATTTTATATGCGATCGCGGTCGGTTTGGTTATGAATATGTGAATAGTGAAAATCGACTCACTATCCCTCTCAAAATAAAAAATGGGGAACCTTCACCCATGATGAGGGAGGAAACGGTCAGGGAGATTAGGGAAATAACCGATGGTGCTAAAAATTTAATAGGTATCGGATCCCCGAAAGCTTCTCTCGAATCCAATTTCTTATTGCGCCAATGGGTGGGAAGTGAAAATTTTTATGCCGGTATTCCAGCAAATGAAGGGAAACTAATCCGGCAGGTCATAAAAATACTGAAAGAAGGCACAGTCAAAACGCCTTCGCTCAGTGAGGTGAAAGGGTATGATGCCGTGTTTATCTTGGGTGAAGACGTCACCAACACTGCACCCATGCTTGGGCTGTACCTAAGGCAAGCCGCTAAAAACAAGCCGGGAGAAGTGGCAAAAGACTTGAAAATCCCGGATTGGAATGATGCAGCGATACGCGGAGTTGTGCAAAATGCAAAAGGCCCGGTCTATATAGCCACTTCTCATGCCACAAAGCTGGATGAAATAGCAACCCAATCTTATTATGGACATCCGGACAATATTGCTCGTTTAGCTTATGAAGTTACGTCTGAGGTTGAGGGTATTAGAAGTAATCAGACAGAAGATGATGACAATCAACCATTAAGTTCTTCGATCGCAAAAGCTTTACTTGCTGCTAAAAAGCCATTAATTGTTGCGGGTACTAGTCTGTACAGTGAAGCCGTTATCCAATCTGCCGCAGCGGTGGCTTTTGCCCTAAAAGAACAGGGAAAAGACCCCGGACTGGTTTATGTAGTCCCTGAAGTGAATTCTATTGGTTTGTCAATGCTAACCGATCAATTTTTAGAGGATGCATTTGATAAAACAGATTCTGCCGATGCAACCTTAATTCTGGAGAACGACCTGTATCAGCGAAAAAATAAAAACAGTATTGATACTTTTTTGAAGCATCAAAAAAACATCATAAGCCTCCATTATCTGGAAAATGCTACAGCGGATCAAGCTGACTATGTGTTGCCGGTGGGAACTTTTGCCGAAGCGGATGGAACCGTTGTAAACAACGAAGGCAGGGCACAGCGGTTCTACAAGGCTTATCAGCCTGATAATGACATCAGAAGCAGTTGGGAATGGATTCAAGAAATTATGATGGACAAATGGGGCCCAGCAAGTTTTGATGAAATTGTAAGTGCCTTGATCCGTGAATTTCCTGAATTGAAGGCGGTACAAGAGGTTGCGCCTCCAGCTGAATATAGGGAAGGGACACAAAAAATCCCCCGCGAAACGCATAGATATAGTGGGAGAACTGCCGAGGATGCCGATAAGGATGTAAGCGAACCTAAACCGCCTGAAGACCCTAATTCCGCACTTTCCTATACGATGGAAGGTTTTACGGGAGTACCTCCTTCTCCTATTACGCCCTTTTATTGGACCCCCGGATGGAATTCCGTGCAAGCCATTAACAAATACCAGATTGAAGTGGGCGGTCCCTTGCATGGAGGAAATCCGGGCATTCGATTATTTGAACCCAAGGGAACTTCCAGTCTGGATTTTTCAGATCAAATACCCCCCCCATTTTCGCCAAAACAGCATGAATACTGTGTACTACCTCTTTACCATATTTACGGATCAGATGAATTAAGTGCACAAAGTCCAGCCGTCAAAGAAAGAATTTCCGAAGCATACATCGCTCTTAATGATGGTGATGCATCGAAAAATAACATTAAGGAAGGTGACCTGCTCGAAGTTTCTATTCAGGGTGAAAAAAGACGATTTCCGATTGAGCTCCACAAAGATATCCCTCCTGGGATCCTGGGCTTGCCAAAGGGTCTGACGGAAACGGCGGGAACTGAATTTCCTTTCACGGCAACTATAAAACTCATCAACCATGAATGAAACCTTAAAACTAACGCTTATTGCGATTGGAATCCTGCTGGTACTATTGACCATTGCTGCGGGTCTGATCTGGGTAGAACGAAGGATGTTGGCTGCTTGGCAGGATCGGTATGGACCAAATCGGGTAGGTCCTTTTGGGCTTCTTCAAGTTGTGGCCGACATGATCAAAATCTTTTTTAAGGAAGACTGGATTCCACCGTTTGCCGATAAAAGAGTATTTATTCTAGCTCCGGCTATTGTGATGGTAACGATCTTGCTCAGTTTCGCAATCATTCCATTTGCCCCCGGAATTTTGGTGGCAGACATCAATATTGGGTTGCTTTTTTTCCTAGCCATGTCTTCATTGGGGGCTTATAGTGTAGTGCTGGGTGGTTGGGCGTCCAATAACAAATATTCCCTTTTAGGTGCTGTCCGCGGAGCCGCACAAATGATATCTTACGAAGTTTTTATGGGGCTCTCTCTTATGGGAGTCGTGATTATGGCCGGGTCGTTCAATTTGACCGATATTGTACTAGCACAGAAAAACGTATGGTTTTTCATTCCTCAGTTTTTGGGATTTGTAATATTCTTCATCGCCGGAATAGCAGAGACGCACCGGCTCCCTTTCGATATACCCGAGGCAGAGAGCGAATTGATAGCAGGATATCATTCCGAATATTCAGGAATGAAATTTGGGATGTTCTTTGTAGGGGAATATTTGGGAATTACGTTGATTTCGGCACTTACCACTACGCTGTTTTTTGGTGGATGGCTGGGGTTTGGTTTCCTGCCACCGGTAGTTTGGTTTTTAATCAAAATGTTTGCTTTCATCCTGTTTTTTATCCTGCTACGTGCTTCATTGCCACGTCCGAGATATGATCAGTTAATGTCTGTTGGCTGGAAGATTCTTTTGCCCCTTTCTCTTTTGAATTTATTGGTGACCGGGGCACTTGTATTGTATTTTCCGTAATAATAATTTTTTAAATCATATAAAAAACTAACATTATGATCAGTATTATAAGAACTCTTTGGCTCACGTTTTTACATATTTTCCATAAACGGGTTACGATAGAATATCCCGAGGAAAAGGCTCCTTTGCCACCGCGTTGGCGGGGCAGGATCGTGCTTTCTCGTGATCCCGATGGCATGGAGCGCTGTGTGGGCTGTTACTTGTGCGCGGCTGCCTGTCCTGTAGATTGCATTTCCCTTCAGGCTACAGAGGATGAAAACGGACGGAGGTATCCCGAGTTCTTCCGCATCAATTTCTCCCGATGCATCTTTTGTGGATATTGTGAGGATGCTTGCCCTACTTATGCCATACAATTGATCCCTGATTTTGAAATGGGCGAATACGACCGTCAGAATCTGGTCTATGAAAAAGAAGATTTGCTAATTGCGGGGCAGGGAAAATATCACGGCTATAATTACTACAAAGAGGCTGGAGTTGACGTAGGGGTAAAAGGAAAAGGGAAAGGAGAAAAAGAAGATAAGCCTGTAGATGTGCGAACTCTTATGCCATAAAAAACAACAGCGTGATGGAAATACTTTTTTACATAACAGGTATCCTGGCCATTCTCTCCACGATAATGGTCATTGCTTCAAAAAATGCGGTACATGCCTTATTGTATCTCATCGTTTCGCTGTTATCGATTTCGGTGGTCTTCTTCATTCTGGGCGCGCCATTTATTGCCGCTCTTGAGGTGATTATTTATGCGGGTGCCATTATGGTATTGTTTGTTTTTGTGATTATGATGCTGGATGCAGATGGGTCAGATTCCAATAAAAAATATGATTTTATAAAACCAAAGATATGGATCGGACCTTCCATTATCGCATTGATTTTGGGAGCGGAGATGGTTTATATGTTATTTAGCGAGGGATATCATCCATTGCCACATCAAAGCATATCTCCTGCAATAGTGGGTAAATTAATGTTTACCAAATATGCACTAGTTGTTGACTTGGCTGGATTTTTATTGGCTGCAGGAATCGTGGGAGCCTACCATCTTGGACAAAGAGAAAAGAAAATTCTCCACCGGTATTTAAACGATAAAAACGAAAATTCATGAATATACCCATGGAATATGGTCTTTTACTGGCAGTGATATTATTCTGCATCGGATTGGCTGGTTTGCTGATCCGTAGGAATATTATTTTCATGCTGCTGTGTATAGAGATCATGCTCAATGCAGCGGGACTGGCATTTGTGGTAGCTGGGGCGGCTTGGGGACAGGCGGAGGGGCAGGTCATGTTCATTTTTATACTGGCGATGGCCGCCGCCGAGGTTTCTGTGGGGCTGGCATTGATTATACAACTCTTTAGGCGAACAGGTTCATTGGATGTGAGCAAAGCCAATGAAATGAAAGGATAAGAAAAATGCACTAATATGAAGGAACTTCTCTGGTTAATTGTCGCATTACCTTTTGCAGGAGCACTTATCCTGGCGTTTGCGGGCAGAAAATTGCCCCGTACGTTTAGTGCGATTGTTGGAGTAGGTTCTATAAGCCTTTCTGCTATTCTTACTCTAGTTGTTGGATTTGAGTTTTTGGGAAACTCCACTCCCTTCGTTCAGGTGGTCTGGCAATGGTTTGATGTATATGGATTGTCTCCCAATATCGCATTCCATCTGGATACAGTTTCGCTTATTTTCATCTTTATCATCACGTTTGTGGGTGCTTTGATCCACCTCTATTCGGCAGAATTTATGTGGGAGGACGAAGGCTTTGTACGCTTTTTTGTCTTTATGAACCTGTTTGTGGGCTTAATGCTCATACTTGTTTTGGCGGATAATTTGCTCCTACTTTATTTGGGATGGGAAGGCGTGGGTTTGTGCAGTTATCTGCTCATTGGCTATTGGTATAAGGATCCAAAAAATGGCTATGCCGCAAGGAAGGCTTTTATCGTGACGCGGATTGGAGATGCTGCTCTCGCTGTTAGTTTCTATATTTTGTTTATGACCTTCAATACACTGAATATCCAAGACATACTGACGGCTGCACCCAGTACGTGGACAGTGGGATCGGGCATAACTGTGGCAACGGCTTTACTCCTACTGGGAGGAGCAGTAGGTAAATCGGCACAACTTCCTCTTCAAACTTGGTTGCCGGATGCCATGGCTGCACCTTCGCCAGTTTCGGCATTGCTCCATGCCGCAACTATGGTCACCGCCGGAGTTTACCTGATTGCCAGAACCCACGTGTTATTTGAAATCGCTCCCACAGCTCAACACACGGTCGCTATTGTTGGAGCGGCCACGCTGCTCATTGCTGGCATGTCTGCATTATATCAACACGATATTAAAAAGGTTCTGGCTTATTCCACGATATCACAAATCGGCTATATGTTTCTGGCATTGGGACTAGGTGCATGGTCTGCTGCCTTGTTTCACTTTATGGTCCATGCTTTTTTTAAGGCGCTGTTGTTCCTCGGAGCTGGTGCGGTAATTTGGGTATTGCGGGATGAACATAACATGTTTAAAATGGGAGGTTTGTGGAAAAAACTGCCTATCACCTTTTGGACTTTCCTGATCGCTTCAGCATCTCTCTCGGCCTTGCCCTTGATCACCGCGGGATATTATAGCAAAGACAAAATTATATGGTTGGCTTATGCCGGCGACAAAGGATCGGCGGGACTATGGCTGGCCGCATTGGCGGGTGCGTTTATTACCGCGCTTTATACGTTTCGGATGGTATTTCTAACCTTCTTCGGAAAACCTCACGCCGAACCCACGCGCCGCCCTGGATGGATGATAACCTTCTCGCTGATCGTATTAGCCGTTTTTTCCTTCGCAGGGGGCTTCATCGAACTTCCTGAAAATATGGGAAATCTGACTTTAGTTTCCGATTTTGTTGAAAAGACATTGCCGGTAACTTCACTTTCTGTATTGCAACCTTCTACAGAACTGATCTTTCAAATTATATCGGCTGTAGTAGCCCTCGCAGCAGTTTTTCTGGCTTACAGACTCTATTTCAACAAACCATTCCCGGCTGCTGAACCTCAACGAAATGCAGCTCAACTATTTTTCTTTAAAGGATGGGATTTCGATTTGCTTTATGATAAGGTTGTTGTAGAGCCAATGGTGTTTTTGTCAAGGATCAATAAAAAGGATTTTATAGATCAATTCTATACTGGTCTGGCATATTTCACAAGGCAGCTAAACGCCCTATTCAGTGCTACTCAAAATGGGCAGTTACGTTGGTACGCAATGGTTGTAGCGGCAGGAGCGATAATTATATTAACCATAATCTTTTTACCATGATACTCGCCTGGATAATCATATTATTGATGGGAACCGGCCTGTTGGCCTGGTTGGCAAGCCGGTGGAATACTTTTCTTCCCAGGTTGATAAGCTTGGTGGGAACGCTTATATATTTCGGAATCACACTGTGGCTATGGCTTGGACATGATCCGGGTGTTGGTAATGGGGAATGGATGCTTAGTTACACCGCAAATTGGATCCCAGCTTTTGGCATTCAGTTTAAACTCGCTATGGATGGATTGAGTTTATTAATGTTGCTCCTCACTTCATTTTTGAGTGTGATCTGCGTATTGGTTTCATGGAAGGAAATAAACAGAAAGGTAGGCTTTTTCCATTTTAATTTACTCTTTGAATTGGCTGGAATTACAGGAGTTTTTCTTTCATTGGATCTGTTTTTATTTTATTTCTCCTGGGAATTGATGCTGGTTCCCATGTACTTTCTCATCAGTATATGGGGTCATGAAGATCGCATTTACGCGGGAAAAAAGTTTTTCCTGTTTACACAAGCCAGTGGCCTGCTTATGCTTCTTTCTATTTTGGGCCTATACTTCATCCACGGACAAAACACGGGTGTTTACACCTTCGATTATGAACAATTACTGGGCACCTCAATGGCACCACAGATAGGCTTTTTACTAATGCTCGGTTTCGTTATTGCTTTTTGTGTAAAATTGTCCACCGTCCCGCTCCATAGCTGGTTGCCCGATGCACATACCCAGGCATCTACTGCGGGTAGTGTGATTCTGGCGGGATTATTGCTAAAAACCGGAGCTTATGGATTGATAAGGTTTGCATTGCCATTGTTTCCCGAAGCTTCCCACCAGCTTGCACCTTTGGCTGTACTATTTGGAGTTATCAGCATTCTATACGGTGCCAAACTCGCTTTCGCCCAAACCGATTTTAAGAGACTGGTGGCTTATATCAGCGTCAGCCACATGGGTTTCATTTTATTGGGGGTGTATTCCTTCAATGAAATGGCCATGCAGGGAGTAGTCATGCAGATGATTGTTCATGCTGTCAGTACCGGAGCCCTGTTCATTATAGCTGGTTCGTTATACGATCGTATCCACACAAGAGATTTGCATCAAATGGGAGGGCTATGGCGGCAGGTTCCTCGCATGGGCACTATGGGTTTGGTATTCGTGATGGCGTCAATGGGCTTGCCCGGTCTCGGCAATTTTATTGCCGAAATCCTGATTTTGATCGGATCTTTCCAAGGAGATTTTAAAGTATTAACAATCATTGCTACAATAGTTCTTATTACCGCTACAGCTTATGCACTTCGTATTATGCAGAAAGTGTTTTATGGAAAAGAACATAAAGTCTGGAAGATTCTGGACTTCGATCCACGTGAAATGATCGTCATGCTTTCTCTCACTGGCGTGATTATTTGGTTAGGATGGTATCCTGCATCAGTATTTCGTGTAACCCAAATCCCCGTGCAAAAAGTTATTCGAAAAGTAAGTATTCCCCAGCCCGATCAAGGGAAAGAAGTGGGAAGTATAGATGAAGGTGCGATTTACAATATGACAAAACCATTAAATGTAAAATATGTGCCTATTCAAAAAGTAAATCAGGTTCAAAAAATTAATTTAATAAAAACTAAATAAGAAATGTCAGTACAAGATATAACCGGTTTGCTACCAGTGATAATTCTCGGCGGAGGAATCCTACTTACGCTGATTTTAATCGCTATAAGTCGCCATCATGTATTGACATTTGCCTTGACATTGGCCATTTTGATAGCTTCGTTAGTAGCCGTGTTTATCAGTTGGCCTACAACATCCCATGCTATTGGCGAGCTTTTCGTCGTGGATACTTTCGGTTATTATTACCTGGTCTTGATTTTGTCGGCAACTTTTGTTGTGGCTATATTCAGCTACCACAGTTTACGGGATTTTTATCCTGAAAAGAGAGAGGAAGAGTTCTATCCTTTATTGATGCTGGCGGCTTTAGGGTCGGCAATGCTGGTTTTTAGCACCCATTTTATTACATTTTTTGTGAGCCTGGAAATCATGAGTGTCTCTCTATATAGCCTGATAGCTTATTATAGAAAGAGACCAAAAGCCATTGAAGCTGGACTGAAATTTCTTATCCTCGCAGCGCTCGCGGCATCTTTTTTATTGTTGGGAATGGCTTTGGTTTATGCGGCTACCGGCACTATGGCCTTCCACGACTTGGCAACCATCACTCCCGCGATAGATGGCACTTCGCAGTTGATGCTTATCGCCGGCATTGCGCTCATGATAGTAGGCATCGGATTTGAGTTGGCGGCTGTTCCCTTTCACATGTGGACACCCGACATCTATGAAGGTGCTTCCTCCCCAATAAGTGCATTTGTCGCTACGGTATCCAAAGGTTCCATAGTAGCACTCTTGTTGCGGTTTTTCATAATGGCTGACCTTTATCGATTTGAAAATATTGTTTGGGTGTTCACGATTATGTCTGTTCTCTCTATGTTGATCGGCAATATATTGGCACTGTTGCAAAATAATGTAAAACGAATGCTGGCCTATTCCTCCATTGCGCATTTCGGCTATTTACTGGTGGCCGTAATAGCCGGGAAACAAATAGGGCCACCGGCAGCTACGTTTTATCTGACGATTTATATGATAACCATCCTGGCAGCTTTTGGACTGATCACCTTAGTCTCCAAATCGCAGGAAGAAGCTATTGATATTGAGGACTACCAAGGGCTATTCTGGAAAAGGCCTCTTTTGGCGATTGCATTTACGGTGAGTTTGCTTTCCCTGGCCGGAATACCACTCACCGCCGGCTTTACAGGCAAGTTCTTTGTTTTGACCGCCGGGGTCGGGCAAGCGCAATGGTTACTTGTTATTACTCTGGTGATTGGCAGCGTAATAGGTTTATATTACTATTTGCGACTGATTGTTGTCATGATGCACCCGGAAAAGGATGTAGTTCCAGTGACACACCCAGTCAAGAAAGACGACACGGGGCCCTCCTCAATTCTTGCGGGCGGTCTGGCAATCATGCTCCTAACAATATTCGTGATCTGGTTGGGAACATATCCAAGTTGGCTTCTGGAATTAATCAACGACTTTCCTTGAAAACAAATTAATAGTTCTCTATGAGAAGACAAGGTGCAACTGAGCCCAGGAGATCTAATGTGTTATTATGCTTTTAAAAGATATACAATCGTTCCAAGAATGAAAAAATTATTACTTTCAAAGAAGAAATAATTTCAGTACATCAAGTAAGTTTATTTGATAGGACTTTCTCTTTTTTAAAAGGAACTTATTAAGCAGTTTTATTAATAAAAGACCTAATAAGAGGCTATCTCAAAAAAACTAAATTGTTTGTCCGGGAGTTTTGTGGTAAGTTCCTTCCTCTGCCTATTGCGATTTCCAAGAAACTTGAATAAATCGATAGGTCATCCCATATTTTTTCTCCGGTGCCTAAAACGAATTTTATTTCGCCAGAGATGTAGTTAGCGTTAATAAAAACACAGATTCCTTTATTGCTTCTACACTATGTGGCAATCCCTCGTGTAAGACAATCATATCACCCGCTTTCAACAGTTTTGATTCCATGTCGGTTTTGAAGTTTACTTCCCCTTCCAATACCTGCACACTTATAACGTTTTCAGCGGTATGTTCTGTCATTATCGCTTCCTTATGCAATGCAATCAATACAATGCACATTCCATTTGTTTTAAAAACAGTAATGGCATTACGGTCGCTGGTTTCCCAAGTGGTCTCCGCTTTTAATTGCTTTATAAATTCTGGAATAGCAATGCCTACCAATGGCGCATCCATGAACCGCGCGCCTTCGGGTCTTAATTCTGTGGATTCATTGATTTTTATTTCCATAATTGTATTTACTATAGTTAGAAACAGGACTCAGGAATCAAGAACCACGACTCATCGATTCTTTACAATCAAGGGTATTTTCAATAATTATCAATGTCTAATTAATAACCTGAAAATTCCTCAGTACGGATATTATCATCGTCTATCCCAGCTTCATTGAGTGTTTTCCGGATGGAAGTTACCATTGATGCGGGACCGGAAATATAGTAAATTGGTTGGGAGAGGTCACCGATGTATTTTTTCAACATCTCTTTTGTGAAAAAACCTGTTTCGCCTTTCCAGTCTTTAGAGCCATCGACATCAGTCATTGATGCGATTAACTTGAAGTTGGCATTTTTTTTCTGAGCTGCTGTCAATTCATCTAGGAAAGCGGCATTCTTAGGTGTCTTATTAGCGTAAAAAAGAAAGATCTTATGTGCGGTTTTGTCGTGTGTCGCTTGCAAAACAATGCTTCTTACCGGAGTGATACCAATACCTCCACAAAGAAAAACAGCAGGAATCTTTGTGTTGTTCTGAAGGGTAAAAGAGCCATACGCACCATCAAAAATAACTTCGGTGCCAATTGGCATTTTTTTCATGTTATTTTTGAAAGCGGTATCCCGCATTCTTGTAGTGAAAATAATATCCTCTTCATAAGGGGCGCCTAGCGAAAATCCCCTGGTATCTCCTTCGGCATCTGTTTCCGATGGATTTATTTCTGTGTAATCTGCAAATTGACCAGCTTTAAATGTAAACCCCGCTGGTTTGGAAAAATGGAACATCATAGTTTCTTTTGCTACTTCCTTTTTGTTTTTTAATTTGATATTGACTTTTGACATGATAATAAATTTTTAATGTGTTGAAATGTTTGTAAATGCCTTTATAATTCACATTCCTGACGAAGGATTTAGGCGCCGGATAAATCTCCATTTCTGTTAAAAGAAATATCCCGGGTTGAATATACTTTTAATTTAAATGAGCTCTGAGCATCCAAGCGGTCTTTTCGTGGTATTCCATTAAACCGGTTATGTAATCGCTGATGCCTTCTGCCTTTAATTTATCCGCCATGGGATCTATATTTTCCCTTAAAAAAATAATCACGCTCTCGTGGTCTTCCAATAATTCCGTAAAAAAAGCTTTGCTATTATTTTTATCAAGCGGTTTTTCGGAAAGATGGGTGAGTTCAAGATATTTTTCTAGTTGTGCAGGCACGTAATGCCCTATGGCGCGAATCCTTTCGGCTACGGTATCCACAATTTTCTGCTGTTCATTATATAATGTCTCTAAATACACGTGTACAGCGTGAAAATCAGGTCCCTCAATGTTCCAATGCGCATTGAGAGTTTTGGAATAAATCAAGAATTCATCTGCCAGTATTTTTGATAACTGGTCGGCAATTGCCTGTCTGTTTTTATCGGAAATTCCGATGTTGGTCTTTTTCATAGTTCATGGATTTTAATTAATATTCGATGTTATTTATTTCCCTAATTATATTTAGTCACTCTATTCCATTATTATTTCTTTCTTTCATCCAAGGCTTTTATCATCTCATCGGTAATACTTTCACTGGAAATTCCATATCCATTTATCAAAACTCCTTTTAAATTGTATTTGGGTGATGAAATGGCAAATACAATTGCTTCATCATCGGGGTTCGACTCACCTTCAAAACGGTAATGTTTATCTACAATGAATTCCTCTGGGAATAGTTTTTGAGAATTCCCTTCGTATCCAAGGTAGTTTGGTTTTAGATTAAAATCCGTAGTATATCCTTTTTCTTTGAGGTGATCTATAACTTCCGAAAGGGTAGTCATAATACCTATGTTGTCGTTTGATGTTTTATCTTTCATTGAGTTACTTTTTTAGAATTATATTTCTTTAAATAAGAGCTTCTGCTTATCGCCTTTATGTATCGGCCAATAAATCAAAATATTCGTCATCTTCATTTTTACCGCCGTAGCCTTTGCCCAAATCTTTAGGGGATTTCACAAATTCAATGCGTTCTATCCATTTCACCATTTTATAGCCCAGCTGGTTTTCTACCCGCAATCTCAGTGGGGCACCATGGCCCAGTGACAGTGGTTCGTAATTCATTTCCCAGGCAAGTATGGAATTAGGTTTCAGACAGTTGTCGAGCGTATGGGTATCGTAATAAGTGCCGCCATATAGACCTTCACCATAGGAGAAGAAGGCAACTGTTGTTGCAGAAGGATTTGGTTTCACCAATTCGACAACTTTGCTCAATGATACACCGCCCCACTCCGCGATGCCGGACCAGCCCTGGATACAATGGTGCATGGTGATGTTCTGTTCCTTTCCAATATTTTTTAGTTCTTCCAAGGATAATTCAACAGGGTTTTCTACCATCCCTCCTATCTTAAGTTTATAGTCAGCAAAATTATTTTTAGCCATATTTTTCCACTTTGCCGATTCTGGCATTCTCCCATTCAACCAGAAGTAGGAAGTAATTTCTTTTTTTTGATAGACGGTTTTAGCTTCAAAACGGTTTATAGTGTATTTCCAAAGTCTTTCATTAACCGATGCTTGCAGGTATTGAAGGGAACGTTGTTTGTTCCAGGAAAGCCAATGCGCAAGAACAGCAAAGCCAATCGTTGCCAAAACAATAGAAATACCTATATAAAGTCCGGTATAGCTTTGCGTATTGTCAGTTCCCAAAACAATATGGTTCATATTTCTCACCAAGCCAGTGGCTGCTATAAGACTTACGTGTATAAGGATAAAAACGCAAAAGGAAACCAGCACCAAAAAGTGAATGGAACGTGCACTTTGCCTATTACCGAACATTTTCGGATACCAGTGAAACCGGTTATCAACGGCAGGAGACATTGCAATACCCGTGAGCATGGCAGGCGGCGCCAGAATAAATATTGTTCCAAAATAAGCGATTTGCTGCAAAGCATTATAATGATAAAATCCATTGGGTTCAATTGGGAAATGAAAGGTGGAATAATGGACAAAAACATTCCATGCATCGGGTACGATCTGCCACGATACTGGCACCAATCGTTCCCATTGATTGGTATAAAACAAAAGAAAAATAAAGATAGCACCGTTTAAAACAAAAAAAGGAACGGTAAGAAAATGCCATACCCTAGCGATACCTATTGTATGTCTGTAACCAGGCAAACCCACAATAGGGCTGAGATAACGGGAATCTTCTTTAGCCGTCCAAAATTTATCTTTTGGAATCCTAATGGGGGTAAATCTTATCCATTGTTTTTCTGGTTTGCTATTATTGTTCCAATACAAACGGGGATGGTCAAATAATATAGAAAGTCCGCTTCTTATGATCAACATCAGAAAAAAGAAATTGACCCAATGGCTCAGATTTACCCAGACAGGAAAACCCGAAGGCCCTGCGGTCTGTACGGGCAAAAAAGCGGACGACGGGTCGGCTGGTAAACCGAACAACATATATTGCAGCCATGCCACACCAAGTGTACCACCAACAAGCACCAGAAGTGTTATCTTCATGTACCGCTTCATACCAATATAGACACGCCGATCCGCAGGATAAGCAAATGCTTTTTCGGCTTCTGTAAAATGTGGTATCATTCTTTAGAAATTTAATGAGGACTTTAGCTCAAATAATCAATACTTGAAAGGGTTCCTCTTTCTTTCAAGAACCGTCAGTTAATTTATTTTTAGTGAAAATTAAATGAAGAAATTCTTTAGGCAACTTTAGACAGTTAGGAATTAGCCGCCCGTTTCCAATAGTTTTTTAAGTTCAAAAAAATTGCTCTTTTGTAATTTCTCCCGAAGCAAGACGTCGCTGCAAGATTTCAAGTGGAGATTCTTTTTTTCGTCGATCTCCGGGGATATTCCAAGGTGTAAAGAATATCCAGAATATAAAGATCAGCCAGATGATCCACCATATAAAATGCATTCCCATGAAACCATAACCGTTGTTCATCATAACTTTTTGTTTTTAATTAATGAATAGTTTTAAAATTATCCGTTCTAAAAAAAATTGATATTATCCCAGCTCTTGCGTGATCAACTAACATATAATTCTGCTATGCGCATTTTTCATTCTCCCGCATCTTCTTCCAGATCGTTATGATGGTCTCCTCCTAGACTATAATAATTATTTTCCTCATCTTCACTTCCTGAATTTCCTTTAGCCTCATCATCTTTGGAACCTGGCACATCAAGGTCTTCCCCTGTCATATCTTCACAAAAACCTTTTTCATTTCGCTTTCCTAATTTATCTTCTTCACCTTTGGTTTTACTGAGGTCTTCCGGATTTAAATCCACTTCCTTTTCGTTGTTATAAATATCTTCCGATGCGGGATAATGAGGATAGCCGGGAAATGATTTTTTCTGGGGTTCAACTTTCCCTGAGGTGAGGAGTTTCTCTTGTTTATGTGCCACTAACAACTTTTCCTCTTTTTTTTCTTCTTTTTTCATTTTTTTCTTCTTTGGAGTTAATCTAGCTTTTCAATATTTTTTGACGGATTTTTTTTATTCCATATTTGTCGAATGCTCATCCCGATTTCTCCATGGAAGCACTGTATTTACCCAAACGTGCCGAGGAACTGAGCTTTGCTCGGTGATATAGCATCTTTTGGGCTACTTCAACATTCAATTCTTGTCCGTTCCAAGCATCCAACACGGGTTGTTGAATGGCTCTTGCGAAAGAAAAAGCAACGATCCAGGGAAGTCGATCCTTAAAATTTTTGTTGATGGCATTCAGGTGGGCGCATGCTTCCTGAGGGGATTGTCCGCCCGATAAAAACGCAATGGCAGGCACGGTGGCGGGAACCGATGCCAACAAACAATTTGTGGTTGCTTCGGCTACTTCATCAACACTGTTTCTTTCTCCACTTTCCTTTCCTGCAATTACCATATTCGGTTTTAAGATCATTCCTTCCAAATCAACTCTATATTCATACAAATAATAAAAGAGCGTTTTCAAAACCTGTTTTGTTACATCATAACAACGCTGTAAGCTATGTTCTCCGGTCATCAACACTTCAGGCTCCACAATGGGAACCATATCTGCCTCTTGACATAAAGTCGCATATCTTGTCAATGCATGAACATTGGCCGTAATGCCAGTTCTCGTGGGAATGTCATCCCCTATGTTTATTACGGCACGCCATTTTACAAAGAGAGCCCCCATTGCTTTATACTCTGCCAATCGCTCGCGCAAACCATCTAAACCTTCAGTGACTAATTCGTTAGGAAAACCTGCCAATGGTTTGGCTCCCTTATCGACTTTTATTCCCGGAACGATTCCGGCATCCATCAATACCTTTGCCATCGGCTCCCCTTTTTTTGTTTTCTGCCTGATGGTTTCATCACTCAATATGGCACCTCCAATACTTTTATTTAAACCCGCAGTAGTAACAATGAGCTCACGATATTTACGTCGCATTTCCACTGTCTGTGGAATTCTGTAAACTGCAAAACGTTTGTTACAAGTGGGATTGCTTTCGTCCATTGCCAAAATTCCTTTTCCGTTGAAGAAAATTTGCTGGATAGTACCTTTTAAGGTTTGCTTGTTCATCTGGATTTCCTCTTTTTAGTGAAAAATGTTACCATCCCATCCTTCTTTCATTATCCAATGAATGTTTATCAAAATCAAAGGAAATTTCAAAATTGATGAAATAAGGGATTATTAAAGTTAAGACTCTAATTATAAGAATGCTTATAATCTCTGTTTAATAATTTACATTATTCCCACTTGGCAAGTGTTTTGGAAAGAAAAAATTTAATTCAGGGATTATTATGGAAAAGCTCAATTCGCTTCAAATCCGCGATGGTCTTGATGGGACTGGATGATCCAAAAACAGAACTCCCCGCGACCAATATATCGGCACCTACCTCAATAAGCTTTGAAGAATTTATAAGGCCCACTCCTCCATCTATTTCTATCCGAGCTTTCGAAGAATTTTTCTCAACTAAATCACGGGTCTGTTCTATTTTGCGATAAGTGTGCTCTATAAATTTCTGCCCACCAAAACCAGGGTTTACGGACATTATTAGGACTTGGTCAATATCCTTTATAATATCCTCTAAGTTGTTTACGGTAGTATGCGGGTTGAGTGCCACGCCAACTCCCATCCCTTCCTTCTTAATGGTCTGAATGGTACTGTGCAAATGGGTGCAGGCTTCTATGTGAACTATTAAGTTACTCGCTCCGGCTTCCCTAAACCGGCTGATATATCGCTCAGGTTTTATAATCATCAAGTGCACGTCAAGCGGTTTTGATGCATAGCGGTTTATGGCCGCAAGCACCGGGAATCCAAAAGAAATATTCGGAACGAAAACACCATCCATAATATCGACGTGGATCCAATCGGCCTCGCTCCTATTGAGCATTTCGACATCCTTCATAAGATTGGCAAAATCGCCTGCAAGAATAGAGGGAGCTATAAGGTGTGACATTCTTTTTTATAAAATTCTTATTTTATTTTTCAAAGTGAGCATGTGAATACTTCTTTAAAGTTAAAACTAAACGAAAAAGCGCAAGTTCCTATAAATCAACATAACACATTGCCTTTAACATAAGATTATAAGTGCTTACAGTTTAAAAATCTTGACCTTTAGAAAAACTATTGTACCTTGATTCAAAATTTCGTTTAAAAGAACAATCAGATCAAAGAACAACTATTAAGATATTTCTCGATCCGGTAATATTATGAACAACAAAAGGTAATTAAATACCTCGGGGTGTTCTTTATATTATTAGGCAAAAGAGTTATATAAATCACATTGTTATGCCGATCTCATATCACTTGCTTCAAAAATCCAATTAAGAAACTATATGTTCATATACATCAAATACATGGTGAGTTTGAGATGTAAGATCATAGTAAAGCAGGAACTGGAAAAGCTTGGCCTGCATTACCTCAACGTGGATCTGGGAACGGTCGAGATCGAGGAAAACATCACTGATTCACAAAAAGAACAATTTCGCAGAAATCTAAGGGTATATGGGCTCGATCTTCTTGACGACCGGCGCAATATCATTATTGAAAAAGTTAAGGCCGTAATTATTGAAATGGTCCATTATTCAGATGAGTTGCCTCAAATGAATTATTCAGATTACATCAGTGAAAAATTGGGATATGACTACACGTATTTGGCCAATACATTTTCCGAAGTGAAAGGGATCACTATTCAGCAATATATCATTATAAACAAAATTGAACGGGTAAAAGAACTGTTGATGTATGGCGAATTGAATCTTACAGAAATCTCCTATAAGCTACACTACAGCAGTGTGGCACATCTCTCCAATCAATTTAAAAAAGTGACAGGACTCACACCAACGCATTTTAAAAATATGAAAAAGAAACGTTTGAGAAATATAGAGGATTTGTAATCCATGGGGAAAATGATGAATTTTTTATTTAGAAAGCCTCGTGGTTCAAACCACGAGGCTTTTAAGCTTTAAAAAAAGAAGTAAATCCAATATGGGAAAACTGTAAATCTTCGTATTTCCTATGTAATATTTTTAAATGAAAAATATCTGACCTTTAAGTCTAAGATTTATGGAATGTTATACTTTTCTTAAAAACTCACTTCATAAAATTATAGCCGTGAAAAATGCAGATGTTGAGAAATCAAAGCGCTTTCTTATAACCGAGCTTATCGATTATGTACCGCAAGCGGTGGTAATGAAAACTATTCTAAACAAACCGACTGGGAATGTAACGGCCATTTCCTTTGATTCGGGTGAATATTTACCCGAAAAAACATCTCCCTTCGATACACTTATCCTAATTATTGAAGGCCGGGCGGATATCTCGATCAATAACGATTTGCTTACCATGGAAACTGGTGAATCCATCATTGTTCCAGCCCATTCCAAAAATACCATCAAAGCCAATAAGCGGTTTAAAATGATTTCCACCATCATTAAAAGTGGATATGAATAGCCGTCCTAAAATCTAAAGAAACAAATGGAAGGAGGCAATGGAAGGGGCATCTCAGATTATAAAAAATCAAAAAAATATTGCTGTTATCGTGGCTCATCCCGATGATGAAACCTTATGGTGTGGCGGCACTATTTTGCAATACCCCGACTGCAATTGGTTTGTCGCTTGTTTATGCAGAAAAAACGATCTTGACCGGGCTCCAAAGTTTAAAAAGGCTCTTGCAGCTTATAGGGCAAAGGGTAATATGGGCGATTTGGACGATGGCCCAGAACAAAAACCCTTGGATAAAAAAGCAGTGAAAAACACAATTTTAGCGTTGCTGCCAAAACAAAACTTTGACCTAATTATAACGCATAGCCCCCAGGGCGAATACACCAGGCATTTGCGTCATGAAGAAATTGGCAGGGCTGTTATTGAGTTATGGAGTGATAAAAAGATCGCTTCAAAGGGGCTTTGGATCTTTGCCTATGAAGATGGAAAGAAGAAATATTATCCAAAAGCCATAGAGGGTGCAAGCATTTATCAAAAACTCCCTGAAAATATATGGGAAGAAAAATACCGGATAATTACTCAGATATACGGTTTTGAAACAGCAGGGTTTGAAGCCAAAACAACACCTGTAAATGAAGCATTTTGGAAGTTCAATGATCCAGCAGACGCTGAGATATGGCTAAAGCAAGAGAGGATTCAACAATAATCAATATATTAATCTATGAAAGTCTTGATCCTTTATGATTATCCTCCTTCTCCAGGTGGTCTAGCAACCCAAGGAGATTTGCTTTTCCGTGGACTTCGTGAGCTTGGGGTAGATGCCCATGCCGCTCATTTTGAATCGGCGCAGGAAAAAGAATGGTATTACCGATGGTTTGAACCCGATGTAGTGGTGGGAGTAGGATATTGGGGCCACACTCCCCAGCTTGTGCTCCACCCCCAACGGTATGGTATCACAGCAGTGCCGTGGTTGGTCGCCGATGGATATATCGCCAACTTTCAGGAAATATTAAACGAACTGCCCCTTATCTTGGTGACTTCACATTGGGTAAAAGAAATGTACGTGAGGGACGGCATCAAAGCCGAAAATATTATGGTGCTTCCCGTGGGCTGCGATACCACCTCTTTTGTTCCCTTTGAAAAAAACGATCCTAAGATTATTGCGGTACGCGAGTCTTTGGGTGTATCCCCGGATCAGTTGATGATCCTCACTGTGGGGGGCGATGCTGCCTCAAAAGGAGCCCAAGAGGTGATGCAAGCCTTGGCTATAATTGACACAAAAGCTCCAGACTGGAAATACGTATGCAAGGTATGGCCACAACCCCGAACAAAGGCCCAAAATCTTTTAGATCTGGAAATGGCAACAAGATTGGGACTTGAAAAAAACATTACCTACGCCACCAATACCATTTCCAGAAATTTTATGCCCTATTTAATCGGAGCCTGCGATATTTATGCCGCCCCATCAAGGCTTGAAGGCTTCGGCATGCCCCAAGTGGAAGCGGGAGCCTGTGGAAAACCCGTTATCGGAATAAGAGCCATGGGAATGCTGGACACGCTTATTCACGGAAAAACGGCTTTTCTTGCTGAAGTGGCTCAAAAGATTGTTGTTAAGGAAGTAATACTAGGAGAAGAATCTGGTTTTGAGAACAATCATAAAATAGAATTCGATATCCCAAGAACCGTGGATTATAGAGCCAATGTTCAGGACATCGCTAAATACTTGCTCAAACTCATGAACAATAAAAAACTTCGGGTTGATATGGGAGTGGAAGCAAGAAAGCATGTGGTAGCAAATTTTGATTATCTCGTGGTGGCTCAAAAATTTATAAACATCATACAAGATAAGCTGGGAATAAATTAATATAAAATGAATCAACGGCTTAAATAAAGCAACGATGAGAGTTCTCATAAAACAAGACGAAAAAGAGATCGGCCATTGGACTGCCGATTATTTAATTAAAAAAATAAATGATTTTAGCCCAACAATAGAAAACCCTTTCGTGCTTGGGTTACCAACGGGTTCTTCACCAATTATTACTTATAACGAACTTATTAGAAAGCATAAGATAGGAGACATCTCTTTTAAACACGTGATTACTTTTAATATGGATGAATACATTGGTATTCCTGAAAATCATCCCCAGAGCTATCATTCCTTCATGAACGAGAAACTCTTCAAACATATTGACATTCCTAAAGAAAACATAAATATTTTAAATGGTAACGCATACGATCTGGAAAAGGAGTGCATTGAATATGAGAAGAAGATATTGAAATACGGAGGCATTGACATTTTTCTAGGGGGAATTGGAATGGATGGACATATTGCATTTAACGAACCAGGATCCTCGTTGACTTCCAGAACAAGAATAAAATCACTTTGTTATGATACCATTCAAGCGAATTCCAGATTTTTTGAGAATGATGCGCACCGAGTTCCTACCACAGCTCTTACAGTGGGCGTCGGAACAATCATGGAGGCCAGAGAAGTGTTGATCTTAGGTGTTGGCTATAAAAAAGCCAGAGCATTAAGAGAGGTCGTGGAAGGCTCTGTAAACCACATGTGGCCCGCATCTATGCTTCAAATGCATCAAAAATGTATATTGGTTTGCGATGAACCGGCAACCAGGGAATTGCAGGTTAAAACAGTAAAGTACTTCAACGATATCGAACATATTTCCACTCACGGAAGTTGTCCATAAACCCTAAAAAAGAAACGTCATGACACTTGAAAAAATCCAAGAGATTGAAGAAGCCAAGAAAGCTGCCATTGAAGTGCTTTTGCACAATTCACATGGAACTGTTTCTGATTTACCAAGAACCGCTGGATGGGGATATCCCGAGCCTTATACTAGAGACCTATTAATATCGGTATTGGGGATAGCAACAAGTGGAAATGCGGAACTTATGCAGAGTGTAGAAAATATTCTAAATACTCTTGCCAATAATCAATCGGGAAACGGACAAATCCCTTCGCTTGTCAACGATAAAAACAACCGGGGCTCTAGCGACACCACTCCCCTCTTTTTGATGGCAACCGGGATCTTCAGAAACCTACTCGACAATCCACATTTTCTTGAAGACGCCGTGAACAAAGCGCAAATATGGATGGAATACCAATGTCCGACAAGCCATTTTTTAATAGCACAACAACCTACCAGTGATTGGCGCGACGAGCAGTGGGTGCCCGGTTACGGGCTCTTCGTAAACACAATGACCTACGCAGGCCTTAAACTATTAAAAAAGAATAAAAGTGCCGAAAACCTCGGGAAGGCGATAAATCAATTTACTTATGCTTCCGATAAAACACATAAAAGCCCGCACGAAGGTCTTGCCATAAAAAACAAACCCTATTATGCCCTGTGGTCTTACAAGATTTACAGCAGCGATCGGTTCGATTTATTGGGAAATAGTCTTGCCATTTTATCCGGTTTGGCTTCCCCTTCAAAAGCTAAGGATATGGTTGCTTGGATAAAAAAAGAGCGTGACGCTATGAGAGAAAAGAAGATTTTAGCTGTTGACCTGACGCCCAATTTCTTCCCTTTTATTCAACCCGAAGATGCGGATTGGTTGCCCAGATATGAAGAATTCAACAAGCCTGGAGATTATCACAATGGCGGTATTTGGCCGTTTATAAGTGGTTTTTATATCGCCGCTCTTGTCGCAGCCAAATTATATGGGGAGGCGGAAAAGGAACTCTTGGCGTTAACCCAATTAATCAAAAAATCGAGAAATAAAGAATTGAAATTCGGCTTTAATGAATGGTATAAGGCCCAGACCGGAAAACCGATGGGGCAGGATTGGCAAACCTGGAGTGCTTCAAACTATTTATATGCAGCCAGATGTGTGAGGGAAAAAAGAACTCCGTTTTTTGACTCTCTGCAAATAAAATCAAATAAATAACAGTGTTTTATGTTTTTTATATATAAAAATTTGTGAAGTCTGTAACGCTGTATTAACCTTTTATTGAGCCTGTTTTATTTCGATTTCGAGTACCTTAAATATTCTTTATTCAACTAAAAAAGTTGGGGAACTTCGGCTTCTCTTAAAGAATTTGAATAAAATATAGAACCATCGCAAAGTTCAATAAAACTGCATCTTGCCCAATTCTCATTAAAGCAAGTATAAACTCGGATTTAAAAAGGTTTGCCCGGTTCATTTAACCTAAAAATTTTTCAAAAATGAAACTAGCCTATATTGGAACTTACCCTCCACGTGAATGTGGAATTGGTACATTTACAGGAAATCTTGCCGATGCGATGCTTATAAACGGCGTGGGAGTTAAAGAAAACTTAGTTGTTGCGATGAACGATCACAATCTGGAATATCAGTATCCGCCGGAGGTGAAATTAAGTATAAATCAAGAACAGCAATCCGAATATTTGAAAGCGGCCAAGTTTATCAATAGCAGTGGAGCCGATGCTTGTGTACTGGAACATGAATTTGGAATATATGGGGGTTTAAGCGGCGTTTATATATTGACTTTGTTGCATCATTTAAAAATTCCATTGATATCCACTTTGCATACCATTCTTGAAACTCCTTCCTATGATGAAAAAGCGATTTTAAAGGAAATTTGTAGAATGTCCGATAAGGTTGTGGTGATGAGCAATAAGGCCATTCAATTTCTTGTGGAAATATACCAGGTGCCAAAGGAAAAAATAGCGCTTATCGAGCATGGCGTGCCAGATATACATTTTGATAAACAACAATCGAGAAAAGAACTTAAACTGAACAAAAAGAAACTGCTTTTGACCTTTGGTTTTGTTGGTCGCAATAAAGGAATTGAAACCGTTATCAAGGCCTTGCCAAAAATCATTGAAAACCATCCCGAAGTTCTATATATCGTTTTGGGGAAAACGCATCCCAATGTATTGCGGGACTCTGGGGAAGAATATCGGGATTATCTTCAGACGCTCATAAAAACCTTGGACGTTAGCAAGCATGTTTTGTTGCTCAATGAGTTTGTTGAAGAAACTGAGCTCTTTAAATATCTCGCGGCCTGCGATATCTATATTACCCCATATTTAAGTGTGGCACAAATTACGAGTGGAACACTTTCTTATGCCATGGGGTCTGGTTGTGCCGTAGTGTCCACTCCTTATTGGCATGCCGCGGAATTATTGGCAGATGATAAAGGTTGCCTTTTTGATTTTAATGATTCCGATAACTTGGCTGAAGTTATAAATGAATTGCTGGAGAAGCCGGAAAAACTGAAACAGATACAGGCCAAAGCGTCCAAGTACGGTCAAAACCTAACTTGGCCGAAAATCGGTCAAAAATATGCAGAGCTCATTGCAAATGAATTGTCCAAACCCAAGAAATCACCGGCAATTAAAGAAAGAGATATCGATCCCTTGATATTACCACCTTTCTCTCTCACTCATATTAAAAGATTGACTGATAATTCTGGTATTTTGCAACACGCAAAGTTTGGAATTCCCGACTTTAAAGAAGGCTATTGTCTGGATGATAATGCCCGGGCTCTGCTAATGGCTTGTATGTACTACAAGCAGAAAAAGGATCCGCAGGCATTGGAGTTAATGACAACTTATTTAAGTTTTGTCCATTATATGCAGAACGGGGATGGCAGCTTCCATAATTTTTTAGGTTTCAATCGCAATTTCTTGGATGAAGTTGGCTCTGAGGATTCCTTTGGAAGAACCATTTGGGCCTTGGGATATCTTTTAGGTAATTCTCCAATGGATGCTTATTATCAAACCGCAAAATTGATTTTCTCTGACGCAGCTCCCAATTTTGGGAAAATTCAATCTATTAGGGGCATAGCTTACACAATAATAGGAATATGTCATTATCTAAAAATCCATACTTCCGACGACGTAATGAAGCGGAGTTTGCGCACCTTGACGGATTCTCTTGTTTCACATTACAACCAAAATCAATCAGAGGATTGGAAATGGTTTGAAGTGCTTTTGGCTTATGACAACGGTATCTTACCTCTAGCCCTGCTGCATGCCACTCAAAATCTTAAGGATAAAAAAGTTGCTGATGTTGCGTTTGCTACAATGGATTTTCTTACAGAACATACGCTAAAGGATGATTATCTGTCCATTATCGGAAATAAAGATTGGTATATAAAAGATAAGGAACGTTCCATATTTGCACAACAACCTTTAGATGCTCAAGCGATGGTTCTTATGTACCATCAAGCTTACAAATTAACCGGGAATCGAGATTTTCTAAAGAAACTTTTCACATCGTTCATGTGGTTTTTGGGCGAAAACGATATGCGTTTGAGTCTGTATGATCTTGAAACCAAAGGGTGTTGCGACGGTTTTGAAAAAGACGGGATAAACCGAAATCAAGGAGCCGAAAGTACCTTGGCTTATTTTATATCACATTTAACTGTATTACAAGCATTTGAAGAGTCTGATCTATTACAGAAAGAAAGGACAACCTTAAATACAAAGATATCCAACATAAATGGATTCCCAAATAAGGGTAAAAAACTTGCCGAGCACCACGTGGAGAAAACAACTATAGGCTAGCACAAAATGCGTTAGTTATTTAAGGCTTTCATTAAGGCTGCCATCTAAACCACCGCATAAATATTGGACTAGTCGGAGATAGCATTTGGATATCAAAATCTCATTATGAATTTCGAATCCGTAGAAGTTTTTAAATCCGTAGAAGTTTTTAAAACAGATACCCCTCCGACTCTACACAATCATCCCCGCCGCCGCCGTCTCCTGCGTAGCGTCGTCGATAAGGATAAAGCTGCCGGTGATTCGATTGTCACGGTATTCGTCCACCATTAGCGGACGCGTGGTGCGAAGGGAGATACGGGCGATGTCGTTCATTTTTAGGTCCTTGTCATCCTCGTTGCGAGCGTAAGTGTTGATGTCGATTTTGTACAGCACTTCCTTGAGCATGGCCTTTTGTTCGTTATTGGCGTGGAGGATGGTGTATTTGGCTCGGGGACGTGCGGGGTTGTCGTGCAGCCAACAGAGCATGGCATCGAATTCCTGTAAGGCCTTGGGCTGGTTGTTTATCTTTACAATCATATCGCCACGACTGATGTCGATATCATCTTCCAAGGTCATAGCGACGGACATAGGTGCAAAGACTTCTTCCAAACTGCCGTCCATGGTATCGATGCTTTTTATTGTTGAGGAAAATCCTGAGGGAAGTACTACTATCTCATCCCCCACTCTAAAAATCCCACTTGCCACCCTTCCCGCATACCCACGGTAATCGATGAATCCTTCCCGCTGTGGCCGCAATACGGTCTGTACTGGGAAACGGGCATCTATTTTATTGATATCACTTCCAATATGCAGGGTCTCCAGGGTGTATAGCAAAGGGGGACCTTGATACCAATCCATATTGTTGGAGCGTTCCACAACATTATCGCCATCAAGGGCACTGATAGGCAAAAATTGTATATCCTTAACATATAGCTTGGACGAAAATCCTTGGAACTGATGTACTATATCTTGAAATACTTCCTCGGAATATTCCACTAGATCCATTTTGTTGATACATACTATTATATGCGGAATCTGAAGCAAGGAGGCGATAAATGCATGTCGCTTGGTCTGTTCGCTCACCCCGTGGCGGGCATCTATTAAAATAAGGGCCGCATTGGCCGTGGAGGCCCCGGTTACCATGTTGCGGGTGTATTGAATATGGCCGGGGGTATCGGCTATAATGAATTTGCGTTTGGGGGTAGTGAAATATCTATAAGCCACATCAATAGTTATCCCCTGTTCCCGCTCATCCCGAAGCCCGTCAGTAAACATAGCCAAGTCCAGGCCGTCATGTCCCTTCCTGCGACTGGTATTCTCAATAGCCTGCAACTGATCCTCAAAAATGGATTTACTGTCGTATAAAAGTCGGCCTATTAGCGTGCTTTTCCCGTCATCGACGTTACCGGCGGTGGTGAATCTCAGGAGTTGGTTTTTATCTAATTCCATTTTGGATTTTCGTTTGTAGCTTCAAAAATAGTAAATGTTGGGAAGTTAATGGTGGGTTTTGGTTTATGGTTTGGGGGTTTTGGAATTTGGTGCTTGGAATTTGGTGCTTGGTGCTTGGTGCTTGGGTCTAGACTTCGTATTTCGAACTTCGTACTTCGTACTTGGAATTTGGTACTTGCCACTTGGCACTTGGCACCAATAACCCCAAAGATCCAAGACCTCCGGGGTTTTTAGGATAGAACAATAAAAAAAACCGTTTCTTTTATTCAAACTCCTTTAAAGTTTTGATGATAATTAAAACACAGTCCCGCAGTTGCTCCTCGTTCATCACCAAAGGCGGCGCAAAGCGGATAATATTGCCGTGGGTGGGTTTTGCCAAGAGGCCATTGTCGCGAAGTCTTAGGCAAATGTTCCAAGCAGTTTCGCTATCCTCGGAATCGTTGATAACAACGGCATTCAACAGACCTTTTCCGCGTACCAGTTCTGCGATGGTGCTGTTATCAATATATTTCTGCAATTCACTTCTAAAAATCCTTCCGAGTTTTTCGGCATTTTCAGCCAACTTCTCATCGCGGATTACGCTTAATGCGGCAATAGCTACTGCAGCAGCCACTGGATTTCCTCCAAAGGTGGACCCGTGGGTGCCTGGCTTTATAACATCCATTATATCGTTATTGGCCAAAACTGCCGATACGGGATATGCTCCGCCACTCATCGCTTTCCCTAAAACCAAAAGATCGGGTTTTACATTTTCGTGATCGCAGGCCAAAAGCTTTCCGGTTCGGCCGATACCCGTTTGCACTTCATCGGCGATAAAAAGAACGTTGTATTTTTCACAAAGGGCTTTGGCATCTCTTAAATAACCTTCAGCTGGCACATATACCCCCGCTTCCCCTTGAATGGGCTCCACTAAAAAGCCGGCGATGTTCTTGTTATTTTTCATAACATCCTCCAACTCTTGCAGATTGTCATATTCCACTTTCACAAACCCCTTGGTATAAGGCCCAAAGTTTTTGCGCGCTACTGGGTCGCTACTAAACGAAATGATGGTAGTAGTCCTCCCGTGGAAGTTGTTTTCGCATACTATGATTTCAGCTTCATTCTCATCCAAGCCTTTCTTTTCATAAGCCCACTTACGGCAGATTTTCAAGGCCGTTTCCACAGCTTCTGCGCCAGTGTTCATAGGAAGCAATTTGTCGAAACCAAAGTATTCCGTGGCAAATTTCTCATACTTCCCTAGCATATCGCTGTAAAAAGCGCGGGAAGTAAGGGCCAAGGTTTTGGATTGCTCCGTTATGGCTGCTACAATTTTTGGGTGACAGTGACCTTGGTTTACCGCGGAATAGGCCGAAAGAAAATCGTAGTATTTCTTGCCTTCCACATCCCACACATATACACCTTCCCCACGGCTCAACACTACGGGCAGGGGGTGGTAATTGTGCGCGCCGTATTTGTTTTCCAATTCGATAGCTTTTTCTGAAGCTGTTTGCTCTAAAACTGACATAAGTTTGATAGATTTTGAAGTAAATATAAATGGATTCCTTGTTTCATAAAGCGCAGTACAACTCGCTTCGATCGGCGCTGTACATGGCTTTGAGGAGAGAAATCATCCTTGGACTGCAAATTACTAAATTTATCCCATATTTTTTGAAGCCTTAACAGGATTTAAACCTTTCAATTATGCTATTTTTGCGCTTATGGCAAAGAAAACCAAACGAGTGATATTCGAAAACCTAGAGGTGATAGATGCTGGGGCCAAAGGAAAGACAATTGCGAAGGCTCCCGACGGCCGCGTAGTATTTATAGACAATGCCGTACCTGGCGACATAGCGACGGTACAGACTTATAAAAAAAGAAAAGCTTTTTATGAAGCTAAGGCAATTTCCTTTTCAAAATATTCAGATAAAAGAACGGAACCTGTCTGTCCCCACTTTGGGGTGTGCGGCGGTTGCAAATGGCAGGATCTGGGCTATGAGCACCAATTGTTTTACAAGCAAAAAGAAGTCGAGCAAAACCTGCAGCGAATTGGGAAAATAGAACTCCCGGAAACCCTGCCTATCTTGGGTTCGGCCAAGCAATATTTTTATCGCAACAAAATGGAATTCTCCTTTAGCGATAGCAAGTGGTTGACCTTGGAACAAATAAGAAGTGACGAAATAGTTGAGGATCGAAATGCGCTGGGCTTTCATATTCCTGGGATGTGGGACAAAATCCTGGACTTGGATGTATGTTTCCTACAGGCGGAACCCAGCAATGCCATTCGCGATTTTGTAAAGGCGAAGGCGGAGGAACTCAATCTCTCTTTCTTTAATACCAGAAATCAAGAAGGTTTTTTAAGAACCTTGATGATCCGCACTTCCTCTACGGGGGAAGTTATGGTGCTGCTACAGTTTTTCCACGAGGATGAATCCAACAGGAAGTTGTTGCTCGATGCGATTGCCACTCAATTTCCAAATTTGACCTCTCTTTTATATGTTATCAATTCCAAAGGAAACGACACTCTTTACGATCAGGATGTTCACGTTTTTTACGGTAGAGACCATATTTTTGAGGAGATGGAAGGCTTGAGGTTTAAGGTGAATGCCAAGTCGTTTTATCAGACCAATAGCGAACAGGCTTATGAGCTTTACAAAATAACCCGTGACTTCGCGGGCCTGGCCGGCAAGGAGTTGGTTTACGATTTATATACAGGTACGGGCACCATTGCCCAATTCGTGGCGGGAAATGCCAAGAAGGTTATAGGAGTGGAATCTGTACCCGATGCCATAAGGGCCGCAAAGGCGAATGCGGTATTAAATAAAATTGACAATGTTGAATTCTTTGTGGGCGATATGAAAAAGGTCTTCAATGATGAATTCATCACCACCCACGGACAGCCCGATGTGGTAATCACCGATCCGCCCAGAGATGGCATGCACGCCGATGTGGTAGCGCAGCTATTGAAATTGGGGTCGCAAAGAATAGTATATGTAAGTTGCAATAGCGCCACCCAAGCAAGGGATTTGGCTCTGTTGGATTCAAAATATGAAGTAATAAAAGTGCAACCGGTAGATATGTTTCCCCAGACCCATCACGTAGAAAATATTGTACTTTTGGAAAAACGACAGTTGGTTTAAGACAAGGAAGAATCCGTTATGCTCAGAAAACTTTTAGTTGTTCTCGTTTTGGTCTTCGCCTTTAAAGGCTGCACCCGCGACGATATATGTCCCGAAGGCACCGCCACCACTCCCAAGCTGATAGTGGTTTTTAAGAATGTTACCATTCCAGAGGACAAGAAAAAGGTAACAGGCCTGAGCGTGGAGACGGATTATGAAAACTCGGTTCTTGTCCTTGGACGTACGGATACTGATAGTATTGCCGTTCCCTTAAACACCAATTCCGATACCACTAGATATCGGTTTATCAGAACCACCATCACCAATACGGATACCGTTGTTAATATTGATAAAGTGATGTTCCTCTATAAGCGACAGGATTTATATGTAAACCGCGCCTGTGGCTTTAAGGCCGTTTTCAACGAACTAGAATCTAAGTTGGAGGATGAGCCCGCCGATGGCAATTGGATTAAAGAAATAATTACCGAAAGAACTACCGTAAATGACGAAAACAAGGCACATATCGTTATGCTGCATTAGCATTTTCTGTGTTCTTTTCAGCGCCTTGGCCCAAGGTGATAATGAGAAAACCACAGACAGCATTCCGAAAATCGATAAATATGGAATCCGTGTAGGCGTAGATTTGGCCAAACCTTTGCGAACGCTTTTGGAAGACGGTTATTCCGGCTTTGAATTAATGGCCGACTTTAGAGTCACCAAAAAGTTTTACGCCGCATTGGAATTGGGCAACGAGCAAAAAGATTGGACAGAACCCTATGTAAGCTCCAAAACCAGTGGCAGCTATGCCAAGATCGGCTTTGACTACAACGCCTATGAAAACTGGTTGGGCATGACCAACTCAATCAATATGGGACTCCGCTATGGATTTTCCACTTTCAAACAAGAACTTCTTAGCTACAGGATTTATACCGACAATCCCGCTTTCCCCACCCAAACAGTAACCCATCCTCAAGAATTTACGGGCTTATCGGCGCACTGGGCGGAATTTATTCTAAGTGTAAAGACGGAAGTATTAAAAAATCTCTATATCTCCTTAAACGCCCAATTAAAGCTAATGCTGAATGAAGACGAACCCGAAAACTTCGGCAACTTATATGTCCCCGGCTTTAACCGTACCTACGACTACAGCAAGTTTGGCGTCGGATATGGCTATTCTATTTCCTATTTAATTCCCATTTATAAGAAGAGCACCCCGATTGTGGTGGAGGAATAGGCTGTTTCTAGTTTCAGGCCCGCTGGAGGAGGGAACCGACAATTCCAAGCACCAAGCACCAAGCACCAAATTCCAAATTCCTCCCGATAGATCGGGACCAAATTCCAAAACCCAATTAACGAATTAACAAACTTCCGAATTAACCAATTAACCAATCCCCAAATTCCAATCCCCAAATTCCATCATCCAACCGACTACCGACCACCGACCTTACCCGAAGGAGGGCTTCCGGTTTAAATAGTTATTTTAGTACGGGTCAAACAAATATTAAAGCCTAGGTTCACCCGTATATACTCCTATGATACTCCCTAGATAAGCCCATGTTCGTTAATGAAATGTTAAGAAATCAATTATGTGTTAGTTTGCTCTTCCAACTACCGACCACCGAGACCGAAAATTCCAAGTACCAAATTTCAAATTCCAAGTACCAAGTACCAATTAACGAATTAACCAATTAACCAATCCCGAATTCCACAAGTACCAAGCACCAAATTCCAAATTCCAAATTCCAAGCACCAATTAACGAATTAACCAATCCCGAATTCCACAAGTACCAAGTACCAAATTCCAAATTCCAAAACCCAATTAACGAATTAACAAAATCCCGAATTAACCAATCCCAAATTCCAATCCCCAAATTCCATCATCCAACCGACTACCGACTACCGACTACCAACCACCGATAACCGACAACCGACCTTGCCCGCCGGAGGAGGGAACCGACAACCCTACTGCTTACTCGCCTTCCTACTGCCCTCATACATTTCATACCGCAGCAACCTCGCTTCCAGTTTTCCGTTGAAAAGCTTGATCCTTTTGGAAGGTCTTAATCCAACAAACTTCAATGCTTCCATATTGGAGCTAATCATCCACGCCTGTGTTCCCGGGTAGCCGCGTTTTAGGGTATTTCCTATGGAGCTGTAGAAAGTTTCTATGTCTGAAACAGAAATCCTTTCATCATAGGGCGGGTTGAAAATAATAAACAAAGGCTTGTCATTTCCTTTCTCACTTTCAAAGAAATCCTGTTGCTTCACTTCTATAAAATCCTGTAGATTTGCGCTTTTCACATTTTCTTTTGCTTTTTGAATGGCTACCGGATCGGTATCGTAACCATAAATCTTATGTGGGAAATCCCGAACTTTTGCCAGGGCGGCTGCTTCAATTTTCTCATAAAGGTCCACGTCAAATCCAGGCCAGGTCTCAAAACCGAATTCCTCTCGGTTTAAATTCGGGGGAATATTGCAAGCTATCATCGCCGCCTCCGTAAGGAATGTTCCTCCCCCACACATAGGATCGAGAAGATTGCATTGCCCGGTCCACCCTGAAAGCATAATGATGCCGGCCGCCAACACTTCGTTGATGGGCGCTAAGGTACTTTCCACTTTATAGCCTCTTTTGTGCAGAGATTCGCCAGAACTGTCCAAGGAAATTGTACATATATTTCGGTCAATATGAACGTTAATGCGGAGTGTGGGATGGTCCAGATCAACATCAGGCCTCACCCCTTCCCTATCGCGAAAGCGATCTACAATAGCATCTTTCGTTTTTAAGGCAATATATTGTGAATGCGTAAAGACATCGGAAAAAACCGTAGCGTTTACGGCCAGCGAGCCTTTCACATCCATATAGTTCTCCCAGGGAATTTCATACACCTTTTTATATAAATCCTCTTCGGTAAAAATATTGAAAACCGTGATGGGCTTTAAAATTTTAATTGCCGTTCTACAACATAAATTGGCCTTGTACATAAACCCGGTATCCCCTTCAAAAGACACGTTCCGTATCCCGGTTTCAATAGAAGATGCCCCCAATTGCCGAAGTTCCCCGGCTAAAAGCTCTTCCATCCCAAAAAGGGTTTTGGCCACCATTTTAAAATTATTTGACATCGCTTTAATTTCAGATTTGGTACAAAAATACAGTATTTTAGCACTGTGAAAGGATTACTATGCAAAAAGAAAAGGACAACTGGTATAGCTCTTGGTTTAACACCCCATATTATCATCTGCTATACAAAGACCGCAACCACAGAGAGGCTGCGGTTTTTATGAAAGGGCTTACCAATTATTTAAAACTTAAAAAAGGTGCATCCATTCTCGATCTGGCCTGTGGCAAAGGGAGACATTCCAAATATTTATTCCGACAAGGATTCGACGTAACAGGTGTGGATCTTTCCGAAGAAAGCATTGAATACGCAAAACAGTACGAAAGGACGAGACTCCATTTTGACGTCCACGATATGCGAGAGCTTTATCCAAAAAAATTTGATGCCGTATTCAATCTTTTTACAAGTTTTGGTTATTTTGAAAAGGAATCGGACAACCTCAAAACCATAAAAGCTATCAAACAGAAATTAAACCCGGGCGGATACGGAGTGATCGACTTTATGAATAGCAAATTGGCCATTAAAAACTTGGTGCCTCAGGAAAAAAAGAAGGTGGGAGGAATAAAGTTTTATATGGAAAAATATGTGGAAGATAATTTTATCGTGAAGGAAATCCGATTTTCCGATGAAGGAAGAGATTATTTTTATACAGAACGCGTAAGAGCACTGACATTAAAGGATTTTAAGGCATACTTCCAAGAAGCCGAAATGAATTTGAAAAAGGTGTTCGGAGATTATCAACTCCACGATTTTGACCCAGAAACTTCAGAAAGACTAATCTTGATATTTAATTGATGAACTATTTATTGCTCTTTTTGGCCGTAGCACTTGGTTACGTGATTGCTTTGTTCCTCAGGAAAAAAGAAATGCGAAATATGGAAGTTTTCTTGGCTTTCAGTGGGGCATTTCTATTGTCAATCACAGTTTTCGAGCTTTTGCCCCAAGTATTTGAATCGCATTCAAGGATAACCGGGGTGTATATCATGTTGGGTATTTTGTTGCAGATTTTTCTGGAATTCTTTTCCAAGGGGGCAGAGCACGGGCATGTGCATTTGCATTCCGAGGCCAAACATTTTCCCTGGATGCTGTTTATAAGTCTCAGTATTCACGCTTTTATGGAAGGATTTCCCATTTCGGAAGAAAACAATTTGTTGATTGCTATTATAATCCACAAGGTTCCCGTGGCCATTATCCTTTCATTCTTCTTTATCAGCGCCGGTTATAAAAGATACACTATCCTAATATTTATTTTCTTCTTTGCGTTGATGACGCCCTTAGGAAATTTCATTTCGAGGAATTATGAGGTGGTGCATCAATATGAAAATGAAATAACCGCAGTAGTAATTGGGATATTCCTGCACGTTTCAACTACCATTCTATTTGAGAGCTCAAAAAATCACAAGTTCAATGCTTCTAAAATGACTGCGGTTATAATAGCTGTGGTGCTCGCCTACTTTATTTGAGTTTCATTTCTTTCTTATCAAACTCCAAAGCGTTGGACACCATCCTTAAATCGGCATAGGTGAATTTATCGTCAATTTTGCTCTTTAAATCTCCAAAGCCTTCAAATGGTACAGTTTCCATAAGCTTTTTAAGTTCCAGGTACTTTTCCTCAGGCATTACTTCCGTGATTTTTATTTCACCCGTGGGCACAAACGCGGCGAGGTGTCCTTCAATGGTGCTGTTGGCGAGATTGCGTTCTTTTGCAATCTCCGTAATGGTCATACCACTTTTAAAAAGTTCAAAAGAAATCTGTTGGGAACTGTTTTTCTTGGGAAGCGGTATTGCATTGGCTTTCGCCTCTATCTGATTATCTGTGCAATAAGCATTGATAGTCTCCAAGATTTCTTCCCCGTATTTTTGAAGTCTAACTTTCCCGATATCGGTAATTGTCCCCAGTTGCTTTAATGTTCTCGGTAAAACCTGGCACATTTCATACAACGCTTTTTGGGTAAAGACTTGGAAGGGTGCTACCTGATCTACCGCCGCAAGTATTAGGCGAATATCCCGAAGGTCTTCAAGGAGAATAGGATGATCTACTTTAATTGAAGCTTCTCTTTTTTTGCTTTTAGGTTTTTCTTCCTTTTGAAGCAATGCTTTAGCGCGTAAGCTTAGGTATTCCACGGTATTAAACCCCTTTTGCAAGCCCCGGAAACAATAGGTTTTTATAGTCAAATAATTCTCGATAGTTTCCAAATGCTTTTCGATATCCTCCTTTACACCGCGATTATCGGTGGTGAATTGGATTTCGCTAACCAAGTTTTTAAATGAATTTGTACGATCTTCAAAATAGGAGACTGCCTTTTTAAACCGTTCCTGCAATTTTGGTGTGGTTTCAGGAAGGTTTGAACCGCATAGGTTTTCTAGCTGACTTTTAAATTTTGCTTTTATCTGTAAAAGCTCAGGCACTTCCTCTTTAAGAATTGTCATTTTTTCAACTAAATCTCCTTGAATACTGTTCCTGTTCTGGTAATATATATCTATAACTCTTGCTACGGGAAATACCAGGGGATAATAATCGAAGATTTCGTCAATAAGGTTTAGTTGATATGTTCTCTTTGAAATTTCCAAATCCTCTCGATTTGGTTGTTGCTCTTCCGCATTCTTACTGAAGGAAGCAACCTCCAGATTGTTTATAATACTATTGGGGTTAATGGGGCCGGTAAGGACAATGCCCCCCAAGGAAGTGCAGCGGCTAAAAGCTACATAGGTTTGTCCGTGGGCAAAGGCTTCTTGTGCATCGATAACAATCCTGTCAAAGGTCAAACCTTGGCTTTTATGGATGGTTATTGCCCAAGCCAATCGCAAGGGAATTTGGGTAAAGGATCCTGCCCTTTCCTCATTGATTTCTTTCGTTTCGGGATGAAGGGAATACTTGATATTCTCCCACACCTCTGGCGTTGTGGATATATCGAATTTATCGCCAGGACAGCGAACCACAATTTCATCCTTATCCAAATAGACTATTTTCCCAATCTTCCCATTGAAATACCGCTTTTCAGGAGAACTGTCGTTTTTGATATACATAACTTGGGCGCCGACCTTAAGGCTTAGTTCCGGATGTGTTGGAAACATATACTCAGGGAAGTTGCCACCAATCCGGGCTTCATATACAAAGGATTTGCTCTTCAGTTTATTCAATTCCGAAGCATTAATTCTATCGGCTCTGTTATTATGGGTGGTTAGGGTTATATATCCCTCATCGGAAGATGGATTGAAATTTGGGAGATACCTTTTGTTGAGTTGGGTTGACGATTCGGGAGTGAGGGTGTTGTTCCGAATCTCATTTAATATCTCAATAAAATCTAGGTCTTCCTGCCTGTAAATATGTTTCAACTCAATGGCCAAGGCATTGGAATCCTGAAATGCTTTGCTTCCAAAGAAAAAGCCTGTATTGTAATGTTGTTTTAACACCTGCCATTCATCGTCCTTGATTACTGGTGAAAGCTGTTGCAGATCGCCTATCATCAAAAGCTGCACACCTCCAAATGGCTTACTTCTGTCCCGATATCTTTTCAAAACTTGGTCGATTCCGTCCAGTACATCGGCTCTAACCATACTAATTTCGTCAATAACAAGCAGATCAAGCGATTTTATAATATTGATTTTGATACCGCTGAATTTTTTAGAAAACTGGTTTTGAACCATTTGATTGCCTGGAAGGATCGGGCCGAATGGCAGTTGAAAGAAAGAATGTATGGTAACCCCTTTTGCATTGATGGCCGCTACTCCAGTGGGTGCCACCACTACCATTCTCTTAGGAGATTCATTCCTAAGTTTGTGAAGAAAAGTGGTTTTCCCAGTACCCGCTTTTCCTGTCAAAAAGACATTTCTATCGGTATTGTTGACAAAATCCCAAGCAAGTTCTATTTCCGGATTCTTCTGCATTATTGAAAAGGAGGTTTTGAAAAGTTTTGCCGAATAAATATACTAAAAATCAATAGGATATCAAATCGGGAAAAGGGAATAAGGAATCTATGGGGTTTTCTGAATCAATCGAAACAAAAGAGGAGAATCGGCAGTATAGGCCCTTTCATTTTTTCCCATAAAAAAAGGCCCCCGCCAAGTAAATGGTGGAGGCCCTAAAGGAAGGCGGTGTCCTACTCTCCCGCGAGTGCAGTACCATCGGCGCAAACGGGCTTAACTTCTCTGT
>JBARWQ010000059.1:0-26753 GCA_049646885.1 Aequorivita sp. | reverse complement strand
TTTGGGGATTGGAATTTGGGTTGTGGGTTGTGGGTTGTGGGTTTCCCTACGGTCTGTTTTGGTCCCGATATCGGGAGGTGCTTGGAATTTGGGGATTGGGGATTGGTTAATTCGGGATTGGTTAATTCGGGATTGGTTAATTCGTTAATTCGTTAATTGGTGCTTGGAATTTGGTGCTTGGAATTTGGGTTGTGGGTTGTGGGTTGTGGGTTGTCGGTTGTCGGTCGGTTGGATGGTGGAATTTGGTACTTGGAATTTGGTGCTTGGTATTTGGTGCTTGGTATTTGGAATTTGGTGCTTGGAATTTGCCCCCAAGAGGTCTTTTGTCGGGGGTCCTTATAAACATAGATACCATCTCATTACGAGATTATTTTAGAAGCAGGACAGCACCCTTTAGGGCGGGGGGAATGGATGCATGACGAAAAGCTCTACGCTCCTTCCCTGACCTTGGGTCGGTGGTGGTTTCACGCGGACCCACCTGCCGGCAGACGGAGTTCACGGAGGATTATTATTATTTATTGCTATTGTTTGGAATTTGGAATTTGGTGCTTGGAATTTGGAATTTGGTGCTTGGTGGGTTTCACGCGGAGGTCGCGGAGTACACGCGGAGGGCGCGGAGGGGTTGTGGGTTGTGGGTTGTCGGTTGTCGGTCGGTTGGATGGTGGAATTTGGTACTTGGAATTTGGTGCTTGGTATTTGGTGCTTGGTATTTGGTGCTTGGAATTTGGAATTTGGTGTTTGGTCGGCAGTCGGTGGTCTTTGGTCTAGCGTCCTGATTCCTGATTCCAACAGTCGTGATTCCAACAGTCCTGATTCCCGAGTCTCTTTTCTTATCCAAAGAAATCAATACCAATCCGCGTGGTATTTATTCTCGCCTAGATTGTACATTATTCCAATGCTCACGTTGACGAAGCTTCCGGAAGTAGCCTCGAAAGGAACTAAGGGTTGGCCGTCGTAGGCATAGTGCTGCTTCATATTTCCTATATAGGTCATATCGCCCAGGAGGGTGAAGCTGTTGCTTAGTTTTACTTGTCCCGTAAAACCCACAAGGAAATTGCCTATATGATCAGTGCCTTGGGTGGACTCGGGGTTTGCGAAGGTGACTCCGATCCCTGTATGGAACAAGAGGCCAAGATGCTCCCGGAAACGGTAGTCTATGTTCAGGAGTTTTCCGACATTCAGCACGCCCTCCAAACCAATGCGGTGAAAGGTGACGCCCATTTTGGTGTTATCTGGATCGGCAAAGCGGTTAAAGCCGTAATGGCCCTTTAGTCCGATTTTTTCGGTAAACATATACCTGCCCGCCAGTTGGAACTGCTTAAAGGCGATGTATTTCTTTCTGGAAATTCCCTGGCCTGGGGCCAAGGGCACGTGGACGCCGGTGGTCAATTCGACGGACCAGCGGTTGAAATTGGATTCCTGCGCCATTAGGCTGGCACTCAAAATAAGGAATACTGCCAGGAACAAAGTTCTGGGGATCAATAGGTTCATAGCAAAAGTTTGTTTTAGGTTAAGCTCGTTTTTTGTTGCCCTTACCATTTAGGGGCGGTTTTACAATAATCTTAGTAGGTTGGGGAACCATTTTCTAAGAATGGCGCAAAATAAATATATTTTAAGGATAACGGTAGGGACTTAACATTTATTTGGAATTACTTTAGGTTTTTTTGGGGAGGGGGGTGGGGTGTGGGTTTCACGCAGAGGGTGCGGAGGGGTTGTTGTTTGGGGATTGGTTAATTGGGGATTCGGGATTCGGGATTGGTTAATTGGGGATTTGTTAATTCGGGATTGGTTAATTCGGGATTGGTTAATTCGTTAATTGGTGCTTGGAATTTGGAATTTGGAATTTGGAATTTGGAATTTGGAATTTGGTGCTTGGTGCTTGGTGGGTTTCACGCGGAGGTCGCGGAGGGGACGCGGAGGGCGCGGAGGGGTTGTTGTTTGGGGATTGGTTAATTGGGGATTGGGGATTCGTTAATTCGGGATTCGTTAATTCGTTAATTGGTGCTTGGAATTTGGTGCTTGGGCTGACCACCACTGCCAACTGACCACCGACAATCACCTCCTCAACCCCTGACTATTCACCCAGCGTATGTATTCGGCTTTGTTGGTGTTGTGTTGGGCGAGGGTTTTGGCGAATTTATGGTAGCCGAAGTTGGTGACATCGGCCACGAAGTAGTAGTAGTCGTGAGCCTCGGGATTTAGGACGGCGTCGATGGAAGAGATGTCGGGCATGGTGATGGGTCCTGGGGGAACGCCGGCATATTTATAGGTGTTGTAGGGGGAATCGATTTCCAGATCGACATAAAGCACGCGTTTTATGATCTGGTTATAGTCCCCGCTCTCGCGCTTTAGGGCGTAGATAACGGTTGGGTCGGCTTGGAGGAGCATTCCCTTTTTTAGCCTGTTTATATACACCCCGGCCACACGGGGGCGTTCGTCCACCTTGGCGGTTTCTTTTTGTACTATGGCGGCCAGGGCCATTACTTGTTCCTTGGAAAGATCGAGGTTTTTTGCTTTTTGCAGGCGGGCTTCATTCCAGAACCGTTTGTTTTCCGTTTTCATCCTATCGACGAAAGTGCCCGCGGAACTGTTCCAGTAAAATTCGTAGGTGTTTGGGATGTAAAGGGAAAGCGCGGTGTCCTCATTTAGGTCAACTTCCTTTAGGAATGCGGGGTCCCGCATGGCATTTAGAAGCGAAAGGCTGTCGGCTTCTATTTGCTTGGAAACATGGCCCGCCAGATCTTCGAGGCGTTCCTGATTGTTGAACTTTATATCGATGGGAATATTTCTGCTTCGCAGCACGTTGATGATATCGTTATTGGTCATCCCTCGGCTGATAATAAAATGGCCGGGCTTGATATTGGAAGTATATTTCTTTTGGGCGGCCACGATATAAAAGGATTTGGCATCCCGCAGCAGCGGTCCCACCTCGTCGATGACATCGTCGATGGTAGCATTGGTGGGGATATACACATGCGCCTCGGCATTATTGAAAGCGGTATTGCCTGAAAAAGCGGTATCGTAAACATACCACGCAAAAATGCCCATAGCCACGGCGCCGAGCAAAACGATTATGAGAAGGATTCTTTTTATGTACATTATTCTTAAAGTAGATTTGGAGCGGGTGAAATTAGATAATTAAAGGAAAGGGCTACCGAAACAATTGATATATGTATTCATCCTTATAATTCCCTTGCGAATAAACCCAATCCTTTTTGATGCCATTTCTAATAAAGCCCGTCTTTTCAAAAAGAGAGATGCTGGCTATATTATCCTCAGTGATTCCGGCGAAGACTTGGTGGACCTGCAAGGTTTTGAAGGCGTAATGGCAAATAAGCCCTAAGGCTTCCGAAGCGAAGCCCTTTCTTTTATCGGATTTTGAATAAATGACGATCCCTACTCCCACCCTGCCATTTTTTGGATCGAAATCGTATAGGTCAATAAGACCCAAGGGCAAGGTGCCATCTACCTTACAAATAACCAACCGCAATTGCTTGACATCGTATATATCGCGGTAACTGTTTTCCAAGTATTGTTCCAAAATATATCGGGAATAAGGCGTGGAGGTATTGCTCACTTCCCATAGCGTTTGGTCGTTTTCCACTTGGTACAAAAACTCTAGGTCGGTAGGTTCCAAAGCCCGGAGAAATATGTTATCGCCCTTTAATGTTATCATTGCCAAATTCCTTTAAATACTTGGACGGCGGGGCCTTCCAAAAATATGTCTTTATAAATGTGACCGTCCTTTCCAAAGCGAACCGTCAACTGCCCCCCAGGGGTTTGCAAGTGAACACTTTTCTTCTGGGTCTTTCCGGTCTCAAACATGGCAAGGGCAACTGCGGTAACGCCTGTGCCACAGGAAAGCGTTTCATCCTCCACGCCCCTTTCATAGGTACGGACTGCAAAAATGTCAGTTTTCAGTTGTTCCACAAAATTCACATTGGCACCTTTTTCGCCATAGACCCCATTTCTTATTTTTCTTCCCTCATTAAATACGTCATAGTCCTTTAGCCCAGAGACCATTTCAATATGATGGGGCGAGCCGGTATCCAAGTAGATGGCCTGGGCAGAAGTTTCAATCTTTTCCACATCCTTCATTTGCAAGGAGACCCATTCCTTATCAATAGTAGCCTTGTGCATGCCGTCCATGGCTTCAAAATTGGCAGTATTGGAAACAATCCCCAAATATTTGGCAAAGTGGACGATGCACCTGCCTCCGTTGCCGCACATAGAGCTCAGCTTGCCATCGCTATTGTAATAGACCATTTTGAAATCCGCGCGGGGATGATTTTCCAATAAGAGAAGCCCATCCGCCCCTACCCCAAACCGTCTGTTGCATAACTTGGCCACCAAGGCAGGATCGTCCTTTGGAAAGAACAGATCGCGATTGTCGATAATCACGAAATCGTTGCCAGTGCCCTGATATTTATAAAACTCAAAATCCATTACGGGCAAAGATATAAAAAGCTCCGTGGGGAATCGACGGTAGCTAGTCGTTAAATACAAGTTAAATCGAAATTAATGGCATAGTATTTTCGGGTTAGGTTAGTTAAATTTGTGAAGCAAGGTGAAAGGATCGTGCCCATTGGATGTCAGAAATCCATTAATTTAAGAATAGCATAAGTCTTGAGATCCTCTCCTTGCCATAAAATAATATTGAAACAATAATAATTAACATGTTTAAAATGAAACAGACAATCCGTTTATTTTTGGTGGCGCTGTTTGCGGGCGCTATCACCCTTGGGAGCTATAAGCTACTTGAGGAAAAGGAAATCATTTCTCTTGCCCCCCAACCCACCTCCGATTACATTCCCACTAATTACGCTTCCCGCGTTGTTGATGCCGCAGCTCTCGATTTTACCGAGGCGGCGGAGAAGACCGTACACGCTGTGGTGCACGTTAAAAACACCACGGTGAGCAGGCAGCCCACCAATATATTTGAGTTTTTTCAAGGGGGCGGACAACCCCGTGCCATGGTTGGCAGTGGCAGTGGGGTAATCATTTCTCCCGATGGATATATAGTTACCAACAACCACGTAATCGCCAAGGCCGCAAGCTTGGAGGTTACCCTGAACAATAACCGAACCTATCCCGCCAAGCTGATTGGCGCCGATCCCGCCACGGATATCGCCCTGATCAAGATTGACGATACCGACCTGCCCTACATTCCCTTTGGCGATTCAAACGATCTCCGTCTTGGCGAATGGGTCTTGGCAGTGGGCAACCCTTTTAACCTAACCTCTACCGTTACGGCGGGGATTATCAGTGCCAAGGCGCGCGATCTGAACCAATTTGACGGCAATCCGCAGGCCTTTATCCAAACTGATGCGGCCGTGAACCGAGGCAATAGTGGGGGTGCATTGGTAAATACGCGTGGCGAGCTGGTAGGCATCAATACGGCCATTACTTCGGAAACGGGAAGTTATGTAGGGTATTCCTTTGCCGTACCATCCAACAACGCACGAAAAGTGATAGAGGATATTTTGGAATACGGGAACGTACAACGGGGCATCCTGGGGATACAAGTGGGGAATCTGAGTCCGCAGATCACCGAAAAATATGGGATTGAAGAAACCCAGGGCGTATTTGTAGGCGGCATTGAAAAAGGAAGTGGCGCGGATAAGGCAGGGCTAAAGCAAGGCGACATCATCAAGCAACTGGATGGTTATAAGGTAAACAAGTTTGCCGATCTGTCGAGTTATCTGGGTTCCAAGAGACCCAATGACGTGGTACAGGTAACCGTTTTACGCGACGGACAGGAGAAGACCATTCCCGTAACACTCATTAAATTGGAAACTTTTTCCATTGACGATTTGGGCTTGGAGGTAAAAAACATGAACAAGGCGGAGCTCAAAACGCGGGGGATAAAGAATGGGGTTATGGTAACCCGGGCGCTCACCCCTGAAATTGCACAATACAAACTTGAGGGAATCATCATCACCCAACTAAACGATGAAGAAGTTAAGGATATAGACGACGTCAGGAATATTATGTCCAAACGCGACCCCCGCACCCCCATAAAGATGACCTTTATGGATACCCGAGGCACGGTCAACACCTTCATATTCAGATAGGAGAATTAGAAAATATTTTTTGGGGCACCGCTGGAAACCAAAACTTTCGGCGGTGTTTTTATTTTGGATTATAATTTCCCCACCCGCTTAAAATTGAGTATTTTTGCAGTCAATTTAAACCCCTTAAAAAATCCATTCCTATGAGTTTTGATGACGTTTATGAAAAAGAACTGTCTTTTCAAACCGACCGCCGAAAAGCCGCTGTAGAATTTATTAAGATCATCAGTGATCTTTGGTACGACAAGTCCATTGAACTGGTACTTTTCCGCAACCAATTGATAGACTGCAATGTGAGCGAAATTTTGAACCTTCATGAATATGCGGGCGAATTTGTAAAAAAGCCCATCTCCATTTTTGATTCTGTGGAAATCGCGCAGGCCATCAAAACCTTGGACCTTCCCCCTGCCAGATTGGACATCGGGAGGCTTACTTATGAATTTCATTTGGAAGACGATAAATACTCCAACGCCATGGCATTTGTTGCCGCCAAATTAAAAGACGCCAAGGAGACCAAGAGTATAGTTCCAAAAGATGTAGTCCTTTACGGTTTTGGGCGAATCGGGAGGTTATTGGCCCGGGAACTGATGACCCGTACCGGCCAAGGCAACCAGTTGAGGCTTCGCGCAATTGTAGTGAGAGGTACTTTGGATCAAACGGTTTTAGGGAAAAGAGCTTCCTTGCTTCAACATGACTCCATTCACGGCGATTTTGCGGGAACAGTTCGCACGGACTTGGAAAACAGCGCTTTGATTATCAACGGCACCACGGTGCATGTTATTTCGGCCAACAATCCAGACGACATAGATTACACAAAATACGGTATCAAAGATGCTTTGGTGATAGACAATACCGGAGCTTTCCGTGATGAGGAGAGTTTAGGCCGCCATATAAAGGCGAAAGGGGTAGCAAAGGTTTTGCTTACCGCTCCCGGCAAAGGAGTTCCAAATATCGTTTACGGCGTAAACCACGGCGAATACGATCCGAATACCGTTGATATATTTTCCGCAGCTTCCTGTACTACCAATGCCATTACCCCTATTCTAAAAGTGGTAGAGGATTCCTTTGGCGTGGTCCGTGGGCATTTGGAAACCATTCACGCCTACACCAACGACCAGAATTTAGTGGACAATATGCACAAAAAATACCGCCGTGGCCGAGCTGCGGCCTTAAATATGGTAATCACCGAAACCGGTGCGGGCAGTGCAGTAGCGAAAGCCCTTCCCATCTTGGCAGGAAAACTTACCTCCAATGCCATCCGTGTGCCGGTACCAAACGGGTCCTTGGTGGTATTGAACTTGGAATTGAAGGTGCCCACCACCCTTGAGGGAATAAATGCTGTAATGAAAGACTACGCCCTAAAAGGTGAGTTGGTGGAGCAGATACAATATTCAACCAACAACGAATTGGTATCCAGCGACATTGTTGGCACTTCTGCCCCAGCTATTTTTGACAGCAAGGCCACCATCGTGACCGAAGACGGCAAAAACGTGGTGCTATATGTATGGTACGACAACGAGTATGGCTATAGCCATCAGGTTATCCGCTTGGCGAAATACATTGCGCAAGTGCGTAGGTTTACTTATTATTAGGGATAAAGATAATTGTCTGTAAAACTTCTGAAATGACGTAGGACGGAAGGACGTAAGACGTAGGACGTATGACTGGGTCGGCATTTACAAAAAGAATAGGTAGTTAGACACTTTTTGTCTTAATATCTGCGCCTGCACGTTAGTCTATTTTTGGTTCTTTACGGATAAGGATAAAGTTAAATTCCTCTGTTTCTTGAAATCCCGTTGCTTTGGTAGCGGGATTTTTTTATATTTGATTAATAAAACTTTAACATTTCTATAACAATGTCTGGTATCAAATATAATTTTTCGACAGTCCTAATGGGTCTTTTAACGATTGCATTTATCGGGTGTTCTACCGATGATGACGATCCCGCTCCTACGGCAATAACCGTGTCAACTTCCGATTTCTCCATTACCATGGATGAAAACCCTTCTCCGGGCCAGATAATCGGCAGCGTGGAAGGAAGCACCAATCAGGGGAAAGTTACTTTTATCCTGGGGGAACAGAATCCGCCGGGGGCATTGGCCATAAATAATACCTCCGGAGAGCTCAGAGTGGCGGATGAAAAGCTTTTCGATTTCGAGATCAATCCCGTTATCACAGGAAATGTGAGGGTATATAATGGGGAGGTTTCCAAATTTGCAAAAGTAACCATCACCTTGATCGATGTGGAAGAAACGAATGTTTTTGAAGGAAATATTCACCTAAAATCACAACAGGAAGTCGATGATTTTGGCTTGCAGCAATACACCCATGTTACGGGAGACCTGCGCATTGGGGAATACCAAGATTCTTGGAGCGATATTGAGGATTTAACGCCTTTACGCAATTTAACCACTTTAGATGGAAATTTGATTCTCGCTTTTAATGGCAAGCTGATATCTACACTTGGTCTAGAAAATGTTTTCAAGGTTGGCGGCGACCTTGAGGTTGCAAGAAATCGCGTTTTGGAAAGAGTTGAAGGTCTACAAAAGATCACTTCCCTAACGGGAAGCATCCTATTCCTTGAAAATTTTGCACTAGAAAACTTAGACGGCCTAAACCAAATTACAAATGTGGGCGAAAATGTCACTTTTTATGATACCCCAAAACTTAAAAATCTGGATTGGATGGTCAATATTACTACTATTGGTGGTTTTTTGAGCATAGGGTACACAGGAATCAACGAAGTTAATGGATTATCCAATCTGAGAAGTCTAGCCACGGACCTATTTTTAAGTCACAATCCTTCCTTAAAGAATTTGGATGGCCTGGGAAATTTATCGACAAATATCAATCATCTCAATCTTAGAATGAACAAATCCTTGACGAGTATCAAAGGGATTCGAAATATAAACGTTACTGGGAGGGTTGAGATATACTCCAACAAGCTTTTGGAAAGCTTGGACGGTCTGCAGGGAATAAAGAACCCATCCAATTTGTCGATAGGGGATACTGGGATCGTGAACTTGGAAGGTTTGAACAATCTGACCTCCGTTAAAGGAGATTTTTCTGTTGGAAACAATTGGAATCTTAAAAGTTTGAGCGGTCTGGATGCCCTGAACAACATCGATGGCATATTTGGAGTCCATACCAATTATTTTTTAAAGGATTTTTGTGAGCTAAGAGATTTTCTTACCAATGGAAACGTGGGTTCCTTCGAAGCAACCGGAAATTCTTTTAATCCGAGCAAACAGGACATAATAGACGGTAATTGTAAAATTTAAAGATTAATATCATGAAGTCACTATTTACTCTGGCAAAGCTGAGATTATATATTCTTTTAATAATCCCAATTATTTATTCCTGTTCCAAGGATAAAGATGACCCCGAGCCGCCAGCAATAACAGTTTCCACTTCCGATTTTTCTGCGACTATAGATGAAAAACCGCAAGCGGGAACGTCGATCGGTTTTGTAGAGGGAAGCACCAACTTGGGAGCGGTTACATTTTCAATAATGGAACAAGCCCCATCAAGTGCCATTTCAATAGATGGTGCCTCGGGAGAACTGAAAGTAGCCGATGGGTCGCTATTCAATTTTGAAACGAATCCAGTGATCTCGGCAACCGTAAAAGTAGCCAATGGAGCCGTTTTTAAAAATGCTTCGGTTACGATAAATCTAAGGAAGATTGCTGAGGACAAAATTTTTGAGGGAATCGCTCTTTTACATACCCAGGCAGATGTCGATGCCTTTGGCAAGGAGGGCTATACCCATATAACCGGCACTTTGAACGTTGGCACATTTACCATTGGCGGATTGTCCGACATTCATGACATATCTTCATTGAGTTCCCTAGTTCATATCGGGAACCAACTGGTTATAGGCTCCAATCCTGACCTGGTGAATCTAAAAGGTCTGGAGAACCTTAAATTCGTTGGAGGACAAATGGTAGTTGTACAAAATGCAAGTTTAACAACTATAGAAGCCCTTGGCAATATAGAGGATTATTACAACCACCTTTCGATTATCGATAACAAAAGCTTAACAAATCTGGACGGCTTAAATTTCGTTGAGAAAGTGGCATTTCTCAATATTATTGAGAATAACTCCCTGCAGAATATTGATGCGATTTCAAATTTGAAGGAGGCAGTCGAAATACTTGTGCAAAAAAATCCGGCATTGACCAATATTCAAGGATTACAAAATATAAAAGGATTGGATGGCCGTCTAATGATTTCAGGAAACAATGCACTACAAAATCTTGCAGGACTAGAGGGAATCACCCATATAGGACAAGAGTTACTTATAGCGGATAACAATCTATTGGAAAATATTGATCCCTTAAGAAACCTAATTACTTTTCCCGAAAAAATTAGTTTCCTCAATAACCCTTTATTACAAAGTATTTCGGCTCTGAAAGGGATGGAATACGCACATAATTTACTCATTGATAATAATCCCTCCCTAAAGAGCCTGGAAGGATTAAATGATCTACGGGTGGTATCATATTATCTACAAATTCAAAACACCAACATCCAGGATCTAAGCCCATTGGGTAATCTAGAATATGTGCAATCCATTGGCATCCATTACAATCCGCTAATCGAAAACGTGGATGGTTTAATGAAATTGGGAATTGCCACCCGCGATCTCAAAATCTCCAACAATAATGTTTTAAAAAATCTGGACGGCCTGGCGAATCTCAATTTTGTAGATCGAGATTTGAACATAGGAGATAATCCCAATTTGAGTGATTTATGCGGTTTACAAAGATTGCTCCTCAATAATGGGTTAGGGAGAGATTATAGGGTAAATGGCAACGCCTATAACCCCAGCAAGCAAGACATAATAAATGGCAATTGTAAACTTTAAGGCATGACTTTATTATATCCTACGGCGAAGCTGAGATTATATCTTCTTTTTATAATCCCAATTCTCTTTTCCTGTTCCAAGGACAAAGAAGATCCCGAGCCGCCCGCCATAACAGTTTCCACTTCCGATTTTTCTGCCACTATGGATGAAAAACCGCAAGCGGGAACGTCTATCGGTTTTGTAGAGGGAAGCACCAACTTGGGAGCGGTTACATTTTCGATAATGGAACAAACCCCTTCTGCTGCCATTTCAATAGATGGTGCCTCGGGAGAACTGAAAGTAGCCGATGGGTCGCTATTCAATTTTGAAACGAATCCGGTGATCTCGGCGAGTGTAAAAGTAGCGAACGGAGCGGTTTTTAAAAATGCTTCGGTCAACATACATCTAAAAAAGATTGTTGAGGACAAAATCTATATGGGAATAGTCAATTTAAAGACCCAAGCCCAGGTTGATGCCTTTGGCAAGGAGGGATATACCCATATTTCGGAAAGTGTGGACATCGGCGGAATATTAACCGGCGAGTTGTCTAATATTAGTGATCTTTCTGCATTGAGTTCCCTAGTTTATATCGGGGAGCAAATGGTCATTGGATTAAATCCTGATCTTTTGAATCTAAAGGGTCTGGAGAACATTAAGTTTATTGGCGGACAAATGATGATTTTAAGGAATGCAAATCTAACAACCATAGAATCTCTGGGTAGTATAGAAGATTTTAACTACGGCATCCTGATAGCAGAAAACCCAAGCCTAAAAAATCTCGAGGGACTGAATTTCTTGAAAAAAGTGGGGTACCTTAGGATTGATGACAATATGTCCTTACAGCATATTAATGCACTTTCCAATCTTAAGGAAGCGTACGCAATACGGATCAAAGATAATAAAGCCATAACCAATATTCAAGGGCTACAAAATCTGGAAAGTTTGGAAAGCGATCTTGTAATAAAAGGCAATAGCTCCCTTCAAAATATTATGGGGCTCGAGGGAGTCAAACATTTGGGGGTGGAGTTGGATATAGCCAAAAATAGCCTATTGGAGAATATTGATCCGTTAAGAAATCTAACTACTTTTCCTACAAACATTAAGATCCAAGATAACCCTTTATTACGGAGTATATCGGCTCTGAAAGGGATGGAATACACAAATAATTTACTTATTGATAACAATCCCTCCCTAAAGAATCTCGACGGTTTAAATGATCTTCGGGTGGTATCGTATAATCTGCAAATCCAAAACAGCAACATCCAAGATCTAAACCCCTTGAGCAATCTAGAATATGTGCAAACCATGGGCATTCGCAACAATCCAATTCTCGAAAACGTGGATGGTTTAATAAAATTAGGGATAGCCACTCGAAATTTTAGGATTTCAAACAATAACGCTTTAAAAAATCTGGACGGCCTGGCGAATCTCAATTTCGTTGACCGAGACTTGACTATAATCGAAAATCTAAGTCTAAACGATTTCTGTGGTTTACAAAGATTACTTCTCAACAATGGGGTTCGGGGACAATATAGAGTAAATGACAACGCCTACAACCCAACAAAACAAGATATCATAGACGGTAATTGCCGCCTGTAATTTTTATATAATGATAAAATCAAAACACACGTATCTCTTTAGCTTGCTCCTAGCCTTCTTAATTATAAATCTTGGTGCCTGCTCCACAGACAAAGACGACCCTATTGTTGAAATAACCGTATCCACTTCCGATTTCTCCATTACCATGGATGAAAACCCTTCTCCGGGTCAGATAATCGGCACCGTGGAAGGAAGAACAAATCAAGGAAAAGTTACTTTTTCCATTACCGAACAAAATCCTGGGGGCGCATTTTCTATTGATGCTGCTTCTGGGGAGTTAAAAGTGGAAGATGAAACGCTTTTCGATTTCGAGATCAATCCAGTTATAACGGGTAATGTGAGAGTATATAATGGAGATGTTTCCAAATTTGCAAAAGTGACCATCACCTTGATCGATGTGCTGGAAGATAATGTTTTTGAAGGGGATATTTACCTCCAATCCCAACAGGAGGTCAATGATTTTGGACTACAGCAATACACTCATATTACGGGAGACATTTGGATTGGAAGCATTCAAAATTATTTAAGTGATATTGAGGATTTAAAACCCTTACGCACCCTTCGCACCATAGATGGAGATTTGATTATCCTATATAATGGCAAGCTGCGATCTACCCTCGGTCTTGAAAATGTTTCTAGGGTTGGAGGTATGATCAATTTTTTGATCAATCCCGTTTTGGAGAAAGTGGAGGGTATGCAAAAGATAACTTCCCTTTCTGGAAGTTTAATATTTAATGAAAATTTAATGTTGGAAAATCTAGATGGCCTCAACCAAATAACAAGTGTCGGGAAAGATGTCTATTTTTTTGATAACCCGAAACTTAAAAATCTGGATTGGATGCGAAATATTTCTTCCATAGGCGGTGATTTGACCCTAGCTTATACAGGAATAACTGATGTAAATGGATTATCCAATTTAAAAAGTTTAAGTGCCGATCTTATCATTGGGGGTAATCCCTTCTTGAAAAATTTGGACGGGATAAAGGATTTATCGGTCACCATCGATCGCCTTTCTATAGACCATAACGAATCCTTAACCAGTATAAAGGAACTTCGAAATATAACGGCCACAGGTGTGGTTTCCATATTCGGCAATACCCTTTTGGAAAGTTTGGAGGGCCTGCAAGGATTGGAAGCGCCCTTAAGTTTAACGATCACGGACAATGCCGCCTTACAGAATTTAGAAGGTTTAAATAATCTAACCGCTGTTAGAAGCCATTTTATCATCTCAAAAAATCCGAGTTTAAAAAGTTTGGCCGGCGTGGATGCCCTGGGCCATGTTGAGTCTAATTTAACGATAGCCCACAATTATAGTTTAAAGGATTTTTGTGAATTAAAAGATTTATTAACCCATGGAAACGTGGGTTCCTTCATTGCCGAGTACAATGCTTTTAATCCTACCAAGCAAGACATAATAGATGGCAATTGTAAATTATAGACCAAGATTATTATTTTGACGAAAGAGATTCCTGTTTTCACAGGAATTTTTTTTATGAATTTATTAACCCTAGATTCCCCCCATTTCCAGCAAATTTGTTGAAACAAGCAACCCATTATGCCGACAACAGAACACCCTGTGGTTCAAGAAAATAGAAGTCTATTTAGAAAGAAACGGTTTACAATCCCTCTTGTCATTCTCATACTGTTGTTTGCTTTTCGCCTTTACCTCCCAACTTTGATAAAAAACCACGTAAACAAAGTATTGGCAGAGATCCCCGGATATTACGGACAGGTGGACGATATTGACATCGCTCTTCTCCGGGGCGCTTATGTTGTCAAGGGACTGTATCTTCACAAGGGCACTGCCACTTCCAATGTGCCTTTTCTTAGCTTCCCCGAAAGTGATATCTCCATCGAGTGGAAATCGCTTTTCCACGGAAAAATAGTGAGTGAGATCATTATGGACAGTCCCAAATTAATTTACGTTTTCGAGGATCAAAAAGAAGACGCAGGCGATGCCGATGTGAATGATTGGACAAAAGCGCTGACAGACTTGGTGCCAATAGATATCAACCACTTTGAGGTGCACAACGGCACCTTGGCATTTGTGCAGTTATCGGCCGACCCAGATGTGGATCTGCAAATCAACCAACTGGAACTCACCGCCGACAACCTGCGGAATGTGGTGGAAAAGGAACGCATCCTCCCCTCGCCTATCCGTGCCAGCGGCGTTTCTATTGGCAATGGCAAGGTTGCCTTGGAAGGATATATGAATCTGGTCAAGGAAATCCCCGATATGGATCTTTCCTTTTCCCTGCAGAACGCCGATGTAACCGCCTTTAACGATTTTGCTAACTACTACGCAAAATTGGATTTTGAAAAAGGAAGTTTTAGCATCTTCAGTGAAGTGGCAATTGCCGATGGCCATTTGGTGGGCTATATAAAGCCGCTATTGACCGATTCAATATTGATAGGCGAAGACGATAGTTTTCTGGAGGGTTTATGGGAAGGCTTTGTGGGCTTCTTCAAATTCATCCTAAAAAATCAGGGAACCGATACCCTGGCGACAAAAGTTCCAATAGAAGGCGATTTGAACAATTTGGAAGCCGGCGTCTGGCCTACTGTGTTCAACATATTCAAAAATGGATGGATCCAAGCTTTTAAGGGGCAAGTAGATCAAGAAATCAATTATGAAGATGCCCTTAAAAACAAAAACCTGACCAAAAGGGAAAGACGGGAACTGGAGCAAAAGAAAAAGCAGGCGGAAAAAGAACAGCGCAAAAAAGAACTACAGGTCAAGAAAGGTTGATTTTATCCGTATTTTTGGAGATTCTTATTACAATCCAATTCCACAATGCGAATCGATATCATTACCGTCCTTCCCGAACTGCTCCAAAGTCCCTTTGAAGCTTCTATCCTAAAACGCGCCATTGAAAAAGACCTTGTGGAAATCCACCTCCACAATCTCCGGGATTATTCCACCAATGCCTATAAGCAAATAGACGATTACCAATTTGGCGGAGGCGCCGGTATGGTGATGATGATCGAGCCCATCGACAAATGTATTTCGGAATTGAAGAGCCAAAGAGAGTACGACGAAATAATCTATATGACCCCTGATGGCAAGACCTTCAATCAAGGCATGGCCAATGAACTTTCCCTAAAAGAGAACATCATCATCCTTTGTGGTCATTACAAAGGAGTGGACCAACGGGTGCGCGACCACTTTATAACACGGGAGATTTCGGTGGGCGATTTCGTTTTGAGTGGAGGCGAATTGGCCGCCGCCATTGTGTGCGATGCCGTGATCCGTTTGTTGCCGGGAGTGCTCGGGGACGAAACCAGTGCCCTGACCGATTCCTTTCAAGACGATTTATTGGCCCCTCCTATCTACACCCGACCCGCGGAATATAAAGGGTGGAAAGTACCAGAAATCCTCACCAGTGGCAACACCCCAAAGATTGAGGAATGGCGGGAAGAACAGGCGTACCAACGCACCAAGGACCGGCGGCCGGATTTATTGGAATAGCTATTTGCGAAAATTCCGCCGCAATTTAAAATCAATTAAAGATGAAGGCAAAACTAATTTTAACGATGTTGCTCGCGGTCATAGTATTCGCAGCCTGCAAAAATGAATCAAGGGAGAATCTTAATACCAATACTGCCATGAATTCAGAGTTCAGCAAAATGCTCGATAATTATTACAATGACGGATTAAGGCTAAACCCGCTGTATGCCACTTTCACTGGAGACGAATTATACAATGACAGCTTCCCCAATTTCCTTTCAGATGAATATGTTTCCGAACTGCAAAACCATTACACCAAATACAAGGAAGACGTTCTGAAGTTTAAGGATGAAGATTTAAACGAAACTGAAAAGATGAGCAAAGACGTGTTGTTGTGGGAATGCAATATCAACTTGAAAACACTTGCTTTTAAAAATGGATTATATTTCCCCATCGATCAAATGTGGACGGTGAATTTAGTAATGGGACAATTGGCCAGCGGCAGTAGTGCACAACCGTTCACGACCGTGGAAGATTACAACAAATGGCTGCAACGGGTTGATGGCTTCGTAATTTGGTTAAATACCGCTGAAAGCAGAATGGAAGAAGGAATGGCCGCGGGCTATGTACTTCCATTATCGTTGATTGAGAAGGTAATTCCCCAGTTGAAAGCAATGACAGAGCCCAACTTAGATGCGAACCTATTCTATTCCCCCATTAAAAACTTTCCCGATAATTTTTCCGAAAGCGATAAAAAACTACTCACGGGAGGCTATTCCAAAATGGTTTCCGAAAAAATAATCCCTGCTTATCAAAGTCTTTATGATTTTATGGCTGGAGATTATTTAAACGCCGGAAGAGCATCTACTGGAATTGCAGACACTCCCAATGGGGAAGCTTATTACAGGCATCAAATAAAATTATACACCACTACGGAAATGACCGCTGATGAAATCCACCAATTGGGTTTAAGTGAAGTAGCGCGCATTTTGTTAGAAATGGAAAAGGTGAAAGATCAGATTGGTTTTAAAGGCGATTTAAAAGAATTTTTTAATTCCGTCCGCGTCAACAAGGAACTGATGCCATTTACCGAACCACAACAGATCATTGATCATTTTTACACAATTTACGACACCATGAAGCCGAAGTTGGAGGAGCTTTTTGACAAGAAGCCAAAAACCGCTTTCGAGATTAAACAAACTGAAAAGTTTCGTGAAAGTTCCGCAAGTGCCGAATACAACCCCGGAAGCTTGGATGGCAGTCGTCCAGGAGTTTTTTATGTTCCCATTCCCAATGCATTGGAATACAATATCTACAGCGATGAATCTTTATTTCTGCACGAAGCCATTCCGGGACATCATTATCAAATTTCCTTAACCCAAGAAAATGACGAACTGCCTATGTTCCGTAAGACACTTTTCTACAGTGGTTATGGTGAAGGGTGGGCCCTTTACAGCGAATCGTTGGGGAAAGAGCTAGGTCTTTATACTGATCCGTACCAATACTTCGGAATGTTGGGTGCCGAAATGCACAGAGCCGTGCGTTTGGTTGTAGATACCGGGATGCATTCAAAAGGCTGGACGCGGGAGGAAGCCATTCAATATTGTTTAGAAAACGAAGCCGAACCAGAAGCTGGGATTATTTCAGAAATAGAACGCTATATGGCTAATCCTGGACAGGCGTTGTCATATAAAATAGGTCAATTAAAGATTTTAGAACTTCGCCATAAAGCCGAAAGGGAATTGGGCGACAAGTTTAAAATAGGCGAATTCCACAATCAGGTTTTAGAAACGGGGTGTGTGCCTTTGGAATTACTTGAGAACAAGATTGACAGATGGATATTGCTACATAATAAATAGTAAAGGGCCATCAATAAATATAGGCACGTGATTGATCGCGCGCCTATTTTTATTTAAAAAAGATTGCTATTTCAAAAGTTATTTAGATATTTGCCTAAATAACTAAACAGATTGTGAAAGATATTTTCAAGGCATTAAATGACGATACCCGAAGGCAGATATTGGAGCTATTGAAAAAAAAGGACCTGACTGCGGGAGAGATAGCCGACAACTTCAGCATTTCAAAACCCAGTATTTCCCATCATTTAGACATTTTGCAAAGGGCGGATATGATAACGAGCGAAAAACATGGGCAATTCATTCATTATTCCCTGAACACCACAATCCTCGACGACGTTTTTACTTGGCTACTAACCCTAAAGAAATAATATTATGAAATTCCATCCAAAAAAAGAAGTCCCATTAATTTTATTGGCCATTCTTCCCGCGTTGTTTCTGGCCTATGTTTGGAACAATTTGCCGGAGAGACTTCCCATGCAATGGGGTCTTGATGGGGAAGTGAACCGTTATGGCGACAGCTGGGAACTATTGATAATCGTCATTATGCCGATCTTCTTCTATGTCCTCTTTTTGTTTATCCCAAGGATAGATCCCAAAAAACGGCTAGATGCCATGGGGAAGAAATACTACTCTATCCGATTGTTGATGGCGGTCTTTATTGGGGTGCTATTTATGTTTATCATTTATAGCATTAAGGAGCAAGCCTTGGCCAATCCCAATTATATCTTTATAATTATAGGTGCGTTTTTTATGTTGTTAGGCAATTATTTTAAAACCATAAAGCCCAATTATTTCGTGGGGATCCGCACCCCTTGGACTTTGGAGAGTGAAGCGGTTTGGAAGAGCACCCATAAATTGGCTGGGAAACTGTGGGTTCCAGGTGGTCTCATCGTTGTAGTTTCCGGGTTTTTGTTCGCAGAACAGACCACCATGATCATTTTTTTCGCGGTAACTGCAATAATAGCTTTGGTACCCGTGGGATATTCCTATTTCCAATATAAAAAACAACCACGAGAATTAGAATAAATTACAGGATAAAACTTGTCCAACAAATCTTTTTGTTTACTTTTGCACCCACTTAATCCAACCTCTGGCGAGAACCGTGAATGTTGTTTTGATTTAAACCTTATCAAGTAAGTAAAATGGAAGAGTTAATAAAGTTTGTTGAAAACGAATTTGTTTCCAAGAAAGAATTTCCAGAATTTGGTGCTGGGGACACCATAACCGTTTATTATGAAATCCGCGAGGGTGAAAAGACCCGTACCCAGTTTTTCCGCGGAGTTGTAATCCAGGTTAAAGGCACTGGCCTTACCAAAACCTTTACCATCCGTAAAATGAGTGGAACTATTGGTGTGGAGCGTATTTTCCCACTTAATTTACCCGCACTACAAAAAATAGAGATCAATAAAAAAGGTAGCGTGCGCAGAGCTCGTATTTACTACTTTAGAGGTCTTACCGGAAGAAAAGCCCGTATCAAAGAAAAGAGAATATAGACTCTTTGTTGAAAACCTTTCAAGGCCCTGTAAACACAGGGCTTTTTTTATTAACAATTGTTGATAACCCCTGTTGAAAGACCGTGGATTTTTAATCGTGAAAAAAACTTGCACAATCGGTTTTCGTGTCTATCTTAGCAGTATCAAAATGGCCTTAGGGTTAGATTGGTAAACTAAAGTAACGTTCTTTTACACTATTTTTTCCTATTGCTGACGAGACTAACGATCGCAAGAATGTTAGCCTCCAGATTTGAAAAGATAAAAAGAATTCACTTTACAACTTTTTTTGATTGTTTGAGGTGCTCACGATCTTTAGATTAATAGCACTGAGATTGAAAAAGGTTTTGGGTCGATTTCTGGAAAATAGCATCAACTTCACTGTGGATGCAAATTACTGAGATCAAACCCGTGTGAGTAATCCACGAGGGCAAGTCTATAATAAGCTTGCTTAAAATCTACTTCGGTAGATTAATCGGTAACGGTTTACTAACAAGGAGCCATATCACAATGTATTTTATACAGTGATATGGCTTTTCTTGTTTTATGCCTAATCATCCTTCCCAATCCTTCCTTGTCATCAATTAAATACCGTCCAATTTACCACTGGATCCCATAATTAAATAAGCCGCTCCCCGCTTTCAAAACCCCCACCAAATCGCTATATTTGCACTCCTTTTAAATATAAATTGCGAACAGTTTCTTTCGCATCGAAATATCCAAAATTATGACAAACACTTCCAAAATCATTTACACCAAAACGGATGAAGCTCCGGCTATGGCTACCTATTCATTTCTACCTATTGTAGAAGCTTTCACCGCGCCAGCGGGAGTAAAACTCGAAAATCGCGACATTTCCTTGGCCGCGAGAATTCTGGCCCTATTTCCCGAATACCTCTCGGCTGACCAAAGAGTCCACGACGATTTGGCCGAATTGGGGGAGCTTGCAAAAACTCCGGAGGCCAACATTATCAAGTTGCCCAACATCAGTGCCTCTATTCCCCAGTTAAACGAGGCTATTGAGGAGTTGCAGCAAAAGGGATTCCCTATTCCCAACTACCCCACCGATCCCAAAACCCCTGAAGAAAAGGAAGCACGGGCCAAATACGACAAAGTAAAAGGAAGTGCTGTAAACCCTGTACTCCGTGAAGGAAACAGCGACCGGCGGGCACCAAAGGCAGTAAAGAATTACGCCAAGAAAAACCCACATAGCATGGGAGCTTGGAGCAGCGACAGCAAAAGTCACGTAGCTACCATGGAGACAGGCGACTTTTTTCACAATGAAAAATCCATGACCATGCCTTCCGATAATAGCTTGGATATTATCTTCATTGATAACGACGGCAAAAAAACCGTCCTAAAAGAAAACCTAAAAGTTTTAAAGGGCGAAATCATCGACGCCACGGTAATGAGCAAGAAAGCGTTGGTTTCCTTCTTGGAGGAGCAATTGAAAGACTCGAACGAGAAAAAAATTCTCTTGTCAATCCATTTAAAAGCTACGATGATGAAAGTGAGCGACCCAGTTATTTTTGGGTATGCCGTGAAAGTATATTTTAAGGATTTGTTTAAAAAGCATGCCGCTACCTTCGAAAATCTGGGAGTGGATGCCAACAACGGGATGGGAGCTCTTGAAGATAAACTTTCCAATTTACCGGAAGTGAAGCGCCGAGAAATATTGGCAGATATTCAAAATATCTTGGATAAAAATCCCGATCTCGCCATGGTCAATAGCGACAAGGGCATAACCAATCTCCACGTCCCCAGCGATGTGATAGTGGATGCATCTATGCCGGCAATGATCCGTAATTCGGGCAAAATGTGGGGGCCTGATGGAAAACTCCACGATGCAAAAGCCGTAATCCCCGACAGCAGCTATGCCGGGATTTATGAAACTACCATTGAATTCTGCAAAAAACACGGCGCCTTCGATCCGGCGACTATGGGCAGTGTACCCAACGTGGGGTTAATGGCCCAGCAAGCTGAAGAATACGGTTCCCACGACAAAACTTTTGAGATCCCCGCTGATGGAAAAGTGGAAGTAATCGATACCTCCGGCAAGGTGCTAATGGAGCACCAAGTAGATGAAGGCGATATTTGGAGAATGTGCCAAGCCAAAGATCTTCCTATTCAGGATTGGGTAAAATTAGCTGTGGAACGCGCAAGAGCCACTGGTGATCCTACCATATTTTGGTTGGACGAAAACAGAGCCCACGATGTGGAACTCATCAAAAAAGTAAAGAAGTATTTAGGAAATCACAATACTGACGGTTTGGACATTCAGATAATGTCTCCGGATAAAGCCACAGAATATACTCTCAAACGCGTAAAGGCTGGGAAAGACACCATCTCGGTAACAGGAAACGTACTGCGTGATTACCTTACGGATCTCTTTCCAATCCTTGAGCTTGGTACCAGTGCAAAAATGCTTTCCATCGTACCCTTGATGAACGGCGGCGGTCTGTTTGAAACAGGAGCGGGCGGTTCCGCCCCCAAACTTGTTGAGCAATTGTTGGAGGAAGGTCACCTGCGTTGGGATTCTTTGGGTGAGTTTTTGGCTTTGGCAGTTTCCATCGAATTCTTGGGAACCAAATACAACAACCCCAAGGCCCTGATATTGTCAGCGGCATTGGACGAAGCCAATGAGAAATATTTGGACACCGGCAAATCCCCTTCCCGGAAAGTAAACGAAATTGACAACCGCGGAAGCCACTTCTATTTAGCGATGTATTGGGCAGAAGCCTTGGCAAAGCAGGATAAAGATCAGGACTTGAAGAAAATCTTTACGCCCATAGCCGCCCAACTAAAGGAGAACGAAGCAAAAATAAATGAGGAGCTTATCGGCGCCCAAGGGGAAGCTGTAGATATTGGAGGATATTACTACCCCTCCGATGCATTGGCCAAAAAGGCAATGCGCCCAAGCGGCACGTTTAATGCCATCTTGGCCCAACTATCAGCGAACCGGGAGTAAAATAAACCGACGATTTAAAAACCTTCAGCATTTCTGAAGGTTTTTACTTTTAACCCCCTAAGTATTTGAGAAATATATTAATTGTTCTATTCCTTTTTGGAAGCCTGATTGCTTCTTCCCAAGAAAAATCCACCCTCAGCGGCATTATTTTCGAAGCGGAAAGTGGAGAAACTCTTTTTGGGGTAAATGTGATCATTCCCGCTCTCCAAACAGGTACGGTTACCAATCAATACGGTTTTTATTCCATTACATTGCCCAAGGGCGATTACGAAGTTTACTACAGCAGCATCGGCTATGCCACTCAAAAGATAGATATTTCCCTAACGAAAAATGTAAATAAAGACCTTGCACTACTTACCGAAAGTGAAAGTTTGGACGAAGTGGTTATTGAAACCAATATCGAAAGATTAAATGTCCGTAGTTCCCAAATGAGCGCCAACACCCTTTCCACCAATACAATTAAAAAGATTCCTGTGGTTTTAGGGGAAGTGGACGTAATCAAAGCCATTACGCTGCTTCCCGGTGTTAGTAGTGCCGGGGAGGGCGCAAGTGGGTTTAACGTCCGAGGGGGAGCAGCCGACCAGAACTTGATTCTATTGGATGAGGCAACCTTGTACAATTCCTCACATTTATTCGGGTTCTTCTCAGTCTTTAATCCAGATGCCATTAAAGACCTAACACTTTATAAAGGAGGAATTCCCGCACGTTACGGGGGGCGTATATCCTCCGTATTGGACATTTACCAAAAGGACGGCAATAAAAGGGAATATCAAGCCAGTGGGGGCATTGGACTGGTTGCCAGTCGATTGCTTTTGCAAGGTCCCATAAAAAAGGATACAGCTTCTTTTTTGCTGGGAGGGCGAAGCAGCTATGCACATTTGTTTTTACCTCTTTTTGACAATGATAATGTGGCCTACTTTTATGATTTGAATACCAAGCTCAGCTATAATGTAAATAAAAGCAATCGGCTTTTCCTCTCTGGTTATTTCGGAAGAGATGTTTTTGAAATCTCCGATACGTTCTCAAATAGTTTTGGAAATACCATCCTCAATCTTAGATGGAACCATCTTTTTTCCGAAAGGTTATTTTCCAATTTATCATTGATTTATTCAGATTATTATTTCGGCTTGGAATTGAAGTTTGTGGAATTTCAATTTGATAGCGGCATACGGAACCTCAATTTGAAATATGATTTTGCCCATTACATTTCCGATGGAGTGAATTTGAAATACGGCATCAACAGTATTTACCATAAGTTCAATCCTGGGGACGTTTCCCCGACCACTGAAACTTCAGGAATAAACCCCTATAAACTCACCGATAAATTCGCGTGGGAAAACGCGGTTTACGGGGAGGCTGAAATAGATATTTCCGATAAGATTTCCGTTCAAGCCGGCCTTCGACTCTCTACTTTCAATCGTTTGGGCCAGGATGCACTTTTACTATATGAAAACGATAATCCCATAATTTACAACAGCGAACTGGAGATTTATCAGAAAGCCAAACCTGTGGACACCATCGGTTTTAAAAGAAGTGAAACCATAGAATCCTTTGCCAATTTGGAGCCCCGTTTCTCAATTTCGTATTTGTTGAATGGAAACTCGTCCATAAAGGCCAGTTACAATCGAATGGCACAATACGTTCACCTGATAAGCAATACCACCTCTCCCACTCCATTCGATATCTATGCCCCCAGTGGAAAATATATTAAACCCCAATTAGCTGATCAAGTGGCAGTAGGGTATTTCAGGAATTTTGAAAATTATTCCTTGGAAGTGGAAAGTTTTTACAAGAAGATACAAAACCGATTGGATTATGTGAGCGGAGCCGATTTAATAGCGAATAACGCTGTTGAACAAATCTTGCTGAATGGACAAGCGAGGGCTTATGGTTTAGAGGTTCTTTTTAGAAAAAACTCCGGTAAACTTCAAGGATGGGTAGCCTATACCCTAGCCAAAAGTGAACAGCGCACCCCGGGCCGCACGGTGGAGGAAACCGGAATCAACAATGGAGATTGGTACAACTCACCCTGGGATAAGACCCATGATTTTTCGATTACCGGACAATATGAGCTTTCGAAAAAATGGAGTTTTGGAGCTAATCTCATCTTTCAGACCGGGCGGCCCACAACGTATCCAGAGGGCCAATATGTTTACGATGGATTGGTAATCCCGGTTTATGAAGCTCGAAACAGCAGTAGGCTTTCGGCTTTTCACCGATTGGATCTCTCGGCCACTTGGATTCCTAAACCAGAAACCACCAAAAGATGGAAAGGAGAATGGGTTTTTAGCATTTACAATGTCTATGATCGAAAAAATGCGGCCTCCATTTCATTTAGGGAAAACACCGATATCCGTCAAAATGAAGCGGTCCGTTTATCCATCTTTGGAATCATTCCTTCGGTGACTTATAATTTTAAATTTTAGGCTATGAGAAAGTTGTTAATAATCTGTATCCCATTTTTGATTTTAACCTCCTGCGAAGACGTTATAGATGTTGATCTTAATGAAGCCCTGCCCCGTCTTGTGGTTGAAGCCAACATTAATATATTGGACAGTGGTGCCTCTTTCAACAGTTATATAAAACTGTCCACTACGGCTCCATTCTTTGATAATGAAATCCCAGTTGTAGAGGAAGCATCCATAAAAATAACGGATGAGGATGGAATTATATTTCCTTTTGAACATATAGGAAGTGGAAGATATGACGGTCTCTTCTTCCCAGTTCCAAATATGGAATACACCTTGGAAATTTTGTATAAAAGTGAAATCTTTACCGCAACCACACAATTTGTGGGCACGGTGCCCCTGGAATATGTGGAGCAGCGGAATGATGGCGGTTTTTCTGGAAAGGATATTGAATTAAAGGCATATTTCACCGATCCTGAAGGAGAAAGAAATTTTTATTTTTTCAAAGGAATTTCGGAGCATGGTCTGGTTCTGGATGTTTTGAACGATGAATTTTTTGATGGAAATAGCATATTCGGATATTATCTGGTCGAGGATTTGGCTCCAGGAGATAAAGTGCAGTTTAATCTTTATGGAGTAGATGAGGAATTTTATAACTATATGTTTATTTTGCTTCAACAAACAGGGAGTGGCGGGGGACCATTTGAAACACAACCTGCAACCGTTCGCGGGAATATTGTAAACAAAACCAATCCTGAAAATTATCCGTTGGGATATTTCCGGATTTCCGAACTTTCCACATTGAGCTACACCGTGCAGTAAATCCTTGATCAATATTGGAAATCGACAATTGAAAACCGTAAATTTGACTATGTCATTTATAAAAACCACAGAATCGGACTCGCAATACGAGCATTTGGAAAAAATGAGCATTTCTGAATTGCTCTATAACATCAATAAGGAAGATAAAACCATTGCGTATTCCGTTGAAAAGGCCTTGCCTCAGATTGAAAAACTAACTGCAAGGGTTGTTGAAAAATTAAAGACCGGAGGAAGATTATTTTATATCGGCTCTGGCACCAGTGGCCGATTGGGAATAGTTGACGCCAGTGAATGTCCCCCGACTTTTGGTGTACCCCACGGTTTGGTTGTTGGTTTGATAGCTGGTGGAGATAGTGCTATTAGGAAGGCGGTGGAATTTGCAGAGGACTCAATGGAGCAGGGCTGGGCCGATCTTCAAAAGGAAAATGTTTCGAAAAAAGATATTGTGATCGGCATTGCGGCTTCTGGCACTACTCCGTATGTAATTGGGGCCCTTGAGCAATGCAATAAAAACAATATCATCACAGGCAGTATTACTTGTAATGAGGGAAGTCCGTTGGAAACAACCGCTCAATATCCCGTAGTTGTAACGGTTGGTTCAGAGTTTGTGACCGGCAGTTCCAGAATGAAAGCCGGAACAGCTCAAAAACTAGTTTTGAATATGATTTCCACCACCACAATGATACAATTGGGTAGAATTAAAGGAAACAAAATGGTTGATATGCAATTGAGCAATATCAAATTAGTAGAAAGAGGGGTCAAAATGATTATGGCCGAATTAAATATTTCAGAAAAAGAAGCGCGATTACTTTTGGAAAAACATCAAAATGTTCGCCAAGCAATTAACAGTTTTCAAAATGAGTAAAGGACACACAGATTTTAATTTATTGAAGAGAGGCTTAAAATTTATGGCCTTTGCATTGCCCTTGTTAATCTTGGCACCTTATTTATTGACTTTGTCTTTTTTGAATAAGGAAACATTTATTTTTTATGTGTTTCTGGTCTGTGGACTAGTAGCGGGTGCCGGTGCCATTTATCTTTGTTTCAAAGGAATCAATACTATTATGAAGTCCATTTTTTAATAGGTTCCTTCCGAAGGGCTTTCCGCATACCTCGGCCCTTTCATTTTTTCCCATAAAAAAAGGCCCCCGCCAAGTAAATGGTGGAGGCCCTAAAGGAAGGCGGTGTCCTACTCTCCCGCGAGTGCAGTACCATCGGCGCAAACGGGCTTAACTTCTCTGT
>JBARWQ010000058.1:0-20384 GCA_049646885.1 Aequorivita sp. | reverse complement strand
AGGGGCAATGAGGTTTTTGTGGTTTCGGCCTCGTTCTTTTTCCCACTGCGCCCTTGGAATTTGGTCGGTAGTCGGTAGTGGGGGGTCGGTGAAATTGGAATTTGGTACTTGAAGCGTGGAATTTGGTGCTTGGTACTTTGGTGCTTTGGAATTTGTTCACCCTAACCAGAAACCACAAAAGCCTCCACCCTTTAGGGCAGGGGCAAGGAGGTTTTTGTGGTTTCGACTTCGGTCTTTGTTTAATACAGTCTAATTTTAGGTCAAGCAGCCTGTCCTGAGCGGAGTCGAAGAAGAGTCCGAGGACAGTCGAGCCTACATTAAAGGTAAAAGATTGTTGTGTGCTCCGGAGCAATTGGACGGAGCTTATATTAAGCCTCGTCTGATAAAAATCATCTGTAATTTTTGTTTACTCTTGCCTTGAACTCTTTTTTACCTACAAGCTGTTCTCCGTCTTTACCATTTAATGGACTGTATTTTCCTGCAGGTAAATCTTTAAACGTAACGGCATTACAAGCTCTTGCCACGTCCACATATTTGGTAGTAGCCGTATTTATTGCTGATGCCGCAATACTTACTAATACCCCAATGGCACTGCCATCGCTAGAAACCGATGCGTCGTAAACAATGTCGCCTCTACGGGTGTACAATATTTCCTGTGTTTTAGTGGATTTAATAATATATTCTATTTCCACACTCACTTTTGAGGATAAACTCGACTTGTCCCATTTGTGAATGATGGTAAATAGCGCTAAATCTGCACCAAAAACTTCCCCAAACTTGGTTAAGGATGAGTCCAAGAATAGCTCCGAATCATATGCACTTTCATTTTTTAATACTTCCATAGAAAGGAAACTGGGCAATACATAAAACCCAGCATTTGCCATTGGCATGTTTAAAGTGGAATGAAAATATTCTTTTGCTTCTACATTTGTACTTCTATTGATGGGAGCCATTATTAAAACGGTTACGGGCTGTTCATCATACATACCTTTATAACCGACAGATTTTGTAATGGGTGCAGTCGATTTACAGCCCGTGAATACAATACCTAAAATTAAGTAGAGAAATAATATTTTTTTCATTTTTCAGTCATTTTTATAATTCGATCAATAAATACTTGAGATTCCGGATACAGTTCAATCTCCTTTAAAAGCATCGCTGTTCCTTCCTCAGTTTGATTGGCTTGTATCAACAGATAGCCATAATCGGCATAAATTCCAGGAGGTACAACCCTTCTTGTTCCCTTTTGCTTTTTAATGATCCTTTGATAGGTTTTAATGAGTTCTTGTGTTGATTTTTCATTGCTGTTTTTTAAATAATTATAACTTGAAACTTCGTATTTGTCCCAAGTGTACAATGCTTTTTTACCAGCACAGGAAGTTAATATCACTATTGATATTGCCAGGAATATTGATTTTTTCATGGTAGAGTTATTTTTTTGGTCTCTTGAGTTGAAATAAATATCTGTTGCTTATAAATAACTTGGTTATTATAGCTTAGAGTAACAATGTGGGCGCCAGGAGAAATTGCATATACCATGCCCTTGGGGCGGTCTTGATGATCTTTATTTACTTCCGCTTTAAAAGTGGTTTTGTCATCTACATTTACATCAACACCTCCTTTATAATTTTTGGGATTCCCCACTAATTCTAAAAATGATTCGTTTTCTAAACCTCTGGTTACAGATTTTACACCGGTACAACCAGTTAAAGCTGCAAAGCTGATTAGGGTTATTACTATTATTATGCTTCTCATATTTTAATTTCTTTTATGTAGTAATTGTTTAAGTTTTGTTCATCAATATTTCCTTCTGTAAATGATACCATCGAAAATTCATTCTGTGGATTGTCACCTCCAATATAATCTATTCTAATCTTAGCAACAGTTTTACCTGGCAGATCCATCATCATTCCTGTTTGCGGATTTTTCACGCTTTTGCCTTTTTCCACAACCTCATAAATATCACCTAATTTTAAACCTTGACTTTTGCCTCCTGAAATTAAAATTCCATCCTCATTATATGATAGGAGGTAGGATTTCCATGGTCGGTCCATACAATTGTTTATTATGTTCTCAACAAGTTTTGAAATTGCTGCTGATATTGCCTTATCACTTAGAGTGGCGTCATAATCTGTACGTTCGCCCATACCCATTACTGTTTTGTTCTTGGTTTCAGCTTCCCCCTTTGCTTCCTCTGAATAAATAATTTGTCCAGTTGAAACATCAATTAATCGAATACTTACGCCTGCTTGTACGGTTTGGGTTTTACTTCTTGAAAATACATTAACATCTCCAACATTTTTACGGCCAAATTCAGTGACAGATCCCACAATCAAATAATCCGCTCCTACCTTTTGTAGTCCTTCATTGCCTGCAATTTTCAATTCTTCTAAAATTGCATCCATGTCTTGGCGCTCCAAAAGGATAAACTTGTTGGTAGAGGCAAGTTTGGTAGATAAGATATCCACAGCTTGCCTACCAATTGGATCATTAGCTTTGTCATAAAACAAGCCTTTAGCATATTGGGTTTCGTTAGAAAAACGGGCTATTGCCACCTTACGTTTTAGACTTTGTTCGTCTTGTTTTACCTCTTGAATCTGTGATTCAACTTTCACTACTTTCTGCTGAGTGGTACAGCCAACTGCAATTATGAAAGTTGCAATTGCAAAAAAAATATTCTTCATTGGGTTATAGGTTTTAAATTATTGCGTCAAACATAAGTTCTTTTTCAGCATGTATTTTACGGTTTTCCACATATATCGTAAATTTTCATTTCAGCGCTAAAAACTTTATTCTATAACTTGAATTTATGGTGAGATTTGGGTCAAGGTTAAAGCTTGAGTTCCTAAAGGATTTTTATTGATTATAACCTAGCTTTCCGTCAAATAAGTCAGAGTAGGTCAGGATAAACAGCCCGCCCTGAGCAGCCTGTCCTGAGCGGATTCCAAAGGGAGCCGAAGGGCAGTCACATGTCAAGGCGAGCGCAGTCGAACCTATCTACTTTTATGAAATTATCCTATTCTTAAAGAATAGAATTCCCACTACAATGCGGAAAACCGTATGCTAAGCAAGAAGTCTAGGCGTATATTTGAAAAGACTCAAACTAAGGAATAACAGAGACTTGAAATATTAAAGAAATTACAATCCGTTTAAACAACCAACCAAATTATAATATCATGAAAATACTTCAAATTAAAAATGGCAAAGTAGAAATTAGAAAGAACACGGGGAGCCTTATTAGATCTGTTGGGACTGGTAATGCCGTAGCAGCCGATTTTAACCAGGATCAATCCTTATTGGCAATCACCTTGGCCAACGGCAAAGTGGAAATCAGAAAGGAATCCGGCAGTCTTGTCCGCACCATTGGCACCGGCAATGCCCGAAATGCCCGCTGGAATGGTCAGGACATAGCTGTTGAAACGGATAGGGGCAAAACAGAACTGCGCAAGGCTAGTGGTTCTTTGATTAGAACTATTTAGTCAATACTTTTTTATATGTAAGGGTGACCCTTCGACGGAGTTTATATTGAGCACCGTCGAAATACTCAGTGTTACACTACGTTGTCAGGGTGAGCGCAGTCCAACCCCTTAAGTATGACAAAACATTCTCATTTTCCCCAACCCAAAAGCCCAATTCCAGCGTAAACAGAAACCACAAAAGCCTCCACCCTTTAGGGCAGGGGCAATGAGGTTTTTGTGGTTTCGGCCTCGTTCTTTTTCCCACTGCGCCCTTGGAATTTGGTACTTGGCACTTGGAATTTTTGTCTCTACTCTCTACTCTCTAGTCTTTGGCCTTTGGCCTATAGTCCTAGTTCCCACCTCCGGTTTACCTGCCGGAGGCATGGCGGGCAAGCCCGAGTCTAAACTTCGTATTTCGCACTTCCCACTTCCCACTTCCCACTTCGAACTTGTAAATCCATATCTTTGGCGAAAATCAAAATCTAAAGTTGTGGCTGGACATAGTAAATGGGCAAATATAAAGCGCCGGAAAGGAGCGCAGGACAAAAAACGTGCGAAGGAATTTACACGCGCAATCAAAGAGATTTATGTTTCAATAAAGGAAGGGGGAAGCGGCGATCCAGACGCCAATCCCGCCTTGCGCAATGCTATTCTGAATGCCAAGGGGGTCAATATGCCCAAGGATACCATTGAGCGCGCCATTAAAAAAGCCAGTGGTGATGACGCGGAGAATTATGAGGAAGTATCCTTCGAGGGCTATGGGCCGCACGGAATTGCCTTCTTTGTGGAATGCACTACCAACAATACCAATCGCACCGTAGCATCTATACGGGCCATTTTTTCCAGAAACGACGGGAGCCTTGGCGTGAATGGCTCTGTGGAATTCATGTTTGAGCGAAAAAGCGTCTTTACTATAGAGGAAAAATCAATCCCAAAACCTTTGAATGAGTTGGAACTGGAGCTTATCGATTACGGCGCGGAGACCCTTGAATTGGAAGAAGGTTTTTTGACCCTCTATGCCGATTTTACTGATTTTGGAAGAATGTCCCAAGCTTTGGAACAAATGGGCATTGAGGTGGTTAATTCCTCCTTGGACCGGATCCCCTTGAATACCGTCGAGCTTTCTGTGGAACAGGCAAAAAAGATTTTGGATCTGGAAGAACAGTTCGAAGAAGATGATGATGTCCAAAACGTTTATCACAACCTCGAAATCACCGATGAATTGATTGCTGCTATGGAGAGTGAAATATAAAAATCTTTTAAAGGATTTTTACCGAGGAAGCTTTATAGACTCAGGGTGGTCGGTAGTCGGTAGTTTATAGAGGGTAGTGGCAGTAGGCAGAATCTATCGGGAGTGGGTAGTAGTTGGAATTTGGAATTTGGAATTTGGAATTTGGTACTTGGAATTTGGTACTTGGTACTTGAAATCTGGTCTTACACCCCAAAACAAAAAGTCCTACATCCTAAGTCCCCCCGTCTTACGTCTTATAGCCCCCGTCTTACGTCATAGAACCCCCGTCACTCTCCCCTGCCGTCAAAAAACTCCTGTCTCGAATTACCCTTTTTTTCCAATACCCGGTTTTAAAATAAATAAAAGCTACAATCCCCGCGATAACGTTGGAGATAGGGAAGGACCACCAAATCCCCACGGGCCCTATCCCCATGGGATGGGCCAAGATGTAGGCCAGGGGAAAACGGACCAGCCAAAGGGTCATTATGGAAATAAACATGGAAGCTTTTGTAAATCCGGCGCCATTAAAGGTGCCGTTCATTACCTGCTGCAGTCCGAGGAACCCAAAACTGAATGCCATTATTTTAATGAACAAGGCTCCATCTTGGATTACCTGCAAGTCCTCGGGAATAAAGAAGGCAGTTAACGGTTCCGCAACCAAAAACATAATAGCCCCTAGGCCCGTAAATCCAAAAAAGGCCACTTTCGAACTTAGGATGGCCACTTTTTCAGCTCTTTTAATTTTTAATGCTCCTATGTTCTGCCCCACCAGCGAGGTGGTGGCAATACCGAGACCCAAAGCGGGGACCACGATAAAGCTCAACATTCGTGCACCTATTCCATAGGCAGCTACTATATCGCTACCAAAACCCGTTACAATCACCATCATCATCGTCATTCCCAAGGCTCGGGTAGATTGCTCGATACTGGCGGGAAAGCCCAAATTAAAAGTCCTCTTGAGGTATTCGGTATTGAAATACATGGATTTAAGGGAGATTTTAATTCCATGCTTCCCTCTAAATAGAATAATCAAACCGATGGCGGCGGCAATCGCTTGGGTCATCACGCTTGCCACGGCAGCCCCCGCCACCCCATACCCGGGAATGGGGCCAAAGCCATAGATAAACAAAGGGTCCAGCCCCGCGTTTAGAATGACCGTCGCTAGCACTATATATACCGGGAGCATCACATTGCCGATACCCCGCATAAGCGATTGGAAAATAAAGAAGAGAAATAGAAAGACAAAACCCACAGAGGAAACCTTGAAGTACTTTACCGAATCCTCGATAATATCCGGTCCCGCTCCAATGATCTTCATTAAGAGGCCGGAGGCAAAATAACTTAGAACTGCCAACACTATGGAAGTCAATAAAATCAAAAAAACACTTTGCGAGGAGCTGAAATTTACCATCTGCTGGTTTTCTGCGCCCTTATAACGCGCGACCATCACAGTGCCTGCCAAGGTAAGACCTGCCCCAATCGACAGCACCAAGAACAATAACGGAAAACTAAGGCTCACTGCGGCCACCGCATCTGCACCCAACCTGCCCAACCAAAAAGTATCGATAAGTTGATAGGCAGATTGAAGAATATTGGCGAAAATAATAGGTAACGCTAAATTTAAAAGAGAAGTGATGATTTTCCCCTCGGTATACTTATTTTTCTTGATCGTAGCCATTCCCGCAAAATTATAATAAGCCTTGAAATGACGTACCTAATTTTCTCTTAATACTCCAAAGTTTTTCCCGAAGAGCAAACTACCGATTACGGTTTAAAAGTCGATAAGTCGATAGGTTTATGAGTTGAGAGGTTGAGGAGTTGAGGAGTTGAGAAGTTGAGGAGTTGAGAAGGTTTTCCAAGTTTCATTATAATAGGTGTCTTGTCCTGAAAAAAGTAGACAGTTTGGTTAAGCTGATTTTCGTTTTAAATTATACATTTCTTCAGGTGTTTTAAGGTTAATTCCCCAATGAGGTCTCATTTGATTATATATTGCGATTGATTGTTTAGCAATCAACTTTGCTTGTTGAGTATTTTTAAAGGTGTAATCAAGATGGAACTCCATTTTCAATATCCCATTTACTCTTTCTGCCATTGCGTTTTCGTAACAGTTCCCGGCAGCTGCCATGCTTATTTTGGTACTGTCCCTTTTTAATCTGTCCGTATAGGCATAACTGCAATATTGTGAGCCTCTATCGGAATGATGAATGGTTTCCTGACCTATTTTATTCCTTTCTGCCATTTTTAGGGCATTGAGCGCACCCTCGAGTTCTAATGTGTCGCTGACGTCATACCCAACTATTTTCCTGCTATAGGCATCCGTTATCAGCGCAAGGTAACAAAATCCCTTTTCTGTTCTCAGGTACGTTATATCACTTACCCATAGTTGGTCTGGCTTGGTAACCTTCAGTTCCTGCGTAAGGTTTTTATAGACCTTGAACGGGTGGTTGCTATCGGTGGTTATCCTATATCTGGGTTTTCGTTTTGGAACTAGTAAATCTTCCTTTCTGAGGAACTCAATGAACTTGTCCCTTCCAATCTCTATATTATTCTCGATTAGATCGGGGTTTATCAAATGGTAGAGTTTTTTACTGCCCAATTCAGTCATAAAGCTGCGATAGTACAATACCTTGGACTTTAGAAGCTTATACTCTTCTAAGAGAATCTTATCCGCGTTAACAGCCTTGTAATATGCAGCGCGACTTTTCTTCAGTTTATTACAGATGGCCATTACTTTTTCCTTTTTGTTAACTGTCTTCGCTGCAATTCTTCGCCAGCTTTTTTTTTAACGGCCTCATAATCCAAGTTCATATCCTCACAGATGACCTCCAGTGTACTCTCTGCTATTTTTCTGTCCAGAACGGTATCTGCCAAGGCCTCCTTAAGCCTTCTAATTTCGTTCTTCATCTCTTTAAAGCGGTCAATCTCTCCTGGGTTTTTCACGATAACTATCTTGTTTAAGAGACTAAAGTTACCATATTTTTTTGCCCATCCTTGAATTGTGGATCCTCCTTTAATGTTATATTTGATCATGGCTTGGCCAAAACTAAGGTGATTCGACTCAATATCCTTTAAAACAGATAGTTTAAATGATTCAGAATAGCGGAATGTTTGTTTAGATTGTTTCATAAGTTTATAGGTTTATAAAATGTCAACCTATTTCAGGACATAACACTGCCCACTGCCCACTGACCACTGACCACTGACCACTGAACACTGCCCACTGCCCGCTGCCCACTGACCACTGCCCACTGACCACACATCTCACATCTCCCGTCTCCCGTCTCACCTCTCACGTCTCACCTCTCACGTCTCACCTCTCCTCAGGTAGTTTTACGGACAATCATTTAAAATAACACTCATTTCCTTTTGCACGCGTCTGGCCTCTACGCCAGCTGCCTCGGCATAGTCGGCACCGGAAGAGGCATAAATTATTCCTCTGGATGAATTCACCAGTAGCCCGACATCCGAAGTAAGACCATATCTACAAACTTCTTGAAGACTTCCCCCTTGGGCCCCAACCCCAGGCACCAATAAAAAGGTATTGGGAATAATCTTTCTGATTTCCCTAAAGTAGTCTGGCCGAGTGGCACCCACTACATACATTAAACGTTCACTGTTTTTCCAGGTTTGGGAAACATGGATAACTTCTTTGTAAAAATCCTCTCCGTTCAATTGTTTCGTCTGAAAATCGAGAGCGCCCTCATTGGAAGTCAGCGCCAATAATATGGCGTGCTTCTCTTTAAATTCAAGAAAAGGTTCTACGGAATCGCGACCCATATAGGGAGCTACTGTAACTGAATCGAAGCCCAAATCCTCAAAAAAAGCTTTGGCATACATCGAGGCTGTATTACCTATATCTCCTCTCTTGGCATCGGCTATGGTGAAGATTTCTGGATATGTTTCATTCAAATATCGAATGGTTTTCTCAAGTGCTATCCACCCCTTGACCCCATTTGCCTCATAAAACGCCAAATTGGGCTTGTAGGCTACGGAATATTGATGCGTGGCATCGATAATGGCCTTGTTGAACTCATAAATTGGATCGGACAGCTCCAATAAAAACTTTGGGATTTTGTCCAAGTCCACATCCAAGCCTACGCAGAGAAAGGATTTCTTTCTTCGTATTTCGGAAACCAAACCTTCAAGGGTCATAATCTATATTTTTGAATGAATAAAAAATGAATCTATAAATACTCCCCTTCCAAATGATATTTCACCTCAGAAACGATTATTTTAATGCTTGTCCGTTAAAAAACCTAAAATAGACTTAGAACCTGCCCGCGTTGGCAAGTGGTAAGACCCACGTGGCCAGCCAGGCAGGTCCTATGTCCTATATGTCCTAAGTACACACGTCTCACATCTCACGTCTCACATCTCACGTCTCACGTCTCAAATTACGTACAATCATTTTATTTTAAAATGCATCCCCGGTTTCCATAAGTTTTTCGGTATTATGTACTAACTGCAATTCATCTATTATTTCCTGCACGTCTCCGTTCATAATATTTCCCAAGCTATAAAGCGTTAGATTTATTCGGTGGTCGGTAACTCTTCCCTGAGGGTAGTTATACGTCCGGATTTTAGCACTTCGGTCGCCACTGGTAACCATAGAACCCCGTTTGATAGCATCCTCCGCCTGCTTTTTTGCAAGTTCAAGGTCATATAGCCGTGAACGGAGCACCTTAAAAGCCTTTTCCTTGTTTTTATGCTGCGATTTTTGATCTTGACATTGTGCTATAATCCCTGTGGGAACGTGGGTTAAACGTACAGCGGAATAAGTGGTGTTAACGGATTGTCCCCCAGGTCCCGAGGAGCAGAAATAATCTATACGCACATCCTTGGGGTTGATCTCAACGTCAAATTCCTCGGCTTCTGGAAAAACCATCACCGTGGCCGCACTGGTATGGACTCTTCCCTGGGTCTCGGTCTGCGGAACGCGCTGCACACGGTGAACCCCGGCTTCAAATTTTAAAGTGCCGTAAACATTATCGCCTTCAATCTCAAATTGTACCTCCTTAAACCCGCCACTGGTCCCCTCATTAAAATCAATGACGTTGGTTTTCCAGCCCTTATTCTCACAATACTTGGTGTACATTCTAAACAAATCCCCAGCAAAAATGCTGGCCTCATCGCCTCCAGTACCTGCTCTTATTTCCATTACCGCATTCTTGGTGTCCTCGGGATCTTTGGGTATCAAAAGAAATTTTATTTCCTCCTGCAACTCGGACAAACGCTCCTGGGCTTCTTCCAATTGCACCTTCGCCATTTCAACCATCTCATTGTCACTGCCGTCATCAATAATTTCTTGGGCTTCGTTGATATTATTGGTAAGCTCTAAAAATTCCGATCGCTTATCCATCAAAACCTTTAAATCCTTATATTCTTTATTCAATTGAATATACCGCGGTTGATCGCTCAGTACATCCGGTTGAATAATGAGGTCGCTTATCTCGTCAAATCGTTGTTTTATTAATTGAAGTCTATTTAACATATAAATTTTCTAGTGGGTGCAAATTTACAATTTTTGGGGGAATGGTGGCTTATCGAAGGAAATTGAATTTTCAACTGAATGGTCAAATCCAAAAAGTTTGGCACATTCCTGTATTTAATTTCCAAAACTCTTCGGTTCTTCAATCCCCTTTTGCACCAAAAATGTGAAATGTACCAAAGTACAAATCGCCAATATCAAAAGAATCCTGGCCAAATAAACAAAAGCAACGCTATAGGCAAGGTCGTAATAACCGAATGCCCGGAAAACCTCCGCGAAAATAAAAAGAAAGACAAATCCGGTAAACACAAAAGTAGATCCCGAATGAAAAAAATGATTGTATGCCAAGGTTAAAAACCCTAAAAACACAACGCCGATAGCCAATAAAAATATAATCACATAATGCGTAGTACTCAGAGTCATTTCTTTGAAAAGACCGATAAATTGGAAAAGCAAATATCCGTTTATTACGACTACAACAATGAAAACCAAGCTCAATTGCTTGATTATCTGTTTGAACCTAACCTTCGGTAAAACATACGCGATCAGCACCAAAATCGAAATAAGATCCAAGACTATGGTAACAGTTGCCATAATGGAATTCTCATACCAAAGTGCAGCCGTGCTGGACAACCCTAAAAAGATTAAAAAGCTGCTAATCCACAAGGGAAGCTTTTTCCCGTGAACCGACCACAAATAAATTATTGCACAAAACGCAGCCAAAGCCCGCAAAAGTCGATAAGGAAAGTAAAGGCCTAAGGAATGAATGGATATACTAGCCGCAATAAAGAATATCGCCGCCAACAAAAGATGTTGTTTATATTTAGTAGAACTTATAATCTGTCTCACAAATGAAGTAATTTGGAACTTCTTAAAATCCCTTCAAATAGATTTTCAATAAAGCTTTAACTGCTAATATTTAAAATCGCCTTGGCTTGTTTTAATGGTCAGTCTTTTTTCATCTGCAGTCTCTACCCTGCCAATAATCTTGGCATCAACATCAAAAGATTTTGAAATGTCAATAATAGCCTGGGCAACTTCCTCTCGAACATATAGCTCCATTCTATGGCCCATATTAAACACCTGGTACATTTCCTTCCAATCGGTATTGCTTTCGGATTGGATCAGTTTGAACAAGGGTGGCACATCAAACATATTGTCCTTAACAATATGAAGGTTTTCAACAAAATGAAGAATTTTGGTTTGTGCCCCCCCGCTACAATGAATCATTCCGTGAATATTTCCCTTGTCAATACGCTCCAAAACTTCCTTTATGATCGGCGCGTAAGTGCGGGTTGGGGAAAGCACTAATTTCCCGGCATTTAAAGGACTATCTGCCACTGTATCCTCCAATCTCTTTGATCCCGAATACACAAGTTCATCAGGCACCGAGGCATCAAAACTCTCGGGATATTTGTGTGCCAAATACTTTTCAAAAACATCATGTCGCGCAGAGGTCAGGCCATTGCTGCCCATCCCTCCATTATACTCCCTTTCATAAGTAGCCTGTCCAAAAGAAGCCAGGCCAACGATCACATCCCCCGCAGCAATATTTGCATTGTCGATTACATTATCCCGTCGCATTCGGGCGGTAACGGTAGAATCCACGATGATGGTTCTCACAAGATCCCCCACATCGGCGGTTTCTCCCCCAGTGGAATAAATGCTAATTCCAAATTTCTTCAACTCCCCTATCAATTCTTCCGTACCTTGGATAATTGCGGAAATCACTTCCCCCGGAACCAAATTCTTATTTCGACCTATGGTGCTCGAAAGCATAATATTATCAACAGCACCCACACAAAGCAGGTCGTCAATATTCATTATCAGTGCATCCTGTGCAATGCCTTTCCATACCGACAAATCACCGGTTTCTTTCCAATAGGTATATGCCAAGGATGATTTGGTGCCGGCGCCATCAGCGTGCATAATCAAGCAATACTCCTTATCACCTGTTAGATGATCAGGAACAATCTTGCAAAATGCCCGTGGAAACAAACCCTTATCCACGTTTTTAATCGCATTATGCACATCTTCTTTGCCAGCAGAAACGCCTCTTTGGGTGTATCTTTTAGAAATTTTCTCACTCATTTTTGGATAGGCTTTAACCGCAAAAGTACGTATTAAAAAAAAGCCCACAACGTGGGCCTTTAAGGTTTTGGTTTAATTATGGATTATTCCCAGTCGGGCATAAATGAATTGGTAAACAAAACTTGATTACTTTGTGTGTCGTCAAACTTGAAAGCGAGAACATCGGGAATCGCCCCAAAGTTGCTCCTTACTCTTGTAAAAATAACACCCCCCTCTGATGGGGAGAATCGGGCATCCAATTCGTTTTCACCCGCAACGGCATTGGTATTTAATTCAGCTAAATCAGTGCTCGGTATGGTATATACAAACATCCGACTATTAAATATTTGATACACCGGATTTTGGGAACCGGATTTATCCCAAGTATAAAGAACCTTATCGGCATTGGCGGTTATATCGATCCCGCCAACGGCCCCGGGTTGGTTTTCAAAAACCACGTGTTCCTCAGCACCCGTTGAAATCCTGGCGGTGAAAACACGAACCCCATATCCACTGGAATTGTTGGTTTTTAGTAATACTAAGTCATCATCAAACGAAGGAACTGCTACTTCGGAAATAAAAGATCCGTCGGTTGTTTGGAATATTAGTTGTGTACCTGTACCATCGTAATTGACTGAGTACAATTTATCAAAATGTGGGTAATACAGTTTGCTGTCGTTTTGTGCCCAGGTGAAATCCAATTGGTCCATCCTAAATCCTGCTACAGGCCGCTGACTGGTAACTTGCCGCACGTCGGTGCCATCAAATTTCATGGTGTAAATCTGGGTGTTCCCACCAGAATTTCTTAAATAAGCAATTCTGTTGAGTACCATACTTTTTCGTGGACGGAAACTGTTTACATTATCCATGGTCAATTGCAAAACATTGAAGTCGGGCACTGGTTGTTGGTTGTTGCCAATAGTGTCTTCCGCTCCGGAAAATATCACCAAGTTTCCACTTTTCTCCTTTACAAACAGGTAAGGATTGTCTGGCATTGTAAGTGTTTTAAAATCGCTTATCTCAGAGCTCACGGGGTCGTTTGTACCATCGGAAACCGTTACCTGCCAAAAGTATTTGGTAGCGAGTTGTAGATCTGATACTGTGAAGAAAGTGTCTTTTGCTACCTCAAATAACTGGCGTTCGTTTGTAGTACCATTCCGAAGATCTAAGGTGTATGAAAGTTCGTCCCCTTCTGGATCGGATGCTTCCCAAATAAAGGTCAGTTCTAAAGGCAATTCTTCGGCCCCATCTTCTGGTGAGACCAATGTTGGCGCAGAAGGAGGAAGATTTTTGGTGCTGGCAACTGCCAATTCGATAGATACGGTAGAGGTAACATCCTCAAAAACTGAAACTGCTTGAAATCCAGTTGTATATCCAGTAAGCTCAGCTTGGACCGCATAATCCTCTACAGGAATATTGTTTATGATAAACTTGCCCAAAGTATCGGTGAAAACAGTAGTAAAAGCAGGCTTGGTGGTTATTTTTGCATTTTTTAAAGGAGCACCCGTAACTTTATCGGTCACCTTTCCCGTAAGGGTGCCGGTAAATACCACATCGATTGTATCTTCACTACAGCCCAAAAGCAACAAAAAACAAGCAGCGCAAATGATGGTTATATATTTTTTCATCTTCGGTTTTTTTATTTTTGAAAATTACAGTTTGAAATAATAATTTACTCCCAAGCCTAAGTTGTAGTAATAATCATCGCGTTTTCCATGTTTCATGGCATCCATCTCATCACTAAAAACAAGATTGTGCTCCCCAAACAATTTGATGCCCACCTTTTTTGAGATAAAATATTGAAGCCCTATACCATATTGGACTTTAAAAAAAGTCTCTCCAAAACTTAATTTTGAGCCTTGAACGTCCACAACAACTCCCGGCCCGGCATAAATAAAGGGCGATAACTTATCATTGGGCAATAAGGCAAACTGTCCATTTAGGTCTATACTGGAAAAGACGTTGGTAAACTGCTTCCCATTGTCAATCCTAAAAACGGAGCCTACAAGACCCATACTAAGATATCTATTAAAGTGCCTGTGATATTCCAGACGCCCCATAAACCCGAGGTTTTGTGTGGAGTAATCGTTATCAGGTAGGTTTCCGCCTCCAGAAATCCCCAAGGAATTTTGCTCTTCTCGGCTTACTTGTACCCTGTCGAGCAGCATGGTGGCCTCATCTCTTTCCTTTTCAGCGAAATAATCAGCTACAAGCTGGTCATTTACTTCCTTACCCCCCTGTGTACTCCAATATTTTTTGGCAATCCCTTCGATAATAAGATCGTGAACGGCTTTTTCAATGGCATCTTTCATGGCCATCTGTACGGGCTCATTTTGAGTAACTCCGGTTTCGGCCTCCAACAATCTTTGAAATTTCACAAAACGAAAGTAACTGGCGTCAATAGCCTGTGAAAGAATAGTTTTGGACACATAAACAGTCTTCAAAATCTCCCCATTACTGGTTGAAACCGCACGCAAATACACCGTTATTCTATCTTCTCTATATTTTGCCGAGCCGCCCACACCAAAATATCGGGCTCCTACGCCCCCGGTAATTATGTTGGTGTCATAAGAAACAACCCCACCCTCAAGCAGAAGTCCTGCATATAATAAAGGAGGCAGGGGAGGCTCATTTGGGTTTAGGTTTTTTATATACTCCTGTTTGGTGTTCCGAATAATATTCCGTTCCGTGGAAAGGTTGCTCAAATTCTCGCGTTCTATGGGTATAAACCAACCGGAATCCTCCAAGGCTTTTATCAGCATGGTAGTCCCCCCTTGCGAAATAGCCGTACTAAAAGTACTTCCGGTTTCCACGGCCTTATACTGGCCCGTTTGATCGCTAAAATTATAGACCGCCACCTCAACCGGTTGAGCGGCTGGCGGTAAATCCAAAAGAATTTTAGTGGATTTAGTGAATTCCCCGGTTCTGGCCGGAGTCTGATACAATGGTGGGTTGAAAAACGCCGCACAAGACGACATAAAAAAAGCACCAGCCAATGGAATCGCTCTGAAAAGTATTCTCATGTGTCTTTATTAATTTGGGACAATAATTTGTGTTTCCTCTCCGGTGGCAGTATCGAGTATATTTATAACCAGTCCTTCGGAACTCTCGAATACCTCGATGTTTAAAGTGCCAAAGGTGAAGGTCCCTTCTTGGTTAAAGTTCCCCATGCTGCCCAACTGTTGCTGCAACAATGACCTGGAAATCTGACTCAATAATTGACGGTTTAAATTATCGCTGAATTTTTTAAGTTCTGACTCCTGAGCCCTTTGGCTAGAAGGACCGGTAAGTTTGTTCTGGGCCGTGGCGGAACTCAACATCCATTGGTAGTTAAAAGTATCCCCCCCAAAGGCAGGATTTGTAGGTTTATATGAAAACTGCTGGGAATAACCTGCCGTGCCGAAAAAGAGAAGAAATAAGAATGGAATAAGTAGTTTTGATTTCATATCAATAATGTGTTATGGTGTTTGCCTGTTGCTGCAATTGTTGCAAATAAGCGATACAACGGTCCAAAGCGGTATTTGCCATCTTTTGTAAATACGATTTCTTTGGCTGTGAAAAGAATTGCCACAACAATTGGTCGTCTATTTTTACCGAAATACGTGTGCTCCTAAATTTGCCAGGAACTTCCTCAATGATAATATTCTTCTTGGTCTTGACCTGACGGTTGTAATATTCGGCATAAAAATACTTATAAAAATCCCGACCGGCTTTTGTTAATGTATTTTCCACCACCAACCCGTCCAGCACAAAGCCATCCTGTGGTGCGGCCTGATCCTGATTTGTCGCTCTTTCTTGTGGCTGTTCGCTGACAATCTCCTGCAATCCGTTTATAGAAGTCAATTCTATACGATCCTGCCCCACAGGTCTGTCATCGAGATCGTATAATACCAACACTATGGTTATTTTTCCTTCCATATTGTAGCCCACGGTCCCATAGGATAGTACTTTTTTTTCATTGCCCTTTAAAAAAAAACGATCGGAATGGGAGTCTTTGGTTACGTTGCCGTTCCCGTCCGCTTGGTATTGGGTAAAATCAAACCTTAAACTTACGTCCGTCGGAGTCAAATTTTCGGCAGTGGCGGTAAATGTATAGAACTCACTCTCTCGATCGGCATAAATTCGAGCTACATACTCCTTGTTGTAAAGCTGGGCGTTAACGCTTAGGCCGAAAACAAAAATCAACGCGCAAGTTACTATTTTGAACAACTTATTTATATGTGACCTTTTACAATCCATTAATTAAAGCTTCTCACAATAATTGCCGGGGAAGCCTCTGATTGTCTGAATTTTATCGATTTCGTCAATTCATTCGCCCCATTGCGCTCAAACTGCAGCCCGTTTCCATCTTGCACAAGGTCTAGGGATATATCCATATCAGGGTTATTGACAAAATCCTTGATGGTGTTATAATCTCCCTTTTGAACCAAATCGGCAACAGCGGTATTGGCTGTGTAGTCCAACTTGGCGTCATTGGAGTTTCCATCCTGAAGCAGGTTTATCTCGCTGGCATTGGTATGGGTGCGGATACTGGCCGTATTAAAATCCCCAATCTGCCTTAAAAACACCGAATTTCCCTGAATGGTGGCGTTTCTGGAACTGGGAGCCGTAAAGATACCCAACACCTCGGGACTTACGTTTTGACCCTGAAGAACAACCTCTGTACCGTCGGTATTGTTGTCCTTCTCTGAAATATAGGTCTGGGCAATTGCCAATGGTGCGATGAGCATCATTGTAAGAACACAGACTATCAGGATTTTTGTTCTTGTTTTCATCATTGCATTTTTTTAATGTTCATCTTTTATTTTGATGGCCATATCTCTTTTTGAACACTCTCCTTTTACAGTGAAAAAAGGGATGGAACACCTTGTCATTCCTACAAATCAAATACTGCATTAAAGATATTAAATTTATTGGAAAAGGAGGGCAAACCTGCCCTCCTTTTTTTCCATTTTAAATAAGTGTGTTAAACCAAAAGCGGCTTAGCAACCTGGACATGGAGCTCCTATTACAACAGGCTCTAATTCAGGTGGACAATCTACTTGTTTTGGATCTGGGAAGACACAGTTTACAGCATCAGCACTCCAATCTCCACCTGGACCTAATTGTAATACATCCGCCATGTTACCATTACCATTTTGGATAATACTGGCCAAATGACCTGCACCTCCTTGAGATTTCTGAACTAATAACGCTTGGTTACTGAAACCATTTTGGTATGTAGTACCGGTATTGTTATCATCTTGATAAGTAAACGCAAGATTATTACTTCCACCTTCTTGAGTTGAGGTAATAGTGTTACCACTGCCTAATTGTTGTTGGTAAATCTTATTAAAATTACCCCAAGCATATTGATTGGCCGTTGCAGTGTTATTATTCCCAGTTTGATCCTGACGCACAAAACCGTTTTCACCATCTTGATCTGAATATGCTTTGTTATCGGCACCAGTTTGGTTTTGCTCAACATAGTTTTTTATACCAGCCCCTGTTAAAGCATGCTGTGTAGCATAAGCGGTATTATTGTTACCATTCTGACGCTGTCTTGCTATGTTTTCAGAAGACGATTGATTAACCGATGCGAAATTACCGTCACCTACTTGTGCTTGATCAGCTTTGTTATTATTACCTGACTGTGTAGCAGATAACACATTATCGTCACCATCCTGAGCTGCGGTACTGCAGTTTTCTTCACCATCTTGAAGGATAGTAGCAAGATTATTAGTAGATGCATAAAAAGGCAGTTGGTACACTAACGATTTGTTATCCTCACCATTTTGGGTAATGTTTATTGTACTACCTGTATCATCTTGATGTGCACGAGCTTGGTTTCTATCGCCATCTTGATTTATAGTAGTAACACTTCCTGTACCTCCATGCTGATTTACTACTGCTATGTTGTTTGCACTAGCGTCATTGTTTTTACCTTGGTTGATAAAAGATTTAGCATTGGTAGGCGGCGTAAAATCAGCTTGATCTACATAAGCACTGTTTTTAGTCCCCTCCTGATCAATAGCGGAAGTATTCCCGTCTCCTCGCTGCATTACCATAGCACGGTTGTGGCCATCGCCACTGCCATCACCTTGGATAATACCAGAGGTCAGGTTTGTTCCTGCTTGTCTTACATACACTCTCTGATCGGTGCCAGTTTGTGTGGAATTCGAAGTGTTTTGCGCAAACGCAAATCCACCAATCATTAGCGCCGCAGCGCCTAAAATTACTTTTTTCATAATTTAAAGATTTAAAGATTAATATTTGGTTAAAAAATATTCTTGTTTTCAACGGCACATAAAAAATCTAAGTGCCTGGTGCCCATCATTATAATATGGACGAAATCTAAATTATGGGGATAATTGGTGTTTGGAAAATGATCTAAAAGACACTTTTTCCGATTAGTGGGAAAGCTCGAATTTATATATACTTACCAAATAAGCATATTAAAAGACACTAAGGGGATAGGTTTGTTTTTTTTAACAGTCTATGGGGAAGGTGCAATCTCTTGCTCAACTGTCATTCGATTATGGCTCAAAGATGCAATAAATATCAATGCCACGCAAATGGCTCCCCCTGCATATCTCACAATCAGGGCATTTTCCCATGCTGAAATAAGGGTTTTTCCTATACGACTTTCAATTTTAACGGTTGAAAATCGAAAAAATCCGATGAGATGTTAACAGAAGTGTGATTTTAAGAAATGTTAATTTTTTGTTAAAGTGAATTTCGATATAAAAAATAGGGATATCCAAGAAGGAAATTTCGAGTCTCATCATACCTTCCAAAAGTGGAGGTGATTTTTCGCATCCCCATAACGAAAATGAAGGAAGACTATTTCTGGGGCCAAGTTGGAGGACATTTGAAAGACTGCTAAGTAAAAATTCCCGTTTTTCGAAATCAGCCGACCGCTTTGACACCTTCGTTGCCACTTGGACATAGCCGCCAAGTGGAATCATTGGGAAAAATTGAATTTTCTACATCTGTTTCCGGATGAAACCTTCGCACTTGCAATTTAAATCAAAACAGCAACGCCCGATGGTAATATAGGCCGCTTCGGCAAAACAACGCCATATAAAAGGAGGGCAGACCTGCCCTCCCTTTTTATATTACAGTATTTAATAGACATACTAGCCCTAGCAACCCTGACAAATATCATCCAAGCTAACTCCAGGGAAATCATAATCCATATCCAAATCTTTTGGATTATCAAAATCACACTTCACCGCCCCGGCTACTACGTCACCTCCTGGGCCCATTTGAAGAATATTGGCCTGGTTTCCACCAGCAGAAATATCGTACTGCCCTAAGTCCATGTTTTGCTCAACGCTAGCACTTTGGCCATCGTACCGAACAATTAGGGTACGGTTTTTTAATCCGTGTTGTGCGGAATAGGCTACGTTGAAATCACTAAATTGATGGTGTTCTTTGTGTCCAACTCCCATTTGACCGGCCCAAGAAATGTTCGAATTTCCATCTTGTGCCTGTAAGGATTTGTGTCCGCCGCCTTCTTGAATTAAACCGGCATCATTGCTATCACCCTTTTGATCTTGTCTTGCATAGTTAGGGTCCAGGTTTTCAAAATGAGTTTGAACCATACCACTGACATTCCCATTTCCAGTCTTCCACCGGCCTACTTTATCCGTATGGTGCAAAACATTATTACCTTAGTAAGGAACCATAATCCAAGAACAACAAAACCTTATTACCTTAGTAAAGAACCATAATCCAAAAACACCAAAACCTTATTGCCTTAGTAAGAAACCATAATCCATCCAAACCAAGAACCTTATTGCCTTAGTAAGAAACCATAATCCATCGAAACCAAGAACCTTATTACCTTAGTAAGGAACCATAATCCAAGAATACCAAAACCTTATTGCCTTAGTAAGAAATCATAATCCATCCAAACCAAGAACCTTATTACCTTAGTAAAAAACCATAATCCAAGAACAACAAAACCTTATTACCTTAGTAAAGAACCATAATCCAAGAACAACAAAACCTTATTACCTTAGTAAAGAACCATAATCCAAAAACACCAAAACCTTATTACCTTAGTAAAAAACCATAATCCAAGAACAACAAAACCTTATTACCTTAGTAAAGAACCATAATCCAAGAACAACAAAACCTTATTACCTTAGTA
>JBARWQ010000057.1:0-33377 GCA_049646885.1 Aequorivita sp. | reverse complement strand
AAAGTCGGCGGCGGAAATGGGTCATCTAACAATCAAAATCCTCAACATAGAAGGCAGACTTTTAAGCACCGAGGATTTAGAGTTTGAAAAACAGGCTTCCTTGGATGTTTCCGGGCTTTCAAAGGGTGTTTATTTTTTGAATATTGAAGAAGAAAATGGCAATACAAGCATCAAAAAGTTTATTAAAAAATAATTGCACTGCCATACCACAATCCAACAGCCACTATAAAAGTGGCTGTTTCAATTACAGCAGCAATAAAGTTTCCTGCATCTACCCGTTCCCGATAAGATCTCGGGACTGGCTGTGATTCCAATAGTCCCATTTTCAACCCTTCTCTTTTTGTTGACAAAAATCTTTTTCCCCACATTTTACTTTTGCGGCAAGACCAAAGAAATACTATCTTAGCATACTTGTCATTCCCCATCTTTTTTTGGCGGGATGATATTAATTTCCATTAAAAAGAATTGAAAATGAGCACTGAAAAAGACGCTAAATTAAAAGCTTTAAAGCTAACCCTTGATAAACTGGATAAGACCTATGGCAAGGGAACCGTAATGAAAATGGGCGATAAGGCCATAGAGGATGTGGAGGTAATTCCCACTGGATCCTTAGGACTGGACATAGCCCTTGGGGTAGGTGGATACCCTCGGGGAAGAGTTGTTGAAATTTACGGCCCGGAATCATCCGGGAAAACAACTTTAACGCTTCACGCTATCGCAGAGGCGCAAAAAAAGGGAGGGATAGCCGCATTTATTGATGCCGAGCACGCCTTTGACCGAACCTATGCCGAAAAATTGGGCATAGATATCGAAAATCTGATTATCTCACAACCTGATAATGGGGAACAAGCTTTGGAGATTGCCGATAACCTAATTCGCAGTGGGGCTATCGATATTGTGGTCATTGACTCTGTGGCGGCATTGACGCCAAAAAGTGAAATAGAGGGCGAAATGGGCGACAGCAAAATGGGACTTCATGCCCGTTTGATGAGCCAAGCTCTACGTAAACTTACCGGATCCATAAGTAAAACAAAATGTACGGTTATCTTTATTAACCAATTGCGGGAGAAAATCGGTGTAATGTTCGGAAACCCAGAAACCACAACAGGTGGAAACGCCCTGAAGTTCTACGCCTCTGTGCGCTTGGATATTCGCCGTTCCACCCAGATAAAAGACAACGAAAGCAATGCCACAGGTAATAAAACCCGAGTGAAAGTGGTTAAAAACAAAGTCGCGCCTCCCTTCAAACAGGCGGAATTCGATATAATGTACGGTACGGGAATTTCCAAGGTTGGGGAAATCATAGACCTAGGAGTGGATTTTGAGATAATCAAAAAGGCCGGCTCCTGGTTCAGTTATGACGAAACCAAACTTGGCCAAGGACGCGACGCTGTAAAAAATCTTCTGGAAGACAATCCCGAGCTTATGGAAGAACTGGAAAAGAAAATCAAGGACGCCATCGCAGCAATCGGTTAGTAATTTCTTGTATGGCTACGCAACCCTTTTGATGCTGCGGTATCTACAGTTTGTAGGAACCTTGATTATTACGGTTGCCCTCTAAAACAAAGTAGTAGAGGTAATTACAACGAAAAATAATTCACGGCACTACAGTTGACTTTAGACGAGCTCATCATACAATGCAAAAAGCAGAAAGCACAGGCACAGGGCGAATTGTACAAGCGGTACAGCGGAGTCCTTTTTGCCATCTGTCTGCGGTATTCGCCAAATTACGCTGAGGCGGAAGACAATTTGCAGGATGCTTTTATAACAATTTTTAAAAAAATTGGGCAGTATGAGGGCAAAGGCTCTTTTGAAGGGTGGATGAAACGGGTTACCGTCAATACCGTCCTCCAAAAGTATCGGAAGCAACGCACTTTTGAAATTGTTGACGAAGGGCAGATTAAAGACGAGGAGGACGATACAGAAATTGAGGGCGACAATGTTCCCTTGGATTTTCTGCTGAAGATCGTACAGGAATTGCCCAACAAATATCGATTGGTATTTAGTATGTACGTCCTGGATGGCTATCAACACAAAGAAATAGCCGAAATGTTAGGAATCAGCGATGGTACGTCTAAATCAAATCTGGCAAGAGCAAGAACGATTTTGAAAAATAAGGTAGAAGCTTATAATGCAGAACATAACACTTAAAGCATTATTTGTATTTATATTTTCAGAGCATAATTTTTTGCTCTGAAAAAGTTTTAAAAAAGGATTCCCTCCATATTGGGAACAATATGAAAGAAAAGAAAAACATAGACAAACTTTTTACCGAAAGGCTCAAGGATTTTGAAGTCTCTCCTTCTCCGCATGTTTGGGATAATATCCAAGCAGAGCTTAAAAAAGAGAAGAAAGACCGCAAGGTAATTCCCTTGTGGATAAAGTATGGCGGTGTTGCAGCTTTGCTGGCCCTATTGCTCACAGTGGGCAATTGGGTTTTCGAACCTTTCGAGGCCACAACTCCGGCAATTACCCACGAAAATGTAAGAAGCACCAAAAAGGAACAACAGCAGAAAGTTTCTGGGATTGATGAAAAAAAGGACGAGGTCCAAATTGCTTCAGAAGAATCCACCGAAGATCTGGACACTTCAGCAGATGGTTCAATAGACAAAGATGAAGGATTGCAACCTTCAAAAAAATCTATTAAAACTCCAATTGCTTCCCAAAATATCCAAAGGGAATCTGCCGATACAAAGAAATCCGCTTTGGAACCAAAAGATGATTTGTACAAAGGTGATTTCAAAAAAGATAAGGGAAAGGAAGCTGTAACCACGACAACAGATTCCAAGGAAAAAAGCGAGGAGTTTCAGAAAGGAAAGCTAGAGAAGGGAATGGGAATAGAGGAAAATAAAGATGCTTTCAAACAAAACAAAGAAGATGCTGTTGCTGTAACTGAACAGCATAAAAAAGACGCCGCGAAATCTGATGTGGAAATAGCGCAGGAGTCAAACAACAAAAAATCAATTCTCGATGCCATTGAAGAGCAAAAGGAGGCCATTGCCACGACCAAAACCCAAAAGGAAAAGCCTGAACAACGTTGGGCCGTTGCTCCAAATATAGCTCCTGTTTACTATAGCAGCTTTGGGAATGGGTCGTCCATAGACCCTAGTTTTGACAATAATCCCCAAAAGGGCGATGTCAACATGAGTTATGGCGTGCAAGTAAGCTATGCATTAAACAATCGATTAAGCCTTCGTACGGGGTTGAATAATGTGGACCTCAGCTATAGCACTTCAGATATTGCGATTGGCACTGGTCCGGTATCTATGGCGTTGCGCTCCATAAATTACGGTTCGGGAGATATTGTTGTTACAGCCATTGATAAAGGATCGATAGGACCGAGTGGTTATCCGAGCAATGGTTTTGGTGATATTACTTTAAAATCAACCGATGCCGACGCAAGGTTGATACAGAATATAAATTATTATGAAATTCCTTTGGAACTTAAATACGCCTTATTGGATACCAAGCTTGGTGTAAACCTCATTGGAGGGGTGAGCACTTTGTTGTTGGGCAACAATGAAGTTTCAGTAAAGTCCAATGATTTCAGCAGTGTTCTGGGGGAAGCGAATAATCTTTCCAGCGTAAGTTTTTCAACCAATATTGGCTTGGGCCTGGATTATAAAATATCAAAGAAATTCACTTTTAATATTGAGCCCATGTTTAAATATCAGCTCAATACCTATACCGATTCATCCGTAAACTTTAAACCCTATTATTTGGGAGTTTATAGCGGGTTAAGCTTTAAGTTTTAAGTTAGTTTTTAGTTGAATGCGTTTGATATTTATATCAAACAAAAACGAAAGACTGTTCTGGCCATAGAACGGTCTTTTGTTTTGGAGGTTGCTTGTTTGAACATTATAAGGCTTTTCAATGTTCAATGGCCTTACAATTATTAACGGCGTCCTACTTTCCAAAAGCCAGGTCTAATTTCGAAAGACTCCCCCACCTTTTTACCACGGGCTAAAGCCCCGTGGTTATTCAAGGTTATTTTTTTGAATACCCCCGAGCTTTAGCTCCGGAAAATGAGAAAAACCAGTTCTTGGCTTTAGCCAAATCCATATCATTGTCCCTGTTTTATTTCTATGGAGAGACCCTTCTATGGATTTTAGCATTGGTTTTTGTCAAACAAAGCAAGTCTCCCATCTCACGCCTCACATCTCACATCTCACGTCTCACATCTCATGTCTCACATCTCATGTCTCACATCTCATGTCTCACATCTCATCAGTTCGTTCAAAATCACCTCCCGCGTCTGTTCTTTTAGTTTCTTCCTATCTTCCAATTTCAATCCGGAAGTGGGAATGAGCTGATGGATTTTAACCCGCATCTTTCCTGGACCACCTTTGAACATGGCATAGGGAAAGCGTTTTTTGTTGTCGTGAAAGGTCATCGGCGCAATAGGGATTTGATGTTCAATCGCCAATCGAAAGGCGCCGTCCTTAAATTCATCCAAAATTATATCAAGACTTTTGGGCACCCCGCCCTCTGGAAAGATACAGATGCTCAAACCTTCATTCAAGCGGCTCTCGGCCCGTCTAAAAGCCTCCACCCGGCTTTTTGTATTGGTGCGGTCCACCAAAATACAAGTGCGTTTATAGATATAGCCAAACAAAGGAAACTTTGCCAATTCTTTCTTTCCCACAAAAACAAATGGACTTTTTGTCGAATAGAACATCAGCATGATATCTGTCATTGAAGTGTGATTGGCCACAAACATATAGCTGACTCCCTTTTGGTATTCAATTTCCCGTTTAATAACAGGATAACACCCAATGCCATATATTATCGCTCCGGCCCACACCCTGGCCACCTTGAAAAAAAATGGATACCACGAATGTTTCAGAATACTGATAAAGAGAAAGGGAAACAAAACGATGGTCACCGCAGTTATTACCACATAGAACCAGATGCGGTAGAGGGAAGAAAAAATATATTGAAGTACTTTCATCGGTTTTCAAAAGTAACGATTTGATCGACGTGAATAAATCTAAAAAAGTACCTTTGTTAAAAATATGGAATATTAATTAAATCGGTCCCAATTCCAACTGGGATGAATTATGGCACGAATACTTACAGGAATACAAAGCACAGGCACTCCGCATTTGGGAAATCTTTTGGGGGCAATTATCCCAGCTATTGAGATGGCCAACGACCCCAAGAATGATTCCTTCCTTTTTATTGCGGACATGCATTCTTTAACGCAAATTAAAAATGCGGAAACCCTCCGCACAAATACCTATAGTGCCGCTGCTACTTGGCTGGCTTTCGGATTGGATATTGACCGAGTGGTGTTTTACCGTCAAAGCGATGTGCCACAAACCACCGAACTTTCTTGGTATTTAAGTTGCTTTTTCCCCTTTCAGCGTTTGACGTTGGCACACTCTTTTAAGGATAAGGCAGACCGTTTGGAAGACGTGAATGCGGGGCTTTTTACGTATCCCATGCTAATGGCGGCCGACATTCTTTTATACGATGCCGAAATTGTTCCGGTAGGGAAGGATCAAATGCAGCATATTGAAATAACGCGCGATGTAGCTTCCCGATTTCACAATCAAATGGGCGAAACCTTTGTACTTCCCACTGGAAAAGTCCAAGAAGAAACCATGTACGTCCCAGGTACGGACGGTGCCAAAATGAGTAAGTCCAAAGGTAATATCATCAATATTTTTTTGGACGACAAGCCGCTTCGCAAACAGATAATGGCCATTGAAACCGATAGCACGCCCTTGGAAAATCCAAAAGATCCGGACACCTGCAATGTTTTTGGTATTTATAGATTATTGGCTTCAAAAGAAGAAGTGGTCCAAATGCGAAAAAACTACGAAGGTGGAAATTACGGCTATGGCCATGCCAAACAAGCATTGTACCAGTTGTTGGTCGATAAATTCTCCGAGGAACGTTCCCGGTATAAATACTTTATGAATAACCTATCCGAAATAGATGCCGCCTTGGCTGCCGGTGCGGAAAAGGCCCGAAAAGTAGCTGATGAGGTCTTGAAAAGGGTTCGTGAAAAAATGGGATATTAAAACTGATTTTTTCTGGGAAGTATTTATCATCTATTGAAAAATTACTTCTATCCATAGCCTATTCCGTTATAGGAAAGGATGTTAAATTCCTTCATTATTAAATCGGAATAGTTCTTTTGTGGATTCAAATAAATATATTTGGGAGTTATTACTTCATTACTATCGTGTTTAATCCTTTTTTAGAAAAATTTCCATGAAAAAAATTACTTTCCGGAAGCTCAAAGGAGTTTCTACTTTAATCCTTGTGATGGTTTTTTCAATGACCTTCTCCCAAACTCCGAATAATATCCAGTTTCAGGGAGAAACCTTTGAAATGCCCGAGAATATTGGCTCTTTTCAATGGCAACAGATGCCGGAATCCGCGAGAATGGCCAATGGCTATGTGGGCTGGGTCCAGTTTTATGAAACCCCCACCCAACAAACTCAAGATTTATTCAAACAAAACAAAATGGAATTGTTGCAATACATTCCGCATCAAACCTACTTGTTTTATTTTCCAAAGAACACTTCGATTAATCTTTTGAGGAACAACGGAGTCCGCAGTATCGTTCCCGTTGACGGACGTGCAAAACTTGCTAATGATTTAAAGAATGGGGATTATGAATATTGGGCCAGAGACGGCGAAAATATTTTGGTCACCCTCCAGTTCCACAATCACGTGACTGCTGAATATGTGATTCAACAATTGAAAGAAAGACAGATAGCTGTAAAACATCAGTATAAAGGTTCCAACAATATCGATTTATCCATACCCAACAACTGTTTGGAGGACCTTTCCAATATTTCTTTTGTGAAATGGGTAGAGCTCATCGTAGCACCCTCGGTTCCTGATGATACGCGCGGCCGTAGCTTGCACCGCGCCAATAGCTTGGATACCCAAACCTCCGCAGGACGGAACTATACCGGATTGGACATTGGGGTAGTTTGTAGAGATGATGGCATCGTAGGGCCGCATATCGATTTTCAGGGGCGACTAGATAATTCCCTCGCTAGTGGTACCAACCAATCCCATGGGGATGGAGTTTCAGGGATCATGTCCGGTGCGGGAAATTTAAATCCCTCCAACCGCGGAATGGCTGCGGGTTCCTTGCTTTATGTTACTAACTACGAATCCAATTTCCTGGATTCCGCAACTCTTTCCCTTATCAATAGCGGTACTGCTGTTATAACCAATTCTTCCTATAGCAATGGCTGTAACGATGGCTATACTACGATTACCCAAACGGTTGACAACCAAGTTTATACTATTCCAAATTTGCAGCACACTTTTTCAGCTGGAAATTCAAATGGAAACAACTGTGGATACGGTGCGGGCAATCAATGGGGAAATATTACGGGCGGACACAAGCAAGGAAAAAATGTTATTGCAACCGCCAACGTGTACTTTGATGGTTCTCTTGTAACATCAAGTAGCCGTGGACCAGCACACGATGGTAGGATCAAACCTGATATTACTGCCAACGGTCAAAACCAAATTTCTACCAACGAAAACAATACTTACCAAACTTTTGGAGGTACTTCCGGAGCATCTCCCGGTATCGCTGGGGTTTCGGCTCAACTTTATCAAGCGTATGCCGAGAAAAATGGGGGCGTATTACCTCCATCGGCCCTGATTAAGGCAACTCTCCTCAACACAGCCAATGACGCGGGAAATGTAGGCCCGGATTTTAAATTTGGATGGGGAATCGTAAATGGTCTTCGTGCGGCAAAACTTATTGAAGACAATAGATTTCTTTCAAGTACTGTTGCCCAAGGGGCCTCAAACAATCATAGCATCAATGTGCCATCGGGAACCAAACAAGTAAGGTTTATGGTTTATTGGAGCGATAAACCGGCTTCTCCAGGGGCTAATCCAGCATTGGTAAACGACTTGGACCTTTTGGTTACAGATCCCTCGAGTGCTACGCACTTGCCTTGGGTTTTGGACCACACACCCGATCCGACAAAATTGGATTTGCCCGCTACCCGCGGCCCTGACCACCTTAACAATATGGAGCAAGTGTTGATCGACAACCCAGTTTCAGGGAATTATAACATCAATATAACCGGCTTCAACGTGCCGATGGGTCCTCAGGAGTATTTCGTGGTATATGAAATAATATCAGACAATATTACTGTTACCTATCCAAACGGAGGGGAAAGTTTTGTGCCCAATGAAACCGAATCCATTCACTGGGACGCCGTTCCGGTAAATACTACCGGTAGTTTTGTCTTGGAATATTCCACAAACAACGGCTCGAGCTGGAACCCAATTACAACTGTTTCAAGCAGCACAACCAATTATGCTTGGCAGGTGCCTAATACCGTCAATGGACAGACTTTGATCCGCGTTTCCAATGGTTCCTCCCAAGATGTGAGCGATGCGCCATTTAGCATCGCCCCTTTGGTGACAAACGTGCAGCTTACCCAAGTATGCCCTACGCAGGCTACGTTTTCCTGGCCAGCGGTTTCAGGGGCTAACTCCTATGATCTTTATATATTGGGAAGTAAGTATATGGAAGTAGCGGGAACTTCTACAACCAACAGCGTAACAGTTCCTATTCCGAATTCTAACGACCCAATGTGGTATGCGGCCGTGGCTAAAAACACCACGCTCAATTGGGAAGGAAGAAGAAGTATAGCCGTTTATTACGGAGGTGGCCTGCTCAATTGCTCTCTTACCAACGATGTTGCCATAGAGACCAACAACGATCCAAGCGATTTCAATAAAGTTTGTAATCCAGGTCCCGCCATAGTTTCTGCTTTGGTGAGAAATACGGGGATAAATTCGCAAAGCAATTTTGAAGTAAGTTATCAGTTGGACAGCGAACCAGCGGTAACAGAGACCTTTACAGGAACCATAGCCTCGGGCCAACAAGCAGTGTATGATTTCACCACTCCTTTGGTGATTTCTTCATCGGGAACTTATACGCTTACTCTTTCGGTGAATTTGGTAGGGGATGAAAACCCAAACAATGATACTGATTCCATGACTTTCTTTGCCGCCACAGATTCTGAACCCTTGGATTATGAGGAAGGTTTTGATACCAATGGAATGCCGCCTCCGGGATGGACCATTATTAATCCCGATAATTCAGAAACCTGGGTGCCGCGATCCAATGTTGTTGGCAGTGATGGGTCACCGACCTTAACAGCTTATGTCAACAATTATGTATATAATGCAAACGGGCAGGAAGATTATCTACAAACCCTGTATGTGAACCTTACGAATGCTGTCTCAGCGACTTTGGAATTTGACTTGGCGAAAGCTCAATATTCCACAAGTTTCTCGGATGCCCTCCGGGTTGATATCTCTACGGATTGCGGGGCTACGTTTTCGCAGATTTACTATAAGGATGGAATGACACTTTCCACAGTTTCAGGCTTTATGACCAGTAACTGGCAGCCAACTTCAGCAAATCATTGGCGTACGGAAACTATTGATTTGGGTGCCTTCCTTGGGGAAAACATTCAGTTGAGCTTTGTAAACATTACAGGTTATGGAAATGGTACTTTTATAGATAATATAAGAATCTCAGGGGAATTGGGAATTTCAAATAAACCAGCTACCCAGTTTTCAATGTATCCAAACCCAACCAGTAACGAGGTATTTGTATCTTGGAAAAATGTACAGGACAATGTTTCTATCTCTATAGTTAACAGTCTTGGGCAACGCTTGCAACAGATTTCTGAAAGCGAACTGGGTGGAAAAACCTCAGGAAGGCTCGATGTTTCAGGATATGCTACAGGAATCTATTTTGTGACTATTAAAGCTGGAACCCAAGTTGAAACCAAGAAATTGGTAATAAAGTAATTCGGGGTCAGATTTAAATTGAATATAATAGGGAGCCATTTCGGCTCCCTTCTTACATTCTATAAATCCAGTTAGCCGGATTTATCTTCGTCTTGTTTTGATAAATATAGAATTTTAAAACTGTTCTACCTTCCGTAGTGCTTTTGGCTACGGTGCCTATTGTTTGTTTGGTGGCAACCTTATCGCCCTTTTTAACCGATACCGTGGCGAGGTTGCTATATACCGAGATATAATCTCCGTGCTGTATAAAAACTACTTTGTTGGCTCCTTTTATTACTTGGATGGACATCACTTGCCCTTCAAAAATTGCTCTTACCGGAGCGTTGTCCTCGGTCGCAATTTCCACTCCACTACTGTTGGTGGTTACGTTTGGAAATTGTGGGTGCTGGTGCGTCCCAAAACTTTTTATCACCATACCCTTTTCTACTGGCCAAGGTAGTTTTCCCTTGTTGCTCACAAAGTTCGCAGCCAAAGCTTTGTCTTCGGCTGTCATTGCAAAAGCGCCGGAAGATTCAGGCTTGCTAGCTACCTTATTGGAAGCCTTGGCTAATCTGTTGGCTTCCTCGATTGCAGCTCTAATCAGAGCATCTATTTCCCTATCGATTTTATCGGCTTCTTGCTGCTTTTTTCTTATTTGTGAAGTGTATTTGCTCTCGTCCTGTTTTAAAGTGGCTACTAATGCTTGTTGCGACTTGCGCTCGTCTGTCAACCGATTTTTCGCGACCTCATTTTCAGCAATTAGCTTTTGTTTGGTTTTTTTCTGCTCTATTAAATCGGCGTTGAGCTTTTGAAGTTCTTCCGTCTTTGTTCTAATCCCCTCGCCTTGTTTTTTTCTGAAGGCGGCATACTGCTTCATATATTGAACCCGTTTATAGGCTTGTAAAAAATTTTCGGAAGAAAGCAAAAACATAATTCGACTCTGCTGGCTTTTGCTCTTATACGATTTTTGGACCATGGCGGCGTAATCAGCCTTCATCAGCTTCAATTCCTCGCGAAGCGCCCCAATTTTGTCCATATTGCTATTGATATTCCGTGTTAGCAAATTGGCTTGTTGATTGGTCACCCTAATTAAATTCTCGGAAGCTTTAATTCTTTGGTTGATATCCTCTACCTGGGAAAGAACAGACTTTTCTTCCTTCTTTGTTTTGAACAAAAGGGAATTTATTTGCTTTATTTCTTCTAAAATAGCCTTCCGTTTTTCCTCGAGTTCCTTTTGGTTGTCAACTTGTGCATAGGAGGAAGAGACGGCGATTAAACCGATGAAAAAAATCAGATATAGGCGTATTTTTCCCATTCAATTAAAGTTCGATTTGTTTATAACCACTAGGAATTTCAAACGGAAAACCAACATCGACGTTTAAATCAATTTTCCTATAATTCATATCGATTTTGGTCTGTGACTGTCCTTCATTAGTGAAAATAACAATGCTGGTGGGAAAAAATTGACCCTCTATCTTTTGATAATCCCCGTAACGAATGTTTAATAAACGGTCTTCATCCGGTTGCGCTAAGGTTTCTGAGGCAACTTTGAAGTTATCGGAATTTAGCAATAGCGAGTGTACGAAGTTTTTTGCTTGTTTGTTAGGTTGAATTTTAAATTTCTGTTGAAATATTTCTGAATTGTATTCTGAAGCTTTCATATTAAAAATGGACTGTCCCAGTAATAGATTCTGTGTTTGTTGGAAGTTTATGGGTGTTCCCAGCCATTCCCCCAGCAAGGTGAAATCGCCTTCAAAATAAGATCTTCCAATAGTTTCATAATAACTCACATGCGTCGGGGTAATCAAGACTTTGGCTATAGTAATTCCAAGGATGGATGCTTTTATCCATATAACCTCGTCTTTGTCCATCCGAATACTGACGGTAATGCTCTGCATTTTTTCTTCAGTTTCATACACCAATTGCACTCTCCCCGCTAAAGTCTTAAACTGTGGAAAGGCTGCTTGATGGGAAGCGATAACTTCCTTGGTTGAAAGATTTTCAATTTTCGTCACGCCTTTGGTTCCTCCACAGGAAACCAGAAACAAAACGGCTATAAGAAATATTGGGCTGTACTTCATAGGATTAATTTGACAAGGGAATTTGGCTTGCCTTATCAGCATAGGCTTTTGCTTTTTTCGAATTGCCTTTTGCCGTATAGGCTAGGTTTAGCTGATGGTAAAAATCCCGTTCCATTTGTGGGTCATCCAACACAAAATCCAGTCCGCTTTCTAAACTATCTATTGCCAAATCCGATTTTTGAAGTTGGTTGTTGGCCACTCCGTTCAATAAATAAAGCAGGGCCTGGGCAGGAAATATCTCCAATCCCTTGGCGCTGAGGTTGGCAGCCTCAAGATTCTTCTTAAAATCCAATTGCAATAATAAAGTGTTTTTCAGCAGATTGTAATTGTCAGGAGTGAGCCCAATTCCTATTTCGTAATAGTGAAGAGCCTCTTCTTTTTTGGATTTTTGCACGAAATAATCCCCCAGTTTCTCATAAACTTTCCCCCCATTTTCTTCAGAAAAAAGACTTACCACATCTTCCAAATCCGGTTCGAACTTTGGATTCTGATTTACGAATTGAATAAAATCTCCCAAAACGCGGTATTTGGTTTCCTTATCCACTTGATTGGAGGCGAAGACTATTTTCATGGACTTCATCGACTCGTCGTACTCGCCGGCATCCAAATAAAACTTATAAAGCGCCAGATGTACCAACTCCGAATTTGGATTGGTTTTTAGCAGATTTTTAGCCGCTGTAAATGCTTTTTCTGTATTGCCTTGATCGCTGTAAAGAAATATAAGATTGAGGTGTTCCCTTTCGTTTTTTGGATTGCTGTCTATTTTTTGTTCTAAATTGCTTATTGCGCCCTTAGTGTCTCCCGTGGCGCGATAAATTTCGGATCTCAAGGCATTTCGAACATCGCTTTCACCCCAAATTTGATCGAGCTCATCCAGTTGTTCCAGTGCTTGTTGGTATTGACCTGTGCGGGTGTAGAGATTTGCCAGGTCTTCTTTATAGTCCGAGTCAAAGGGAATCAGTTTTTTCACTAGGGGAATGGCCTTCTCGTAATCACTTTGTTGATAATACAAATCGTAGAGACGCTCAAGAACATCCAAACGGTCGCCTTGGCTCTTCAGTACTTTTGTGAAATTTTCTTCCGCTTCCCTGTAGTTTTTTAGGGCCATATAGTTTTTGCCCATCTCAAAATACACCGCAGCTTTATTCTCTTCGCTTTTGGTAGCTTTTAAGGCGTTGGAATGGGCATTGAGTGCCAATTCATAATTCTCTATGGCTTTTTGCTTCAATCCTTCAAAAAAATACTCCTGAAAAGCATCGGTCACATCGCCCAAGCCATCCGTGGGATTTTCGATGGAATCGGTTTCCTTCTCTTGGGAATGGATTTCCCTTGGGAATAAAATAATCCCGAAGAATATCAATAAAATGGATGTAGTTGTCAGTTTCAAATCTTATAATTTCAGCTTGTGCAGAAAATTTATTTCAGTTCGGAATAATCGCCGATACTCACATTGGTAAATTTCCCATCAAAAATAGCATAATTGCCAATCATAGCGTTGTCCAAATCGGCGTTTCTGATCTGTGCGTTTGTTTGGATAATACTGTTTTTTACAGTGCTATTTTCAATTTTTGTTCCCTTTCCAATGGAGGTGTATGGGCCAATTTGACTGTCTTTTATTATTACTCCTTCTCCTATAAAGCAGGGCTCGATTATCTGTGAATTTTCGGTCACCACATCGTTAGCAATCAGCTTTTCATTGGCTTGTTGTAAAAACCCAAGCATTTTCCGATTGGTTTCCACGGTCACGTCCTTGTTTCCACAGTCCATCCACTCATCGACCGTTCCAGTCTTAAAGACCTTTCCTGCCGCCATCATTCTTTTGATGCCGTCATTTATCTGATACTCGCCTCCGTTGATGATGTTGTTGTCCAATACGTACTGCAATTCGTTTTTTAATTGGCCTATATCTTTAAAATAGTAAATACCTATAACGGCTTGGTCGCTAACATATTCTTTTGGCTTCTCGACCAATTCGATAATTTCTTGTTTCTCGTTGAGATTTACGACGCCGTAGGCCTCGGGATTTTTGACCTTTTTTGTCCAAATAACGGCATCTGCCTCCTTGTCCAAATCAAAATCAGCGCGAATTAAAGTATCTGCATAAGCTACTACCGCTGGCCCTGAAAGTGAATCTTTGGCGCACATAATGGCGTGGCCGGTACCTTTCGGGTCGAGTTGGCGATAAATAGTCGGCTTTGCTCCTAAACTTATCGCTAGACTTTTTAGGCTTGCAACCACATCATCGCCGAAAAAAGCAGGATCGCCCAAAATAAAAGCGATTTCCTCAATTTTCTCATTCAAAACTCCCGCAATGTCCTCCACCAAACGATGGACGATCGGTTTTCCCGCCACGGGAATCAAAGGTTTTGGAACTGTAAGTGTATGGGGGCGAAGACGGCTTCCGCGGCCTGCCATTGGGACTATAATTTTCATGTTTTAATATTTTGTTTTTTGAAAATACCTGCTCATCAACTTATTTTGCACCGGTACTTCCGAACCCACCCGCGCCGCGAGAGGTTTCATTTAATTCATCTACCTGTTCCCATACCGCGCGCTCGTGTTTTGCAATTACCAATTGTGCTATGCGCTCTCCAGGCTCTATGGTAAAGTTGTCGTTGGAAAGATTTACCAAGATCACCCCAATTTCGCCTCGGTAATCGGCATCAATAGTTCCAGGGGAATTCAAAACGGTAATTCCTTTTTTGGCCGCCAAGCCACTTCGCGGACGAACTTGAGCTTCGTACCCAAGAGGCAATTCTATAAAAAGACCCGTTTTTACTATGGTGCGTTCCAAAGGTTTCAAGGTGGACGCTTCCTCCACAAACGCCCGAAGATCCATCCCCGCAGAAGCAAGAGTCTGGTAGGAGGGTAAAGGGTAATTGGATTTGTTGATAATTCTCACGCCCACAGGGGCTGGTATTTCATCACTTGAATTCATATCTTTTATTTGTAATTCCATATTTTCTTTTGAAAAGTTGGATATTTATTTTCTTATAATCTTTAAAAATTCTTCTTTTTCCGAATAAAATAAAGTTGTCGCAAAAATCAACAACAATCCACTTCCTATCCAAATATTCCCCTTGAAGAGATAAAAGGAAATCGCCGAAAACGCTATGGCCATAATCAAATAAGCACTTAGTCTTTTCACTTCATAGGGCACGTTGTAATATTTGCGGCCATAAAGGTACGAAAGCACCATCATACTACCATAAGCTGCCAGAGTTGCGATTGCCGAGCCCATATAGCTGATGTAAGGGATCAATAAGAAGTTTAACCCTAAAGTGACCACGGCTGCAAAAACCGAGATGTAGGCACCAAATTTTGTGCGATCAGTGATTTTATACCACACGGAAAGATTGTGATAAATTCCCAGGAATAAGTTTGCCAAAAGAATCAAAGGCACAATTTTTAAAGCCTCCCAATACTGGCTATTTGGAATTAAGATTCGTTTAAAAATATCAATATAAACCACCACCACCAAAAGGATAAGACAGCCGAAAAGCGTAAAATACTTTGTGATGGCCGCATAGGTGTTTTTAGCGTTTTTACTGCTGGAATGATTAAAGAAGAAAGGCTCAATTCCCAATCTAAACGCCATTACAAAAATGGTCATAAACATTCCTAGTTTATAGCACGCCGCGTAAAGCCCTACTTCAACTTCGGCAATATTTTCCGGTAAAAGATATTTGAGTAAAATACGGTCGAAGGCTTCGTTTACGCTGAATGCTATTCCTGCCACGAGCACAGGTAGGGCGTATTTAATCATCTGTTTCCAGATAGTCTTGTTGAAGCCAAACCCAATCTTTATGTAAACAGGAAGCAATATGACTAATGTAATGGCACTGGCAATCAAATTGGCGATAAAAACATAGGCTACTTTATTGTCTGCATGCCAAAGGTTTTGCCAAAAGACGCTGGTTTCTGCCCATTTGGGCAATACCAGGAAGAAGAATAAATTCAACCCTAAGTTTATAACTACATTTAAAATCTTGATTGAAGCATAGCGCATGGGTTTTTCATTGGCGCGAAACCAAACAAAAGGCAATACCACTAAGGCATCTAATGCCAAAATCCATAAACCGTAAGTAACATATTCAGTTTTAAAATCTGAGATCGCTGCTATTTGATTTCGAAAAAGTAGACTTATCGCTAAAAAAACAAGAGATGAAATAGTTAGGGATGTGAGGGAGGTGGACTGCACTATTTTTTTTTGGGACACATCCTTGGTCACAAAGCGAAAGAAGGCAGTTTCCATGCCGTAGGACAGCAGTACATTCCCTAAAATAAGAAAGGCCATCACGGTGGCATAGACACCGTATTCCTCCGGCAATAAAACCTCTACATACAGTGGGACCAATATAACTGAAAGCACTCGTGGCAAAACTGTGGCCAGTCCATAAATGAACGTTTGTTTAAAGAGTTTTTTGAAAAGCGTCAAGTCCTATCCCGATTTATATAAGCCCAAAGAATTAGGTGCCCTTCAGGTCCTGACAAAAGTATAGAAAAGAATAATTTTTACGTTGAAAATGAAACGACGAATGCAATAATGCAGGGTTAGAAAACGGTTAAATAATTTCCTGATAAATAAATCAACCACGAATGCACGAATATCTTTTTAAACCATTCATGTATTCGTGGCTATTGAAATCCCTGGACCTGTAAGGAGAACCGTTTTCAATATCCTACAATTTTCTCTTTTTTTAAAATCGTCTATTTTTCTTCCCATAATTACAACCAGCAAGGTCTTTTGGTATTGTCCAATGTAGTTTTATTGAGATTGAACTCCCCCGTTATGGTCTTTTTTATAGAGGGGTCGGCGGTGCTTACCATCTCGCAATTAAATGTTCCCACTAATATCCCGTGGCCACTGTCATACTCTGTAATTTCAATTGTTCCATTAGATGAGCTTATGAACGAAAAGGTATAGGTCGTTTCATCCAAAAGATATATTGCTGTTGATTCAAAACATGCAATTGCAACATGATTTGGATCACCAGAATTAATAGTATAAATTCCGGTATTATTTACACCTATTAAATAAATGAATAAACTTATATTATAATCAGTATTAATTGATAAATTCCAATTATCATCATCGGAAGCACATCTTTGAAAATTTAACGTGTACAAACCAAATCCTCCACCTTGGGCATAATGCGGTTCTATAATCTCACTATCAAATTCTGCCTCAAAAAAGTTCTCCTCCTTAAGGCAACCTTGATCACCCTTGTTATCATCGTCCCTGTTGCAGCCCATTGATAGCAAAGCGCATATAACAAACAATTTTATTATAATTTTTCTTCCCATAATTACAGCCAGCAAGGTCTTTCAAAATTATTTAACGTAGATTTATTTACGCTAAAATTTCCCGAAACCGTTTTTCTAATATTAGGATATTGAACATTAGTTACTTCACATTGAAAAGTTCCTACAAATAGACCAATGTCTCTATCCGTTTTCGTAAATGTTAATTCTCCTGTTCCATCACTAATGTACGTATAGGCATTCGAAATCTCATCAAATATGTATAATGACATCTTTTCAGAACAAATTGCCGGAACATGGTCATTGTTTCCTGCGAAAATTGGGTAATTGCCCGGCTGGCTAACATCCTTAATATATATATATACAGAGATATTTTCTTTTGTATTGATCGATATGGCCCAATCATTTGAACTTCGGGAACATCTAGTCACATTAAGTGTATAAAAACTCAATCCTCCCGCAACAAGAAAATAAGGTTCAAATGTTTTCTCTTCCATTTTTAAGTCAAAATAATTTTCCTCCTTAAGGCAACCTTGATCACCCTTGTTATCATCGTCCCTGTTGCAGCCCATTGCCATCAAAGCCACTATTACAAACAGTTTTATTATCATCTTTTTCTTCATTTCTTCATTCTTTTATTCCTTTTAAAAATTATCTTTCGATACTTATGTGTTTTATTATTTCCATTCCATCTTGAACAAAAATCTTCAAAATATAGATTCCTTCGGGTAAATTGGAAACGTCAAGTGTTATTGAATTGTTACCCACAGTGTGGGTTGTTGTTTTTTCCTGTCCAAACATATCGTACAACACGGCACCGATTGCGGTGGTTTCGGTTTGACTATGAGTAAGGGCAAGTTAATTATTTGCAAGTGCGGGATAAAATACATAAGTATTCTTTAGGCTACGATTTTCCTCCCTTTACAATAATCCTAAAATGACGAAGATAGACCGTGGAATAACACATCCATCCTATATATGGAGTTTTATAACCAACAAGGTCTTTCGTCAATATTAAGAGTAGAAAGATTAATATTAAATTTCCCGGTGATGGGTTTTGTTATTGCCGGGTTAACAGAACTATAAAGATTACAATTGAATGTTCCAACTAAGATACCTTTCTCACTATTATATTCAGTTATACTTATATTTCCTGACTCTTCTTTACTGAAATAATAAACTGTTGAATCAGTTATGATTTTTTCAATATAAACATATGTTTTAGAATACTTGAAAGGAATAGGGGGGAGTCCATTGGATGAAGCCTCATCAATAGGATAATTGCCCGTTTCGCCAACATTCATTAATGAAAAATATAGAGAAATTCTATTATTGGAGGTTAAGGAGATTTCCCAGTCATTAACATCTTCGTTATTTCTATTTACATATAAAGTATAAGCACTAACGCCTCCCCCTGTAATCCATCTTGGTTCGATTACTTCGCCATCAAATTCCGCCTCAAAATAATTTTCCTCCTTTCCACAACCTTGGTCTTCCGTTTTGTTATCGTCCTTGTTGCAGCCAGATAATAAAATGGTAAGTATTAGGAAAGATTTTAATATCATGTTAATTTTCATCTTTTCTGTTTTAAAATTATCGTTGTATGTTTATGTGTTTTGTTATTTCCATTCCATCTTGAACAAAAACCTTCAAAATATAGATTCCTTCGGGTAAATTGGAAACGTCAAGTGTTATTGAATTGTTACCCACAGTGTGGGTTGTTGTTTTTTCCTGTCCAAACATATCGTACAACACAGCACCGATTGCGGTGGTTTCGGTTTGGGTATTCGTGATAGTAATTATATTCTTTGCGGGAACGGGATAGACTACAAAATTCTCTGGTGGTTGCGGCCGCCCCCCATTTTCCACAATAATAAACCGTACCGGTGTAGATTGTGGGTTGCCGCACTCATCGGTAATGGTGAACTGAAAATCAATGACGGAGTTGAAGTTTTTGTTTATATAATGAAAAGTCAATATTCTACCGCTCGAAGACCAACTGTTCAGGGAATTATCGTTATCAGCCCAAAGCGTCCAGGTTGGATTGGCTGCCCCCGTTGGCACATTGGGCCATACGGTTACCTTTTGGGCGGCAGGTAAATTGAAAGGGTCCGAATCGCCCAAAAGAATATTGTCCCCGCCACCAGTCATTAAATTGTATGTTATCCCAATAGGAGGATCAACCCTATACGTACCGCCGTATGGGTAGGTGCCCGTGCCGCCGGGATATGGGTCTTGGGGATTCCCTTCTATTTCTTCAAAGAGATAATTGGATGAAAACGATGAGAGAAAAGTGTGGGGCTCATTGGTGGAAGGCGCAGAATAATAACTGTCAAACGGAGTACTGCCGGTACATACCAAATTACGGGTTATATCCTCATATAGGTTTGGGTCTCCTATATAATCGAGGGCACTTTTCGTGGGAATAAAGCTAAATTCGTCGGTAGCCAAATGCTGGGACATTCCCATAACGAACCAATCAAAACCAAGTTCTATCTTTCGGGGGGGGGGGGGCAGAATCTGGTTCATTATATAAGAGTTAAAAGTAGGTTTCTTAAACAAGAGGGTGTAGCCTTGGCTCCAAATATGAGATAAATTTATCGGGATAACAAATAAACCCTGAAATATTTCTTAAATATTTCTTAAAATATTTTGGTTATATGGGGACGATCCACTCAATTTGAGGGATGAACGTTCAATCTGGAAGTCAGGAAAAAAGCCACAGAAGCCAAAAATCCCCGGTGCACGTGTGATTAATTTATATCATTTTATAAAATCAAATCCACAGTAAGGCACCAAAACCTCGGGAATCTTGATACCATCCTCAGTTTGATAATTTTCAAGAATCCCCGCCATTACTCTTGGCAAGGCCAAGGCACTTCCATTTAAAGTATGGGCCAATTTATTTTTCCCATCCGCATCTCTAAACCGAAGTTTTAAGCGATTGGCCTGAAAGGTCTCAAAATTGGAAACAGAAGAAATCTCCAACCAACGATCTTGTGCCGTTGAAAACACTTCAAAATCGTAAGTCATGGCTGCCGCAAAACCCAAATCTCCTCCGCAAAGTCGAAGGATTCGGTAGGGCAATTTCAACTCGTGAAGGATTCCTTTTACGTGCTCTACCATACCGTCTAAAGCGGCATAAGAATTATCGGGATGTTCAATGCGAACTATTTCTACTTTATCAAATTGGTGCAAACGGTTCAACCCGCGAACGTGTGCCCCATAGCTCCCGGCTTCCCTTCTAAAACAAGGAGTATATCCCGTACATTTTATGGGAAGATCGGCCTGGTTCAGCAAATCGCCGCGAAAAATATTTGTTATTGGCACCTCGGCTGTCGGAATTAAATAAAGGTCGTCAATTCCTACATGGTACATCTGTCCTTCCTTGTCTGGAAGTTGACCTGTGCCAATACCTGAAGCTTCGTTTACCAAATGGGGTACCTGATATTCCGTATATCCGGCAGATATATTTTTATCCAAAAAGTAGGAAATCATCGCGCGTTGCAATCTGGCGCCCTTTCCTTTATACACCGGAAAACCGGCACCGGTTATTTTTACCCCGAGCTCAAAATCGATTAAGTCATATTTTTTGGCGAGTTCCCAATGTGGCAAAGCATTTTCCACTAATTTTGGTATCTCCCCTTCTTTGTGGACTTCCTCATTATCGGTTTCATCCGTTCCCGCTGCTACCAAGTCATTTGGAATATTTGGAATGGTGTATAGAAGTTGCTGTAATTTTTCCGCAGCCGTTACCATTTGGTCATTAAGCTGCTTTGAAGTTTCCTTTAACTCTACGGTTTTTTCCTTGAGCTCATTGGCTTTTTGCATCTCTCCACTTTGAAAAAGCTTCCCAATTTCCTTGGAGTAAGTATTGCTCTGCGCCAAAACTTCATCCAACTTAGCTTGCGAGCTGCGTCTTTCTTCATCCAGCGTTAAGATCTCGTCCAGAACCGAGGCGGTCTCAAGACCTCTTTTGGCAAGAGCTTTTACGTATTTATCCCTGTTTTCGCGAATTTCAGATACCTGTAGCATGAGTGTAAATTATTTAAAGCGGCTAAGTTACAAAAGACCCTAGAGGTTTTCACAACTTGTTCGGTTCTTATATGGATTTTTAATGGGATTCTTTATTGAAATTTTTCGGGGAGGGTAAAATCCAGTCGCTGTGTTTAAAAGGACGCCATTTTTCTGCGGCCAAATCTACTTCTGGGTCAATAAATCGGTAATAGCCTCCATGGTTTATGCTAACCATAGATTCCATATAAACCGCCACATCGCGACCTTTCTCCTTTTCAATCTTATGGATTTTTTGTGCCAACTGCCACATCAGGTCGGGTTTGGTCCAGACGGCTGCTTGTTGTTTGAGGCCCAATAATTCCGAAAAGTTGTATCGGTGCTTTTCCCCAGTGGCTTTATCCATTACATAAACATCCAAAGTGCCGCTCTTGGATCGCAACATCATCCGCCAACTGAGTCGATGCCCTTCTTCGGTCCACAGTACATCGTCCTTAAAAAACCAATGCCGTAAGGGCAGGCCCAATTGGAACAAAAAGTAAATTGAAAACAGACCGATGAGGATATTTTTGTTTTTTGGAACTCTTACTTCATCTCCAGTATATAATGTTTTCTTCGGAAGGAATCTTTTCTGAAGAGTTGCCGGAGAAAAGAAAAAAAACGCAAAGGCGATGGACATATATGGGAAGATTCCAATTTGAAAAACTATGGAATTAAAAAGATGAAAGAATACGGAGATTATAAATCCCACCATTCGTGTGCGTTTCCATAGCATTAAGGGAACGATAAGCAAATCAAACAAAATACCGGTATAGGCTATGCACCAGTGCACCCACTTCAATTGCAGGAAATCGCCAATAAGCCAATAGTGTGCTTTGCTCTGCATTAGAAGAGCGGCCATGGAAGCATCCAACCAATCCGGATAAAACTTGGCCACCGACGCAAAGGTATATACAATCCATACTTGCAGAATCAAAACCAACAGAACCCACCGCGGCATGGCTGGGGTTTTTATCGCGGGATTTTGTCTGGCATCAAGAGAAAACCATCTGTTGGCCGGCAAGAATACCATTATCCAGCAAAGTAGCAACATCAAATAATAATGATTGTTGTAGCTCGATTTTTGCATCAAATACACCGCCGTCCACATCAACGCAAAAGCAAACATGCTGAAGCGATATTTGTAACCAAGCATTACAAAAATACCGAAGATGCCTATGATCGCGAAGAAGTAATACATTCCGGGTCCCTGTAGATATTGTAAAAAATCGAAGCCTATAAAATTGAAGGTAAAAGGCGTTTCCACTAAAGTGAGTCGGACCCAGCCGGTAAGGATAGCCCCGAAGGCCTCTGTGGCGATAAGAAATCCAAATACAACTCGAAAAAGGATGAGCCCCGTATTATCGATGTATTTGAAAAGGAATCTATTCACGATTTTTTAAAAACTCTTTTGCGAAGGCTTCGTCCTTAGCTATGGCCAAACGCAGCAGTTCAACGGATTCAAAATTTTCTTCCTCGCGGATTTTCTTAAGGAATTCGAGGGTAATCTGTTCCCCGTAGAGTTTCCCTTTAAAATCGAGGAAATGGGTTTCAATTGTTCTTTCTTTTCCATTTACGGTCGGATTGGTACCGATACTGGTTATCCCGAAAAGTTCGCGCCCATGGATTTTCGATTTCACAATATAAACTCCATATTTTGGAACCAGTTTATACTTTTCCTTCAACTCCAAGTTTGCGGTGGGATAGTCAATGGTTCGGCCCAAAGCCTTTCCCTTTACAACTTCCCCTGAGATCATAAAATTGTACCCCAAATAATTGTTGGCAGTTTCGATATTTCCCTCTTCAAGGGCTTTTCTTATTTTGGTGGAGCTAACGGCCACATCGTCTATTTCCTTGGCCGAGATTTCAATTACTTCAAAATTGTAGGTTTTCCCGAATTCCTTTAAATCCTCAATATCGGCATTTCTGTTTCTACCAAAGCGGTGGTCGTAGCCGATGATTATTTTTTTGGCCTTTAATCTGTTCACCAAAATATCACGGACGTATTCCAAAGCGGTTAGCCGAGAAAAAGCGTGCGTAAAGGGATGGATGATAAGATGGTCAAGGCCGGTTTTTTCCAGTAGGTCGCTTCTTTCATCAATGGTATTTATGAGCTTGATATCCGTTTCTTTTTGAAGCACCATCCGCGGATGTGGAAAAAAAGTGAATACTACTGAATCCAAATCTTCCTTTTTGGCTGTTTCCACCAGTCGCTTCAAAAGGGCTTTATGGCCTATGTGAACCCCGTCGAAGGTGCCAATGGTTACTACCGATTGCCGATCGTTTTTATAGGCCGAGGCTGAGGGATATTTCTTCAAGATTATTTGCCGTTATAGGTGTTCATAGTAATATTCATGCCAGCCAGAACAAAGGATTCAATTATCTGCGCGCTGAGCTCCAAGCGTTCGGGAAGCAGTTTTTCCTCTTCCTCCTCCCATTCACCCAAAACGTAATCTACCTGTCTTCCCTTTGAAAACGCATCGCTTATCCCAAAACGAAATCGGTTGTATTGAGTGGTCTGCAAGGTGTTCTGAATATCTTTAAGTCCGTTGTGCCCCCCATCGCTTCCCTTGGTTTTTATTCGGATGGTGCCAAAAGCCAAATTTAAATCGTCGGTGATGACGAAAAGGTTTTCCAAAGGGATTTTTTCTTTGTCAAGCCAGTATTTTACAGCCTTGCCGCTCAGATTCATATAGGTACTTGGTTTCAAAAAAATCAAGGTTCTTCCTTTTACCTTATGCGAACATCGGTCGCCCAACTTAGCTGTTTCCCAGGAAAGTGAATTTTTTTCAGCATAGAAATCGAGAATGCGAAACCCTATATTATGTCGGGTGTTGGCATATTTCGGACCTATGTTTCCCAATCCTACAATAAGAAATTTTTTCATGGAATCTTCTGCGGTAAGTGATGGGTCAGCTTTGGCTGAAAATAATTTTCTTAAAAGCGACAACATACTGTTTATTGTTCTAAGTGCGAACTTCCTGAGGCCAATTGTCTTCCCAAGCCTTGAGTGCTTTTGGAAGTCAATATTCCAAATTGGAATTTCGAGTCTTGTTTAAATCTTTGGTAAAAATAAAAAAAGCACCCTAATAACAGGATGCTTTTCATTTATCTTTAAGAAGAGCGTCGCTCTATGCTTCTGCTGGAGCTTCTGAAGTTTCTTCCGAAGATTCAGCAGCAGCTTCTTCTCCTTCTTCTTCTTCCTCCGTTTCTTCTATTTCGTCCACAATAGCGGTACGTGAAGTTCTCACCTGGCAAACAACCGTGTTGTCAGGGTGCATGATTTTAAAATTCTCTGTTTCAATGTCCGTAACGTACTTTTTATGTCCGATACGCATCTCAGTAATATCAACCTCAATAATATCGGGAAGATTTTCAGGCAGAGCCTTTATACGAAGTTTCCGGGTTATGACACGTAGGGTTCCACCACTTGTAACTCCTCTGGCAGTCCCGATAGTATGTACGGGAATTTCCAGTGTAACTTCCTTGTCATCAAAGATTTGGTAAAAATCGATGTGAAGAATACGGTCGGTTACGGGATGGAACTGTACATCCTGAAGAATGGCGTTTATTTTGGTGCCGTCCAGCTTGATTACAACCGTGTGCGCGTTTGGGGTGTAAATCAAGTCTCTGAACGCAAATTCATGTGCTGAAAAATTTATTGGTTCATCCCCTCCGTAAACTACGCAAGGAACCTGTTCAGCATTACGTAAGGCAGCTGTTGCCCGCTTGCCCACGCTTTCTCTTTTAGATCCTTTGATTGTAATAGATTTCATTGTTAAAAATTAAATGTTATTTGTTAAATGATGATGGCCAGCACCTTAATGCCGATTTCCACCGCCCTTTTTAGGGGAGGGCAAAGATAGTTTTTATTTTGGATTTTCAATTTATGAAATATAGATTATTTTGGGATGCTTTGAAGATGGAAATTTTGGGCCATCATTTGGAACTTCGGAAATTGCGGTTACATTTGTTGGAATTAAGACTATTTAATATTGTAAATGTGAATCATCTACGAGCTTTTCCCGGAGAAATGTTAAAGATGTTTTGTCTAATGACCTTGATGTTTTCCGGGAGTTGTGAAACAAAGCCGGAGCCAACGGTGGATTTCTATTATTGGAAAAGCGAAAGGCCGCCAAATGCTGCGGAAGCGGAAATTTTCTCTGCCCTAAATTCAAAAAAACTTTATGTGCGGCTTTTTGATGTTGATCTACAACAAGGAAATCCCGCGCCACAAGGAATTTTGGCAAATTTCAATAAAGAAATATTGCCCGCGGAATACGTGCCTGTAGTCTTTATAACCAATCGGACTTTTCTAAATATCTCTGAAGAATCTTTGGATAACCTGGCGACAAAGGTTTCTGGTCTCACCGATAAAATTATGTCCGACCATTTCGGAAGCTTTAAGGAATTGCAAATAGATTGCGATTGGACGGAAAGCACAAAAACCTCTTTCTTCTCGTTTCTTGAAAAATTGAAGGACCTTTCAGATAAAAACATTAGCTGTACCTTGCGGCTGCACCAAGTAAAATACAAGGAAAAAACAGGAGTTCCCCCAGTTGATAAAACCTATCTGATGGCCTACGCTACTTCCAATCCTTTGGGTGAAGAGGAAATAAACTCCATTTTGGACATTTCACTTCTAAAAAATTATTTGGAAAACATAAATGAATATCCCTTGGATTTTGACGTGGCACTTCCTCTGTATTCTTGGGCTGTCGTCACCAATCATTTGGGCAAAAAACTTCTGATAAATGGGGTTTCGGAAAACGATTTAAACCCTGCCGAATACATGGAACTGTCTCCAGGGAACTACGAACTGGAAGACAATGTATTTCTCCGAGGGATTTACCTAAACAGAGGTTTTAAATTGAAACTGGAAACCGTCTCCCCCGAATTGCTATTGGAAGGAAAAAAATATCTAAATCAAAAAATCAAAAGACCCTATAACATTGTCTATTACCATTTGGACACCTTGTTCACCAACCGTTTCACTTTAGAAGATCTGTTATGAGAAAAATTTTACTTTGTCTATCTGTTCTACTCACCCTTCAAACTTTCGCAAACCCGCCATCGAAACCGATTTCAAGTGAAATGATTTCCTTTTGCTCCGGGGGTTCTGAATATGAAAGCTATTACAATCTCTTTATGCAGGAAATTATTGACTCCCCACGCTATTATCCATTCCTGCTCGCTTATGAAGTGGCATATTATTCCCCTCAGGATACTGCGGTGGAAACAAATGAAAATATCGAGGAATGGCAAGAATATTTGGGCCTCAATTACGAACAGACTTATTATCTGGTATTCAATGCTTCCGAAACCGACGTGCGATCGCTGAGTAAGGATAAAACGGTGGCGGATAAAAAACTGGCTTTTGCCGATGCCAATTTTAGAAAAAATCATAAACAAGCTCTTTTGTACTTGGCCTATGCCAAATATCTGGAACCTTATATGACCGTCTCAAGTGCCGGTGGATACGAAAATTATTGGGGAAACAGCGCCAGTACAACCGTTAATGATTTGGATTACAACAAAGTGATCAATGTGCTGGAAAGAAGTTATAGAGCCGAAACCGACAACGAGTTGAAATTGCGCTATGGCTACCAATTGGTACGCATGGCCCACTATGGGCTAAAGTTCAAGGACGCTGTGGAGTACTTCCACAACTATGTGGAGCCACTAAATTATAAGCCTGTAATGTATTATTACGCCTTGGACCAAAAAGGAGGCGCGGAACGGGCACTGGGCAACTATATGCAGGCGAATTCCGACTTTTTTCAATTCTTTGCCCATACCAAAAATCGGAAAGACCAAGCCTACTCCTCGATGAAGGCAACACAAAATCTCAACTTTGAAAAGCTATTGCGCGAGGCCAAAACCGATGGGGAACGCAATGATCTGTTTCTGCTGATGGGGTATCGAAACTTCAACAACCCTATTGAAGCCATGAAAAGTATATTGAAAAACAATCCTGACGCTATTCAGGCCAAAGTACTTATGGCGCGGGCTATAAACCAACTCGAACGGGAAATTCTCTCTTATTACTACGAATGTCCCTACAACGATCCGGATTGTGGCAGTAGAAGAGGGGATTACCGCCTACCTATTTTTTCAAATCCGAAGACCAAGGCATTTTTAGCACAAACCTTGGCCACTTCGCTACAGCAATCAAAAAATGCCTCGGTAAGAGATAAAGACTTTTGGTTTTTGACCACTTCATATTTGAATTTTCTTCAAAAGGAATACGCACTTTCCCGAGAAAATTTAAGTAAGGTAACCAGTAGTAATGCTGACTATAGGGACCATAAAGAAAGATTGGAAACGCTCTTGACCATCACTGAAGCGCCAAAAATCACTCCCCAATTTGAAGCACGATTGATGGGCGAATTCAAGGACTATCTTACCGGAGAATATTCTAAAGAACTATATTACGGCCAAGCGTCCACCACCAAAAACTTTATTTTGGATATTTTGGCGAATCGTTTTTATCTGCAAGGTGACTATGCCAAATCCTTTCTCCTTCAAAATAAGATAACCGCCTTGGAGAGCAATCCAAATCTTGAGCTGCTAAAAGAGATCGAAACGCTGTACAACAAGAAAAACAAGAATGCTTTTGAAAAACATCTGATAGAAAACATGGTGCCTTGGTCCTATGATCATGACAATCGAAAATCCATTCCCGTCAAAGCATTTGATTTTAATAGTTATGCCGCCAATATGCGGGGCAATGTGCTGTTGGCACAAGGAAAGTTCGGGCCGGCTTTGGAACAATTCAACAAGGTAGAAAGTAATTTTAAGCTGTTTGTGCCGAAATACGGAAATTATGACGGTTACAATAATGTACCAAGTACCGTATTTGGTTACAATCGTATTGAATGTTTCAATTGTCCGGTTTCCCAAGTAATGAAAACTGATTATTTGGCTGATTTCCCTCTCATCAAAACCTCCTTGAATAAGAAGGAGCTTGCCAACGTTCTGGTAAATTTACAGAAGGAGGCCAAGGGGACAAATGAAAAGGCAGCAAAAGCAAATTACTTGATAGGGAATTTTATGTACAACACTGGCTTAATAGGCTATTATCGTGAGATTCTTACTTTTGATGGAGACAATAGCTTTGGACCAAAATTCCACAGTATTAGTTCCCAAGCCACTCCCTTAAGCAAAAATGCATTTTTTCTGAAGCATTATGGTTGGGATGTTAACTATAGCACCGATTTTGAACTTCCCCTTACGTATTTCCAGACTGCCTTGAAAACCACGAAAGATGCAGAGTTAAAAGCCAGATTGCTCTTTGCGGCTTCCAAATGTGAACAGGGTTTATTTTATCAAAATGAATACAGCGACCCTGATTTTGTAGCACTAAATAATTTATGGGAAAAAAACAATATAGATTATAAGGAGTTTGAAAAAAGGTTCTATCAGTTAAAACGGAAGAAATACCGCACTTATTTCCAACAACTATCTGCCCTATCAAACACCCATTTTTTCGGGGAAGTAAGGAGTAATTGTATGTTTTTTAATACTTATCTCAATTAATGCGAAGAGAATTATTGATCCAAAAGCCTAAAAGGATGAAATCCCAACCAAACCCAATGAAGCTCCCACGCTAGCCGCCGTATGGCAAGTCTCACATCCCACATCTCAAGTCTCACGTCTCACGTCTCATGTCTCATGTCTCAAGTCTCAAGTCTCAAGTCTCACATCAAGAACTTCCCGCTAATGGATTTGTTGGCATTTACGCTCAGCATAACATCGGCGAACAGCTCTGCGCAGCTCAATACTTTTACTTTGTTATGCGGTTTGGATGGAATGGAGTCTGTTACAATCAACTCCACCAATTTTGAATTTTCGATTCTCTCATAGGCATTTCCAGAAAGCAGGGCGTGAGTACAAACGGCGCGAACGCTTAAGGCACCGCGTTCCATCATAAGATCGGCCGCTGTGGTGAGTGTTCCGGCTGTATCGACCATATCGTCCACCAATACCACATGTTTGCCGGTAACGTCGCCGATGAGCTCCATATGCGAGATTATATTGGCCTTTTCCCTTTGCTTATAACAAATTACCACATCGCTGTTTAGGAATTTTGAATAGGCATAAGCGCGTTTGGACCCCCCCATATCGGGTGATGCGATGGTCAGATTTTCAAGATTTAGATTCCGTACGTATGGAAGAAATATAGTGGATGCAAAAAGGTGGTCCACCGGTTTTTCAAAAAATCCTTGTATTTGGTCCGCATGAAGATCCATTGTAATGATACGCGTAGCACCTGCAGTTTCCAGCATCTTGGCTACCAGTTTTGCCGCGATGGGCACCCGGGGCTTGTCCTTTCTGTCCTGGCGCGCCCAGCCAAAATAAGGTAAGACCGCTGTAATATGTCGAGCAGAGGCTCTCTTGGCCGCATCTATCATCAACAGCAATTCCATTAAGTGGTCGCTATTCGGAAAAGTAGATCCAATCAAGAAAACCCGGCTACCGCGAACCGATTCCTCAAATGAAGGTTGGAACTCCCCATCGCTGTAGTGCGAGGTAATTACTTTGCCCAGGGGAATCCCAAAAGCTTCAGCTATGTCCCTTCCTAGAGATTCACTTTGTGAACAGGCAAAAATTTTCGGATCTGGCGCAATGGTTGGCATAATTAGAGGTTGTTGGTTGACTTGCAAAGGTAAATATTAATACCCCCGATTTAAAATTAAATAGCGGCCTAAAATTTTCTATAATTTCCAAATATTTGTTTATTTTTGCCTCCCATTTGCTCGAGTGGCGGAATTGGTAGACGCGCTGGATTCAAAATCCAGTGTCGAGAGACGTGCGGGTTCGATTCCCGCCTCGAGTACAAATAATTCCTTACAATGCCCTATTTGCAGTACTTTGTAGATAGGGCGTTTTAATTTGTCCCCACATAGTCCCCACATTCTAATAAAAGTACATTAGTTGAGGTTTAAATAATCTCTTTTTAAGTAAATCCCTTACCCCTTTACAATTATACCCCCCCCTCTAAATTTTCAAGTGAGTAGAAACTAAACGGAAGAGCGATGTACACGGCCGGCAATACTCAAAGTTAATGACCCCTTACCCCTTTAGGAAATTTTCCTGCGATAAACTGGTTCAGTCTCCTGTTCTTTAGTTGGATTCTTTTCTAAATTATTGCTCCAGTTCTTAGCTACATTTTTAAATGTAATAGCGGTAATAGTATTTTTATTTAACAGTTTATTATTGAAGTAATCCACTAACCCATCCCATTCGTCATTACCAAACTTAAATGTGTTTTTAACTTTCTCAATCTGTTGTGGGTCTTTAGACTTTAAAAAATCAAAGTGAGAGAGTTCTCTCTCTCTCTTTTTATTTACTTTATTATTCTCTTTACTATTAATAGATTGGTCGTTTACGCCTAAGGGTCTTAGTCGTTTATGACTAGGGCTATTACCGTTTTCGTCTAGGGGTCTTGGTCGTTTATAACTAGGGATATTAAGATATATAGTTCGTGGATTATTGTTTTTATAATCATATTCACAAATAATTAATTTCTTATCCTCAAGAGATTTTATTATTTTGGATATTCGCCCCTCTGACTTATTAACCATCTCACCTATCGTTTTATTTTTTGCGTAACATCCTTTTTCATTATCCAGTCCCCTTAAAACACTTAATACCCATAATTCAGCATCACTGATTTTATATGCTAAATATTCTTTTGGTGTCCAAATCCCTTTAAATTCACTATTGTAATCTTTGTTGTTATCCATTGGATAGTCTATTTTTACAACTGTATCAAACTTGCCAGTTTGTACAATCATTTTGAACAAATTAGGGAGCTCTTAGGCTCCCTTTTTTATTCTTAGTAAGTAGTTATGTTCTTTAAGTATAGCGGTTTGCAATCTCTTTTGGACTGGGTAAAAGTTGGGGAATATATCCAGTACTAAAGTATTCCAACTGTTTATTGATTGAGCTACAATAAAGTGTTGAGGGTTCTCAAAGTCTTTGCCTTTGTGGTTCTTTTGCTCTAATATTACAGGGCGTGCCAAATTACCCTCAAATACAAAAGGTTGTTGGGTATTTGCAAGGCCTGACTTATAACAACGTTTCCAGTTGGTTTCATTTCGTAGAAATAGCCAATAATCAAAATACCGGCTCCGGTCGTGGTAACCATTATCTTTTTCAATACGCAATACCTCAGTAAATAAATTACAATCTTTTTGTATATCGGTATTGATTAACTCAAACTCCTTTATGGGGTTTTCTGCAGTTCCTTTTTTCAGGGCGTAGATTCCTCGGAAATATCTTTTGTTGCCAGTTTGCATAATCCTTATTTATTTGAATTATACAATACCTCGTTAATCTCTTTACGGCTAAAATAGGTACGGTTCCCTATTTTGTAGTGTTTAAGTATTCCCTTGTTGCACCAGTCGTGTAAAGTAGGGTAGGCAATTTGTAGGAGGGTTGCCGTTTGTTCCCGTGTTAGCCAGTCCTCCGGTTCCTTTAGGGTAAACTTCTCTTTGAGTTCCTGTAGTTCGTACTCAATGGGTTTTAAAAGCTCTTGGAGCTGTTCAGGGGTTGCAATAGTAATACTCATATCTCAAATGTTTTAATTAATCTGAGGTAAAAGTATGGAGCTGTTAAAGCCTAAATGGTAGGGCAATAGTAGTGTTTACCCTACTGTTATATTTTTCCTAGTAAACTCTAATAAGAGAGAGTTAAATGTTTTTTTTCTTTTGTCCCTATGGCCAATACGATAAAGTTCCTTTATTTGAGGATCCTTGTTATTAATTTTTATTTCAAATTCCTTTAATTTTTCCTTTGGCACTTTATTAATAATAAAAGAGTTGTAATAATTCGCAAATTCTAACATAGTTCCACTAATGTTAAAATCCATTTCAATTAAATCAATTCCTTTTCCAGTATCAAAAAATTGTCTAAAAACATACTCAACGGCTGTTTTTGGGTATTGGTCTTTACTTATGAAGTTGTAAAACAGAAACTCAAAAAAACGTTGACTGGGTGCATCTTTAAAAATCGCATTGTTAAACGTGGTTTCACTATTCAGGTAATTAACAATATAACTTTGCAAATCTTTTAAATGATAGTAATTCAATCCAAATTGATGAATACTATTTAACCAGTAATCCAGTTCCTGATTAGGCAAATATTCTTTAGGATATGGGTACTTTCCAAAATTGGCCGTTACTTTTTCATTAGCATCTGAAATTCTGTTTTTTATTTCATTATCTGTATAAATAAGAATTTCCTTTAGTCTAACAACTGAGATACCCTCAACTCGTTCAGGTATCTCAGCGATGGCCGTTAAATCATTTTGTAATTCGTGCCAATTTGGTTTTGTTATGCCAGTACTCATTTTGAACGTTTGTTTTTTATGCGCCCCAAGTACGCCCTTTAAAATCTCTATAATCTGAAAACAAGGCGATTTCCGCTCTTGTTATTGAAATGCCGTGTATATATTCAAAACATTCTTTTGAGCTCTTGAAATACGGCAACAAATCAAAATACGTTCTACAAAAGTCCGGTATTGTTTCCAATCCCTTTCCAATAGTTCGTATTTGAAAATCCCTCAAGTTGAAAAACATTTTTCGGCCATTGATTTTTTGTACCTCAGCGTTAAGAAATTCAAAACATTCCGTTTGGGTTTCGTATTGTGGCAAGAGCTGTAAAAAGGTTTCGTAAAATCCTCTTATTGTTGTTAAATTATTCATTGGTTCCAGTTTTAATTAATTTTAATTTTGCGGTTTTATTCTTTTTGTGTTCCTGGTCTTTCCAAAAGGTATTTAATACCTCAGCGTTATCCATTGCGGTTTTGCCAATGTATTTTAAAAACATCTTTTCAGTAGTATGACCGGTAATAGCCATTAAAACGGGCGTGGGTAACTTGCCGTAATGGTTTGTAGCAAACGAACGTCTACAAATATGGGTACTTACTAACTCCCATTTTGGGTACATTCCTTTTACTTTTCGCCAAACTTTCTTTTTTACTTCTTTTCTTTTGGCTCCCTCAACAAGTTGCACCATTTTCACATCTTTAGAAAGTAGTTTTATGGTAACTAATCAGTTATTGTTTTTGGACCTCTAATTTAGCAATTAGGTTCAGGGCATCCAAGACATTTAGGCCGTTTTTGATTGTCGTGTCAATCACAGAACGTATCTGTGCGAAGTTTTGTGCGG
>JBARWQ010000056.1:0-95615 GCA_049646885.1 Aequorivita sp. | reverse complement strand
CTTTCCACGCCCAGGAGTTCTTTGGCGTCCAGTGCCATTGGGGAGAGCGCATGGGTATCGTTCACGCTTCCGGTATCGTTGTTCACGAAGAGCTTGTGCTTTGCGTCGCAGCCTGCCTGCACGTTGTAGCCCACGTTGATGATATTTCTGTGCAGGATTACAGACCTTGCGTCGGGATCGGTAAGGCTGATCTGGCTCTCGCCGCTCTCTTGCAGCCTTTTTTCTATGTTGTGGTATCTCTCTTTTTTGGATTTTTGGTAGGTAATCTTAGTCTCGATTTCCTGTTCATCGACATCCCCATCCTCCTGATCGAGCTGGTCTTGGTACTCCTTGATCTTGTTATCGATGTAGGCGATATGGCGGTCAATCTTCTTTTGGTTGAAGTTGTTCTTTTGGGCGTTCTGCGCCCTGATCTTGAAGGAGTCTATGGCGATGGTAGTACCTTCTATCAGTTCCCATTCCTTTAGCAGCCCCACGAAATGTCTAAAGGCCAGTTTGAATGCCGCGGCATTGTCCTTTCTGAAGTAAGCGATTTTCCTTGCGGAGGGGCGCAGTCCCTTCAAGAGCCAGATCACCTCAAGGTTGACCTTGCAGGCATGTTCCATTTGGCGTGAGGAGCGAAGTTTGTTCTTGTACCCGTAGAGATAGAGCTTGAGCATATCCGTCGAATGGTAAGGAGGCCTTCCCTCGGAATTGAGCACGTCCCTAAAGCCCAGTTCCTGCATTGGAAGAATATCCACGAACATATCAACGGTACGCGCCCATGAATCATGACCCACGCACGACTCAAAGTCCATCATTACCAATTGATCCCTGTTAAAACCTGTTATAAAATCCATAACATCAAGATAGCCAATATCTTAATGTGATTTGGGCAATGGACTAAAAGGTAATCAACAAAGTTATTAAGAAAGGGAGGTTATTGCGCAGTCTGACGGTTTAAATGATTTCACCAATTTTAAATCGGATTCCATAAACCCCCGAAAAGGAAATTATCTGTTCGGTTCGCGATTGAGTAGAGCTGAACTGGCGCCAATCCCAAGATATATACTCTTTGTGATGGTGCCCTTCCTGATTTTCTTTGCCTATATAGAGGGAACTGAACTATTTATTTTATTGCTCTTTATGATTGTCGTAAAGATTTTTGCCAACTATAAACCTTTCCGCTTAAAAGAACGCCCGCCTTTTGATATTTTTATTCAGGCTGGCTATGTGTTTGTTGCCCTTTTCAGCATCCTTCTGAACGATTTGCCAATGCTGCCTTGGCAAACATTTTTGTACTTAGGGATTTTCGCATTTATTGCACAAATAGTAGAGGGGATTATGGATATAGAGCCCGATCGGGAAGCCAAAAAGAAAACCACCGCAGTATTGATAGGACGAAAAAAGTCAAAGTTCCTCCTGATATTTTTGATTTTGTTTGAGGCCTATATCTTAAAATTCTGGTTCGAGGACCCCCTTCTTTCAGTGGCGATGTTTTTATTTGCCGTCTGGATGATTTTCGATGTTTTCTTTATTTTTAAGGACAAGCCTTATAGTGTTGCACAAATGAAAACTTTTGGAATCCTTGCCAACGTAGTAGGGCTTCTCTCTATAATCTGGGTATTGTATTCCGGAAAGCTCGTCCATCCAATTTTTTAACCTATAAAGTTTTACTTCATCCAATAAACCTTAAATTTGCCGCTATTCCTCAATAGGGTATAAAATTGAAATGAATTAAGTTAGGAAATGGGCAAATATCACTTTAACGAAATAGAAGCCAGATGGCAGAAATATTGGGCGGAAAACCAAACATTTAAAGCATACTCCCCCGACCTCTCCAAAGGAAATGGGAATATAAAACCAAAATACTATGTTTTGGATATGTTTCCCTATCCTTCTGGCACCGGTCTGCATGTGGGGCATCCCCTAGGTTATATCGCTAGTGATATTTATGCGCGTTACAAACGTCACCAAGGCTTCAACGTGCTCCATCCCATGGGATATGATTCCTTTGGCCTGCCCGCTGAACAATACGCCATTCAAACAGGACAACATCCAGCCAATACCACAAGAATTAACATAGAAGGCTGTTTGGATGAAAACGAGGAAATTCTGCCCCAATATGTAAATGAAGACGGAAGCATAAAAGAAGAGGCGCTGATTGAAAAGAACAAACCAACATCTATTAACGACGAGAATTACCAACGAAATGTCATTAAGGGCTATAGAAAACAGTTGGATAAAATCGGTTTTTCGTTTAACTGGGATAGGGAAGTGCGCACCAGCAATCCAGAATATTACAAATGGACACAGTGGATATTTCTCCAGCTTTTTGAAAGCTGGTACGACAATGATCAAAATAAAGCGCGTCCTCTCGAAGAGCTTCGAAGCATCTTTTCTTCTGAAGGAAATTCAAAAATAAATGCCGTTTGCGATGAAGGTACCGAAAAGTTCACGGCTTCGGAATGGTTAGGTTTTTTAGAAGTAAAAAAACAAGAAATCCTATTAAAATATCGACTCACTTATTTAGCCGAAACCGAAGTTAACTGGTGTCCGCAACTGGGTACTGTTTTGGCAAATGACGAAATAGTAAACGGTGTTTCCGAACGTGGCGGCTATCCAGTGGTCCGCAAAAAAATGAAGCAATGGAGTATGCGCATCACCGCCTACGCCCAACGCTTATTGGAAGGCCTAAACGAAATCGATTGGCCTCAACCATTAAAGGATTCACAAACAAATTGGATTGGACGTTCAAAAGGGGCAACGGTGAAATTCAGAATTCCGAATTCAGAATTCAGAATTGATGTTTTTACGACAAGACCCGACACCATCTTCGGCGTAAGTTTTATGGTTCTTGCACCTGAACACGATTTAGTTTCTAAAATCACGACTCCGGAACAAAAAGAAGCAGTTGAAGCATATATTGAAAAAACAGCCAAACGCAGCGAACGCGAACGGATGGCCGACGTAAAATCGATTAGTGGCGTTTTCACCGGAGCTTATGCCGAACATCCGTTTTCGGGGGAGGCCATTCCAATCTGGATAGGCGATTACGTATTGGCAGGGTATGGCACAGGAGCGGTGATGAGCGTTCCCTGTGGCGATCAGCGGGATTACGATTTTGCGAAACACTTCAATATTCCTATTCCAAATATCTTTAAGGATGCTGATATTTCTGAGACAGCCTATTCCGATAAAGAAAACACCATCATCACCAACAGCGATTTCTTGAATGGTCTAAACTACCAAGAAGCAACTGATAAAATTATCGCTGCGTTAGAAGAAAAAGGAGTCGGTGAAGGAAAAATAAATTATCGTTTGCGCGATGCAGTTTTTAGTCGTCAACGGTATTGGGGGGAACCGTTTCCTATTTATTATAAAAACGGAATGCCACACCCAATTCCTACTGAATACTTGCCGTTGAGACTTCCAGATGTTGAAAAATATCTTCCAACGGAAACAGGGGAACCACCATTAGGTCGTGCTGAAAAATGGCACTGGGATGAAAACAAAAACGAAGTTGTTTCCGTAAAAGACGGGGAAAAGCCCCCTTCGGGGGTTTGGGGGATTGAACTAAACACAATGCCGGGATGGGCGGGAAGCAGTTGGTACTTTTTCCGATATATGGAGCCGGGAAAATCTGAAAGTGACAGTAAACGTGATGAAGTTTTCGCCTCAAAAGAAGCGTTGAACTATTGGAAAGATGTGGACCTATATATTGGAGGAAGCGAACACGCTACCGGGCATTTGCTATACAGCCGTTTTTGGGTGAAGTTTTTATACGACCGCGGTTTGGTCCCCATTGAAGAACCCTTTAAAAAGCTGATCAATCAGGGAATGATTTTGGGGGAGAGTGCGTTTGTTTATATATATGATGGAGGTTTTGCTAGCGATGATGCTGATTCAGAACGAGATCCAACCAAAAATTTAATATTGAGTTTTGGGATAACACAATTCATTATTGAAAATATTGCGATATTTCATGATTTATGGAAAGGAAATCCTATGAGTGACTCAGAATCTATTGAAAAGTATTCAATCACTCAAACGGAATTAAACCAAGTTAAAAGGATATATCAAAATCTTTTGATAGCAGCCCAAAAGCTTGATTTTATCTCAATTGCTTGGTTTAGAAATTTCTTCGAAATTAGAAAGATTCATGCCGATGTTTCACTTGTGGATACTCATAATAATCTTGATATCCAGGCTTTTACAAATTGGCGATCCGAATATAAAAATGCAGTTTTCATTTTAGAAGATGGAAGCATTTACGAGCCCAACTCCTCCCCATTGGGGAGATCGGGAGGGGATTTCAAGGTTTCCCGCGAAGTCGAAAAAATGTCCAAGTCCAAATACAACGTAGTCAACCCCGATGATATTTGTGAGCAATACGGCGCCGACACCTTGCGGATGTACGAAATGTTCCTCGGTCCCCTCGAACAGGCAAAACCTTGGAATACCGCGGGAATTACGGGTGTTCACGGTTTCTTGAAAAAGTTGTGGAAACTCTACCATTCTGGGGCGGAAGATGGCTTTTTTGTCACCGATTCCTCTCCCTCCACAGAGGACTTAAAGACGCTTCACAAAACCATCAAAAAAGTGCAGGAGGATATTGAGGACTTCAGTTTCAATACTTCCGTTTCCACTTTTATGATTGCGGTCAATGCGCTTACTGCCAATAAATGCTACTCAAGAGAGGTGTTGGAACCTTTGGTGATTCTAATTTCACCTTATGCGCCACATATTGCGGAAGAACTTTGGCAAAAGTTGGGGCATACAGAAAGTATATCAACGGCTCCGTTTCCAAAATTTGAGCAGAAGTATTTGGTGGAAAGCAAGAAGGAATATCCCATCTCCTTTAACGGAAAAATGCGCTTTACCTTGGAGTTGCCCTTAGATCTTACCAAAGAGGAAATTGAATCTGCCGTAATGTCACACGAGAAAACAGCCCAATATTTAGGAGGGCGAACGCCTAAAAAGGTGATTGTTGTTCCTGGAAAGATTGTAAATATTGTCGGCTAAAAATTTGCACGCTATTTGTAATATGATAGCCGAGAAACCTCTGTGTACGTGGTTTATAAGATTTGTCACGGAGGCTCAGAGAAGAGAAATAACACACTTTAAATAATAGTAATTATGATGCTACTAGAATTTTTGCATGGAATTGGATTCTATTTAATTATAGGTATAATCTTTTTAGTGAGCTGGTATGTGAGCAACAAACTAAAAAGCAAGTTTAAAGAATACAGCCAAATCCATCTTCAAAATGGAATGAGCGGAAAAGAAATCGCCGAAAAAATGCTGGCCGACAATGGCATTTATGATGTGAAGGTCATTTCCGTTGCCGGACAATTGACGGATCATTATGATCCGATAAAGAAAACAGTAAACTTAAGCGAGCCGGTCTATATGCAACGCAATGCTGCTGCGGCCGCCGTTGCTGCCCACGAATGTGGTCACGCCGTGCAACATGCCACTGCTTATGCTTGGTTGAAATTGCGTTCCACTATAGTTCCAGCCGTGAGTGTTTCCAGTAGGCTTTCCAATTTTGTGATAATGGCGGGGATTATTCTTTTTGCCACAGGTTCCGCATTTGGAACTTGGATTTTCGGGGTGGGAATTCTCCTGTTTGCCGTAACTACGGCTTTCGCATTTATTACACTTCCAGTGGAGTTCGACGCCAGTAAGCGCGCTTTGGTATGGTTGGAATCCAGTAATATGGTTACGCCACAAGAACACGACGGCGCAAAAGATGCCTTAAAATGGGCCGCTAGAACATACGTGGTGGCAGCACTTGGTTCCTTGGCAACGCTATTGTATTTCATCTCGATTTTCTTGGGAAGAAGATAAACCACCCAACAATTTATTAACAAAAGCCCGCAGGAATGCAGGCTTTTTTTATTTTTCTCACATCTCACATCTCACATCTCACATCTCACGTCTCACATCTCACATCTCACGTCTCATGTCTCACGTCTCACGTCTATACCAAGTGCAAACTCTCCGGATTATACCCCAAATACTCTACATTTTCTTCCCTGAAAATAATTCCTTTTTCCTCGAGCTCTTTTAAGATAGGCCCATAAACTTCTTTGGCAATTGGGAGTTGCACCCCGGGAGTTGATATTTCGCCGTTTAATATTTTTATAGCTGCAATGGCCACAGGGAGTCCCACAGTTTTGGCCATGGCTGTATGGGTCTGGTCTTCACCTATCAAAGTCATATTGCTATCGATTTGGTATTTTTTGCCGTCCAATTTATAACCGAATTTGTGGTACATTACTATCATGTCCTTGTCCTCCGGTGCTAGGGTCCATTTGTCCTCCAAGATTTTTTGAAGGGCCATAGCAGGAGTTGCATTAGCGATGCCAATAGTTTTTTCTTTGTTGAACAGGTCTAGCTCTACTAGTTTTTCCCACATCAAATCGTCCTGATCTATATTTAGGGCATAACGAAGTTTGAGCTCAATGGAATCTGTATGGGAATACGCCAAAAACAAGTTCACGAATTCGCGATAGGTCAAGTTTTCAGAATTTGGGATAATGTAGGTGTCATCGGTCATTCCGAGTTGGACAAACATATTCCACGCCTTGCTGTACCCAACTCTTCTAATGGTGCCGCGATAGAGTGTAAGAATATTGTCCAAGCCATAAACGGATTGATATTGCAAGGAATTCCTATTGGCATAAACCTCGAACTTGCCGTATCCCTCAATATTGATAAATTCGGTTCTTCTAAACAATCGGTGGTAGGGAATGTATTTATATCTCCCTTCCTGGAGAAATTCCGCAGCACCACCTTGCCCAGCTAGAATCACATTTCTAGGGTTCCAAGTAAATTTGTAATTCCATAGGTTATCATCACTTTCTGGGGCGATCAACCCGCCACAAAAGGATTCAAAAAGCAACATCTGTCCACCTTTGGCGCGGATTCTGTCAATCACCTGCATGGCGCTCATATGGTCAATACCTGGGTCTAGACCAATTTCGTTCATAAAAATCAGTCCCTTTGCCACAGCCTCAGTATTTAGAGCCTTCATTTCCTTACTTATATAGGAAGCGGTAACCATAGATTTTCCGAATTCAAGACAGTCTTTTGCCACTTCTATATGAAAACGGGCGGGCAACATAGAGATCACCAAATCACTATTCTTAACTGCTTCTTTTCGTTGTGCTTCATTTGATACATCGAGTACTATGCTCTTGGCTCTGGCATGGCCCGCAGTAAATTTTTGTGCCGATTGGATTGAGATATCGCCAATGGTGATAAAAAGATTTTCCGTTTCACTTTTATTCAATAAATAGCGGATCAAGCTGGTGGCGGAACGACCGGCACCTATAATTAAAATATTTCGCATCGAGGGGTTTTTGATTAACTTTGAGGATTCAATTTTGAGCGACGAAATTACTAATTATACACTTTAATTATGACCGTTTTCGATAAAAATATTGTTATGACCGCTGCCTTTCTTACCGCTATTACAATTGGTCTGGGAGCTTTTGGAGCGCACGGCCTAAAGAATCTGGTTGAGCCACAGGCCATAAATACATTTGAAACGGGGGTTCGATATCAAATGTACCATTGCATTGGCCTATTGATTCTTGGTATGATGGTTTCAATTCCGCTTAAAACCAAAAGGGCAATATTTTGGCTTTTTGTTGTGGGGATGATCTTTTTTTCAGGGTCTATCTATCTACTTTCCTTAAACGCCATCTTGCCTTTTAACACGGCAAAAATTGGATTTATAACCCCTATAGGAGGTCTGCTGTTTATTGTAGGCTGGGTTTGGTGGGGATATGCCATGGTAAAGTTAAAGATAGAATAATTGTCAATTTTTCATTCTCCAATCTGTTTAAGATTCCCTATTTTTGTACCCTACAAAATTCAAACATGTTATGGTGGGTAAAAACCAAACTACAAAACTGATTTCCGTAGAAAAATACGGAATCAGAGATGCGAAAGTAAAGTATCAACTTACATCAGAACAACTTCACAACGAAACACTTAAGAAAGGTCAGGGAAGAGAAGCTAGCAATGGTGCCTTGGCTATAAACACTGGTGAATTTACGGGTAGATCGCCCAAGGATCGTTTTATTGTGAAGGATGACATAACGCGCGACACGGTATGGTGGGGAAATATCAACATCCCATTTCCTCCGGATATGTTCGATGCACTTTATGATAAAGTGACGGACTATCTTTCCAATAAGGAGATTTTTGTGCGCGACAGTTACGCCTGTGCCGATGAAAATTACAAACTCAACATTCGGGTAATCACCGAAACTCCTTGGGCAAATAAGTTCGCCCACAATATGTTTCTTCGGCCTACGGGGGAAGAGCTTGAGAGTTTTGAGCCCGACTGGTTGTTGATCCATGCAAACGAATTTAAGTCCAATCCGGAAGTGGATGGCACGCGCCAAGCCAATTTCGCAATCTTGAACTTTACAAGAAAAATAGCTTTAATAGGCGGAACTGGATATACGGGAGAAATAAAGAAAGGAATTTTTTCGGCCCTTAATTTTATTATGCCAGTTGATAAAAACACCTTGCCCATGCACTGTTCGGCCAACGTGGGGGATAATGGGGAAACGGCTATTTTCTTTGGCCTTTCCGGAACCGGGAAAACTACATTATCTGCCGATCCAGAACGGAATTTGATTGGAGATGATGAGCATGGCTGGGCCCCGGATAATTCAATCTTCAATTTCGAGGGAGGATGTTACGCGAAAGTGATCAATCTTTCCCAGGAAAATGAGCCCGATATCTTTAATGCCATTAAGCCAGGTGCCATTTTGGAAAATGTGATAATGAATGATAAGGGGGAGGTCGATTTTGCGGATACTTCCATTACCCAAAACACACGGGTGAGCTATCCCATTTATCATATTAAAAATATTCAAGTCCCCTCGATTGGGCACAATCCAAAAAATATTTTCTTTCTAACCGCCGATGCGTTTGGAGTTTTACCTCCAATTTCAAAACTGACACCGGGACAGGCGGCTTATCACTTCATCAGTGGTTACACTGCAAAAGTGGCCGGGACGGAAGAAGGGATTAATGAACCTACTCCAAACTTTTCAGCCTGTTTTGGAGCCCCTTTTATGCCGCTTCATCCTACTAAATATGCCGAAATGCTCAGTGAAAAGATGAAGGATGCCGGAGTGAATGTTTGGTTGGTCAATACGGGTTGGACCGGCGGACCTTATGGGGTTGGAAACAGAATGAAGTTGAAGTACACTCGCGCTATGATTGCATCCGCATTGGAAGGTAAATTGAATGATATAGAGTTTGAAAAACACCCTATTTTCAATTTGATGATGCCGAAATCCTGCCCGAATGTTCCTACTGAGGTATTAAACCCCAAGGATACCTGGAAAAACAAAAAGGCTTATGATATCCAAGCAAGGGAATTGGCCAATTCCTTTAAGGAAAACTTCGCCAAATATGAAAGCTATGCCAACGATGAAATTCTTTCGGGGGCACCAGTTGCAGAATAAAGGAATAAAAACACTTAAAACAAAAAGGGCTTGCCATCAAATGACAAGCCCTTTTTGTTGCAATTAATCGAAATTATTTTTTATTGTTTACCTCTTTTATATACTTTTCAAGTGCCATGGTCATAGATGGAGTTTCAGGGGTTGGAGCCTGAATATCCACCCGCAGGCCTAAATCTGTTGCCGCTTTCACCGTAGTATTTCCAAAAACTGCAATACGTGTATCATTCTGTGTGAAATCGGGGAAGTTTTCAAATAAGGATTCTATCCCGCTAGGGCTAAAAAATACCAAGATGTCATAATAAACATCGCGCAAATCGGATAGATCGCTGATAACGGTTTTGTAAAAAACAGCTTCCTTCCAATCCACCTTTAATTCGTTTAATATAGCAGGAACTTCATCTTTTAGTTTATCCGATGTCGGCAGTAAAAATTTTTCGCTTTTGTATTTTTTGATCAGGGGGCTGAGCTCAGAAAAAGTTCGTTTGCCTACATAAATCTTTCTTTTTCTGTAAACCACATATTTTTGGAGATAGTAAGCAACTGCTTCACTCAGGCAAAAATATTTCAGGCTATCCGGCACCTTAAAACGGAGTTCCTCAGCAATCCTAAAAAAATGATCTACGGAATTTCGACTCGTCAAGATGATGGCCGAATAATGATTAAGATCGACTTTTTGTGCCCGTACGTCCTTTCCCGTTACTCCTTCAACGTGAATGAAAGGCCGAAAATCTATCTTCACCTTTTGTTTTTCAATAAGATCGAAATACGGTGAATTTTCAATTTTAGGCTCTGGCTGGGAAACTAAAATAGTTCTCACTTTCATAAATATTCTCGTTTTTTTAAATATTATCTATGGAACAAAGGACTTGTAAAGGATAATATATGGTGATATTTCAAGTGCGCAAAGATACAAAATAAAATGGAAGAAATTTGAGACCACCAGCTTTCCGCTCTTTTTATAATTGTAGGACATAATAATGACATTAAGACTGACGATGACGACGGAAAAAACCAGTAGGGATGTGGTGGTGGGCTGTACAACATACAAAAATACCAGATTGCCCAAAAACAATATAATGCCCAAAAAATTTCGATAACTAAGCTTTTGATACAGATATTGGTCGATGATGGCATCTATTGAAAAAATATTTGCCACAATTTTCTCAATTGAAAACTTAACAAGTACAAAAATGCTGTAAGCCGCAAATATTTGAACAATCAACCATGGATTGTTCTTGGCTGCCTCGGGGTTGAATGCTTGAAATAGCAAGTATATAAATATGGTAGCACAAATAATCTGAACGGCAAATAACAAAATGCTGAAAGGATGGGTGATTTGTGCGTCTTTTCCATGGACAAAAAAATATTTATCGCTTACCGGCAGCAATAGAAATTCCTCAAAGCGTTTGGGATAAAGATATTTTGCCAGGGCAAACAACACAAAGCAGCCCACAAGCAGAAAGGTGGCCCAATCGGTCGATTCTATAAGTCGTTCGCTGTAATACACCTTAAAAATTTGGCGCAAAGGTACATCAAAATAATCTTGGTGTTCTAAGAGCGAATTCAATTTTACCACGTGGGTATTTAGTCAAAAAAGGGTACATTTGCGCAAAAAGGGGAGTATGTCCAAGGCGGTGGTAGTAGTGCCCACTTACAATGAAATTGAGAATATCGCGCGTTTGCTGCGAACTGTTTTTTCACTGCAACTTGACTTTCATGTGCTAGTAGTTGATGATAATTCGCCCGATGGCACTGGACAATGTGTTGCCGAGCTTTCGAATACTTATGCCGGCAAGCTTTTCCTTTTAAAACGCGAAAAGAAAACCGGTCTTGGCACCGCCTATATTGCCGGATTTAAATGGGCATTGGAAAACGGTTACGACTATATCTTTGAAATGGATGCCGATTTCTCACATAACCCCAACGACCTTATTAGACTCTATAACGCTTGCCATAAAGGCGGTTATGATGTGGCTATCGGATCGAGGTACGTTAAGGGGGTAAACGTAGTAAATTGGCCTATGAGTCGAGTGCTTATGTCCTGGTTGGCTTCCAAATATGTGCGATTGATAATGGGAATGGAAATATACGATACCACCGCAGGATTTATCTGCTACAAAAGAAAGGTGTTGGAAAAAATAAACTTGGACAATATTCGTTTTGTGGGTTATGCTTTCCAGATTGAAATGAAATTTAAAGCTTACCTATGCCAATTCAGGATTAAAGAAGTTCCAGTGATATTTACAGACAGAACCCTAGGCAAGTCCAAAATGAGTTCTGGCATAATTTCTGAAGCCGTTTTTGGGGTGATCGCTATGAAATTTAAAAGCATATTCCTTAGAAAAAGATTTAACAAGACCGCGTTCAACTAATCTATTGATGTTCCTGAGTAAGAGTTTTGTGGCTATTTGCAAGTTATGCAGTATATCCGAAAAAAAAATTTGAAGATAGAATGAAAGCAATTTTAATAAAGAATGCATTTATTGTGAATGAAGGGGAAATCGTAGAAGGCGATGTTCTTGTTCAAGACGGACGGATTGTTGAAATTGGGAACTCCATCAGCATGAAATCGGGAAACACCAAAATTATAGATGCCGACGGCTCCTTTCTCTTGCCGGGGATGATTGACGACCAAGTCCATTTTCGCGAGCCAGGTCTGACCCATAAGGCCACTATAGAAAGCGAATCCAAGGCTGCTGTAGCCGGTGGGATTACTTCCTTTATCGAAATGCCGAACACTCTCCCTCAAGCTACTACTATTGAGCTGTTGGAGGATAAATTCAACATTGCCGAAGATACTTCTTGGGCCAATTATTCTTTTATGTTTGGGGGCACTAACGACAATTTGGAGGAAATCCTAAAAGTTGATCCCCTGAAAGTGGCAGGCTTAAAATTATTTTTAGGTTCTTCCACAGGCAATATGTTGGTGGACGATCCCAAAATATTGGAAGAGATTTTCAGCAAAACAAAGTTGCTGATCTCCGCCCATTGTGAGGACGAAACCACAATAAAGAAGAACCTTGCCAAGTACGAAGCTGAGTATGGAGAAGATATTCCTATAGAACTTCACCCAAAAATCAGAAGTGAGGAAGCCTGTTATATTTCTTCTTCCCAAGCCATAAAGCTAGCGGAAAGAACGGGAGCTCGCCTGCACGTTTTTCACCTTTCAACAGAAAAGGAAACGCATCTCTTCAACAACAAAAAGCCTCTTGCCCAAAAGAAAATAACCGCGGAGGTGTGTGTTCATCATCTTTGGTTTACCGAGGAGGATTATAGAACCAAAGGGGCCAAAATAAAATGGAACCCCGCCGTAAAAACCGAAAAGGACAGAGACGGGCTACTAAAAGCCCTGTTGGATGACCGGATAGATGTAATCGCCACCGACCACGCGCCCCACACCTTGGAGGAAAAGAATAATTCATATTTAAAATCCCCTTCCGGCGGCCCCTTGGTGCAACACGCTTTGGTCGCTCTATTGGAATTGCACCACAAAGGAAAAATTTCATTGGAAAAAATTGTAGAAAAAACCGCCCATAACCCCGCGATTTTATTTCAAATCAAAGATCGGGGATTCATCCGAGAAGGGTATAAAGCCGATTTGATCTTAGTCGATCTCAATTCGCCTTGGATGGTGAAAAAGGAAAATATCCTCTATAAATGCGGCTGGTCGCCATTTGAAGGAGCTACTTTTAAATCACGCGTCACCCATACCTTAGTGAATGGAGTTTTGGTATATGAAAATTTCAAATTTCCTGCCAAAGGAAAGGCGGAAAGACTAACTTTTAATCGATGACGATGATACGTTTGTCATTTTTTCTATCGCTTATTATATGTTTCTTGGGATGTCAGAACGTGAATTATCCCAAGAAACCAAAAAATCTTATTTCCAAAGATAAAATGGTGGATATCCTCACGGAATCCTATCTGGCCAATGCGGCGCGAAGTATCGACAACCGTGCTATCCTTGATAAAGGAGTGAAGATTGACTCCCTGATCTATAGAAATTTTGAAGTGGACAGCCTGCAGTTTGCCTCAAGCAATGCCTATTATGCGGCCGATGTAAATGCCTATAGAGATATTTTTTTGGAAGTAGAAACGAGGCTCACGGCCATGCAAAAAGAAATGGACAGCATTTGGGAAAGGGAACGATTGCAAAAAGATAGTCTGGACATTCCCAAAGTGGATAAAAATCAACTTATCGACCCCGTTCAGGATAGTTCAAATTAAACTTCTTTAGTGGCTTCTACTAATAAACGCTCCAAGGTTTCGTCCAAAGGAGTAAAATGAAATCCCATATTTTTTATTTTGGAATTATCGTAATACGAGGTTTTAAACATGGAGCGCACAGTGGCTTTTACTAATCTCCTCTTGCTTCTAAAAATTTTACTCACAAACCAATCGATCCCGCTTAAGAGGAGCATGATCTTTTTTGAAAGCTTTTTTCGCGGCGGTTTTTTTCCATTTAGCACTGCCAATTTTGAAAGGAGTTCCTTGTATGAAATGTTTTCCCCAATCAGAATATATCGTTCATTTTTTATCGAGGAAGTCATTAAGAAAAGCATGGCCTTTACCACATCCTGTACATCAACAACCCCCATGCCGCCGGAGGGATAAAAAGAAATTCCCCTTGCTCCCAAATTTGGGATAATACCGCTGCCCCCGCCGTCTGGAGAGGAGCCCAAGATAATCCCTGGATTGACAATTACCGCATCCAAACCTTCCTGTGTGCCTCGCCAAACCTCCATTTCGGCACTGTATTTTGATATGGTATAAACGCTGTTTTTATCATCCGCGTTCCAAGCGGCTTCCTCGGTTGTCAATTGCGAATTGGGCGCACGCCCCAGTGTCCCGACCGAGCTAACATAACAAAGTTTTTCAACTTTTTTTGCCAGACAGAGATTTACCATATTGGCGGTGCCTTCGGCATTTATTTTCTTGAGAATCTTATATTTTGAAGGATTAAAATTGATATAAGCCGCACAGTGATAGACCTTTGTTATACCTTCAAAAGCTTCGGTGAGCGCAGGAATATCTGTAATATCTGCTTTCATCCATTCAATTTTTTCAAAAAGGGAATCAGCTTGGGACGTGTAGAGTGAGAATATTTTTCTCACTGATTGTAGGTCGCTGCCTTTTCTATGGATGGCGCGTACTCGTTGGTTTTCCTTTAAAAGGAAATACAACAAATGCGACCCTACCATGCCTGTGCTGCCAGTTACTAAAATCATAGGACGAAAATACTCTTTTTAATAGAAAAATAATTCTTCTTGAAATTCAATCTTCAATAATAAAAATTCCCCATTGAATCTTAAATTGAGAAACTTATCTTTGCCAAAATCAAAAAATAATGGAGCTTAAGAATTTTGTTGAGGAATTACAATGGCGTGGGATGGTTCACGATCTGATGCCGGGAACCGAGGAACACCTAATGGAAGCGATGCGCTCTGCTTATGTGGGCTTTGATCCTACGGCCGATTCGCTGCACATTGGGAATTTGGTCCCCATCATGCTCCTATCTTTCTGTCAGCGCTGTGGACATCGCCCTGTAGCCTTGGTGGGTGGCGCCACCGGGATGATCGGTGACCCCTCCGGTAAAAGCAACGAGCGGAATTTGTTGGATGAAGCTGCCCTGCGCCATAATCAAGAATGTGTGAGAAAACAGTTGTCACAATTTTTGGATTTTTCTTCTGACAGGGCAAATCAAGCCGTATTGGTCAATAATTACGACTGGATAAAGGAATTTTCTTTCCTCGATTTTATTCGCTCCGTCGGAAAACATATTACCGTAAACTATATGATGGCCAAGGACTCTGTAAAATCCCGTTTGACTGGGGAGACTGCCGATGGACTTTCATTTACGGAATTTACCTATCAACTCATACAAGGTTACGATTTTCTTCATTTGTACAGAAACCTCGATTGTACCCTGCAAATGGGCGGGAGCGACCAATGGGGAAATATAACCACGGGCACTGAATTAATACGCCGAGTGGATGGAGGAAAGGGTTATGCGCTTACCTGCCCATTGATCACCAAAAGCGATGGCTCCAAATTTGGAAAAAGTGAAAGCGGAAATATTTGGCTGGACGCCAACAAAACCTCGCCATACAGATTCTACCAATATTGGCTGAACACCAGCGATGAGGATGCCGAGAGATATATAAAAATCTTTACATTTTTAGATAAAACCACCATTGGGAGCTTGATTGAAGAGCATAAAGAAGCCCCGCACTTGCGTCAGTTGCAAAAACGCCTGGCACAGGAAGTTACAACTACAGTACACGGGGAAGAGGAATTTGACAAAGCTGTTCAGGCATCTGAAATTCTGTTTGGAAATTCCACTTCCCAGGATTTGAGAAATCTGGATGAAAACACCTTCTTGGATGTTTTCGAAGGAGTGCCCCAAGCGGAACTGTCCAAAGAAGAACTCAAATCCGGTATGGATATAGTATTGGTATTGGCCGAGAAAACGGGATTTCTAAAATCCAACGGCGAAGCGCGAAGAGCATTAAAGGAAAACTCCATTTCCGTAAACAAGGAGAAGGTTTCTGAAGGAGCTATTATTTCTGAAGAAAATCTAATTAGTGGAAAATTCATTCTTTTGCAAAGAGGAAGAAGAAATTACTTCATTGTAAAAGCCGTCTAAAGTTCGGGTTATATCTTAAAAAAGAAATCCCCGGCAATATATGCACGGGGATTTCTCAATTAACTAACCAACCAAATTATGAAAAATCATCACTTTTTCACATTCAATTAGTCGCAATAGAGATTCAAAACTTACACGGCTTTCAAAAATAGAATTCCCTTGGTCAGATTAAAATTTAAATCATAAAAATTTTAGAGGTTTTGCTTGCTTATCGCCTTTAATTTCCAACATTTTAGTAATCTTGGAGTACATTGTGATTCCGCTTGCACGTAAATTTTAAAACCTACATTCTAAATTCCTCACCCCCTAAGTCTCATATTTGGAATTTGGAATTTGGTACTTGGAATTTGGTACTTGGTACTTGGAATTTGGCACTTGGAATTTGGAATTTGGCACTTATTATAAAACCATAAGATTACAACCCCGGATGTCGCTGGCGTCAAACCTTCCCAACACTTCAAAGGAGCCGTCTTCAAATGTTTTTCCGAGATCCTGTGTAGCAATAAAAGCGCAAGAATGGATGTTGGCCAAATCTATAACGTTTATGCCGCCCGTTTTTCGGGCGGTAAAAGATAGTGCATCTTCTGTGTCCCGAGTTAGAACCCGCATCCACGGGGGGTAAGTAAAAAGGCCATCGCCCTTGGAGTAGGCCTGGGAAAGTAATTCGGTCATCCCGTATTCACTGTGGATTTTCTTAACTCCGAATCCCAACTTTAAAATATCGTGTAATTCCTCCCTGATCATTTCTTTCCTCCGGCCCTTCATGCCGCCGGTTTCCATTACGACAGTGTTTTTCAACTGAAATTTTTTAGCCTCGATTAAATCCAATAAAGCATACGAAACTCCAATGAGCAAAGTCTGTTGCCCGTTTTTCTCCAGCAATTCCAGCTTTTCTATCAAAGCTTCCATTTCATCTAGATAAAATCCGCTATGGGGATTGCCACTTTCTTTAATCAGGTTGTCCACCATATAAATAAGTGAAGATCCATCGCGCTCCAAATATGAAGGGAGTAAGGCTAGAATGGCGAACTTGGAAGGGTGTCCATATTTGGCCTGAAAGGCTTTTTGAAAACTCCTTTCGTAAATATTTATATCGGCTACATAATGTTTACTGGTTATTTGACCAGTAGTACCGCTACTAGTGAAGACCGTATCCACCCCCGCGTTTTCCCGAAGAATCTTATGGCTTTTAAAAAATTGAATAGGTAAAAACGGAATTTCCTCCGGTCTTTTTACATCCTTGGGATTGATTCCAAGTAAATCGCAGAATTTATGATAAACCGCTACTTTCTCATATTGAAAGCGAAACACTTCCACCGCAACTTGCGTGAAATCGTCTTTAGTACGGATGTTAAAAATTTCTTTTTCCAGCATGTTTCCAACGGCACAAGAGGTTTTCGGTGCAAAAATAAACAAAGATTGGGGAATAGCATCCTGCAATATTTGAAAGGTCTGCGGAGGAAGTTTTAATAGTGATTATTCAATCCAAATATTTTTTGATGGAACTAAAAAAGCCCCTGTCGAAACAGAAGCTTTTTGAAATGTTTTTAAAGCGAAGTTATCTCACAGCCAATTTTTTGGAAGTAGATGTCCCACTTTGCTCGATTTTTACAATATAAATTCCGCTGCTGAGAGCAGAGATGTCCAATCTTTCTCCAGAAAGAACTGAAGTACCCACCTTTTTGCCCAAAAGGTCGTAGATGGAAACGTTTTTTGGGCCATCCAGTTGCGAAACGATATTCACGTATCCCTGCTGTATTGGATTGGGATAAAGGACAAATGAATCCCGGGAAAGTTTGTCAGTCCCTAATTCGCCGGTGAATATGATATTGTCAAACCAAAATGATTCCGTAGCGGCGTTGTTTCGCCCTTCAATAACCAATTGTACTTGACTTCCTTTAACAAGGCCAACCGTTTCATTTTGCCACTGCAACAAATAAGTGCCAGTGCCCGGGTCAAAAGGCACAAATTCGTCTAAGTCGGTGCCGGTTGAATCTATAATGTCAATTTCCGTACTATTGGTAAGATCCTTGACATAAATTCGCAAACGATCTTGGCCTGGCATGTTGAGGGTTCCGTTTCCTTCGTAATTCCCCTTGGTTGGGTCGCTGTTGATGGAGAGAAGAAAGTCCAAGGAAACTTCCGGATTGTTTACCCCGACCAAGCTTACAACATCAAATTCCAAAATTAAGTTGCCATCGAGGTCATTCATCCTATACCCATTTGCCCCATCGGTAAATGGAACGGAAGTCGAGGGCTTCTTTTTTGTAACGCCTGAATAAACTCCATTTGTGAGGCCTACATCAGGCACATCATAAGGAACGTAACGGGCCTTAAAGCCCAATTCCCCACCGATTGATTCATGGTTGACCAATGGTTCGCCGGCATTGTTCAGAAGGTCGTGTGCGACGTTCGGATCGCCGGTGTCGTAGTACTTGCCTGACCTAGCCTCGGGTTCCTCGAAACTAGTGCCTGCAATTTGCGCGAAAGAGGCGGCATATACAAACATAGCCGCTAGCAGTGTTGTTGTTTTCATAGGAAAAAAGTTTTGATTGACTCAAATATAATAAATTAATCAACCCAAATTGCTGTTAGTCAGTTGCTTAGACCAGTATTTTTCCTGAGGATTTTTCCTGAATCTTTTTTTATTCCAAGTTCCTTATACAATTCGTGGGGTGGCAACAAATGCAAAAAAGGATTTATGGTATCTTTGAAGAAGTCCAATGCCAAAGTTTTTTATGAGAAAAAGAGATATTACCATTTTGTTGGTCGATGATGAACCGGATATTATTGAAATCGTGCGCTATAATTTGGCATTGGAAGGTTACCGTGTAGAAACTGCGGAAGATGGTTTGGAAGCTATTTCCAAGGCACAAAAATTCCGCCCGCAGCTCATTCTTTTAGATGTGATGATGCCCAAGATGAATGGTATTGAAACCTGTAAACGACTTCGTGAAATCCCTGAATTATCGGAAATGGTGATCGCATTTTTGACCGCCAGAGGAGAAGATTTTTCGCAAATGAACGGTTTTGAAGCTGGTGCCGATGACTATATTACAAAACCCATCAAGCCCAAAGTTCTGGTTAGCAGGGTGAAGGCTCTTCTAAGACGTTTTCGCCAAAACCAAGTGGATGGGAAAATAAAAGTAGGCAACTTGACCATCAATCGCGATGAATACAAAATACTTTTGGGGGAAGAGGAAATGATATTGCCCAGAAAAGAATTTGAGCTCTTGTCATTATTGGCTTCCCGACCGGAAAAAGTCTTTAGACGCGAAGATATTTTAAGTGAAATTTGGGGAAATGAAGTTATTGTTGGCGACCGAACCATCGACGTTCATATTCGAAAGCTCCGGGAGAAAATCGGGAATGATAGATTTATGACGGTAAAGGGAGTGGGATATAAGTTTATGATTTAAAGCTGTGAGATTTTCAAAGAAATATAAATTTGTCGCCACTACGTCTTTGCTCTTGGCAATTTTCAGTACCCTGTTGGCCACAATCTTTTTTTATTTTATCTATAAGGAAATTTCTTCGTGGTTGTTTCTTTTCTTTTTAAGTGTTTATATATTTTCTTTTTTCCTTATTCAATATAGGGTTGAAAAGTTTATTTATACCCGAATCAAAAAAATATACCGGGACGTCCGCGTGTTGGACGAAACCAGTTTTTCCAAGCTTCCCATAACCACCGACATGGAAATGCTCACCCGGGAGGTGGAACGTTTTGCACACGATAAAAAGTTGGAAATAGAAACTCTCAACATCCGTGAAACCTATAGGAAGGAGTTTATGGGCAACATTGCGCACGAACTTAAAACCCCGCTTTTTGTGGTTCAAGGTTATATTCTCACGCTTTTGGATGGGGCTTTAAAGGATAAAAAAGTGCGTAAAAAGTATCTGCAAGGTGCCAATAAAGGAGTGGAACGGCTTGTTTATATAGTTCGCGATCTCGATATGATAAACCAGTTGGAATCAGGCGAACTGACCCTAAAACGCGACAATTTTGACATCATCGATTTGGTGAAAAATGTGTTTGAACTTTTGGAGATGAAGGCGATCAAAAAGAATATAGCCCTTACTTTTGATAGAGTTTACCCCGAGGCGATAATAGTCGATGCAGATCGGGAGCGCATCGAACAGGTCTTGATAAACTTGATGGTAAACTCGATTAAATACGGCAAAGAAGACGGCACCACCGAAGTTGGTATCGAAAATATTTCAAGGAATAAAATTTTGGTACGCGTTACCGATAATGGGGAAGGGATAGCCAAAGAGAATCTAAGTCGTATTTTCGAGCGTTTTTATCGGGTGGATAAAAGCGGCTCACGCAAGGAAGGGGGGAGTGGCTTGGGACTTTCTATTGTGAAGCATATCGTAGAGGCCCATGCCGAGAAAATCTATTTGGAGAGCCAACTCGGAATTGGTTCCGAATTTTCATTCACCCTCAAAAAGGGAGAATAATTCCGAAAAGTTTGGGGAAGGCTGTGTAAGAGTTTCCAAACCTTTATAAACGGCTACCTTGGCCAGCTTTTTTAATTTGAATTTACTTTGCTTACAAGAGGGCACAATCCCCAGGTTCTTAAATCGGCCGGCCAAATACTCCTGCTCGTATTGGCCGGGGGTCGGTATAAAGAATGCCTTCTTCCCAAGCACTGTCAAATCCATTATAGTTGTATAACCGGAACGTGAGATAATAATTTCACTTTTGTTAATAGTCTCTTCTAGTTCTTCTGTGGTCATAAAGTTGACTATTTGTATATTCCTCCAAGTTTGCCATGTTTGCTTTTCTTCCACGATACCTTGGACCATAACCACTGTTTGGTCCGTTTCGCTCAAGGCCTTTTTCAGCTTTTCTTCCAATGCGCTCCTTTGTGGCTCTGGACCCGATAACAATGCGAGGATTTTTATCGTTTGGGGTATTTCCATTTTCTTCATTCTGCTCAAAACCCCAATATAGGATACAGGAAATGAAGGTTGTTTTAAATGCCCTAGCCGTCCGCTAAGGTTTAACAGTACATCTTGCACATCGGGTACCCAGCAGATATCGAATTTTTTGATGATTCGCTGATGGATTTTACTGCTTAGCCAAGTGGTAGGGCCGGATAAAATATTCAATTGATGGGTTACGAAAACCGAGGGCACATTCGGATTTCGTACTCCCAGACGGCTGTCGCTGATAATCCCTTGGATTTTCCCTTCTTCCACCAGTCTTTTTACGACTCGTTTTTCTTCAGTTATCGTTTTTTGGATACGGGGAAGGCTCAAAAGCATTCTCCATATAAAGTAATGTCCATTTTTGGGATAGGATATATTATATGAAGGAAGTTCTATTGTTTTAAGTTGTGGGAATTCTTTTTGAAGCAACAATAACGCAGCTCCGTCTGATGCCAGAAGTACCTTGTAATCGTGCTTTAACAATGCCTGTATTATAGGAATACATCGCGTGGCATGGCCCAAACCCCAATGCAATGGCGCTACGAGTATGGTTTTTTTTGTTTGCATAAAACAAAGGTAGCAATAATTGGCACCGAGCTTTAATTCCTTAATTTTGCCAAAACAAAAATAGCTGCCTTCTGTCAACAGATGGCTACAAAATCCAAAAAATCCGTGGGAAGTAAAAATAGACTCAAGCGTTTTAATGAAAACGAGACCTTTGCCAATGTCATTCAGCCATCTCGCGAGGAGCTGTTGTCCGATTCTCTTTCCCTAAAGGGAAATTGGCGGAAGGATTTCTTCAAAAATCCCAATCCCTTGGTCTTGGAGCTAGGTTGCGGCAAAGGAGAATATTCTGTGAACCTGGCTAAAGAACACCCTGATAGGAATTTTCTAGGCATCGATATTAATGGTGCCCGTTTTTGGCGGGGCGCGAAAACTGCTTTGGAAGAAAATCTCGTAAATGTGGGTTTCCTACGGGCTCAAATTGAGCTTATTGATAATATTTTTGAGGAAGATGAAGTGGATGAAATATGGATTACTTTCCCAGACCCACAAATAAAGTACAAACGCACAAAGCACCGGTTGACCAATATGGATTTTCTGAATAAATATCGAAAAATCCTTAAACCGAATGGCTTTGTTCACCTAAAAACCGACAGCGAATTTATGTATGGATATACCTTGGGCCTGCTCCACGGTCTAGGCGAAATTGTGGATTATGCCCATCACGATGTTTATGGCCGCCATACCACCCCTTTGCCTGTGACCAATATTCAAACTTTTTACGAGAAGCAATATCTTGAAGAAGAAAAAAAGATAACCTATATCCGCTTTAAGTTCGCGGAATTGTAAAATTTATTATATTCACCGAAACAACGGCCCCGAATGGCGTTATTTTACAACTTTATTATAGGTTTTTTAGGCTCATTAATAGGTGTGGTTCCCCCGGGGCTCCTCAATATGTATGCTGCAAAAATAAGCATGAAGGAGGGTAGAAAAAGGGGGTTTCTGTTTTCTGCCGGAGTTTGTATAACCGTAATGGCCCAAACTTTTGTCGCCCTGATGTTGGCGCGTTATGTTGAAATGCACCCGGGAGTGGTAAGTATTCTTCAAAAGGTAGCCTTGGGAATATTCATCAGCCTTACCGTTTATTTTATTTTTATAGCAACGGATACCCGTCGGGAAATCAGGGACCGGGAAGTTCGTTCAAAAACCAATAGGGTTTTTGCGGGAATGTTTATTGCTTTTCTAAATCTCCTGCCGCTGCCTTATTGGGTTTATCTCAGTCTTACATTTTCTGGGTTTGGAGTGTTTTCATTTTCCCAGCCCGAACTTTGGATGGCTGTAATAGGATCGGGGATCGGAACCTTCGCCACCTTGGCCCTCTACGTTCAATTCTTTAGACCCAAGGAAGATTCCCAACGCTTGAAAATGAACATGAATTATGTTATAGGGATCCTAACCGCTATTATTTCAGTGCTGACGTTTTTGAAAATAATAAAAGAGTTCTAAATGTCCACAACGGGTTTTTTTGAAAAAGTATATCAAGTTGCTCAGCTCATTCCCTATGGAAGAGTGACTTCTTATGGTGCCATTGCCAATTACCTAGGGGCAAGCGGAAGTGCCAGAATGGTGGGATGGGCATTAAATGGCTGCAATAAAACAGATGTCCCGGCACATAGAGTGGTCAATAGAAATGGGCTGCTTACCGGCAAACACCACTTTCAAGGCACCAACCTGATGCAACAGCTTTTGGAAAGTGAGGGCGTGGAAGTTATAGACAATAAAGTACAGAATTTTGAAAACCTCTTTTGGGATCCGACGAAGGAACTTTAAAAGAATCTATTTTCGAAATAACGGACTGCACATATTTCTGAATTTCTGTGCATTTCAAATCTCTAAAGAATTTTTTTTTACTCTTATATACTGCCTTTATCCCCCCCATACTGCCAACTTATTTTAGTATATTTGTACTTTAGAATGAATCTAAATATTATTTAATAAAATGAGCATTTCAAAACAAGACATACTAAAAGCCCTTGAATCCATTACGGTGGCAGGGGAAGGAAAAAACATGGTGGACAGCGGTGCCGTACAAAATGTGGTTGCTTTTGCAGATGAAATTATAGTCGATCTGAAGATTTCAACCCCAGCACTTCATATTAAAAAACGCGCCGAGGCAGATATTGTAAAAACCATCCACGAAAAAGTGGATGCCAATGCCAAAGTGCAGGTAAATATAAGAGTTGAGGCTCCTCCCAAACCTCAGAATCCCAATTTGATAAAGGGTAAACCCATTCCTGGCATCCAAAATATTGTTGCCGTGGCCTCTGGCAAAGGAGGTGTTGGTAAATCGACGGTTACCGCCAACATTGCGGTAACTCTTTCAAAAATGGGTTTCAAAGTCGGTATTCTCGATGCTGATATCTATGGGCCATCCATTCCCATAATGTTTGATGTGGCAATGGAAAAACCGCTATCCATCAATGTTGGCGGAAAGAGCAAAATGAAGCCTATAGAAAATTATGGGGTCAAGATACTTTCAATTGGGTTTTTTACACAGCCGGGCCAAGCGGTTATTTGGCGTGGTCCCATGGCTTCAAAAGCTTTAAACCAACTTATTTTTGATGCCGCTTGGGGCGAACTTGATTTTATGTTGATCGATCTTCCTCCGGGAACCGGTGATATCCACTTGAGCATTATGCAGGCACTTCCCATAACCGGAGCTGTAGTGGTCAGTACCCCACAAAATGTGGCTTTGGCCGATGCCAGAAAAGGAGTGGCGATGTTCCGTCAGGAAAATATAGATGTGCCGGTGCTCGGGATTATAGAGAACATGGCTTATTTTACTCCTGCCGAACTCCCCGATAATAAGTATTATATATTTGGAAAAGAAGGAGCCAAACACCTTGCTGAGGATTTAGGAGTGCCGTTTTTGGGTGAGTTGCCCTTGATCCAAAGTATTCGTGAATCAGGAGATGTTGGAAGACCAGCTGCCTTGCAAACCGCTACGCAATCAGAAGAGGCCTTTGAAACCATAACGCGAAATGTTGTGGAAGAAACAGTGCGCAGGAACGAAAACCTTCCGCCAACGGAAGCTATTAAGATAACAACCATGGCAGGTTGCAGTGCCGTAAAAAAATAATATGACAACACAGGAACTTACATTGAAGGTAGAGGAAGCTCTTGAGGAGATCCGCCCATATTTACAAAATGATGGAGGCGATATCGCTCTGGTTTCCATTGATGAAGGTAAGGTGGTCAACATACAATTATTGGGCAATTGTGTGGATTGCTCCATAAACCAGATGACCCTAAAAAGTGGAGTGGAAATGACGATTAAAAAATATGCTCCACAAATTGAAAGAGTTGTTAGTATCACCCATTAGTGATAAACGTCATTTTTTATAATCAATTTCAAAACTATTTTTGCACTCAATTAAGAAATAGTCATTCATGATAGAAACAGATATTCTCATAATAGGCGCGGGCCCCACCGGGCTCTTCGCTGTTTTTGAGGCAGGATTGCTAAAATTGAGATGTCACTTAATCGATGCGCTTCCGCAGGTAGGTGGGCAGTGCACGGAAATATATCCCAAAAAGCCTATTTACGATATCCCGGGGTTTCCCGAGATTCTCGCAGGCGACCTGGTCAAAAATTTAATGAAGCAAATCGAACCCTTCCAACCTGGATTTACCTTGGGGGAACGGGCAGATTTTATAGAAAAACTCGACGACGGATCCTTTATTGTCACTACCGATAAGGGCACCAAACATCATGCGCCTATCGTTGCCATTGCTGGCGGCTTGGGTAGTTTTGAACCGCGAAAACCCCCAATTCCAAACCTTTCCTCTTTCGAGGACAAAGGGGTGGAGTATTTTATTCGCGATCCAGAGATGTATAGAAACAAAGACGTGGTGATCTCCGGAGGTGGCGATTCAGCCCTCGACTGGAGTATTTATCTGGCCGATATTGCCAACAGCGTTACCCTAGTGCACCGTAGGAACGAATTCCGCGGGGCCTTGGACAGTGTAGAAAAGGTACAGGAACTTAAAAACCTTGGCAAGATTGAATTGATTACTCCTGCGGAAGTAATTGGCTTGGTAGGAAAAGAGAAATTGGAAGAAGTGATAATAAAACGCGACGATGAGGTTTTTAATCGCGAATGCCATCACTTTATTCCTCTGTTCGGTCTATCTCCCAAACTTGGACCAATAGCCGATTGGGGACTCGAAATCGAAAAAAACGCCATTAAAGTGAACAATAGTCTAGATTACCAAACCAATATTCCAGGTATCTATGCTATAGGTGATGTAAATACCTATCCCGGAAAATTAAAGTTGATTCTCTGTGGTTTCCATGAAGCCACCCTGATGTGCCAAAGTGCCTACCAACGCATTTTCCCGAATAAACGCTATGTGCTAAAATACACAACTGTTGGTGGGGTCGAAGGGTTTGATGGCAGTAAGAAAGAAGCCCCCAAAGCCGTTGTGAAATCGATTGATTAAGTCATGGATTTCTCACTCCTGCAAGGTTTTCAAAACCTTGTAGGCTTTAAATGCGAAACCTGTAAAATGTCTCCTATATTCCACTACTAATCCACTCTATTCCCCCAATGAAAAATATCAAGATAACCATAACCGATCGCGAAGGCGTAAAACATCAAGTTGACGCCCCCACGGATATGAATATGAATATTATGGAACTCGTTCGTTCCTATGAGTTAGCTCCCGAGGGAACCATTGGTACTTGCGGCGGAATGGCCATGTGCGCCTCTTGCCAATGTTATGTTCAAAGCGATCACGAATTACCAGAAATGAGTGCCGACGAAGACTTGATGTTATCAGAAGCATTCTATGTAAAGGACAACAGCCGCCTGAGCTGCCAAATATTTATTAGGGAAGAACTGGATGGATTGGAGATTGAGCTGGCGCCCGAAGTTTAGAAAACTAATGTAAGAAATGAAAAACCCCCAAGGTCGAAACTTGTCCACCGAAGCTTTTTCAGCGTAGGAGGAAAACCTTTGGGGTTTCCCATAATCATTCGTGTATTCGTGGTCCTTTTAAATCTATCCGAAAAACAGTCCTACGTCCTGCGTCTTACAGTCCTGCGTCTTACAGTCCTATGTCCTAAGTCCTACAGTCCTACGTCCTTTCGTCCTAAGTCTTCCCGTCTTACGTCCTTTTAAGAAAACGCATTCAGCCCCGTAATATCAAGTCCAGTAATCAACAAGTGAATATCATGCGTTCCTTCATAGGTAATAACGCTCTCCAAGTTCATTGAGTGTCGCATAATGCTGTATTCGCCGGTAATTCCCATTCCGCCCAACATTTGCCTAGCTTCACGGGCAATTCTGATGGCCATATCCACATTGTTACGTTTTGCCATGGAAATCTGCGCGGAAGTAGCTCTGTCCTCATTTTTCAAAACTCCCAATCGCCAAGCCAATAATTGGGCCTTGGTGATTTCGGTAATCATCTCGGCCAATTTTTTCTGTTGCAGTTGAAACTGTCCAATAGGTTTTCCGAATTGCATTCTTTCCTTTGAATAGCGAAGTGCGGTATCGTAGCAGTCCATTGCCGCGCCAATGGCACCCCAAGCAATTCCATATCTAGCGGAATCCAAACACCCAAGAGGCGCCCCCAAACCTGATTTGTTTGGAAGAAGATTTTCCTTTGGAACTTTTACATTGTCAAAAATAAGTTCCCCAGTGGCCGAAGCGCGCAAGGACCATTTGTTATGTGTTTCCGGAGTGGTGAAACCTTCCATTCCTCTTTCTACAATTAAGCCATGGATTCTTCCTTCCTCATTTTTTGCCCATACTACGGCAACTTGTGCAAAGGTGGCGTTGCTGATCCACATTTTTGCGCCATTGAGCAAATAGTGATCCCCCATATCCTTAAAGTTGGTCACCATAGATCCCGGGTCGCTTCCGTGGTCTGGTTCGGTAAGTCCGAAACAGCCCATCCATTCGCCAGTTGCGAGTTTGGGAAGATATTTTTTTCGTTGCGCCTCGTTGCCGTATTTCCAAATCGGAAACATCACCAAAGAGGATTGTACAGAAGCTGTACTTCTAACCCCGCTATCACCGCGTTCAATTTCCTGCATGATCAATCCATAGGAAATTTGATCCAAGCCAGCGCCGCCGTATTCTTCGGGAATATAAGGGCCAAAAGCCCCAATTTCAGCGAGACCGCTGATTATCTGTTTTGGAAATTCGGCTTTCTGTGCATATTCCTCTATAATGGGCGATACATCCCGCTTTACCCAATCACGGGCCGCTTGGCGTACCAACTTGTGTTCATCTGAAAGTAAATCGTCAAGATTGTAATAATCTGGAGCTTCGAAAAGGTCTGGTTTCATCTGTATATACGTTCGTTTACATTATTTCCACTTCCTTTCTAGAGCCTGAAAAATGGATTCTAGAAAGAAGTTCCAAAAATAACAATACAAAGGGGAAAGACCTAGGTTTTTAGATTAAAATGAATTAATGCAGAGGAAGCTTTTGGCAGTACCTTTTTTGGAAACGAAGCTGAAGAAGCTGAATGTCGTTTTAATGGTTTTCTTTATTTTTTAGTTTGTTTTTCAATACTTCCACCTGTTCTTTTAATTCTTTGTTTTCTCTTTTTTTCTCAATCAATTCTTCTTTTAAAAAACCGTTCATTTCTTTTACTTCCTCAATAAGTCTATCGGAAATATAATAAATGACTTGGGCAATTTCGCCGTATAAGTGGCGACTATGTTGGGTAATACTACTTGTTTCCAAGATTTCCTCAACAGGAACATCAAAATATTCAGCTATTATCCGGGATTCATCATCTGTGAATGGAGCAAAGCCTGTTTCTTTTCTTTGGTATTGCGGTTGAGAGATGCCGAGCATAGCCCCCATAGCCTCTTGCGACATTCTTTTGTCCTCTCTTAGTTTTCGTAGTTTTTTGTGCATGGTTTATTGATTTAGGGTAGGGGAGCATTCTCAAATATATTTAAAAAAGACTTAAAAAATCAAGAATTAATTTATTATTCATTTATTATGGATTATGTGAATAGTTTGTATGATGTTGATTATCAGAAAAATGGGGGGGGGGGTAAATTTTATTTTTAAAGAATTTTGTCTCTTCACGCAAATTCACTACTTGTTGGTTTTTTAATAATGTCTTAACTTTATCTTAGTGGTTGATGTAGATAGAGACTTAAAATCTTATATATAAACCAAATAAAATTGCCAATGAAAGAATAAATGCCAAAAAAAAGAGAAAGCCCCTACAAGGTAAGAGCTCTCACAGTCCCGCAAAAACCCATGTTTAAAGACTGGAGTTGTAACGAAACTTTCAAGTAATCCAAAGTTACATATTTAATGTTGAAGCACAAATGGTTTTTGCCCGAAAAAGCGCGGTATCCGAAAAACGGATAACGCTAATGTTTAATATTAAAATTTGTAATCATGAAAAAATATATTTTGGCATTAATTTTATTGTTTTTTATAAATGGAATTAATTATGGAGCGATTAAAGAAAGAAACGAACTTATAAAGTATGATGTCGGTCATGAAATCTGTATAACTGTGAATTTGATATTGGTCGAAGTTACCTATTGTTATTCTTGGGAAGATGAAGGAGATGGTGGTAGCTGGAGACCAATGCTCGAAGCAAATAAAAACGCTACTGGAGATATTGTTTCCAATGGAACAAATTCCTATTTGGTTATACATGGTTTTAATGACCAATTGTCAGGAGTTAAAGTTAACGGGGGCAAATATGATATGCCAAATAGCTATGAGACTGTACCGGGTGAGTATGTAATTCTCAATGGCGATTTAAAAGTTCTTCTCAAAAGGAAGTAAAATAAACCAAAAGGGGCGCAATAGGGAAACTGCTCCTCTGCGCCCTTTTTCAAAATGAAACACAATGTGGTTAAAATTTTTTAAAGGATACGTTTTAGGACTAATTATTTCTATAATACTGATTGTCGTTGTGGCAACGATATTTGGAAATATTCAAGTGAATAGTTAACAATGAAAAACAAAAATTTCTTTTGGGGATTGGTTTTTGGGTTTTTAACCCCTATCATATTTGTAGGTATAATTGCGCTCTTTTATCAAAAAAAAATTGAGCGCTCCATAGATATAGATATAGCAACCATCGAAATTATTGGAACCGACGGAAAACAAGTATCGCTCGACTCCCTTACAAAAAATGGTCTGTTAATCAATTTTTGGGCAACTTGGTGTGCGCCTTGTATAAAGGAAATGCCATTGTTTCATGAAATAGAAAACGGTGGTCAAATAAAAGTGATCGCACTATCAAATCAAAAAATGGATGTAATTAAAAAGTTTGCTGAAGAAAATGAATATTCCTTTATAATTGCTCAGTATAGAGTTAGCAATGACGAAATAATAAATATGCTGCCAACAACAGTATTGTTAAATCGAAATCAAGAGGTTGTTTGGTCGAAGAGCAGTTCCGTAAACAAAACCGAATTAAATAAAGCAATTAAAATGATCAAGAAGCAGTAACTGTTTCAATTAACTTTTAAACTCATTTGTTATGAAAACATTCTTATCCTTAAAACACTGGCAATTGTTCCTTTTGATCTATTGCCTGCCCTTTGCTTTGCTGATCGGCATGATCGGATACTTGGTAATAGCCAGTGGAGGTGCTTCGGAGATGCTTCTATTCTACAAATTATTCCTGTTGGGTTCTTTAATTTCGATGGGTATTTATTTTTATTGGCTTTGGTCCCTCGCAAGTTTTTTCAGCAAGAATAATTCAAGTTTATCCGAAAAAACGAAATTGAAATTTTTGCTCATACTTTCTTTTCTGTGTTATGTTGCTGTGAACTTGTTGCTTTATTTCAATATTGACTCGTGGACGTTAGATGGAAATATGAAAGGTTATTTTGAGATAATAATGTTTATAACAGTACTGGGTTTGGTGTTTTCCGTATTGTATCTATATTGTCTCTATAGTGTGGCAAAGATTTTTAAGACTACCAAATTGGGAAAAACTGCCTCTTGGGCTGATTTCATCTTGGAATTTTTGCTATTGTGGTTTTACCCAATAGGGATATGGATTATCCAGCCCCAGGCTAATAAAATGTTAAAAAGGGAAATGTAAAATTGATTAATCAAGAAATTATTTGATTAAAAAAACAAAAAATCATGAAATCAAAACTATACTTAACACTGGTTATCGTGCTGTTATGCGCAACATTCTCGACATATGCCCAATCCGCAGCCCCAATCGGCTTCGACATCCGTGGCCGGGACTGTAGTGGTGGTTTGGGTCTTTGTAGTGCGAACAAAATGAGTGATCCCAACAATAACATAGCCATCCAGAAAACAGGCAAAAATGCTTTTGTGTTGACACTTCTTAGATCTTCCTTGACAGAAGATGAAGAAACCAGCATTGCAGGACAACCTTTTACTGCATTGCAGGCCAGTCTCCCGAAAACTTTTACACAACCCGGGGATTTAGTATTTAGCGATGAGGTGATTCAAACTTTGGGGCTTGACCCAAAATTCAACTTGCTCGAAAAAGGCAGTTATCCCATGACCATTGACGAAAATGTTGTAAAAATAACCCTTACCCTTTCAGAGGGTGGCAAAACATAGAGCTATGAAACTAAAAATAGCCTTTATACTGTTCCTCTGTTTTTATAAAGGCTTTTGTACTGTAAATCCAGAGGAAGACCCAAACAAAATAGTTGATGAAATGCTTTTTGAGATTGTGACAGTGCAACAGGAGTATTTGCTAAAAAGAGAAGTTATTTTTATGCAACTACAACAGGCAGCTTTTACCCTGCAAAACGCAAAGACCACAAACGAAAAAGTTGATGTATTGATTCAAAAGGATGAATTGAATACCCTGTTGCAAATTCTAAAAAATAATGAGAATAGGGACATCAGTAAGATAAGATATATCAAGGGCCTGCAGATCATTAAATTGCTCTATGAAAAAACCCTATCGCTTGACCATCATTTCTCTGCCATTTCCACGCTCCGGGACGTTAATAACATTAGCAATCCCAACAACTATCCTGAGTTTGTGGAAATGAAGGACGAATTGCAAAGAAAGCAGGACAAGCGCACGGGTTTTGACCTTAGCGCTTTGTTGGGGAACAATATTTACACCTCCGTTGTCTATTCCTTTGTGTCGATGTTCACGAACACAAGCACTTCAAAAGTGGAAAAAGAGAGTAGCTTAAAAGAAGTGGAGTGTATCCTCGATTTTACCCTACGTATGCACAACGATTTGAACACTATTTATTTCGAAACCGCTTTTTTGGAAAAGAAGAACACAAACATTTCCAAAGCTATCAAAGAGTTGTTCAGGGATTATACAAAACCCTTAAATTATGCAGTTGGACTGGACGATTGCAGAAACACCGACGATTGGGAATCCATTACCAAAAACCTGGACGCATATTTGGGCAACATGGACCAAGCGATGGATAACCCTTCAAAACATGAGGTTGCCCGGAAGATGCAGATAAATCTGGAATTTCCCATAGACCGCTTGCTGCAATTTATTACGGAGTACAACAACTTTATTAATGAAGGTGTGAATTTTTATGAAAAGTTCAATATTATGCTTTCCAGTTATGAAAACGAGCAACAATGCGCTTCAAAAACCCCAGTGGAATATATTCGATTAAAGGAGGGTATTGCCGTTACAATTGAAAAATTCAATACGGCTTACAAACCAGTGGAAATTAATGGTTCCAAAATGAAACAATTGCTCTATGGCATCAGCGAGTATGATTGATGTAAATTGCACACAATAGAAGACTGTCTATTCAACCCTTAAATATAGCATTATGAAAACATTCTTATCCTTAAGACACTGGCAATTGTTCCTGTTGATCTATTGCCTGCCCTTTGCTTTGCTGATTGGTATGATTGGATACTTGGTGATAAGCGGTGCAGGCCCGTCGGAAGTGCTCCTATTCTATAAACTATTCCTGTTGGGTTCTTTAATTTCGATGGGTGTTTATTTCTATTGTCTTTGGTCCCTCGCAAGTTTTTTTTGGCAAGAATGTTCCAAATCCTTCGACAATAACAAAATTGAAAGTTTTACTTCCCTTGTCGTTCCTTTGTCATGTTGCCATACTTTCAATTCTCTTTTTCAACATCGACACTTGGGCAGCGGATGAAAATACGGAAGCCTTTCTAAAAATGGTGGGTGTTATAATGATCCTTGGTTTTTTATTTACGATTTTATACCTAATTTCAATCTTTCTGATCGCAAAGATTTTTAAAATCGCAAAAATGGGCCACGCCGTAACTTGGGCCGATTCCATTTTGGAATTTATATTGTTGTGGTTCTATCCCATTGGGATATGGATCATCCAGCCACGGGTCAATAAAATGATGGATGGGAAGAAAATCTTGCAGGCTTCACATATATACCTAATAAGGTAGCCTGCGGTAAAATCTTCCAGGATTGATAAATAGTTTACATCTTCAAATAAAAATCCCGCACCAAATTTATATACTCTTCTGTATAATTATGCCGCGAAGTTTCAATAATAAGATTTTCAATCTTCGGAGAAATATTTACAAACGAAAACTCCAGCATACTTCTTTTTTCTTCAGATTCCACATTCCCGCGAACCCTACAAATCCTCTTTGGAAAAAGATTTACTTCCAAGGCCATTGCAATAAAGCTTTCCTCTTCTTTCCGAGGAATGATAACGGCAAAAACACCTTCGTCAGAAAGTAGAAGGGAAGCACTTTCAATCAATTCATCAAACGGAAGTGCATCGTTGAAGCGAGCCAACTTCCGGGAATCGGAAATGTTATTTTCCCCTTTTGGGGGAAATGCCGAAGGCAAAGGGGGAGAATAAAATGGGGGATTCGAAATAATGAGGTCATATTTATCGTCAACCTCCTCCGTAAACTCTTCCAATGATGCGTGATAACAAAACAGCCGATCGCCCCAAGGCGAGTTCTCAAAATTGTCAACGCATTGTTCGTAAGCATCCTCGTCAATTTCCAGAGCATCGATCATTTCGGCATGGGAACGCTGCGCCAATTGCAAGGCAATAATCCCAGTCCCCGCCCCAATATCCAAAATGGAAAATGGATTGTTTTCCACCGAAACCCACGCCCCCAACAAAACCCCATCCGTTCCGATCTTCATCGCACAGCGGTCCTGTTCCACGGTAAATTGCTTAAATTTAAAAGGTTTGTTCAAGAAAGTAGTTTGTAAGTGACTTGTTGGTTTAAGAGGAAAAAGAGTTTATATGTTTAAGGGACATACAAGTCTCAAATCTCACGTCTCACATCTCACGTCTCACATCTCACGTCTCACATCTCACGTCTCACATCTCACGTCTCACGTCTAATCAAAGGTACATCTCAATCAACCCCTCCGGCACTGTCAAATACATGGTCTTATTTTCCCTATCCACCTTTTTTATAAAAAGATCTATTATAGGAACCAAAATCTGTATGCCCTCCCGGTCAATTTCAAATAATGCTTGCGAAGTGCTGTCGTTTACGCCAGTGATCACTCCGATTTCCCCGAAAGCTTCGTCCTCGGCTTTAAATCCGATGATTTCGTGGTAGTAGAATTTATTGCCAGTAAGTTTCGGCAAAAACTCCAAAGGGAGATATAAATGTGCGCCAATAAGAGCATCGGCTTCCTCCTCGGTATTTACATCCTCAAAGCGGATACGCAATAGTTCGCTCTTGTGAAGTGAGCTTTCTTCAATAAAAAATGGAATCAGCTTTTTGCGTTGTTCCACAAAAACCGATTCCATTTCAGTAAATAATTCGGGTTCGTCCGTATCAAGTTTTACGAGCAGTTCCCCTTTAAAGCTGTATTTTCTAACGATTTTGCCCAAGTAGAAGCAATTCTCCTTTTGCATCGTTATATAATTTAAGCTTCTTTCCCTTTGTCTTCCGTAGCTTCGGCAGAGGAAGATTCGTCTTCTTTAGCTTCAGGAGCTGGAGCCTCCTCGACAGGAGTTTCTGCAGTTGCAGTTTCTTCTGTTGGAGTTTCTTCTGTTGGAGTTTCTTCAGCAGGAGTTTCTGCGGTAGCAGTTTCTTCTGTTGCAGCTTCAGCAGTGGCCTCAACTTCTTCAGTAGCTTCTTCTTCTGCTGGAGCAGCAGCGGCAGCGGCTTCTGCAGCACGCTTTTCGCTTACGGCTTTTTCAGCAGCAAGTTTTTCAGCTTTCTCTTTTTCCTTAGCTTCAGTTAAAGTAGCTTTTTTGTGGTCGATAGAACCTCTCTTGTTTTCTATCCACTCATTGAATTTTGCTTCCGCTTGTTCCTCGGTCAAGGCTCCTTTGCGAACGCCACCGGCAAGGTGATTTTTCATCAAGGCTCCTTTGTAAGAAAGAATAGCGCGGGCGGTATCCGTAGGCTGTGCTCCATTTTGAAGCCATCGCACGGCGCTGTCCACGTCAAGTTCAATTTGTGCTGGGGTAGTGGTAGGGTTGTAAAATCCTATTTTTTCAATGTATTTTCCATCCCTTTTGCTACGGCTGTCAGCCGCGATAATCCAGAAATAAGGCTTACCTTTCTTTCCGCGTCTTTGTAGTCTGATTTTTACAGGCATATTGAATTAATTTTTGGGGTTCCCGACCCCGGTTATAATTGTGTGCTAAGTTGAAAAAATTCCCGGATATTTGTTCCGGAGCTTCAACAACCCATTTCTTTTTACAGGACGGCAAATATAGTATAATTTCTTTTTGGAATTCAATCTATTAAAGTATTTATTTTACATTTGTCTAAAACCCAAAAATACTCCCTACTGATGAAAAAATATGTATTTCTTCTTTTGGCATTCTCAACCTTGATGTCTTGCGATGATATCGAGGTAAATGAAGTAGCGTTACAAGCAAAAGTGAATGACCGTTTATATATTTCAACCGATGCCCGTGCTTCCTCCACAGCCGATGGCGGGATCCTTATTCAGGGTTTTACGGATGTGGAATCCCTGACCTTGCGCATTTCAAAATTGAAAGAAGGTAAATTTGAAATCGGCGAAGGGAAGCCCAATTATGCGGTATTCGAGGATTTTGAAGGGAATTTATTCCTCACCAAGCCCGATGGGGAGGGCACAGTTACCATTACCGAACTCAATGAGGCCACCAAAACCCTGAGCGGTTCCTTTCTTTTTAATGCCATTCTTCCCGGCATTGATACTGTATATGTGTCGCAAGGAGTAATGTACAATATACCATATACCGGCACCGATATAAGCGATCCCACCAATGCGGGCACCTTTTCGGCACAAGTGGATGGCAGTCCCTTCCTGCCTTTTGTGGTTTCCGCAAGAGATACAGGCAATTCAATTATCGTTTCCGGCAGTACTGCCAATGCAACTATGGCCATTACGGTTCCGTCTGGGGTGGAAGCAGGGGAATACAACTTGCCTAAATCTAAGTTCAATGCCAAATACCAAGATGGCGACGGCCCACAAACCACTTCCGTCGGGCAGATAAATATTTTGGAACACAACCCCACCGGCAAAACTATCAAGGGTACCTTTTCATTCTTGACAAACAAAGTAGAAATCACCCAAGGAAAATTTGAAGTGATTTATTAATATGTATCAAGCTTAAAAATTTTGCCGCTTCTTTTTAAGGGAGCGGTTTTTTTATTTGTTCATTGCAAACTAATCACCCCAGTCTCTACCTAGCTTTGGAATTTGGAATTTGGAATTTGGATTTTATAATTTGTATCACTTGTGAACAACTCCCTCGGAATTTACTTTCCAATGGGGTTTAGATTTTATATTTTTACCCAATTCAGCCCTCGTTTAAACTTCAAATTTCTTTAGGATGTATTTAATTTTTGACACGGAAACCACTGGTCTTCCCAAACGCTACAACGCCCCGCTAAGTGACTCCGATAACTGGCCTCGCTGTGTGCAGATTGCCTGGCAGTTGCACGATGAAATGGGGAATTTAATTGAGCGGCAGGATTATCTGGTGCAGCCCGAGGGCTTCAATATTCCGTTCGATACCGAGAAGTTTCACGGTATTTCCACCGAATTGGCACAAAAGGAAGGGCTTCCCCTACAGGAAGTCGTAGCGAGGTTTACCGATTCCCTTAAGAAAACTAAATTCATCGTCGGCCAAAACGCCGATTTCGATTTGAATATTATGGGGGCGGAATTCCATAGGCTGGGAATTGAAAATCCGCTGCTCTCCTATAAAGTTTTGGATACCTGTACCGAAGTAACCGCACAAATGTGCCAGATTCCCGGCGGAAGAGGGGGGCGATTTAAATTGCCGACGCTCACCGAACTTCATGAATTTCTATTTAATGAGGTCTTTAAAGAGGCCCACAACGCTACGGCCGACGTGGAAGCGACTACGCGCTGTTTCTTGGAGCTGATCCGCAGGCGAATTTTTACTGCGGAAGAGCTGGACGTAGCCCCAGATTATTTCGACCATTTCTCTAAGGCAAATCCCCAGCCTATTAAACTTCTGGGAATTGAACATGTCAATTTTAAAAAAGCTTCGGAGAAGATTCGGAAGGAAATGCAAGCCGCTTCCCAGTCGGATAAAATTTCTTCAGAAGAAATAAAAGAGAATATCGCTGCCTTAGAAGATGTTCCCTTTGTGCATCTTCACAACCATTCCCAGTTTTCCATTCTGCAGTCCACCTCCAGTACAACCGATTTGGTAAATGCCGCCGTTGCCAACAATATGCCCGCAGTAGCATTAACGGATTCAGGCAATATGATGGGCGCTTTCCATTTTGTACAGGCGGTTCTCAATTACAATAAACAACTGCAAGAATTAGCTGTGGAAGAAGGTGGCAATGCCGAAAGAAAAGAACTTAAAGCCATAGTGGGCTGCGAATTTTTTGTCTGTGAAGACCATCTCAACAAATCCCACAAAGACAATGGCTATCAAATTGTCCTGCTGGCAAAAAACAAGAACGGCTACCACAATTTGGCTAAAATGGCTTCCATTGCCTACACCCAAGGCTTTTATTATGTGCCGCGAATCGATAAAACCGTAATCGAAAAATATAAGGAAGATATCATTGTCCTCAGCGGGGGAATGAATGGCGAAATACCCGGGAAATTGTTGAATATTGGTCACACCCAAGCCGAAGAAGCCTTGATCTGGTGGAAAGAAATGTTTGGCGACGACCTTTATATTGAAATCACCCGTCACCAACAGGAAGATCAAAGTCGTGTGAATCCGGTTTTAATTGAGTTGGCGGAAAAGCATCAGGTAAAAATTGTAGCTTGTAACAACACCTATTATATAAACAAGGAAGACGCCAACGCCCACGACATTCTGCTGTGTGTAAAAGATGGTGAAAAGCAGGCAACCCCAATTGGACGTGGACGAGGATATCGATACGGCCTCCCCAATCAAGAATTCTATTTTAAAAGTCAAGATGAAATGAAGGCCCTGTTTAAGGATCTTCCACAGGCTATTGTAAATATTTCTGAAATTGTCTCCAAGATTGAGCCTTACACCTTGGTGAGAGATGTCTTGCTTCCCAATTTCGCCATTCCAAAAGAATTCTTAGATCCGGCCGATGTGGACGGTGGCATAAGAGGTGAAAACGCCTACCTCCGGCACCTAACTTATGAAGGCGCTAAAAGACGTTACCCCGAGCTGATAGAAGTTTCCTTTGAAGACCTTAGCCAAACCGATGTCCCTCTCGAAGCCTCCCCGAGGATTCAGGAGATTAAGCAGCGCTTGGATTTTGAGCTTGAGGTAATCGCCAATACCGGCTACCCTGGTTACTTTCTGATAGTTCAGGATTTTATAGCGGAAGCCCGGAAAATGGGCGTTTCCGTAGGCCCGGGAAGAGGTTCTGCGGCGGGAAGCGCCGTGGCCTATTGTTTGGGGATCACCAATATATGTCCTATAAAATACGAACTGCTTTTTGAGCGTTTCCTAAACCCGGACAGAGTGAGCATGCCCGATATCGACATCGATTTTGACGATGAGGGTCGCAGTAAAGTAATGGATTATGTTATCCAAAAATATGGCAGCAGCCAAGTGGCACAGATTATCACCTATGGCACCATGGCCGCCAAATCATCCATTCGCGATACGGCAAGAGTTTTGGATCTGCCTTTAAACGATGCCGATAGAATTTCGAAGCTCATTCCGACTATGGCCAAATTGAATAAAATATTTGGTCACACCGATGCCGAATTGCGAAGTCGCTTCCGTAGCGACGATTTGCCTAAGGTGCACGAACTGATAGCGCTTTCCGAAGGAAATAACCTTGAAGCAGAAACCATTAACCAAGCAAAAATACTGGAAGGTTCCGTCCGAAATACGGGTATTCACGCCTGTGGAGTGATTATCACCCCTAGCGATATAACCGACTTCGTTCCCGTTGCCACGGCTAAGGACTCCGACCTATATGTAACCCAGTTCGACAACTCCGTCGTGGAAAGTGCTGGCCTGCTTAAAATGGACTTCCTCGGTCTAAAAACACTTACCTTGATTAAGGATACGGTGAAAATTGTAAAGCACAGACATAATATTGACCTGGATCCCGACCATTTTCCGTTGGATGATGTAAAGACTTACGAGCTTTTCCAAAGAGGGGAAACCGTTGGGATTTTCCAGTATGAATCGGCGGGGATGCAGAAGTATTTAAAGGAATTAAAGCCCACTGTTTTTGCCGACTTGATTGCGATGAACGCCCTCTATCGTCCGGGGCCAATGGACTACATCCCCAGTTTCGTAAAGAGAAAGCACGGCGAGGAGGAAATTGAATACGACCTGCCAGCAATGGAGGAGAATTTAAAGGAAACCTATGGCATTACTGTCTATCAAGAGCAGGTGATGTTGCTTTCCCAAAAGTTGGCGGGCTTTACAAAAGGGGAAGCGGACGTTCTGCGAAAGGCCATGGGGAAAAAACAAAAATCGGTTCTCGACAAGATGAAACCGCAATTTGTGGCACAGGCTGCGGAACTTGGTCACGATCCCGTGAAATTGGAAAAAATTTGGAAGGACTGGGAGGCCTTTGCCAGTTATGCCTTTAATAAATCGCATTCCACTTGTTATGCTTGGATCGCCTATCAAACAGCCTACCTAAAAGCTCATTATCCCGCAGAATATATGGCGGCGGTGCTTTCCAATAATATGAGCGATATCAAGCAGGTTACCTTTTTTATGGACGAATGTAAGCGAATGGGCCTAAGAGTTTTACCTCCAGACGTAAACGAATCTTTTTATAAGTTCACGGTAAACGACCAAGGCAATATCCGTTTTGGAATGGGTGCCGTAAAAGGCGTGGGTAGTAATGCCGTAGCAACTATCGTTGAAAACCGCAAGGACGGCAAGTACAAGTCTGTTTTTGATTTGGCCAAGCGAATTGACTTGCGTTCCGCCAACAAAAGAGCTTTTGAAAACTTGGCCCTTGCTGGCGGCTTCGACGAGTTCGACGCCCACAGAGCCCAATATTTACATCACGATGGCGATGGCATAATGTTTATCGAAAAAGTATTGCGTTACGCTGCCAGGTATCAGGAAACAGAAAACTCCGCCCAAGTAAGTCTCTTTGGCGATGCCAGTGAAGTGCAGATTCCCGAACCCGAAGTCCCACCCTGTGAAGAATGGGGCACCATGAAAAAACTGAAACAGGAAAGAGAAGTGGTCGGGGTATATATTTCCGGCCATCCTTTGGACGATTTCAAACTTGAAATAGACGCCTTTACCAATTGCAAGGTTACGGACTTTAATTATCTTGAAAATTACATGAACAAAGAACTTTGTTTCGCAGGCGTAGTAAGTGATGTGCAACACAGGGAATCTCGGCAGGGAAAGGGCTGGGCTATATTTACGGTGGAGGATTACGAGGATAGCTTTGAGTTCAAGATTTTTGGGGAAGATTATCTTAAATGGAGACATTTCTTAGTGCCGAATTCCTTTATTTACGGCCGCGTCTTTATACGTGAGGGCTGGACCAACAGAGAAACCGGCAAAAAAGGGGATCCGAGGATGCAGTACCACAGTTTCCAATTGCTCCACGACGTAATGGACAGTTATTCCAAAAAAATAACCCTTCAAATTCCCTTGGCCGAATTGGTGGACGATAAAATCACTGCCCTTAAAAATCTGATAAAAACCCATAAAGGCGAAAAACACTTGTATTTCAATATCTATGAAACAGAAGAAAACATAGGCCTCACCATGCCCAGCAGAAAACATAAAATCCATATTTCAAAAGAGTTTTTGCACGAACTTCAAAAGGAACAGATACATTATAAGTTGAACTAAACAAAAAAAGATTGGCATCGTTTCACGAATTCAGCTTCCAATTCTTGAGTCCACCACGATCTTTAAAAACAGACTGAAAGTCTGTTGCATTCGTGAATTCAAAACCCTGCCCATCCCCCAGCTTTTTTCAACAATTGAGGAAATTGGTGCAAATTCGTATCATTCGTGGTAAAAATTTTAGCCAAGGTATCCAACTGGAGTAAACCTGCACACATCTCACGTCTCACGTCTCACGTCTCACGTCTCACATCTCACATCTCACGTCTCACATCTCATGTCTATGTATAGAATAATCCAATACCCCTATTCCCTAAACAAATATTAAGATAGGGTTAGAAGTATAAAATTTGAGTATTTTTGTAGTTCATTAAAATTAAGATTATGGCATTAGAAATAACAGACGCAACATTTGAAGAAACGGTTTTGAAAAGCGATAAGCCGGTATTGGTTGACTTTTGGGCAGCATGGTGCGGCCCTTGCCGAATGGTAGGTCCCATCATTGAGGAAATAAGCAAAGAATACGAGGGCAAGGCCGTCGTAGGAAAAGTGGACGTGGATGCTAACCAAGAGTTTGCAGCCAAATACGGTGTACGTAATATCCCAACAGTTTTGGTATTCCAAAATGGGGAAGTAGTGGGCCGTCAAGTAGGCGTTGCCCCTAAGAATGTTTACGCAGAGGCGCTTGATTCGCTATTGTAATATTCAACCCGAAAAATAAATAGATAAAGGCTTGGCGTATTGCTGGGCCTTTTGTTATTTTAGTGAATTGGGAATTCGCCAATTCGAATTCCCGAGTCGAAAAAACAAATCCTTTTTAGAAAAACAAACTCTGAATCCCGCCAAAGCGGAAAGACTATGGAAAAATTAAATAAAGTACAGGATAAAATTGACAGTAAACTGCTCGAGGAACGCAAGATTTTCCTTTGGGGCATGGTGGACGACAAAAGCGCCCGCCACATTGTGGATCGCTTGATGTATCTAAACGCCCTGAGCCATGATGAAATAAAGTTTTACATAAACAGCCCAGGCGGTTACGTTACCTCAGGTTTCTCGATTTACGACACCATGCGCGAAATAAAGAGCCCGGTTTCTACTATCTGTACCGGCTTGGCAGCTTCTATGGGCAGTATCTTGTTATCTGCCGGAGAAAAGGGCAAGCGTTTTATCCAGCCCCACGCCCGTGTAATGATCCATCAACCCAGCGGTGGTGCTAGGGGAGTGGCCAGCGATATTGAAATTACCGCTCTCGAAATACTAAAGACCAAGGAAATCAGCGCCCGGATCCTTGCCGAAAACACAGGTCAAACCTTTGAAAAGGTGATGAAGGATTTCAACCGCGACCACTGGATGGGTGCCGAGGAATCTGTGGAATACGGTATAGTCGATAAAATAATTAAGTAATTGTCTAAAGTTCTTTTAGCCTCCAAGGTGTAAAAGGATTTTATCTAAAATATGCTATGATGAAGAAAACAATATTATTATTCGCATTGGCCACCACCGTATTGTTCGGATGTAAGGATGGCGAAAAAAAGGAAGTGGTTTCTGAGGAAATCGTAGAAGTGGATGCTCCCGTTATTGACATGCACAATTCCAGAACTTCCTTGGATTGGGCCGGGGTCTATGAAGGCACCACCCCTTGCGCGGATTGCGAAGGCATCAAAACAGTGCTTGAGCTTGGCGACAACGGCAACTATTCAATTTCACAAACCTATTTGGGCAAGCAAGACGACAATGAGTCGTATGATGAAACCGGCAGCTTTACTTGGGACGATGCCGGTTCAAAAATCACCTTAAAAATGCAAGATAGAACCCTAATGTTTAGGGTAGGGGAAAACCAAGTAACCATGTTGGATAGTGATGGCAATTTAATCAGCGACGAACTGGCCGAATATTATGTGTTGAAAAAGAAGATAGACTAAACTTTAAATCCTTGCCTCGCCTTCGCCAAACAGCCTTGACGGGGTTCTTTGTAACTCCCTATTTTGAATATAGAAAAAGAAATCAATGAGATTACGGGTTTTAAAAACCTCGAACTCCTGGCCAAACAGGTCGTGGAGGGATTTATATCCGGTTTGCACAAAAGCCCCTTCCACGGTTTCTCAGCGGAATTTGCAGAGCATAAAATCTACAATACCGGTGAAAGTACCAAACATATAGATTGGAAGCTTTTTGCGAAAACCGATAAGCTTTACACCAAGCGTTACGAGGAAGAGACCAATCTGCGGTGCCATTTAATAGTGGACAACAGCAGTTCCATGCACTTCCCCAAGTTGAAGCAGTTCAATATAAACTCGCTTAACAAAATCGGTTTTTCGGTCTTGGCTTCCGCTGCTATTATGAATTTGATGAAGCGGCAGCGCGATGCAGTGGGCTTGAGTATTTACAGTGACGAATATGAATTTTACGCCTCAGAAAAAGGTAGTGAGCGCCACCACCACATGTTGCTCCAAAAGCTAAATGAGGCCCTGCTGCCCCCTAAGCAGTCAAGCGACACCCAAACCTACGAACACCTTCATTTGATAGCCGAAAAGCTCAAGCGACGTTCCCTCGTCTTTCTTTTTACCGACATGCTCCAAAGCGATGTCGAGGCCGAAAAACTCTTTGAGGCCCTTCAGCATCTAAAATACAATAAGCACGAAGTCATCCTCTTTCACACCTTCGACAAAAAGCGGGAAGTAAATTTCGATTTCAGCAACCGTCCCAAGCGTTTTATAGATGTTGAAACCGGCGAACATATAAACCTCTACGCCGACAACATTAAAGAAGAATACGAAAAAGCTGTACAGCATTATTTTAGCGAACTCAAACTGCGCTGCGGTCAATACCGAATCAAATATGTATTGGCAGACATCAATGAGAGTTTCAACAAAATCCTCACCACCTATCTGGTCGAAAGACAAAAATTTAGATAGCCAGCGATCAGCCCTATGTCTTACATCCTATAACGACACGATCATAACTGCCTACTGACCACTGACCACTGACCACTGAACACTGATTACTGACCACTGCCACTACTCTCTATCCTCTACTCTCAAGTCTCAAGTCTCACGTCTCACGTCTCACGTCTCAAGTCTCACGTCTCAAGTCTCACGTCTCACGTCTCACGTCTCACGTCTCACGTCTCACGTCTCAAGTCTCACGTCTCACGTCTCACGTCTCAAGTCTCACGTCTCAAGTCTCACGTCTCAAGTCTCACGTCTCAAACACTTTGCAATGACCCAAAAACAATATGAAATATTAAAAATGATTTTTCCATAAAATAGTTTGTGGAAATGAAATGGAGTGGTATATTTGCCACCGCTTAATACGGCAAGAGAGCAGTCTCAAAAAGTATGGTAACAATATTACAAACCAGCTGTTGTTGGTTGCCGTGCAAACGGATTATAATATTGGTCTGGTAGTTCAGTTGGTTAGAATACCTGCCTGTCACGCAGGGGGTCGCGAGTTCGAGTCTCGTCCAGACCGCAAACACCCGAGAAATCGGGTGCAAAACACCCGAGAAATCGGGTGTCTCTTTCACCAAAGAAAGAAAAATGATGTTGTGTTGGTTGAATCCCGAAGTTAATTCGGGAAGACCGATGAGAAGCTTTTCCAAACGGAGAGGCTTTTTTTGTTTTCCGCTACTTTGATTAATTGAACAATTTTATATAGTCATCAAAAACATACAGCTTGTCTCTTTTTCCTCCTGTAATTTCCTTCAGTATCTGTAGCCTTTCCAAATCATCTATTAAATGATAGGCAGTTCTCTTGGAAACGCCCGTAATTTCAATCACTTTGTTTACTTCGACCATAGGGTGTTTGAAAAGGTATTGAATTATTTTCTGCGCATTGTTTGCCCTTGTCTTTAAGGTTTGAATATCTAATTCGGTGGTAGCCTTTAACTTCAATATGGCATCAAAGGTTTCTACACCTTTTTTAGCGGTTTCTATTACTCCCACCAAAAAGAACTTTAGCCATTGTACTATATCGTCTTTGGTTCTTACCTTCATTAAATTATCATAATACAACTCCTTATTGCGTTCAAAAAAGTCTGACAGATACAGTATGGGCTTTTTTAAAATATCTTTATCTACCAAATATAGGGTTATTAATAAACGCCCCACACGGCCATTGCCATCCAAAAAGGGATGTATGGTTTCAAATTGATAGTGAATGATGGCAATTTTTAATAAATCGGGAAAGTAGGCCTCGTTATTATGGGCAAAGTTTTCCAAATCACTCATTAAATCGTTTATAGACGTATGTACTGGCGGTATAAATACGGCATCGCTAATAGTGGCGCCTCCAATCCAATTTTGGCTGCTGCGAAAAACACCTGGTAATTTATGCTCACCTCTTACCCCTTGTAATAATGTTTTGTGGGCTTCTTTTATTAAACGTGAAGAAAAAGGTAGTTTACCCAACATAGCTATTGCTTGTTGCATTGCCGCAATGTAATTTTGAACCTCTTCCCAATCGCCTCTTTTTTCGTTGCTTACATCTTCCTTGTCCAACAAGGCTTCTTCCATATTGGTTTGGGTGCCTTCAATTTTACTGCTTTGCGTAGCTTCTTTTAGTACGTGCATGCTGATGAACAAGTCGATATCTGGAATATGCTCACTGTACATATCCAATCGCCCCAATTGTCTATCTGCTCTGGACAGCAAGTGCATTAGCTCCATATCGTCCATTATCCATTGTTTATTGATAAACTCTGGTTGAAAGCTTTTATAATAGCCTTGATTGATATAGGTTCCCGACTTGAAGTTTTTCATAGTTTTGCTCTTTATTGCATTGTGACTACCGCTAATGCAAAATAACGCTAAATATGACAATAAGCACTCTCTTAGTGCAAAATATATGAAATTATTGCAATAAGCGATTTCCTATTGCAAATCTTGGCTCACTTTTACCTTGCCTGTTACCACTTCATTAATCAAGGATTTCCGATAGGCTTTATAGTGTTTTATTTTGCGTTTTAACAGTTCTGCTTTTTTGTCTATTGCTGTGGTTTTGGCGTCCAAATAATTGGCTATTTGGGTTTGTTCTTTTTAACTCAACAAAAGGCAATTTCAATCTTTTTATTTTTTCAACTGACAAACCGGGTTGAGCAGCAGAAAGAGAGTATTGGTTTAAATTCATAAGTCTTAATAGTTCTCCAAACCAAATTTGATTGATTCCGATTTTCTCATAGACTACAACTGCGTGTTCCGTGGCCCAAAACTTACCTTTGGCATAATTTATATTTCCACAAAGAGCACCTTGTCTCCCAGTTAAAATATATTCGCCATCGTGATTATAATCTTTAGAATATCCTCTAAATCCATTTCCTCCATAAATTGGATATCCTTCGTCTTTAAAATCATTTGCGGTGATATAAAAACCACTCTACATTTGGCATAAGTCTTTGATTCTCTTTGTTTCCCAGTGACTTGGGATAGGAATCTCCCATTTCGGAAATTCCTCAAAACTTAATCCATGGCTTTTTTCACCGCTTCGATAAATGCCTGCCTTTTTTGAGAGAGATCTTTGGACCCGGCACTTGGCCACGCCGCAATTTGTGCTATTACGAGATTCTGGTGCGGATTGATATAGAGCATTTGACCAAAAATGCCAAAGGCAGCATAGCTTCCGTCTGCAAACCGCCACCATAAATATCCATATCCATCGCCCTGCTCATTGACCGGTTGCAACAGCGAAGTGGCATCTTTCATAAATTCTGGGCTAATTATATCTTCGTTTTCAATTTTTCCTCCATTCAACATGAGTGTTCCCAAGCGCGCAAAATCCCTTAAGCTAGCCGAAAGTCCGCTTCCGCCGAGATTTAGATGGCTGCATTCATCGGCGAGCCAATAGGCACAATGTTCCATCCCAGAAGGTTTCCAAATTTTCTCAGAGAGATATTCCGCCAAGCTTTTTCCAGTTGCCTTTTGGATCAAAATCCCCACCAAATCAGTTTCTCCCGTACTGTAATTCCACTGTTCTCCAGGTTTATGTATAAATTTCAGAGGTTTCATATAGGTCAGGATATGGGATTCCGTTCCATGGCAGACTGCCTTGTACATTTGCCCCACATCCGAATTTGGGTCTTCATAATCCTCGTTCCAGTCAATGCCGGAAGTCATGGTCAGCAATTGGCGTACGGTCACTTTTCCATAGTCGAATCCGTTAAACTCGGTAATATAATTCCCCAAAGGATCATCCAAACTCTTAATAGCACCTTCCTTTAAAGCTACGCCCACCAACATGGAAGAAACAGATTTTGCCACGGAAAAAGATGTCCAAAGTGTTTCTTTATTTATTCCGTCGGCATATTTTTCAAGCCGAATTTCATTGTTGTCCAAGACGATCACCCCTTGAACGTGATTGTTTTCCATATAGGTCCTCACCGTGGCTTCGTCCTCCCATTTTGGGATGATGTTGTTGCCTTCCTTAATCGTACTGGTTTTTCCGGAAGTGGGCACGGATATACTGGGGAAAATTTCCTGCATAATAGGAAACCTTCGTTCCTTTTCTTCTTGCGACCAAAAGAGCAGACTTTCAAGTTTTTGCCCCATGGTCTCCCCAGAAATCCTCGCAAGCTCCTTACTGTTTGCTTTCGTTTCAATAATGAGACATTCTTGAGCCGAAAGGGTTATTGTTCCCAGTGCTAAAAACAAGATTAGTAAAGTATATTTTTTATAAATCATAATGTTCTCATTTTTTTAAAGGGAATGAATTCGTAATCATAAGGGGAGGATGTTCGGTGGATACGCATTGATTTTAATATAGGGGATACCCAGAATAAAAACCTGAAAGATAACCAGATGATTTATCCAGTCATAGAAATTGAATGTTAAAAAAAACTTTTGAACAGATGTTTATATTTCTCTTCAATTTAAATTCTTTAACCAAAATCAAAGGTGGCTAAGTGAACTATACCTGCCCCGCAGCCAAAGTTTGTATCGAAGCCCCGCTGCCCTCCTAATTTATCTACATTCCCCCAACCTGCAACAAACAATAACAATAAACAATAAACAAAACCAACCAGCCCACTGAACACTGCCCACTGAACACTGCCCACTGCCACTGCCCACTGCCACTGCCCACTGCCACTGCCCACTGAACACTGAACACTGCCCACTACCCCCTCTCACTCACCTCCGTGCTCTAAAAAAGCGAGTATATAGTTGCCGACCGTTTTTGGGTATTGAAACATTAATCCGTGCCCGCCATCATCCATCTTTATTAATGTCGAACTGGATATTGAGTCAGAGAGCATTTCCGAATTTTTGTAGGGAACCACTGCATCCGTGTCCCCGCTTAGGATGAGCGTGGGCATTTTCAATTTGTGCAAATGGCCCACCGACCCACCGCCGGGACTTAGCCAAATCGACGAGGCCGCATCCTGAAGCTTGATGGTTTTGTAGTTTAATGGTTCTTTCGCATTTGAAAAGTATTTCTCCAGGTTTGGATGGGTCTCAATCCATTTCGCGGTAAAGAGCGTCCCCATGATCTGGGAAGGGGCGGACAGGGTGTCGGCAAGCAGTTCCAATATTTCTTGATCTGGAGGAATCGCAATGGTGTCGCCTAAATCCGTTGCATACAAAATAAGTTTGTTGACCTTCTCCGGATGGTTTATAGCGAACGATTGCGCTACATAACCTCCCATTGACCAGCCCATAATATTTGCCTTGTTAAGTTTCAGATAATCACAGAGGCCATTTAGGTCTTCCGCAAGGGTGTTGATAGTAAAGGAAGTGTCAGCATTGGTACTATATCCCATGCCCCTATAGTCAAAAACGATTACCTGGTATTTTTTCTTCAGCAGGTCAATAAGTGAGGTATCCCACATATCCATATTTGCGCTATAGCCCATGCACATGAGCAAGGGGTCTCCTTGCCCGTGGGTCCTAAAAGCAATTTTGGCATTTGGGGCATCGAAATACTGAAGTTCGGGAAGATTGTCATTTTTCGCCTGTTGCTTGGAGCAGCCAACGAAAAGAAAGGATGGGAACAATAAGGATATAACGAAAAGCCCCAACAAGAAGTTTTTACTGGTTTTCATAAGGTGGTTTTAATAATGGCTTAATAACTTATATGCAAATTGGGAATCCAATTTTTTTTGGATTCCACTCAGGGAAATACAAAACGATGATCTGTTCAGGTCGTGACTAGTGTAGGCTTGTCTGTTTTATAGGAAAGATACAATAAAACAATGCTGATTACCGGCATCAGCAATCCTGTCCATAACATGACTCCCGCATTGCCTGGAGCATAATTCCCTTTTTCAAATATTTCATACAAATGCCCTCCGGCAGCACCCCATAGGAAAGCGGAAGTGCCGATCACCAATCCCAGCCTTAAGCCGAAATTCTTCTTTATGGCAAGCAGCCCCATGATGCCAAACCCCAAGCTGGCAAATCCCACTTCCAATTGAAAAGGACTGTCATCCCAGCCTATAAAACTGGCGGCCATAGCGTGGAACACCGTATGCATAATTGCATTATAAGTCCAGGAAACACCGTTCGCCCAAAAGCAATAATATTTAAAAAAGGCTTCAACGATAAAGGACTTGGTCAACCTCTCCCGATTCCTGTATATGGAAACAAAGGAGAAGATCAGACCGATCACAAAAAAGGTTAGGGTAAAATTACTCAGTAGATATTCAATAAACTGGCTCATAACGGGTTGTTTTTATGTTAGTATAATTGATTTCGGATTCAATTTCTGCCCATAAACACAACAAAACCGGAGTTTAAGATAAAAAAATATGGAAAGAAATTACAAACTATGATTCCTATCTCTATCACCGTCATTTCGCGATAAATATATAAAAAACGCAAAATTAAAATAGATTATTTTTATAAAAAAGACTAAAAACATTGTGTATTCAAGATTCTCATAAAACCAAATATTCCCAAAATACCCGTTTTTACTGACTATTGCGCAATCGCATCGCTTTTCTTTTTGGTATTGACAAACAACCACTGACTACAAATTCCACAAGCACCAAATTCCAAATTCCAAGTACCAAATTCCAAGCACCAAGCACCAAGCACCAAATTCCCAAACAATAAACTACAAATTCCAACTTTCCACTTCATCCTTCAAACTGTCGTGATTCAAAACGTTCCCGATGAAAAATCGGGACAGGCTGTGGTTCAAAACGTCGTGTTTCCCACTTCGTACTTCGTACCTCCCACCTCGTCCTTCCAACTTCCCCTCCGCGCCCTCCGCGTGAAACCCACGAAGCACCAAATTCCAAGCACCAAATTCCAAATTCCAAAACCAGGCTCTTTGTCAATCAACAGACCAAAACATGAACCTCCTAACCCCTTTCTGTAGCTTATTTTAGGGTTAGAAATGAGTCGGGAACCGAGGCGGTTATGTAATGTCTGATGGATTCTACTTTGACCAAGACCTTGTTTTTTTTATCGGCTTTGATAACCGTGCAATCGAAACCCCTTAATGGGCCATAATTAATTTTCATTTTTTCGCCCTTGCAAGGTATAAAGCTCACGGAATCTATTTCGGAAATGACATCTAGACCTAAAAATTGTTTTATCTGAAGAATCTCCCTATCCCGGAGCTGCGCGTATTCATTGCCGAATTTAACATACCTAATCACTCCTTCGGTCGATAATGCCTTGTAGAGATCGATCGTGGAATTTATCCGTACAAAAACATAGTTTGGAAAAAGGGGTTTGTAAATTTTCTTTTTCCTATCACTCCAAACCCTGAGGGATTGAACTATTGGTAAAAATACCGGTATCCTTTTTTCTTCCAGTAATGCAGCTACTTTTTTTTCGTACCGATACCTGACATAAAGCACATACCAATTTGCTGTAAAAATGTTTTCCATAGGTTAAAATTTATGGGGATTTCATTCTTAAATAGGGTAACGTAAGATACGGAATAACGCTGTAAATAGTAGTAAACAAGCAAATTTTGTAAATATTTTGTTAAATTAAAAGTAATGTCGTAATTTAGTTGGGCATTAATTGAAGGACTTCAATTCCAATCCGATCAAATCCAATCTTAAGTCCTTAGATATGGGACTTATCACGGCGAAGCCTTGCTTCGACTACTCAAATATCAAGCGTTTTTCTTATTTCTTTAACTAAAACTTAATTATTATGCCAGTACAAACATCTTATCCCGGTGTGTACGTTCAGGAAGTGCCCAGTGGCGTACGAACGATTGCAGGAGTCAGTACTTCTGTTACAGCCTTTATTGGCTCAACCAAAAGGGGGCCTATAAACAAGGCTGTAAAAATCTTTAACTATTCTGAGTTTGAGAGAAAATTTGGCGGAATCTCTTCCTCCTCCGAATTGAGCTATTCGGTTAAACAGTTTTTTCTTAATGGAGGTAGCATCGCTATTATTGTAAGGTTGGCAACGGATCCGATTGCCGCAACCTGGGATTCGCCCGATAACAATATAAAGGTTGAAGCACTTGATGCGGGAACCGAGGGCAATAAGATTGAGCTACAGATCAACTACCTTACATCCAACCCCGATAGCACTTTTAATCTCATTGTAAATTATATTTCTTCCGATAATCCTACGGATAATAGTTCAGAAACGTTCACTAACCTATCAATGAATAGTTCCCATGCCCGTTTCGTAGAAAATCTAGTCGGTCAAACTTCAAAACTTGTAAAAATCACTAGAACAACTCCAACGGCTATATTGAATGCTTTAGGCAAGGGAAAATCTGAAAGTGGCCCGCTGGACGATGTTGCAACACTTGTGGATGCTACACATAACAGATTCCTACTAAGAGTTAATGGGTTAGATCCGGTAACAGTACAATTAAATGCGCCAGGAGATGTGTCGGGCTCAACTAAAGCAATAAGATTATCAACTCTTTGTGCTGCGATAGAAGCAAGCGTTAAAGCACAGGCAAATGGACAACCTGCATTAGCTGATTTTACATGCGTTGCAGATGGCAATAAAATTAGCATGACTTCTGGCAAAGCTGGTGAAAACTCAAGAGTTGAAGCGCTACCAAGTCCTACCAATAATGTGTCCGTGAACCTTAAATTAGGATTGAATGCCGGCGGTAAAGAAACAGATGCAGTAGCTTCAATTAGACCTGAACAAGGTCCCGATCACTCGTCTCTAACCTCTGGTGATCTCAAAACGGCGGATATTACTTCAATTCCGGGACCTACAGCCAAAAGTTTTCGGATTAGTATTGATGGCAGCGTTCCAGATATATTAGAGATAAGCACCGCGGCACTTACCGGTGCAAATCATCAGGCAAAGATGGAAGATATGGCCTCAAGAATTCAAACAGCTGTACGTGCATTAAAGACTTTACCGAGTTATCAGGATTTTAGTTGTACAGTCATTGATGGTACTGGAGCAGCAAAGCGTCTTGTATTGACCCCGGGGAGCAGAGGAGACAATTCTGATATCGTTATTAGTGAGGTTTCTGGAGATTCTTTAGCGTCAAGTTTAAAATTACTAGTTGGAGGCATCGACGGAGCTACTTCTTTCAAGGCCACTAATATAAGGTTACAAGGTGGAAGCGAAAGTCCTATAACAGAGGCCACAGCCTATAATACTTTTGTGGGAAGCAAAGAAGATAGAACGGGTATATATGCCTTAGAGGCTGAGGATATTTTTAATATCCTTTGTTTGCCGGGTATTGTTGATCCAGGTATTTTGATGGAAAGTGATGCATATTGTCACGAGAGAAGAGCGTTCTTGATTATTGACGCTCCACCTACCTCAAAAAACCCGAATGATATGGCTTCAACTATTGCTGGCACATCTTTACCCAAAAGTAATTATGCAGCGGTATATTATCCCTGGATAAAGATCGCCGACCCAATGAATGGTGGGCAACTTCGAATTTCTTCCCCTTCTGGAACAATAGCAGGCCTTTATGCCAGAATAGATTCCAGCAGAGGAGTATGGAAAGCGCCAGCAGGAACAGAAGCCAATTTGGTAGGTGTCCAGGGTGTGGAATACAAATTAAATGACCGCGAAAACGGTCTGCTCAATCCACTGGCAGTTAATTGTTTACGGTTATTTCCCGATTCAGGTTGTGTATCCTGGGGAAGCCGTACCTTAGCTGGATCAGACCAAACTGGTTCAGAATACAAATACATCCCCATTCGCCGTACCGCGCTCTTTATTGAGGAAAGTCTCTACCGGGGTCTAAAATGGGTGGTGTTTGAACCAAATGACGAACCCCTATGGGCACAGATACGATTGAATGTAGGCGCATTTATGCACGATCTTTTCCGCCAAGGAGCCTTTCAGGGAACAAAAAAACAGGATGCATATTTTGTGAAATGCGACAGTGAAACAACCACACAAAATGATATCAACCTAGGTGTCGTTAATATATGGGTAGGTTTTGCTCCGTTAAAACCTGCGGAATTTGTAATCCTGTATCTACAACAAATGACAGGTCAAATCCAAGTTTAACTTAAAAAAAATATCATTATGGCAGTTCCTCAATTTGTGGTCAATGCGTATCGCTATGACCCGTACAAAAATTTTAAATTCCGAATTCGCTGGGATGGCAAAGTCGTTGCCGGTGTAAGTAAAGTAAGTGGCCTGAAGCAAACCACAGAACCCGTTAAACACAGGGAGGGTGGCGACCCCAGTAGCTCCAGGCTTACCCCGAGCGTCTGGAATTTTGAACCAATTACCCTCGATAGGGGCGTTACACACGATCCCGAATTTGAAAACTGGGCCAAAAAAGTGTGGAACGTAGAAGGTGATTCCGTTATCTCTCTTAAGGATTTCCGTAAGGATATCATCATTGAATTGCTCAATGAACAGGGGGTTGTGGCAAAGGCTTATAAAGTGTATCGATGTTGGGTTTCTACCTACCAAGCCCTGCCCGAATTGGATGCAGGCGGCAATGCAGTTGCCATTGAGCAAATGGTTTTGCAAAACGAAGGATGGGAACGCGATATGGAGGTCCCTGAGCCAACCCAAACTTAAAGGATCATCCAATGAAGGAATCGGAGGGTTTATTTATTCCGCTGAGCCTAACCCCGGGTGTTGGGGCAATCCATCTAAGAAGTTTGAGAGGTGCCGATGAAATGGCCATTACAGATACGGATACAAAAACTCTCATAAATCTCCTGGAATCTTTGATTCAGCCTTCCCCGACAGGGGATAAGGTACATGCTTCCCAAATTGTAACAGCCGACCGGGACCGATTATTGGCAGCGCTCTACATCTCAATGTACGGCCCCAAAATAGAAAGTACGGTGAACTGTAAGGCCTGCGATCAAAAATTTGACCTTGATTTTAGGCTTGACAAACTTCTTCAGCATTATCAGCCTCCAGCCGAAACCTTGCCTATGGACGGTAAATATGAAATAGAACCCGACATCTGCTTCCGGCTTCCCAACGGGGAGGATGAATTGCTGATAGATGGCCTCAGCGCGGCAGAAGCAGTAAAACAACTGTTTGAAAGATGCCTGCTCAAGGGTGATGTGGAAGCAGACAGCGAAAAGGTTCAGTTAAAAATGGCTGAACTGGCACCTGTACTCAGCATGAATATGCAGGCTATATGCCCGGAATGCAATCATAATCAAGAAGTCCAATTCGACATGCAATCCTTTCTCCTGACAAAATTAAAACAGGAAAGACCCAGTCTAGTAAAAGAGATACATTATATAGCCTCGCAGTACCATTGGTCGCATCAGGAAATTCTTAATCTGTCCCGAAATTCACGAAAACAGTACGCCGCTTTAATTCAACTTGAAAGCTGATTGATTATGAACCCCTACCTCGCCACTATTGCCGCCAGAAGTGCCCAGAGTGGCACTCAATCTTTGGTTCCCACAGTATCGGAACCAACTGTATCTGATGAAAGATCAACAATAGCAGAAAACGAAGATTTTCAGGAAAATGAATCCCTTCAGCAAAATCCGGAACCAGTTCAACCTGCCCAAATACAACCCGCAAGATCGCCGGAGATTAAAAATAAAGTCCCGGTGGATAATAGAGGTAGTGAAATTGCCTATTTCTCAAAACATGTGGAAAGACTGAATAATGTGGAAGTCGGAAATACTTTCCGGGACAATCCCCTGGAAACAGAGGGAATTGAATCTGAAGAACCTTCAAAATGGATTGACACTATTGCAGACCCTGTAAATCCAAAGGATAGTGTTCCCAGTCCCAATACTAATTCCAATACCGTATCTCCAAAAAAAGAAAACGAGAAACAAATAACCATAAAGCCTCCCGATATAACCGCTGAGATGGGCACATCCGATGAGCCTTCCAAACTTGGTAAAATGGATGAACCTATTAGGCCAGTAGGCAAACAAAAAGGATTAATTACGCCTTCAATGGATGAAATTCAAAAAGACAATAAATTAATTCCCAAGAAAACACCTATTGATCGCCTTATCCCAAATATGGAAGGAAACGAAGATAATAGGCTTATTCAAAATAAAAAACAGACGGCCAATCCTACACTTGTTATCGGTAAGATCATTGTTGAAGTTTTGCCGCCAAAACCCAACCTTCCTCCAAAAATAATTAAAAAAATTGTTTCCCAACCTTCCCAACCAATTTCCTCAAAATCAAATAAATTGATTTTTGGACTAGGGCAAATGTAGCTATGGATTACACTTCATTAAAAGAGATCACCCAGATTATTATTGGGATAATACAAAAGGCCGTGGATGAATCCGGTAACTGGCATCCCCAATTAAAGGTATTACCTGAGATATTGAGAGATCAAAATAAAGGGATCGGATTTTATTTGTTCCATGTACAGGAAAGCAGCCACTATAAAAATTTTCCAGCTCCCGGAAATGATAATCCACCGGTGAGCCATACGCCCATGGCTCTGAATTTATTTTACCAACTATCGGCCAACAGTACAAAGGAAAGCAATGAGGAAGATGCCTATGATGAACAGGTTATGATGAGTGTGGCCATGAAAGCTTTGCACGATAATTCCGTAATAAAAATTGCGCCTTCCGGAAAAAAAATCGATATAAAAATCACCCTTCAAACTCTTACCCCCAGTGAGTCGGTCCAATACTGGGCGGCTTCAGAATCGCCTGTGCGCCTCTCCGCCTATTACGAGGTGTCGGTCGTCTTTCTTGTGCCGGAAGAGCAAAAATCCTATGCAGGCAGGGTCCTCTCTTATGGCAATTTTATTTTTGTAAAAGGGGCACCGCAGATTACTTCAAGTGAAAGTACCATTGAATATACATTGCCGGGTGAAACTACCGCAAGACAGGTAAAAATAAAACCGGCACAAGCACCTCTTAATAGTATTGTTAGTTTTTATGGAACAGGTTTTAATGGAGGTTCCTTAAAAGTATTACTGATTAGTCCATTATGGTCCGAAGCAGTATTTGCCGATGCCACCTGGTTACCGACTTTGGTTTCTGAAAATCAATTGAATCTAACTCTACAGCCTACCGCGACTCGGGTTGACGGCGGGGGAACGGTTGATATCATTCCCGGGCTCTACGCTGCACAGATTAGTATAACAGAGGAAAGAACTTTGCCAAACGGAACTACAAAAACCTTCAATCATGTTTCTAACCAGTTCCCTTTTTCCGTAATGCCTCGGGTCACGTCAATTACCCCTCTTGGAGGTGGTGCATTTAATGTTGGCTGCGAAGTTTTTCAGCACCCCGCAATGACTGATGACGATTTACAGGTGTATATCGGAGTGGATAAACTTTTATTGTCTAGCACTGCCCCTTCTGCCGGCAAATATAGAATAACGAGTGCAACGACCATTGAACTAAAGGTTCCGGCAGGTTTACCACCCGGACAGATACCATTAAGAATTCTAATAAGAGGAATAGAATCAGAGCCCAGGTGGATTACGATTGCATAAATGAATAATAAGGATTTAAAAATTGATTGATTCCTTCGAAAATATAATTGTGGATGATATAAACATCGATTCGGATGATGTTGCGGCCCTCGTTTTAAAAAGAATCCGCTTCCTTGCCCAAAGACGTATTGCCTGGCTCCGAAAAATATGGACTGGCATTACCGAAAATGGCAATGGTGAATTTAATACCCATACCGAAGTGGATGGGTACTTAAACAATAAGGATATTCCCGCTTTGGAAAAGCAATGGTATGAACAGGATACCGATATGCGGAAAATTTCTTTTCTATTAAATCAAACCGAGGAGGCATTGTTCGAAAATACCAGCTCACGGATAAATATCCTGGGAAGTATTTTTGGCTTAAACCGATTGGAAATAGACATATTGCACGTGTGTCTGGCTAATTCCATTGACCCAAACCTGGGCAGGGTTTTTGCCTATTTGCAGGATAATTCGGCAAGGAACTATGTCACCGAATCGCTGGTCGCGAGATTATTTGGGTATGGAAACTGGATTGTGTTACCTGCTTTCTCCCCCTTAAAAATATGGGGATTGATAAATGAAACCGTTTCACACCAAGGCGAACCGATAAGAATTGAATTGGATCCCTATATCAAAAACTGGATATTGGGAATGGATGGAATTGACGATGCCTTGTTGGGTATTACGGCTTTCCAGCAGGTTGAGAAACCACTCCAAAATTGGCCAACGCAGAATCTGGTGTCGGATATTAAAAGGATTCTGCAAGATCAGCCACAGAATAGGCTTAGGATTTTTGTGGAGGGACCGGAGGGTTCCGGCCGCAAGACCTTTGCCGCTATAATAAGTGAAAAGTTGGGGATGCCGCTTATTACGGTAAATGCGAATAGAATTCCTGAAAATGGATGGCAACAGATTTATATGTTGGCACAACGCCAGGCCTTTCTTTTAAATGTTCCAATTGCATGGTATGGGGAATCAATGCCGGAACGTTACTGGCCCACCAATATACCTTCTTTTAATCTGCAATTCGTAATTGGGGAATCAGATGGGTCTCTGCCAGCAAACAATAATTTCTTGGATATGAGGGTCCAACTTCCAGCCATATCCTTCGAGGAGCGGCTTGCATTATGGCGAAAACAAGTTCCGCTCTCCGTTACCTGGCCAAGGACCGAAATGGAAGAAATGGTTTTGCGATATGAAACTACCGTGGGCCAAATCGTCTCCATAGGAAAAAAGATGACCCCGACCCTTGCCGATGCTTATGGGGCGCTCCGATCAGATTCAGGCCGCAGATTGGGCAACCTCGCGCAACAATTGCCGGGGACCTTTACATTTGAGGACTTGGTATTGCCGGAGTATCTGGGAAAAGAGATCGATGATTTTATTTATGAAGCCACCGAAAGAGTGAAGTTCTGGGAACAGCCCCACGCAAAACGTCTTTTCCCACAAGGACGAAGCCTTATCGGATTATTTACCGGTAGCCCGGGAACAGGGAAAACCATGTCGGCACAAGTAATCGCCGCTACATTAAAATTAGACCTGTTCCGTATTGACCTTTCAAACGTAGTCAGCAAATATATTGGCGAAAGCTCAAAAAATATTGAACGTATTTTGGCCAGGGCAAAGAATATGAACGTGGTTTTGCTTTTTGACGAAGCCGATTCCCTGTTTGGAAAAAGAACCGATATAAAAGACGCCCACGACCGTTATGCCAATACAGATACCAATTACCTGCTACAGGCCATAGAAACCTACCCAGGCATCGTAATACTCGCCACCAATAAAAAATCGAATATCGATAGCGGTTTTACACGGCGCTTACGGTATATGCTCGAATTTCCAAAGCCCGATGCAAGCCAACGGCTTTTGATATGGAAGAAGATCATAGGTGAACTGTCTGATGACAAAATCCTAATGGGACTTGAAAAGGAATTAATACAACTGTCCAACCTGGTAGAAATTACGGGAGCACAAATAAAACAGGCCATTTTATCCGCATTGTTTATGGCAAGGAAAGAAAAGAGCTCCATTACAATTTCACATATACTGGCCGGCCTGGAAAGAGAATTGGCTAAGGAAGGTAGAGGCCTGGGCAAACAAGTGCACCAAAGTTTTATCAATAATATATGATACAGATAGATCAGTTACAAATTCGTATCCCGGGTAAAAATGGGGATGAGGGAAACATTCTGGGCCAGCAGGTCGCTAAAAGCTTGGCCGAAACCATCCCGGAATATTCCGGAAGTCACCATATTCCCGAATTAAAAATACAATTAAGAAATGTTGAATTGAATGATACCGCACAACTGGCAGCCCGTATTGCCGAGCAGATTATCCAAGAAATTAAACTAGCAATCTCATAAAAATGTATTCCCCCCTACTTAAAAACACATCGGAATCAAAACAGTCCTATGGAAGGATGAGGCCCGTTGTACAGCCAAAACTTACCGTCAATAGACCAGGCGATATATATGAACAGGAAGCCGATGCCATGGCCGATAGGGTAATGCGAATGTCGGCTGACGAAACCTTCCGCCAACCCCAACCTGCCACAGGCCTGATCGGCAGATCCGTTCAGCGGAAATGTTCAAAATGCGAGGAAGAAGAAAAGAAAAAGCCCATTATGCGAAAAGCTGAAAATGGTGCTACCGGTATCCCTGTTTCATCGTCGTTTGCTTCTTCTTTGAATGCTTCCAAAGGTGGGGGTTCGCCGTTGCCCAAGGACACAAGAAGTTTTATGGAGAAGGCTTTTAGTAGTGATTTTTCTTCTGTGCGGATTCACAATGACGATCGGGCATCTGAAATGAGTAGAGGGATTAGTGCGAAGGCATTTACAACAGGCAATGACATTTATTTTAATAAAGGGCAGTATAACCCAGGATCTGCAAAAGGAAAACATTTGCTGGCACATGAACTGACACATACCTTGCAACAAGATGGAGCTAAAACAAAAGAAAAAACCATCCAACGAAGGGTAATCGACTCAAATGTTGTGACCAATGCAGCCATGCTTACGCAACTAGGCCTTACAAGACAGGAAGTAATAGATAATATCACCAATGCAGATGCAGAGGCTATTCAGCTTGCTATTGCTGCAGAACAAACGCTGAGCAACCAACTTGCCAACGCCCAGGCAGGTAATGCAGTTGATGCAAATTCAGAATTAATTTTAAACGAAGAATTGGGGCTGTCATTTAATAATGCAGGTCAAAGAGGATTGATTATACAACAACGAGGAAGATTTCGTAAAGTTAGAGAAACATTAGAAAGTGGTTATTTGAGATATATGGCATTGGGTATTGGAAACGTTAGTCTAGTAAGCTGTAAATCTGGGAACTGTACAAACGCATTTGCATTTTCTTGTCCTGGAAATAGACTTATAGTATTGTGCCAAGCTTATTGGGATGAGGCCTCTGAGCAAAGTTCAACAATTTTGCATGAACCTTTCCATATATGGTTCCATATGGCCAATCATACGAATAATACTTTGCGAAGAGCTGATGCAAGTTGCCTTGAGTCTTTTGCATTAAGAGCTGTGGGGAGAGTAGCTCCTGCATCGTGTGATACTCATACGGCCGGTTGAAGTTATATACCTCTAACAAAATCCATTCAATCTTCGCGTCATCCGCGTTCTATCCTTTTCAGGCTAAGAGTTATTGAGCACGGATGACACGAATGGGATGAATGTTCGCAGATTTTTATCCGCTTAAATCCGCATAATCCGCGTCATCCGCGTTCTAATTGGTCAAACCCTCCATCAGCGAACGCCTAAAGTAAATTTAAAACATTTGTCATACCATCAAAAAGTTAGGAATATTCTCGTGTAACTGAGTTCTTACGGGATCAAATTATGTTAGTTGATAGTATCACAGACTCTGCACAGACAAATCAAAATACAATTTTTTAATACTTGATTTATGACAATTGCACCATTACTTTCAAAAAATGGATTACCAAACGAGAAGTACAAACATTTCGTACAACCCAAATTGGCAATAAATACCCCTAGTGATATCTACGAGCAAGAAGCGGATGCCATGGCCGATAAGGTAATGCGATTGTCGGCTGACGAAACTATGCACCAGCCCCAACCCGGCACAGGCCTGATCGGCAGATCCGTTCAGCGGAAATGTTCAAAATGCGAAGAAGAAGAAGAAAAAAAGAACCCCATTATGAGAAAAGCTGAAAATGGCTCCCCCGGCATCCCCGTTTCCTCATCGTTTTCCTCTTCATTGAATGCATCAAAAGGTGGGGGTTCGCCGATACCCACTGACACTAGGAATTTTATGGAAAATACTTTTAGCACAGATTTTTCTGGTGTACGGATACATACTGATAGAAATGCTGCCGAAATGAGTAGTAGGATTAATGCAAAAGCATTTACTCATGGAAGTGATATTTATTTTAATAAAGGGCAGTATAACCCAGGATCTGCAGAGGGAAAACATTTACTGGCGCATGAGTTAGTTCACACTTTACAGCAGGACAAAATAAATAAAAGGGTGCAAAGGGAATGTGGAGATAAAGCTGATCATTGGTATAACCCCTTTATTCGAATTGCTTCGTACGACTCCACATGTTTGATTCAGTATGCTAATTTGGATATGAATTCAATTACAAATATTACGACAGAGTGGAGTAGAAATGCGTTGAATACAGGCTTGGTTTCGGCAGTTGCTGGTATGGCAACTACAATTATTGGAAGAAGATTAGGCTTATCCCAATTGGCAGCTTTGATTTTCGGAGGAGCCGTTGGTGGAGCTAGAGGTTATGCAGGAATGACAGCAAAAGAAAGAGTTAGAGGCCAAACTATAAATATGTCTAATTGGTATGGAAGATATAAATACCATGTTTTAAGAAATGAAATTTTAGCCGTTGATTTTCAAGGTAAAAGCACAAATGTGATTTCTTTGGTTACACCGTGGTATTTCGAAGAAGCATTGTTTGATGCTAATAATAATATTATCGGAAATTATATTCATAAAAATAAGATGTACATCCCTGGTGTTGATATTAGTAACGCTCATTCACTTCCCGAAACTTCATTTGGAGAAATATAATCAAATTATTTTTTAACTAAAATAAATTAGAGTTTATAAATCCTGTCATTTCTGAGGTATATCAAATTTTCAAAAAAAGATATTGTTGAACTTATTAAAAGACACTATGCAAGAGAAAACGTAAATTTAGAAAGTAACCGAATTTATATTTTCAGAATGCTAATATAAAATAATAACCCATGCCCACCGGCTACTCCCGTTCACCTAAACTTTTAAAGGGAGCTCTCATCGAGTTCTCAGAGCGATTCATCGGCCCCATTCCAAATGTCATTGTATTCCAGTACAACCCCGAATCCATGACTAGGACTTTGGAAGTTTGGAGCCAGAATGGGGGCGGGGAATCCACAGCCAGTAACGAAACATCCCACACAGCACAACCCTTTGATCCCCCTGAAACCTTTACCCTCGCTCTTGAACTCGATGCCGCCGATGCCTTGGAAAAACCGGATAGCCACCCAGTTGCCGTTATTTCAGGTGTTGCCGACCGTATTGCGGCAATGGAAATGTTGTTATATCCGCAGGGCGATAGCTTATTGGGAGGGTTATTGGGCTCTGTTACCGGTTCACTTAGTATTGGCACAGGCGGCGGAGGTATAGGAGGCGCAATAGGCGGAGCTGCCGGCGGAGGGGTACAGCCCGTGCCGCGTGGTACGGTACCGGTGGTATTGTTTGTTTGGGGACCGGGACGAATTGTACCGGTAAGACTCACATCTTTTTCCGTAGAGGAACTGGCCTATTCCCCATTGTTATATCCCATTCGTGCAAAAGTAAATATTGGACTTAAAATCCTTACTCCAAAAGATTTTCCTTCATGCCATCGAAAATTAAGCGAGGAGCTGGCTATAACGGCATTCAATTTTACACGAAAGCAAAAAGAAGTTTTGGCAGCGGCCAATATGGCCAACAGCGTTGAATCCATACTGGGTATGCTGCCATTTTAATTTCACCTTTTAATAATTTATCATGTTCACTGAAAAAAGCCGATACAAAAATGTGACCCAATATGGGGTAACCGACCATAGGGGCAGAAAGGTTAAGGTGGTAGCCACGCCAACCCCACCCCAACAAAGCATCAAAGGATACCACCTGCTGAAGCAGGGACAGCATACAGACCATTTAGCTTCGCTTTATCTTAACGATGCCGCAGCATTCTGGCGCATAGCCGAAGCTAACGATTGTATGCTGCCCGAAGCAATTGCCGAACGATCCGAAATAGCCATTCCAAATAAAACATAAATAATGGGCTTGGACATTTTAATATGTGTTGATGATGTTCCCAACGAAAACCTTACTCAAAAAGTAAATAGTGTGGAAGTCTATGAAAAAATGGACTCCAACACCACCTACAAACTGAATTTTGCGATCGACGTATGTGATGGGGATATTGCCCAAACCATCGAAGCGGACACGGCACCGGATCGAATTTTGAGTGTGCTTGCCAATGTTAATGACAACCTCGTCTGTCTCGTTAAAGGACCGGTCACCGTGCAGCAAACACAACTTAAACATGGCGGCGCTGGTTCCTCCATGCACGTGGAGGGAGAGGATACAGGTCAAAACATGGATCAAACCCCCGTTTTTCAGGTAACCGATACGGGAACAGATTCTGAGATTGCAACAAACATAATTTCCAGAAATAATCAAATGATCCCCAATGTGGAATCCACACCTGACTCTACCCACAATGAAGATAACCATAGTCATATTCAACGGGAATCAGACCTGAACTTACTCAGAAACCTGGCCCGTCGCAATGGATTCCATTTCTGGATTACCTATTCAAATACCGGAGTGGCAACCGGCCATTTCAAGCCTAGAAGCCTGGACGAGGAACCGGCGAATACGTTGATTGTAAACAATGAAAACAACAATATTGACCTGTTACAGATAACTTCAGATTCAACCCGACCCTCAAGAACAGAAGGAAGGCAACTTGATGTAAGAACACTGAGTGTTATTGGCGGAGAAACAACTTTGGAAGATACATTTTTAGGCTCTAGCGGATTGTCTGACCTGAACGGAAGTGAACAACAAACTATTCATCTGGCACCGGTAGTGGATGATGCGGGGGCCTTAACTGCTAGGAGCAGAGGAGCATTAAGGGATGCCCAGTGGTTTATTAAGGCCACATGCCAAACCAGCCTGCACCGACTTTGCAATATTGTACGGGCACATACAATCGTAAAGGTGGAAGGGGCCGGAAGTCGTCACAGCGGCAAGTATTACGTGACGGGTGTAAAGCATAGGATTGATGCCGCTGCCCATGTGATGGACCTGGAACTGGAAAGAAATGCTTGGGGCAATTGATCATCGATAAATAAGAAAGAAACTATAAAAAATGGATGAACGCTTAGTACAACAATTATTGGAATGGACCCGGAACAGGTTTTTTGGCAAATACCGAGGTTTGGTAACAGATAATAATGACCCTACCAAAAGAGGCCGGGTGAAAGTGCAGGTGCCGTCGGTATTGAATGAATTGGAGGTCTGGGCACTGCCATGCCTACCTTATGCCGGCAATAATGTTGGGCTTTATACCATCCCCGAATCCGGTGCAGGGGTTTGGGTTGAGTTTGAAGGGGGCGATCCATCCTTTCCAATATGGACGGGAGGCTTTTGGGCTGATAATCAGTTGCCGAAAAATGAACAAAGTACCGAAGCCACTCCAGCGCTTCGCATGCTGAGAAGCGAAAAAGGCCTAATGATAACCTTCAACGACGATTCAGAAGTGCTCACCATCAGCGATGTGGATGGCAGTAATATTATGACTCTTGATGTACAGTCGGGTAAAATAAGGATTCAAGCTAATTTAAAAGTGGTAGTGGAGGCTCCCAGGATTGAACTGGTGGAAAATGCAACACATCCCCTTGTTTTTGGTGATGACCTCTTACAATATCTTAACCAGATGGTCCAAACATTTAATACCCATATGCATCCCGGAGAATTGGCGGCAGGTACATTGCCCGTAACGCCCATGATTCCCGTACCACCTATGCCCCCTGCCACCCCTAGTCTTTTATCGACAAAGGTTACCACAGGATAAAACTTAATTATATGCCGTTAGATTCAGGAACAAAAGCAACAGGAGCTCCCATATACAACGGCAGCATGGCCGCTGCTATGGAACAGGCTTTTAAGGAGGAATGGCCCACTGTAATGGGCAAGGCAGATATCCCGGCTTCAAGTGAACAGATGAATCTGATATTCAGGGCCGTTGCACAGGGAGTTATCAGACATCTGAAGCAAAACAGTTCCTCTATGAAGATTACCGTAACTATTAATGTTGGTAGTACCACATACACCGGCACCGGCACAGTAACGGATATTGAAATCACATAAACATTCTTCACATGAATAATCCAATTCACAGCATACGATATCCTTTTGCAATTGACAATGGCTTTGGTAAACTTGCGGAAGAAACCGACTATGATCGGCACCTTATGCAAATGATCAAACAACTACTGTTTACAAACCCGGGAGAACGAATTAATCGCCCTGATTTTGGTTGTGGCATTCGAAGAATGGTCTTTGCCCCCAATAGCGATGTAAGCGCAAACTTGACCCAAGTGATAATCAATCAGTCCTTGGAGAAATGGATGGGAACGGTAATCGAAGTAAATGAGGTCAACGTAAAAAATGTTGAGGAAAAACTGGAAATAAATATTGTGTATCTAATACGCGCCACCCAACAACGCCGGTATTTAAATCTTGAAGTTACATTATGAGTACTACTACCGACCGTATAGCAGAACTGCTGGCCCAAACCCGGGTTACCGGAATAGACTTTATTTATGTTTATCCCGATCAAATAACCTTGGATATATATTTCCTCAGATCGGTAACATCGCTTGATGTGCCAATGCCCGGCACCATTTTGCCAAGTAATATCAGCATATATAGTCCCGGAACAAAATTGCCTAAAATTGAAATAGATATAATTGATAGCTGGACAACAATTGATGATCAGGACGTTCTTAGGCTGAAAACAAAAACACCCGGCGACTTCTCCTTATACCATTTGATAATTTATGACCCAAGGATCGATCCTTTTTTCAATAATATCTCCTTTAGCTTTAAAGCCAGTTGCCCAAGCGACCTTGATTGTAAACCCGGGGAGCACGAATGTCCCCCGGAAGAATTAATTGACTTCCCAATTGATTACCTAGCCAGGGATTTCTGGAGTTTTCGTACTGCCTTGCTCGATTTTGCCTCTTTGCGATATCCCGACTGGGCAGACAGGCTGGAGGCCGATGCAGGTGTTATGATGGCGGAACTGATGAGCTCCCTAGGCGATGAAATGGCTTACTATCAGGACCGGGTGAATAGGGAAGCATATCTCGAAACCGCTACTCAGCGTCGCTCTATCCGCCAACATGCCCGCTTGGTAGATTATAATATGCACGATGGTCTTGGCGCAAAGGGATGGCTCGATTTTACAGTTGATGCTGGCCAGAATATGGTGCCCGCAGGTACAAATGTCTTCAGTTTAAGTGATGGTGATTCAAGAATTGATTTTGAAGTTGGAAACGGACTGCTTGAAATTGATCAGGCTAAAACTTATCCCATATCTGCCGAAGCTAACGAATTTAAACCGCACCTATGGGATGGGAAAGATACCTGCCTATTGGTTGGCGCCACAGAATTATACGTCGTCGGACATCATAAATTATCGGGTTTGGCTTTTGATGATTTTCCTGTGGGAAAGAGCCCCGGCAAATGGGTCTTGCTAAAAACGGACCCAATCGATCCGGCGCAACCCCAACGATCCCAGTTAGTACGGTTAATACAGGTTACTGATATGGTGGACCCGGTATTCAATTCCAATATCACCCACCTCGTATGGGAGGATGAACAGGCACTTATAAATGAATTTGACCTCACTATTCTAACGGTAAGGGGCAATATAGTGCCTGCCACATCGGGTAAAACCTATGAGGCTTATTTTATTGTTGATGACTCTCTCTCAACTCTGACTCCTGCACAAATAAATGCCTTTTCCCCGGCAATTGCAGGTGAAACGGTAAACCGGCAGGGTCACGACAATGCCGACATTTATCTTTATACCTTACCGCATTCCCAATCCCAACCCTTGGTTTATCTGGGAGATGGGGCGCGTACATACAATTTGCCGGAAATTAGTTTGAAGGAAGTTGTTTACGATATGGCAAGCAGTTCATGGATACCCAAACCTTTTACCGAACCCTGGGAATATAATAATGCCATGGTTGGGGTTCGTTCGGCAAAACCAACGGATGCCCATTTTACACTTGACGATGGCACCTGGCAACGTGTTGTTGGCTACCAAAAGATAAATGGGGAATTTGTGCACCAGGATTATAGCGAGAATAGCGGCACCACAATTCGCTTCGGGGATGGCGAATTTGGAAAAAGACCCGAGAAAGGAAGTGTCTTTAAAGCTCACTACAGGTTGGGAGGTACCAGACGGAGCAATATTGCCAAAAAAACACTTAAATATATCTCACCCACCATTCCCGGGCTCAAGGTTACTAATCCCTTGCCAACGATAGGGGGGCTGGATGCAGAAACTGCTGCGGAATTAAGACAAGTGGCACCCGAAGCTTTTCGGGAAATAACATTCAGAGCTGTCCGTCCCGAAGATTACGCAGAAGCCGCCGAACGATTGCCATGGGTGCAAAAAGCAGGATCTGTTTTCAGATGGACAGGAAGCTGGTTAACCACATTTGTAACCCCCGATCCCAAGGGTACGGTTTACCTGGAAGGAGACAAACGCATCGATTTAACCAATCAGTTAAACCGATTCCGGCAGGCAGGCCATGAAGCCAATGTGCTAGATCCGGTTTATGCGGATATTGACCTTGAAATTAAAATTTGCATATCTGAAAGTGCTTATGCCGGCCAAGTGAAAGAACGGGTATTGATAGCCCTTATGGGTAAAAAAGGCATCCGGCCAATTGAGGGCTATTTTTCTCCGGAACGGTTTACGTTCGGTACCTTACTTGAACGTTCTACCCTTGAAGCGGCCATACAGGACGTGCCAGGAGTAAAGGCCGTAGAAAAAATATATTTCCGCAGAAGAGGCTGGTTTAAAAGAAGGGTGTTTTCAGAGTTGAGTTATAACCCTGGAAAGGATACCATTATTCGTGTTGCCAATGATGCATTGCACCCGGAACAGGGTACGCTTAAACTTTATACACACGGTGGTTCATGAGTTGTATGTATTGTTCAAATAGGAATAAAGAAGAGATAAAACAATATCCTTGTCTGTGCGATGGCTTTATTCACCCACAGCCATTGAATATTGATGCTGGCTTGGATAAATTACCCCGCCAGATTGCCACATTCCAAGAGTTCAGAAGAGCTTTGCTTAAGGATATTAAAACAGAGCAAGTGGAGCTGATCGATGCCGACAACAATTTGGTTAAAATTATCCCCCTTGCCAATTGGCGGGCAACAGGAAAGGATGATTTTGGAATCATGCTGCTTGAAATGTGGGCCTATATCTGCGATTCCCTCTCTTTTTATGATGAAGTCCTCGCGAACGAAACCTATTTGCGAACCAATTCCCTAAGACCCAACCTGAGACGGCTATTGGCGTTACTTGGCTACTTGCCACGCCCTGCAGTAGGTTCGGTTGTTGAACTGGCTGCTGTTGCAGATGGCAGATTACAATTAAAATTACCCTCAGGCACAGCATTCCGTTCAGGTGCATTTGAAGGTAACCCTCCCCAGGTTTTTGAATTGACAGACAATGCCATAATACATCCCTTTACAAATCAAATGGGCATTATTCCCCAACATAAGGGGGTCGTAACAAATAGTAGCCCCAGCTCCCTATTGGTAGCACTGAAATCAGAAATAAAGGAAGACGATTTGTTATTGCTCATCAATAAAACTGACACCACACAAAATAAGGGAGTATTGGTGAATAAGGTTGAAAAACATACCGGTATAGATGGTAAGCAGTACAATAACATTGGTTTTTCATCTACAACAGCTTTGAAATCAGGGGCATCGCTAAAGGATTTACAATTGCTGAAACCGGTATTGAATGCTGGTTTGTGGAGTGTTAACGAAAAGGAAAAGTCAATAGACGATAAAAATATCACATTAAACGTGTTAAGCAGACAAGTTAATCCGGGGGATTATATTTTAATGGTGTACGGAAATGAAAAAAGATGGTTTAAAGTGAAATCAGTGTCTGAAATAATGAGATCATCACTGCCTGCAAACGAAATTAAGATTAATGGGAATAGCTTTATGCTTCCTGGTATTCAGGTGCCGGTCACGCAACTTACCCTCGATGATGAAGTTAATTCAGACGATAGAAAAAACGGCGCCCCCAATTGGAATTCCGACAGCATCCCCGGTATAAAAGTTTATTTTGGCATGCAAAGCGTGGCCTCCATTATCGATGAACCAAACGCTTTTTTAACAAGTGCCGATTTAATGGAATTTGAGGGACAAATAGAAAAGCCCGTAGAAGATTATAACCCGAAACAATTTCTTTTGCAGGACAAAAACACCCTGGCTGCAAGTGTAGGAGGACATATTTCCTATTCTGAAAATAAACTGGATCTCGACACGGGAGCAACTTGGGATGTCTCGCTAACACAACCCGTTGATGTCTATGGAAATGTGATTACCGCATCGCGTGGCGAATCGGTAAAAAATGAAAAAATGGGAAGCGGCAACGCCTCGGTAGCCAACCAGACATTTAAACTAAAAAAGAAGCCACTTTCCTACTACTCGTCACCCACGGCAAATAACGACCAATCCGTAAAAAACTCATTAACCGTATATGTAAACGGCATTCTTTGGAAGGAAGTGAACAGCTTTTTTGGAAAAAATGAAAATGACCAAGTTTATATAGTAAGACAAAATGATGATGGAGAATCCCTAATCACTTTTGGAGATGGAATAAGGGGACAACGCCTGCCCACAGGCACGGACAATATTGTTTGTAATTACCGTTTTGGGGCAGGTGCCGCCAGCCCACCTGCGGGATCGGTAAGCCAGATTTCCAAACCCGTAAAAGGATTGCGTAGTATTAAAAATCTCCTTCCTGCCTATGGTGGCGCAGATCCCGAGGAAGCGGATAAAATGCGTGTGTATGCTCCCCAATCTGCCCTTATTCTTGGCCGGGTAGTTTCCATGAAGGATATGGAGGCTTTGGCAGCTTCATACCCCGGGGTAAGAGCCGTGCAAACAGAATGGCGGTGGGATAAAAACAAACAGCGGGCATCGGCACATATTTTTTATATCGGAGATCCCGGGGTCAGGATCGGTTTGTCACAACGTATCCGTAGTGTTGCCGACCCTTCAACCCCTATTACCATAGAAACGGCAATACCAAAACCATTGTTTCTTTTATTGAATATCAAAATTGACCCGCGATACCTGGAGGAAGAGGTAATTGGATCACTCCGACAACATTTAACAAATACTGATACCGGATTATTGGCTCCCGAAAATATTGGCATTGGTCGGCCTTTATTCCGCAGTAGGATTTTTGAGGAGATTTTGGATATTGAAGGCATAGAATCGGTCCATAATATCCTTATAGATGGGAATAGTTTCTCAGACCCCGCCATTGTTCCCGGCACTGGGTGCTTTTTTGATATCGAACAGGGTTCCTTAATAATTAATGGCGAATAAAAAGTACGATTAGCTATGGCCAACGATCATTTTGAACAATATTATGCAGAGAAGCTATGGGAAACCATCCCTTCAATATATCGGCACGAAGACGGATTAGCTGAGGACCCGGGCGTGTTGCGTGCCATCGTGCAAGTAATAGCAAGGCAGGCAGCTATCCTTAGGCGCAGCCAGGATAGTTTATGGGACGACCAGTTTATTGGACTTTGCAACGAATGGGCGGTTCCATATATAGGCGATCTTTTGGCCACCCGGTTGCTGTCCGAACAAAATAAAAGAGGACGTCGCATTGATGTCGCAAAAACTATTTACTATAGAAGAAGAAAAGGAACACCTCGAGTTCTTGAGGAGTTAATAAGTGATATCAGCGGATGGGAGGGTATGATGGTCGAGCAATTTCAAAAACTTGCCCGTTCCAGACACGGACTTGATCCAAAACCACGAACATTGGCGGGCAAATTCTCGGGCACCTTGCCAGGAGGCTGGGCAGACCTTCGGAATCAGCGAGCCAGTGAATTGACAAACGGCCCTTTTGAAGAATTCTTTTACACTCCCGATGTACGCCGTCATCGGGGACTATATGGCCGGTATTCAATTCCGAAGTTGGCATTTTATCTATATCGCCTAAAGGCTTATGAAGCAATTAATACTACCCCATTTTCACTTGGAGATGGTAGGGGTTTTAGTTTCGATCCATCGGGTAGGGACATTCCGCTTTTTAGTAAGTCTTCTTCGTCAATTAATTGGAACGAATGGCGCTCCGCAACCGAACCGGAACTTGCCGCACCCATCCCTTGCCGCTTATTGGGGCATGCCGCCTATCTTATAACAGAAGCTATTATCCAGCAATTGATAGCATTGCCCGCGGCCCTCAGTGCTGCTGCTGCAAATGAACTTCGAAAAATCACGGGCTTGGTCTTTAAGAGTGAAAGCAGTCTATTACAAATAATCGCCACCTTCTCCACCAGTGCCGAGATTATGGCTTCGCCCATACTGCTCCCCCTATTGTCGTTCTCGTTAATGGACGATTGCGGCAAAAGTGTTTTGTTGCCCGATAACAAAACTGTTCTGAGCAATCCATTGGATGCAAATTCAATCGTCGTCGGATTGGAAGCAGCAGTAAATGAACTTTTCCCTACGGAAAAAATTACGGTGGCAAATCTTATATCCTGGTCGGTTGCGATTAGTAAGGAACTGGCCATTGATCCGGAAAACGGACGGTTTATGTTTCTTAGTGCCCCTGAAAAACCAGAAGATATTTATATAGCATATCACTATGGATTTTCAGGCCCCATCGGAGCTGGCAGTTATGAACGCAGATGGATCATTGACTCTTTGCCCGATACGATAAAAACAGGTGGTGGTACGCTTTCTGCCACTGACCTTTTAAATAACGGCACAACCCAAATTGATGACAGTAAAACCTATGGCCCTATTGCCTCCAAGATCTCGATTGTGGAAATGGTGCTCCAAGCTGGAAATAAAAAAAGATCATATCTCCGTCTAGAAAGTCCTTGGATACTGAGCACTGGCACCAATAAAAACTCACTCCTCACCCTAGATGGCTTATGGATAGGAGCAAAAGGCAACTTAAACGCAGAAATCATTCTGAGAGGCCACTTTGAATATGTTGTAATCAGGAATTGTACCCTCGACCCCGGTGGAAGCAAGAATATTAAGAATGAGGACTTGTTTCCAGTGAACCTGATTATCGAAGGCCATGTGGAAAATCTGTGTATCGAATCGAGTATCCTGGGTCCCGTCATTGTTAGAAATGATGGCTATGTGGAACAAACCTGCATTAAGGATTCCATCATTCAATCCATTGATTCTTCCGTTAATGCAGTTGAAATAAAAACCGGTAAAACCGATATGGAACGGTCAACCATTTTTGGACAGATCGACCTGCATCGTCTGTATGCCACAGAAGTATTGATTACCGCAAAGTCAAATGTCACCGATACACAAAACGGATGCTTCCGGTTCAGTGCGGCACCACGATCGAGCAGGCTGCCACACCCTTTCGAATGTTTGCTGTTTGAACACGATACCAATCATTGGTTCACATCCCGGAGATTTGGTGATCCGGGCTATGGCCAACTCAGTGATACCGCACCGGCCATCTTGATGAAGGGTGCGGAAAATGGCTCCGAAATGGGAGCCTTTAGCAATCTGTTGAACCCTATCAAATTTGAAGGATTGAAAACCAAGATTGACGAGTACATGCCTTTTGGGCTTATCCCGATTTATATTCATAAAACTTAATTCAAGATTATGGGAACGTTTGATATATCCAGAATAAATTTCGACAAAACAAAACATTATTCCAGTGTCCGTATGCAGCAGGGTCGAGTCTTGACTGATGACGACTGGAATGAAAATGAACGGATCGAAGAGGAAGAGCAAAGACAATCGAGGGTCGATATAATAGGACCCTACGGTACACCCGATGACGGATTCCTGATCAAAAACCCTACTTGTCCCGATGGGAAACATATCAATTTCGATATAAATCCGGGTACAATCCACCTGGGTGGCCTCCGACTGGAACTGGATACCCTGGAAACATACAGAACACAGAAGGACTGGTTACAACAACCGGCGAATTTATATAAGGCCCCTAAATTGGATGGGAAAGTAAAGTACAATCTGGTTTATATCGAGGCATGGCAACAGGCGGTCAGTGCAGTTGAAGACAGTTCTCTCTTCGAAGTGGCATTGGGAGGACCGGATACCACCACTCGGCTGCGGACGATGCGAAGGGTTCACCTTACAAAAGTAACCGACTTTGATAATTGTGCCGAGGCTTGGGAGAAGCTTAAATTACAATGGGAAAACTGGAAACAGGGTAAAATAAATGATGAGTACGAACGTATAACGGATACAAAACTCACGGTTACTTTTGATAAAAGCGGTTTATCGGATGACAACTGTACCCCAAGTGCTGTAGGTGGATACCTGGGCGCTGAAAACCAGGCTATTCGGGTGGAGATTGTGGATAAAGATCATTTTACCTGGGGTTTCGACAACGCATCCCCATTATATCGGGTAACCTTGGATATTAACCGAAAGACCGTCACTGTGTTAACTGAACCCAAGGATCAGTATCATTGGCCTTTAGCAGGTCATACCGTTGAAATTTTACCCTGGTCCTCTGTGTTGCCCAATGGCGAAAAAATAGCCGAGGAAACAGGACATTTAACCAAAGTGGAAGCATCGTACGATCCCGATAGTAATGAATTCACAATTATGGATCCCGTTGGTCCTACCTTTGGAATGGATTGGAAAAATAGACCTGATCATGAGGATCTGCAAAACCAAACTCCCCCAGAATATTTTTATATGCGAGTTTGGAACCGGGGCACAGACTTGGTTTCGGATCCAAAAATTCCATTTGTAAAGGACAAGCCTGTTGCACTTGGACATACAGGAATTGAAATAGCCATCGGCGGAAACGATAGGGTTGTAGGCGATTTCTGGGTAATTGCCGCCCGCCCGGAAACCCCCGATAAAATTGTCCCCTGGGAGGCCGAAAAAGGTATTTCCTCCTATGGAGTGCGTCGCTATTTCGCACCTTTGGCGGTTATTCAATGGTCTTTCTCCGCAAATCAAGAAATGATAGGGGAGGTTATCGCTGATTGCAGAATTCCCTTCCTTCCACTTACCGATCTGCTACCGTCCGAGGATATGAGATTGCACAACAAATATCTTCATGGCTTTGGTGTAGTATGCGGGCTTAAGGTTAAATGTGGAGTTAACCGCGAAGGAATTACCGTCGAAACAGGCGTCGCCCTCGACTGCGACGGTTATATGATCAGGGTAAAAAACCCGATTACCTACAATCTAATCGAGATAGCCAAAAATCAGGGACTTTTAAAAGACAGCGGGAATGAAAGGGTTTGTGTTATAATTTCAAGAGGAAAAAACCATAAACCGCAAATTTCAATTGAACCTTTTGTGCTGGAATCATTCTGGGATCGAGTCCTTGAAGGAACTCTCATCAAAGATTTCTGGGACGATTGCATCAAAAGTCTAGTCGATTTATTCACCGCCAATTTTGAATTATCACTTACGGGGGTTGAACAAGTACCAGTATCAAGGAAACAAAGACGCCTTACTTCCTTTATCAATCTTTTTGCCCAGCTAATAAACCCTCAGAGCGGATCCTACGCATTTATTTCCGGCAACAGCACTAAGAAAGAATTCCTAGGCGATGGCTCGGACGAAGACGATCTGCTCCGTGAGTTTTACTACGCATTGAAAGATAAAATGGAAAGTGAAACCTATTGTGGAATGTATGATGGCGACAGGCCATTCCCTGATTATACCATTGAAAAGGGCTTGGATACTATATTCGGCCCTCCCATAAAAACGCATAAGAAACTTTCCACCCGGCCCGATGGACAATTCGCATATACTTGCGGTGACGACAATAAAATATATGTCTATGCGGTAGGAAAATCCCAGGAATTGGTACAAGTAAGTACCGTGAAAAATGCCGGAACTAACGTAAAAATGCAGGATATTGCCATCGACAATAGTGGAAGAATCCTATACGCCGTCGGTCTTGACAATAATAATTCGTTGTTCGCTATGGCAACCATCAATTCAAATTCTGGAAAGTTGAGCTGGAAGGAGCCCTCAATTCTTACCAATGTGAAATATGTGAGCCTAGGCATAGATGAGAAAAATACCTTGTATGGCATTTCTAAGGGAAGAGGATTGTATCAAATTAATGGCATTAGCAATAATGCGGTCACAACTAGAGCTATTCTGGAATTCAATGCAACAGGATTATTGCATATTACTACCATGTATGAAAGATGGATTGCAATAGCAGCGGCCAGCTCCCCGGGTGCTGTTTCGCCCAATTTTGATCGCCACCTGATCATCGACTTGGATAATCCAGAGCAGTATGGAGAAAGGGAATTATATATTTCAGGATCAGATGTAGAAAATGATATCATTGCTCATGATTCAGTTATTTATGCTTCTGGCAAGGATGAAAATAGTCAACGCATAGTCCGCAGGTTTTCTTCAAACGAACAGCAGGATGAGCCCATTGATGGCAAAGGCTATATCAGGATGGCAGTTTGCCAACAAGAACAGCAGAATTACCTGCTTCTCACCCTATCTGACGAATCTAAGGCAATACGAATTCCGTTAAATGATCAAAAGGGATTTGAAGTAGATAAGAAATTCAGAATTCCCACTCAAATATTCCCGATGGATATAGTGGTGAACAGCGAAAACAACTCCGCTTATGTGTTAAATTCAATTGTGAATACAATTACCACCATCAATCTCGCCGAAGTTTTCAATCCCAACCCTCAACGGGCGTACACCTTTGAGCCACCTTACGAACTGTACCAATATCGTCACGATGTTTACAATGCTTATCGCGACCTGCTAACACATCTCGTCCAGTCCTTAAAGGATTGCTTCTGCGACAAATTCCTGGTGGATTGCCCCGAATGTGATGAAGATGATAAGGTCTATCTGGGTTGTGTGGATATTAAGGATTTTAAGGTTCATCACATCTGTAACTTTACCAAGAGAAAATATGTAAAATCCTTTAGAACTGTTGAATATTGGATGTCAACAGTACCCGTAATGCCAATTGTGAGGGAGGCTTTTTCAAAATTCTGTTGTATGATAATTGAGCCAAAAAAAGAAAAACCACCAACCGCAGGAACAACGGGAAAAATGAAAAAAACGTTCGAATAGTTTTTTAATATAATAGAAATCGGCCATGAAAAATGAAGAATACGAAATTACCGGAAGAGTAATTGATGGAATTAAAAATGAAGGGATAGCAAACCTGCGTGTTGAAGCTTGGGATAAAGATATAAAATACAACGACCTCCTTGGAAGTAGTATTACCAATGCCGACGGTGGCTTCGAAATGTCCTTCGATTCCACCTATTTCAGGGAATTTGCCCCTGAAGACAAACCTGATGTATTTTTTAAAGTGTATGCGGGTAAAAAACTAATTAAAAGTACCGAGGAGGCACCTATTAAAAATGCGGAACAGCAAATTGAAGTGACCATTGTAGTCAATATGCCACAATTTATCAGGCCTGTTGGAAAGGATCGACTCTCAACTGAGCAGGCCTTTAAAGCTGCTGCTTTTTTCCAGGATTCCGATTTCGTGGGAGTTTATTCCGATTTCAGGAAAAAGGCCGGCACCTCAATTGGCTTTGTATCCGATATGGTTATGAACACCATAACAAAATTTGATTTTGAGCCCGTAAGAGCTGGCCGGGTAAAGGAAGATGAAATCGTAAATATTGAAGTCGATCATGTTAAGGAAAAACTCGAAAACCAGAATATCGCAGTGGGGGAAGTACGTCCATATAGCCCTGCAATGAATGCCGAATCTTTAAAAACCTTTAAAGTACTTCCCAAAAATCTTAAGCCGGGACAGCGGGTGAATCTATATCAGGAAAATGGGAAAGTAAAATATTATACACTGGAGGAGAAAAGCCCGGACATTGTAGAACAACCCCATACAAAAATCAACACCCAAAAGGAAAAGATCGAAGAAGTAGTGGTGTTACAAGACCAAGTGAGCAAGTTGAAAACGCAATTGGAAGCGGTACAGGGCGCACACAAAAAAGAGATTTCCTTGAGGGATAAGCAAATTGAAAATCTGCAAAAATCGGTAACCGAGTTCAAAAAAATATCAACCGATTTCGAGTCCCTCCGAAAACAGGTAACCCAACTGTCCAAAGCTCCAAAAATCCCCCCAAAGAAAAAGGACGACAAGAAATAATACCAAAGAGGTTTTATTTAGACGCCACGGAGCCTTCCTATATCAAAATCTAATCAATAACAAATAAAAGGGTCCTGGCCTATAATACCAGAAAATATTTAGCCGACGCAAAGGAAGAGTTTCTTCAAAATCCAGCAGCGTACTTTGTGGGATAGTCCCTTCAATTCACGCACAGCTTCTGGAAATGATCCAAGTTTTTGTCATTGGTGTAACAATAGGCTAATTGATTCTCTTTTTCTTCATTTAGAGCAACTGCAATTATTAGGAGCGATTGCACAGTGTAGGTACATGGGTCATATTTCTTAAGCTACAAACTTAAAATAAGGATCTATCAAATGTATGGCCGATGCAGATACCATTGGGTTATTCACAGCAAAGGACTCTCTATAAATTTCATTTGTAATTGCATTGGTGCCAGATAATGGGCCGATCCATTCATATATACCTGTTTTGGGTCTTTTGAAAAATTCGGCTTCCAAAAACATTGGGACAACACTGTAAATTCCGTTTTCAGTAGCCCTGTTCCCTCCATATATATTGGAAATTGATTTTTTGATAGTTTCTGTGTTGACTAATTCCTGCACCGTAAAAAATTTCCCAAATGTCTGCAAAACATCAAATGAAAATGGGAAAGCAGTATTCAATAAGGCAATCAATATTATATCTCTATCTACCTTCCTTTTAATTGCTGTTTTAACCTCAGCCTTTCTATCTATCAACAATTCATTTAAAGGATTTTTTTGAATTATTTTATTCACTATCCTTAAACCCTTTTTCAATCTGTTTTCCCCATCAAACTCTAACCGAAGTTGTTCCAGCACATACTCATTGCTATAATTAGAATCTAAATAGCTCTCTAGCGCAATATAGAGGGTGTCTAAGGGAATTCTTTGGTTGATATCGATTGACTTATTCTTCATTCTAAATTTCAATAAATGGGATTAAAACTTCTAGGAGATGTGCTCCTCCGTGGGTTACTAGTGTGTCTTCCGAAGAAAAACTAAGATTATCCTTAAGATAAATAGATTGGTTTTCTGTTGCCACAGAAGCTCTTAGTTCCGGATTGCTTGCCAAAAATTCCTCAAATAACCATTCCTCTGTATATTCCAAGTGTCTTTTGCTTCTACTCCCAGATTGCTGTGTACCTAATTTCTCTCGGCCTTGAAGGCCACGCCATCCTTTTGCTTGAATATTGCCATGATCGGTGGTGAGGAAAACTGCAAACCCCTCTTCCTTCAGCGTTTTAACTACATTGGCAATGTCGCTGCGCTCAATCCAATTTTCTGTAAGGTCGAATAGGTCTTTGTAATCAGTGGAGCTGTGCATTTTTTCATCAAGATCCTTAAAGACAATAGCGAACTTGGTAATGTTCTTTAAATTTGATAGATCAATTTTCTCATGATTGTACCGAATCTCGAACTCATTGATTTCTTTTGATTTCCAATAATCCTTCCAAAGTTTTTCCTCACGTATTGGACCTTGCCTGTAGTTCTTTAGTGGACTCTCTCCTCGAAATATTGCTTGTCGGGATAATTGTGTAATAGACGGTAGCCAAGAATAGATAACATTTTCACTTTTGGCAGGGGGAAGTTTACTTCTTAATAGTTCATACTGCCACAAAGCAAGACCATCAACAACGATAAGGGCTATTTTTTCACTTTTGAAATTAAAATTGAGATATTCCAAAATCTTCGAAACAATCTGAGGCTTTTTGACTGCACTTGAATTTTTGGTCTGCTGATAGGAAGTTTTAATGTTTTCTTGAAAGACATTGTTTGTGTCTTCCAATTGCGATATAAATTCTTCCACTTGCGAAGTTTTGATCGCTTTTACCATAGCCTTGCCTATCATTTTACTCGCTACTGACCAATCAATAGGAGCCTCGCTGAGGTGAAGGTTTAACTTTTCAATAAAAGATGGGATATGGAAACTTATTTCAGGTACTGTCGAATATTCTTTTTGAATTTTATCAATGAGTTGTAGAGTGCCCGCCCGGTTTAATGTTACTATCTGTTCTTGACTGGATAGAATATCCAAGACCTTCAAATCCAATTTTTTTATGGAAGGAATATGGTATCCACTAAAATATGTTTTAAGATCAAATTCAGCTGCTACAGATCTATTTATCACGTCCTCTAAATAGTCTGAATTATCGGTGCTGAGCAATACCAAGATTTCATCTTCTTTGCGCAATTCAAAGGCAATACGGCGAATCATTTTACTTCCATTCACTATGCTAATGCCATAGGTATGCAACGTATTGGTGACATCCTCTCTATTCAAAAATTTATCCGAATTTTCGATACGGATAACTTCCGAAGAATAACTTTTTAAGTCTTGGACTATATGTTGGATGATACCCTTAGCCATTCACGCGTATGGTTAGCAATTGTTTAATACCAGGAATCACCTTGTTTTCCATTTTGAATTCTTTCATCCATTCCTCATGGTCTCTATCCAATTTTGAAAGCTTTGACTGGCGAATGTTGTCGATTCCTATTTTGTTGATTCTCGATTTTTGAAAGTTATAGGAATTGATTCGATTTTCCTTCTTTGCAGACATCTTATTCAACACTTCTGCCTCCAAGTTCTGGAATACTATATATAAAGAATCATTTAAGATTTTCTCTAATTGCGATATATCCTGGTTGGTTTGTATTTCATTCACTGTAAAGTTTGTTGTCCCACTAATCAACCTATTCCAAATATCATTGGCATACGCAATATACTGTTTTCCGTTGTCGGCGATAAAGAAACTCTGATATTGGATTTTGTTTTCAAAATTGTTCTTGGCACTTATCTGCCATAGGCTCCAGTAGCCGGGGGTTTCATCGCCTTTTTGTGAGGTGATTACCGGAATTCCATTTTTTTGATCAATCTGGCCAATTCCATTTAATATTTTCCGGACCCAATCGTGTTGTAAGCTTATGTGTTCCACCCCTGGATTATCCAATGACACCTCAGCATCAAAGGAAATCTTCTTAGTTTTATTCTGAAGATGCACCTCGGAATAGCCTTTAGGATTTTTAATTACGGAACCATTTTGGGTTATGGTGTACTGTTCTATTAAGGTTTCCAGCCAATATGGGAGAGGACTGTGCTTGATTTCCGCAGCTTTCTTATAATTAATTTCAGAGGCACCTACTTGCGGCAGTACGCCTTCTGTACTTTTATAATCTTTTAATTTACCTCTTATTTCGTTTAACCACTGATCACTTGCAAAGTCGAACCGCTCTGGGTTTAATAGACTTTGTAGATAGAGTCTATTGACCTTTTTCAAATCTAGAGCAGAATCGAGGACATCAGAGGTCTTGTCTATGCCGAATTGCTCGATTATGTTATTGAGCTTTTCTTCGATAACTTCATAAACACGCAAATCCACACTGTTGTTGGTTAGCATATTGTAGGCTTGAACCTTTTTTTTCTGCCCAATTCTATCGACCCTTCCAATGCGCTGTTCTATCATCATCGGATTCCACGGAAGATCATAGTTTACCACAATATTACAGAATTGCATATTCAGCGATTCTCCAGCGGCATCTGTTCCAACTAGAATTTGAGCTTCATTTTTGAAATTAAGCAATGCTCGCTTCCTTTCATCAATATCTTGGCCACCGTGGATAAACGCTACTTTATATCCTTTTTTAACAAGGAAATCGCAGAGCATTTTTTGGGTAGTTCTAAATTCGGTAAATACTAGAACTTTTAAATTGTGATCATTGAGCTCTCGTTGCAGTTCCAGAAGTTTATCGTGCAAGGCCTCAGCTTTAGCATCTGTTTCAGTATGAATGCAGTTTTCTGCTTGCTCTATCAAAGAAGAGAGTAAGGCTTCCTCATCTTCAAACCCGCGAGGATCGTATTGATAGAGATCTTCTAAATCAATCTGTTCTCCATAATCATCCAACCGATTATCAATTTCATTGGAGTAGTCTTCTATATGATTTTCCTCTCCTAATCTTAAGCGTTCCAAGCGCCCTTTCATGGCGGAAAGGATAGCGGCTGTAGAACTGCTTACCAGCCGTTGGAACAGAATCATAATTAGCCCAGTCGCATTGTTTTTGGTCTGTTTGGCGGTATTGAATCCTTTTCGTACATAATCGGTGACGGCATCGTACAAAGCCATCTGTTTTTGATGCTTGTTGATATCTAAAAAAACGTCCAGGCGATGGGTATGTCTTTCGGTAAAAAGCTTTTTGCCTTCATAATCTACCGCAAAACGTTTTTCGGTGCGGATCACATAAGGCTCCAATTCCTCAATATTTGGCAATCCTTCTCCGGCAAAAGCATCGGGATCCAACAACTGGAGAATTCTTCTAAAATGGTCTTCTTTTCCTCTATGCGGGGTAGCGGTGAGCAGCAATACGTTTGGCACGGAATTACAAAGTTCCTGGGCTAAGATATATCGGGATACAGTGGAAGTAGCACCACCCATTTTATGGGCTTCATCGATAATTACCATATCAAAATCTGATTCCAATACGGCATTCATCCGGTATTTGTTGTATTCATCCACGCGTTCTTGCGACCAGCCTTGACGCCTCTCTAAGGGCTTAAGCGCATCAGTAGAAACAATTATTTGGTTGTGCTGGGTCCAGAAATTAAATTCCTCATCGGCATTGATATTGGAAAACGTGCGCGCCATGGAGGTGATCATTTCGGAATCATACAAATGAAAAACCTCATTAAAATGATCTTTGAGCTCACTTTGCCATTGCATCATAGAGGATTTGGGGACAATGACCAAGGTGCGCTTTATTTCACCACGCAGTTTTAGTTCCTTAAGGATTAAACCAGTTTCAATAGTTTTCCCCATTCCCACTTCATCTGCCAATAAAAATCGATTTTGTGGCGATTGCATTACCTTTTCCAATACCAAAATTTGATGGGGCAAGGGTATTAAGCTGCTTTCATAGGGCGCAAGAATGTTTTTCTTGGCCACCTCATCCTTTATTTTGGCAGCAATAGCGATAAAGCGCAAATAGGCAAGTGAATACTTGGATTCTGGTTGCTCCAAATCTTCGTAGGGAACTTCCAGAAGCGTATTGTCTTCAATCAATCGGATCCAAGCGATACGCTGCCCGAATACTTCCTTCTCACCGACTATTTCACAAGGGTTTCCTTTGTAATTCATTACACTCGATTGCTCGCTATATCATAAAACTGCAACAACACCTCATCCTCCATCAATAGGTTATTAGGAATACGATCCCCAATATTGACAATGGTTTTAAAATCCTTATCCTGATAGCATTGTTTAAACCCTTCACGCAAGGCTTCTACTCGCACTTCTTTAATCTTGGTGCGCGGGTTTTCTATTTCTTTTTTATAACCTTCAAATAATCTTAGAAGACGGCCTTTACGCAGCTTTTCTAAATCTGCTTCGTTTTCTGGATCGGGTGAATACCATTTTCCGGATTCGTCTTTTAAAAAGTTTTCTTCCAAGATAATTGCCAGTTCTGGAATAACGTCTCCTTTTCTAACGCCAGCTAACGCCTGCATCCACTGTGGTTGGATATCTTGATAGGTCAAAGCCTTATCAATTAAGAAATTCTTTAACCATAATACCCCATCCTGCTCAGAGGATACCAACAATGACAATTGAATAAACTCTGGATGCTCCTTTTTCTTTCTGTCGTATTCTTGTACTTGTTCATTTGTAAAAAACATACCATCACGCTCAATGAAACGCTCTCTAACCCCTTTTTGGAATTTGCTTGCATCAATGGGAACAGGCAAACTTCTTTGAACATAAAAGGCAATTAATCTATCAAATAATATTTTTGGACTGCGTTCTATAATTGCAGCTGTAGAAGTTCCATCGACTAGATGAATGGGTAAATGATTTAAATGTTCCTCAATAAAATCCCAAATTCCAATATTAGAATTTTGGTTTTTTAGAAATTTTTTATCAAATTCTGAAGAAGGTTTATAACAGGATATAACCATAGGTTGTTTAACAGCAGTTGGTCCAATGATACCATGAAGCCCAGGTCTATTAGTATTAAGAAAACTTACATCGGAAATTACAAAACCAGAGTTTTGTAAAGCCAACTGAATAGCATTCCAAGTTGCCGCATTAGTGTTGCTGAAAATTACAGACATCCATTTCCCAGGCTTTAATATTCTATAATATTCTTTAAGACTTTCGAACATCAATTGATGGTATTCTCTTTTTCCTTTTGATTGGTGAGAATTTTCTATTGCCTCTTTTTCATTATTAGTAAAAAGCTTAATCCAAAATTCATCAATAAAATTTAATTCTGAATACATAATATTCCCACCATATGGAGGGTCATTGAATATATAATCAATAGAATTATCTGGAATAGGTAAATCAGTTGCACTGCTAATATTAACAACAGCACCAGCCTCAAATCTTGCCTTTGAAATCGTTTGAATCTTATTTCTAAAAAAATAAAACGGAGAAATTTCAGTCGGTGTTGGACTTACATATAGAGTGTTTGATAATGGACCTACATGTCTACCATGGTTTATTGCGTATCTATTGAATTTATTTAGCCTGTTCAGAGATGCAGTAAACCAATAAATCAAATTATGATGAATATTTGAGTCATCATTATATTGATTAATTTTTTCATATATTTTATTTATTAAAAACCAATTTCTCTTAGTGTATAGCTGATGTAAATATTTATACCCATGAGATTTAATTGGCTGGTCCAAATTATAGCCAGAAGGAAGCTCTTTTGTATTTTTAGAGATTGTATTAAAGTCAATTGATTTAAACAGAAGAATATCTGCTTCTGTCGGTGTTTTGTTCCCTCTTTTTTTTCCTTGTCCATAGTTTATTACGACAGGAATAGACTTAGCAACTCTTAACGTTTCACCAACTATCTCATCATAATTGGTTTCAAAGGATTTTTCGATTTTTCTCCTATTTAAAACTGACCCACATTTTGGACAACTAAAATCTGATTTCACCACATTATTAACACTGTCGAAGGCACAATCCCAAAAAGTAACTTCTGAATTGCACGAATTACATAAGATTAAATCACTCCAAATAATATAATTAATTGTTTCTTTTGAGTTATTTACTATTGTAGTATATAAGGCTCCAAATTCCTTTTCTACTGAATTTATAACGTTTTGAGAAATTTCAAGAAATTTTATGTTATTAAATTCCTTGTTCGCTCCGTATGCTATATGAGATGCAATAGGACTTAAATCTGAATTAATCGCATTTCTTTTTCCAAACTTTAATCCTGAAGTGTTTGCTGATGCTTCTAACTCCATCATTAATGATAAATCTTCATATTTACTTTGAGTTGAAGCAACAGCAGTCATCCCTGTACCACAGAATCCATCAAAAACAATATCACCTGGCTGTGTATAATACAACAAATATTTAATGATTGATTTATGGGGTATTTTTGTATGGTAACTGTGGGCATTAAAAATATTATCATTTTTTCCAGCTGTTATATCAGCTGATAATGGTGCTTTAACCACAAAGTTAACTTCTCTTATAGATTGTTTCACCAATTCAATTTTCTCTTCCTCCCATTCCTCAATAAAATCATTCAACCAAGGGTTAGGACAAGCTGTATAATATGGCGGATCGGAAAGATTTAAAATATCCTCATCTTCTCCAATAGGAAAACCTTCCATCTTTTTAAGCTCGGGCAGTTTTTTTCGGAGTTCTTCCCGGAAGTGGGTTCTGCGTTCTTCTTCGGAATTGAAGGTTTTGCCTAGGACGGTTACTGGCTTAGTTTGCTTATCTGTAAGTGAATTCTTGGTCATGGTCGTATTGTAAATTTAAAGAAACATCTTTTTTAGTAGCTGTAAAACTGCCTAATAGATGCTTAGATAGATTGGGTTAATATTTTTTGAGGAGAAATTACCGGGATAATAATGTTGTGAATGCCGTTGTTTTCCAATTTTTCAAAGAGAATACCTCTTGTAGTGGAAATGGCAATTCCTAATACGGTAGCCAGCAAGGGTGCGAAAAAAACCGGGTGTTCGTCTTTGAGCTCATAAAATTGCTGCATATTTTCTACCCGAAAATGATAATCTGTTTGCAACAGCATTAATTGCTCGTCATTCTGGTTTTTAAACGAAAACTGCAACTCGATTTTTATCCGCTGGTCTTTTAGATTATACATCCTCTTATGTGCAATCTTCAATAGAGGCGCTTTTGTTTGCTTAAAAGCGTTGACATCCAGTATGTTTTCAACCACATCTATTTTTAATAAATGGATTTCCTCGGGTACTATTATAGGTGGTTTCTCCATGTTTACATCGCTACTTCATATACTTGCTGCTCGGTTGCTTCTTGGTAGTTTTGAGCTTTTTCACAAAACTCCTCTTGGTTTTGGATAGTGCCCAAATACACGTATCTAAACTCTTTTTCAGACTCTACTTGTATTAAATCAATACCCAAAGCCATTTCCATCTTAATAATGCTTTTTAGGGTGAGATTATGCATTCCGCTTAACCACTTGGAAACTTCAGATGGATTTTTGCCCATCGTCTTAGCCAAGTCTTGCGAGTTCCAGCCTTTGTCTTCCATAGCTTGACGTACCTTCTCTGTAATGGCTAAATTTTTATTTATAAACTTTTCGATTTCCGGATCACCGTGCTCTTTGAGCCAGCTTGATATTGAGTTTTTTGATTTTTTCATTTTCCGTTTTTTTAATCCCATTCGAGTTTAAAGCCTTCATCAACAATAATATCCGACCAATCGTCATTCCATCGAATATTTCTATCGGTTAATGCTTGGCCCAGCAGCTTGGAAAGCTTATTTGCTGTTTTAAAATGTTTTCTAACATTATCACAATCTTGTGGGTATTGTTTTGTTTTTATATCACCATTAAAAAGAAATACTACAGCTTCATTTGCTCTGTAGCAATATAACCTTAAATCATTTGGAGCGTTTTTATAACTTTTAGCTATTTGTGAATATTCTACATAAACAGGTTTCCTATCTTTACCAATAGGAGGCAATGCCCTTGCATCACCCGTTTCTGCTTCATTTCTAAAATAGTTTTCATGAGCGCCAATATCATTCCCAATCTTTTCTAACCATGCTAGAATATGATTTAATTTCTGACTGTTTTTAATCGTATGCTGCTCAATAAACTGATCATACAGGGCATCTTCATCATTTATAGACACAGAATAGTAAGTTACTTTTCTATATTTTTGGACCCATATTATTTCTGCAAAGTTATTCACTTTTAAGTTAAGTTACAAGAGTTATTTACTTTTAAGTTAATTGCCGTGTCAGTCTTATTTTAAAATGACCCGGATTTTATCTCTTTCCCTTCCTTGAGCCATTTGATCTATATAGCGTCTGAAAGCTTCAATAGCTTCATCCGGGGTCAAGGGTTTATTAAATGTGGACTTCATTCCTTCCAGACTCAACTCCATTTTTTCCAAACCTTGATGCAGGTCCATAATGGCGTTTCGGATGGCAAGGGCATTGTCCTTTGTCATTGGTATTGTGTTGCCCTTAAAGCCGGTGAGCAGTTTTTGGTCAGAATCGCCCAAAAGATCTATCTTCTTCTTTACCATGGGATCGTCCAAGGTTTCTTTGAGGGTCTCTATCCAATTTTCCAGCAAATTGGTTAATTCAGTTTTTAACTGTTTAACTGATAAGCTTTCTTCTCCATCATATTCCAAAGGATTAAAATCCTGATAAGGTGCCGTTAGAATCAAGTTTTTATTTACACTACTATCCGCAGGTTTTAGCTTGTCGATTTTGCGGAGTAGCTGTTCGTATTGTCCAGAGGATAGAAAATCGGCAGCTTTTAAAATATCGGCTATTGTTTTTTCCTCTGAATCGAGTAAAGCCTGTTTTTGAGTATTGTCTCTCTCGCTAATTCGATGCTTTAGATACATACTTAAATACCAATCCGCATATCGTTCCTTGAACTGGTTAAGTTTCGATTTATAGTCCAACATTTTAGCTGGGTCGTTGCTACTTATGACCGTGGCCAGTTGATTAAGCGTTTCTGCAATTTCATTATTAAAGTCCTCTTCAGTAATATACTGTCTAGCTTGCTGGAGATAGGATATATCCGCGTTAAGAGCATCTAGGGCCTGTAATTTATTTTCCAGACTTTCCACTTCTGTTTTGATGGGAAGTAGTGAATTTAAATCCTCTAAAGAAAACTGGAAGTTTTTAATTCTCGCCTCCGAAGTATAGTTAGCCAGTTTGTCACAGAATCTAGAAAATTTTAAAAATTCTCTTTCAAGTTTAGCTGCTTCATTTACGGAGACTATTTCAACCCCCTTAAAGTTATATCCCCCTTTTATTTTGTTTGCTAAAGTCACTGTACGCTTCGCCCATTCCCCAGCGGCATTAACTAAATGGGTGTAGGTTGATGGATCTCTTAGTTGGTTGCTTAAATCCCTTCCTAAAAGACTTACGAACATCATTTTTAGGGCAGCAAGATTCAATCCCTTAGGAGGTTTGATATGGGTGAAGGAAAAGAAATCCTGCCTATCTATTGTTTTAAGTTCATCCAGATTGGTGGAATTGATTGTCCTCCCTGAATTCAATGTGATTTCTATCTCTCCTATAGCTGCCAAGGTAGCCATTACTACAAATTCCAGTTCTGCTTCAATTTGAAAATCTTTGGAGAGCCAAAGGTTCTCGCTTTTATCAACGTATTCAATTATTTCGTCTCTATTGAGCACTTTGCCTTCGCCTTTATCTTTTAGCATTTTAATTAGACTCTTGGCGTAAGGGGAGTGGCTGTAATCCAACTTTCCTGGCGCCCATAATCCTAGCCCTGATAAGATACCTTCTGCATCTCGGTTTGGCAGCTCGGGATTTGCAATTTTAGAAAGCGCTTGTTTAATCAAACGGTCTTGGTTGTCCTTAGATAAATGGGCGTTAAGTTGGGAGAAGTTCGGATAATTTGGTCGATCGTTTTTAAACCAATCTTCCAAAACCAAAGAAGCTACTTCCGAAAATACTTGCTCCTTACTGGACCCAGTTCCAGGCAGTGGGTATCCACTTAATGGCAATTCCCTTCCTTGATAATCTACTTTAGTCACTTGAACATATTCTTGGTCAAATAAGGTTCTTGCTTTTTTATTGAGTTCGTCTATTTTTTGACGGTAAATGGGTTTTTGGGAAGTGTCAGCTCGCACTTCCAATGCCAAAGCAGCACCATATAAAACAACAGCGTTCTTAAATTCTTGGGAAAGATCATCGAAAACAAAATAGACTTCGTCTTCCTCATGATTTCTGTTGGAGCTGCCAAAAATGGGCATGAAATACATATAAAACTGTTGTCTAGGATGGGTAGTGGATCTTTCATTGGGATTGCCAAAAAAGATATATCCATCCCGGAAAGTTTTATGTGATTTCCAGTCAATAGAATGCTCCCAAATTCTAAATCCTGTACGGTAGGTGTCGTGATCTAAGGGAAGGTTAACCTCTAAGAATTTAAAGAAATATTCGTCTTTGTTGCTATCAGACATTGTTGCTGCATAGTCTTTGATTTTTTGGTCAAAATTAATTCCACCTTCAATACGCAAATGGAATTCTGCATTTTCAGTATTTCGATCAAAGAACTGCCCTGAAGTTGCGGTGATAATCTGTTGGGCGGAGGAGTCTATAATGTCAATTAGAAAATCCCTGTCGCTTGCCAATGGATCAGTTAGGCATAAGTCATCCACCAAGTGCTCAGCATTTGTTCCGTTTTGCTTCTGTAATTCCTGTTGTAAGGACTTAATGGCACAAGCATTGACGATTCTCTTTGCAATTGGTTTCTTTGACGCTCGAACGCCAGTAAAATGTGAATCTATTTTATCGTCGATGGTATCGGTAATTTCCTTTATTTTTCTCACGTCGGGAATCGCCATCAAATCCTGTTCTCTTTTCATGTCCTCCCAATAGCGATCATAAGTGAGAAGGCCGGGATTGTCTTTAGGAACTTCTTGCTCCAGCATATCAGAAAACTGTTTGGATAAGGTTTTTAATATTTCCCGCTGACTTTTTCCTATTCTTATCTTTTCAAAATTTTCAAAATAGGTGGGATGCACTGGAAACAAATCTATATAATCCTGCGTTCGGCTATGCATGTCAGTAAAAAACTTCAAAAAGGGATCTAAATGCGTTTTAATTTTTTGTTTTTGATGCTCATTTTTACTCAGAAGACGGTTCTTTACAATAAAGGATACGTCCTCCTTGGTAATCATGATATCCTTATATCTGTCATTTACTTTTTGAAGCATTTCGGCAGCAAATTGAAATTCGGAAGAATGATATATCATTTCCTGAACTCCAAAAATGAATTTGAACTTCGTACCATCACATGCCTGACCTAAAGCTTGCAAAACCGCCAAGTCCTGACTAAGTTTATCGGAGGTGCCTCGTCCTTTTAAATAAGCGAGCATCTCATCAACGACTATTAAAAGGCCCTTATCTGGATACTTTTCTTCAAACTCTGCCATCATTAACTGTATTTTGTCGAAATATGGTTTTGGCCCGTGTCCTTCAAAAGAGAATTCAACTCCAATTTCATTAAAATAACTTTCAATTTGAAAAGTTATAACCTCCCACAGACTTTCAATATTTCCTAATTCAAATCGCAACACTTTAAACTTTCCTGCAATAGCAGATAAATCCTTTTTTGGCTTTGGTTCAGTCACAAGATCAAGTAAGGATCCATCTTCAGCAATTAGAGAAACTAAAGACATTAAATGGGATTTACCGGTACCATAGTTCCCCACCACCTGCAGCCCGAAAGATTCACCGCTTTGTGAAAAGTCCAAATTGCGGATCATTAATGGAATGAGATGGTCTTTAAAAGTATCTGAGAAAACGAAAGTTTTTATCAGCGATTTCTGATATTCAGTATCCTTTGTTCGGCTAAACTTCACAATTTCTGTGATGGGTTCGAAGTTTATTAGTTCTTTATATTTCATGAGTAAACAATATTTCGAAATTGTTTCTTTATCGGATTTTTTACAATGACAAAGAAGGTTGTTGGTTAATCTTTGGATTCAAATTGGTTCTACCAATTCATTGAATTATATGTGTAATATCTTTTAGGCTTATTTCCATTCCTTTTTCTTCTGATAGGAAGTATAGGTTGCTTTCTTCAATTTCACCTTCCCATTTTACGATCAAGGTGGTGTTCCGAGAATATTTCTCTAATACTGTCTTTATATCCATTTTAAGGTCTTTCTCGAACAGTATTCCAAGATTTTCAAATGCGATATAGTTTCCAAACTCTTTAGAATATCTCAAATTCAAATCTACAATTTCATCCAAGAATTTAACAGTAAGATTGGGATGATTTACTTCCGGAATTCCTTGAAGTTTTAGGGAAAGTGATTTCCCGATATCAACGTAAGAAACTTCAGGAGAGAAATGCTTAGCTATAACTAGCCGATTTCGGGGATGAGTTTTGACAAATTGTATTATTTTTTTCATATTGCTTCTCCATCTAATTTTTTGAGGTGTAAATAACCCAAAAGATCCCTCTTCGCAACGTCACCATTTCTTCAAATTTTATATCGATCATGGTCGCGTTTGCTGTATAGACATAAAGTGCCAGTCGAAGTTGATTTTTCAAATATAAGGGATATCTCCCTCTCTTTTTTACGGTTTTCCGCAAGAAAGAGACGGGGATTTTGATCAACAATATACGATTTATTTAAGAGTATGAATTTGATGGTTTTTACTTTCTTAGGCCAAAGATTTGTATCAGGAACCAACATCCTTCTGTACCCAAATCAAAGGTGGCTGAGTGAACTATGGCTACAACGTATCCTTCCACGCAAGATCAAAGTTTGCGGAGTGAACTAAAGCTACAGCACATCCTTCCCTGCAGGATCAAAGGTGACTGAGTGTAGTATAGCTGCCGCGCAGCCATAGTTTGTATCGAAGCCCCGATGCCTCCCGAAATCATCTTTCCCCAATAAACCGACCCCCACGCTGCCCAAAGTCTCCGACTTTGCAGCAGGCTTTGCCATCGGGTTTTGGAATTTGGAATTTGGAATTTGGTACTTGGTATTTGGAATTTAATTTATATTTGGGGTGTATATGCCCTAATAAGGAGTGTGGCGTATAATATGTTGCCCTGCGTATAAAAACAAACTGGAAAGAAATGAGAACTTTGGCGATTGCCTTTATCATATTGTTCTTTACTGCTTCATGTGACAGAAGCCTGAAATTAGTAGAAAATACTGACGAAGTAATTGTCCGCTACAAGTACAGTCCATCCAACTCAATTGAATCATACAAAGACCCTCAAACAATTGAAATGTTCAAGGAACTCTTAATGGACAACAATAGAAAGACAATCTCGACTCCCATGGGAGACTCGCTTGGACAAATTGACTTTATAAATAATGGACAAAAACTGCTGACAATAACGCTTAGAGAAGGCGGGGGAGAGTTCGTCAACAATGGCGATACCATAAGAACTGGGATGACATATAGAGTGGGACAGATTCTTGTTGGATTATGAAAATTTAAACACCGCACGCCAACGTAGCCGAAATGTTAAATGATTCAATAAAAATATGGCTGGTCGATTATTACTGGAAATGAAAATGGAACAATAAAGACATGCCGACAAGGCAAAAACCTTGGCAACTAGCAACATAAACACAATTATATGGATACAGATGATCTTTCAAGAGAAGCTTACGACGGAATTTTAATAGAGGCTGGAAAATTGACCCATAATTTGACCTTGCATTATGGCTTATTATCAGGTGATTGCGAAAATGAGACTGAATATATCGATAAAGCCGAGAAGTTGACCCGAGGACTAATGCAAGTGAATGATTATGAATTGGAAGATTTATTTTGGGGAAATCCACCGGACAAAGAAAAACTGCATAGTACATGCAACAAGATCCTAGAGAACATTAAAAATATAAAATCCATTCCCCTTGAGAAACGGAAATTCGATTTTTGAACATAATTGAGGGATTATGACAATATACTTAGTAGGGATTAGCTGCGTTGGAAAAACGACCATTGGAAAAATGTTGGCTGATAGAATTGATTTTACATTCTTTGACCTAGATCAGGAAATTCAAAATTATTTCAAAAAGCCTATCGAGAGGATTCAGGATGAGTGTTTCACAATGACCGAATATATAGAAAAAGCCAGTATAGTATTGGACAATCTGCTTTCCAAAAATATGGATTCCGTGATTTCAGGAACACCTTCAGGATTGAAATTTTCTTATCTTCAAGTGTATAAAAAGCATAAAGTAAACAAAGAGTTGTATTCAATATTTATTAATGACTCGCTTGAAAATATATTGGACAGATTAACTTTTTATGATAAGGATTCAAATCCAATTACGGAAGAACTATCGGAACCAAAGAAAATGAGATATTTAAAAATGATTAAAGCAGATTACAACTATTTCAAGGATTCTTACAAACGTGCGGATATTGAAATTGATATTGAAAATATCCGATTGAAGGATATTCCGTTTGAAATTGTTGAAGAACTTAAAAGAAATGGAATAATGCAGACTACCGACAATAGTCAATCATTATAACCGAAAATATGAAACAAAATCTTTTTATTTTAACATTTATCTTCTTAAGTACATTGTCTTTCAGCCAAGATAAAATCCCGAAAATATCGGGAACTGCAAGGTTCTCAGTTGAAAACGGAACCATAGAGTGTGATATTACCCTGAGTGATTATTCACAACTTAGCAACTACCTTATTAGGCTAAACAAGGGATTAAACATCCTTAATATACAAAGTTTAGAACCTGAAACATTCTTACTTGGATATGAAAGAGAGTTTGCGGCTTCATTGCAAACCGATGAAACTATTTCATACTACTTTCCTGCAAATGTAAAAGGACAAAAATTCCTTCCATCAAAATTAAGATTTAGGTACGTGGGGAAATTTCCGACTATCTCCGATACAATTTCAGAAAATTTTCAAAGATTGGATTGGCGGGGAAACATTGCTTTTATGAATGGACTTTTGAGAATGGATGGATATCAATCCGCCTGGCTTCCAACATTATACGATATTGATAACGATTTTCAATTCGATACTATAAAATATGATATTCAGATTATTTGTGAAGATTGTGAACAGATTTATATGAATGGCTCTTTACCTGTAACCGGGAAAAAAGCGCATTTTATAAGTGATAGTCCTAGAGAACCCTATTTGTTTATCGGCAAATATAAAGTTCAAGAGGCTGAAAATATTACTTTGCTCAATGCAGATTTCACGGAGCAACAAGCTTCTGATTTTGATAGAATTAACGGTCAAGTTGTTGACTTTTTAAGTAATTACTCCAACATTCCATATAAAGAGAAAGTTTATTGGGTTCAAGCTTATTTTACAACGAAAGGAGAAGGTTATTTTGGTTTCGCCAGTAACCCAACTTTCACTATTTGTGGAAATCCGCCAAGTGATCTAAAAGCCACTTTTGACGAACAACTAAAAGGAGGGTGGTTATTTACCATCGCGCACGAATTGAGCCATTATTATTTTGGCACGATTAAAAACTGCAATAATACCTTAGAAAATTTGATCGATGAAGGGTTTGCTGAGTTTATGTCATTAAAGTTTGCTGAAAGTATCGGAATGGAAAAACAAGTTGAAAACGGCTTAAAAGAAAGTCTGAAATATATAAATAATGAAAAATTTATCCTAAAACCGATTGGTGAAATTCAAAGTTTATTGGATATCAACGACAGGGAAACATACGGATATGACTATCAACCGCTAATTTTGTTTAGCATTGAAAAGGAAATTGGAGAAGAAAAGATGAAAAGATGGATACAATTATTATTGCAAGATGAAACTCCAATTTCCGATAAAGAGTTTTTACAAAAGACGCTAAAAATTGCTGTTAACGATGAGGAAATATTTTCGGATATTACTACCAAGTATTTTTATGGGAATAAAACCATCGAAAACATCAACAAAACACTGAACAAATAACCACAGACAGCTAAAGTCTATAGGCAATACTGTGCTGGAGCGAATTCCGAAAGCAATTGTGTTTGTAAAATGGACAAGTCGGGAATAATTATAATACCTCTGTGGTTTAACCCCACAACCGACCACAGACCATCAAATTCCAAGCACCAAATTCCAATCCCGAATTAACGAATTAACAAATTAACGAATTAACCAATCCCCAATCCCGTTGCCCAAAGCCTTAGACTTTGAGCCCCTGCAATTTGGTTTAAAATTCCACACAGGATCAAATGTGACTAAGTGTAGTATAGCTGCCGCGTTCTTCCAAGCAGAATCATAGGTGGCTGAGTGAACTATGGCTGCAGCGCAGCCATAGTTTGTATCGAAGCCCCGATGCCTCCCGAAATCATCTTTCCCGATAAACCAACCACCGATCACCGATCACCAAATCCCAAATCCCAAATCCCCCGAGGTTTCGGGAGTATTTTAGTTGACTATTCACAGGCCATAAGACGTTGTGGGTCTTAGATAAATTGTTGTGAATTGCTTTAGCTCTCTTTAATATTTTATTGGAATCGCTGAATCTCCTTCGTCGATTTCAGTCCCGAGGCTTCGGGAGTATTTTAGTTGACTATTCACAGGTTTTGGGATAAATGGTACCCACCCAATGGCTGGAACTGCCGTTGCTACGTTATTCAAACCACTAAAGAAGTTGATAACAGAAAAGCAACTGGAAATCCTACCATGGGCTTTGATAATAATGTGGGCAAAACTGGCCAGCCCCTGGACCCGGAACATCCGTATTACATATTTCCGAAAAAAGAGGCGAACGCCATCCGTTGTGAATTGCTTTCAGAATTGTATTTTAGTTGACTATTCACAGGCATAACAGATTGCTTTACTTACTACAAGCAGTTGTGAATTGCTTTCAGAATTGTATTTTAGTTGACTATTCACAGGATTAATAATAAAATAACTTTCTCCAGCATGGTTGTGAATTGCTTTCAGAATTGTATTTTAGTTGACTATTCACAGGTATATTCCACATCGCTGATGACACGACACGGTTGTGAATTGCTTTCAGAATTGTATTTTAGTTGACTATTCACAGGTATTGGCACCAGAAAGCCGCTATGCCTATAGTTGTGAATTGCTTTCAGAATTGTATTTTAGTTGACTATTCACAGGCTCGTCCTCAAATTGGCGGGCTTGGGTAAGGTTGTGAATTGCTTTCAGAATTGTATTTTAGTTGACTATTCACAGGTATTACTTCTGCATCCCTGTTTCCGTCAACGTTGTGAATTGCTTTCAGAATTGTATTTTAGTTGACTATTCACAGGACTTGCTATTTAGGAACTGAAAACGGAAAGTTGTGAATTGCTTTCAGAATTGTATTTTAGTTGACTATTCACAGGTACCGTGAAGCATCGGAATATGGTACTTGGGTTGTGAATTGCTTTCAGAATTGTATTTTAGTTGACTATTCACAGGAAGATGGACGCGTGGGGACTATGAGATTACGTTGTGAATTGCTTTCAGAATTGTATTTTAGTTGACTATTCACAGGAGGAAAATAAAACCAAAGCTTCGCCAGCCCGTTGTGAATTGCTTTCAGAATTGTATTTTAGTTGACTATTCACAGGTTGATCCTTTACTT
>JBARWQ010000055.1:0-47014 GCA_049646885.1 Aequorivita sp. | reverse complement strand
ATCGGGTCCACCGTAAAGGTAAGTGGGAGACCTTGCGGATCGGTGGAACCACCATCAAAGTCCTGTGCGGTGGCATTGCCCTGGCAATTTGTGTCCGCATTTACTGTAACGGGCTGGCAAACTGCGATAGGAGCATTAACAATAATGCAAGCTGCATCTAACCCACCATCGGTAATGGTCCATCCAAAAGTGCTTATTATATTGGCCCTGGCGGCTTCGCCATTGCAATATTGGCTATTGCCCCCATGGAAGTCCACGTTATTTTTCAAGACCTGGGTGTTCCATCCATTTAACAGGGCATCGTAATTGGCTGTTGAAAGGGTAACACCTCTAAACATAAAAATCATATTGGTCACATTGCCCACATTCCAATTGCCAATGTTCTGATTGAATGCGGAGGCATCTGTAAACATCCATTCCATATTGGTCACATTGCCCACGTTCCAAGTACCAATATCCTGATTGAATACGAAGGCATGCTCAAACATATTTCTCATATCTGTCACATTGCCCACGTTCCAAGTACCAATATCCTGATTAAATACTAGAGCATTTCTAAACATTTCAGACATGGTGGTCACGCTGCCCACATTCCAACTGCCAATGTCCTGGTTGAATGCTGAAGCACTACGAAACATAAAGGACATATCGGTCACGTTGCCCACGTTCCAAGGACCAATGTTCCCATTAAATGCGGAAGATTCATTGAACATCCATTTCATATTAGTCACGTTGGCCACGTCCCATCCGCCAATTTCTTGGTTGAATGCGGAAGCTCCTTTAAACATCCATTCCATATTGGTCACGTTGCCCACATCCCAGTTGCCAATGTCCCGATTGAATGCCCAAGCATTAAAAAACATGTGAGACATATCGGTCACGTTGGCCACATTCCAGTTTCCAATGTCCTGATTAAATTCATAAGCAAAAGGAAACATGAGAGACATATCAGTCACGTTGCCCACGTTCCAGTTTCCAATGTCTTGGTTGAATACAAGAGCGCCATTAAACATATTGTTCATATTGGTCACGTTTGTTACGTCCCAGTCGCCAATTTCTCCATTGAATACATAAGCATTGGTAAACATATATGACATGTCAGTTACCAACGAAAGGTTGGGACTGTCCGTTGGATTGCCTTCGAGATTTAAACAGCCATGAAAGGCTGCATTCATGGAGCTCCAAGCATTTGTGCCCCATTGGTCTATAGATAATATTTTTCGTTTGTCTCCCTCATTGTTAAAATAGATACGAGGAAAATTGCCCCGGATGGCAACCGTGTAGGTACCCACCGCTCCATAGTCATGGATGATGGTACCCGTTACCCCAAGGTCATCAAAAGTGCCATCATTGTTCCAGTCCACATCATAGAGGTAAGTCTCGCCTAGGAAGGTCGGGATAGTTATGGAGGTGTTATTAGACGTCCCAATGTTGTCCGTTTTCCAAGTGGTGATAAAGTAGTCTGTGGATGGATACGGTGTTGTATCCCAAGAAACACTAATTGTAAAGCTTCCAGCGGAAACACTCTGGTCATAGGTTCTGATTACTATTGTTTCTGTAGTAGCAGCCGTAAATGTAATAGTCTCTGTAGTGCCAGCTCCAGAACTATCGTCTGTACAGGCAAGCTCAGTTAAGTTACCACAAGGACCGCTATAGATTGCTAGCACTGCATCGTAATCGGCACCAACAACAGATATGGTGTATTCATTGCCTTCCTCTACATCAAATGTATAGAACACATCTCCAGTTTCACTGAAAGTACAACTATCCGTTAATCCACTGTACGTAGCATTTACCGTAGTCCCTTCGACTGAATCACCACAGGAAAGTGCAATTGCATTCGCACATTCATCGTTAGAAGGAGGACAAACAGTTGGTGAATCGATGTTAGCGCTAGCGCCACAGGAATCATCATCATTGCCATTTGCAATAACGAGCACATCTGTACCAGCAGCGAACGGACCTAAAACCACTGAGCTATCAGCATTAACTATTACTGGATCTCCATCATTTGCCGTAAGATTATAGGAACTGTTTCCGGATCCCCCCGATACAGTTGCCAACACATAGTATTCTCCACCTGCATCAATACAATCGACAATTGGAGCACCATAAGCATCTTGTGCTGCGAGAGTCAATTCTGGGGAAGTACATCCTAGAGTAGAAACTTTGACCGTATAGTCTTCTATCTGACCATATTCATAACTTCCACAAGGATCAGTTGGGGATGAATCGTAGTTTTTAATGACACGCATACGAGTTTCTCCAGAAAGTGCATTTTCGGGTACAACAATATCGCTAATTGCTTGTTGGCCATCTGTTCCATCTGAATTTGTGATATACCCTATTTCATACATTTCAGAAGCTTCTAAGTCTCCATTCTGGTTCCAATCAATCCAGACGGTGAAGAAGTTAGTGAATGGCCCGTCTGTGAATCCTTCTACTGCGAAATCGTAGGTTCCTCCCGCTTCTACTAGGCCCATTATACTAGTAAAATCTTCATATTCGATAACGCTTAATGCGGAAGAAGGGTTGTCGATTCCGGCAAAGACAACTCTAGTAATTGGTTCTACAAATTCGGTAATGGAAGGCACACAATAAGTAATTGCCGTAGTAAAAATTGCCTCATCTGAAAATGCGGTTTCTGCCGACACATTACAGGTCAAAGCCAATCTCCATGCTACCACCTTTCCCAATTCGTTTGGAGCCGTAGCAATATAAGAGGAATATGATTCTGTAGCAGTTCCTTCATCTTGCCATCCTTGGCCATTTGTGTTGGATTGCCATTGAAAAGACATTTCAGAGGAAAAAATATAACCTTGGGATGAAACAGTATAATTAGAACCAGGATTTCCGGATGTTGGATCAACAAATGCAGTTCCTGCATCAGGAGTTCCGGTACATGAATCTAGGGTGCCAACAACAATGGTATAGTCTTCGTATTCTCCATTTTTATTATGGGCACAAGCGTTGATAGGACCAGTTTGCGGCACATGAGAAGATCCTATTCTCATTCTATAGTTTCCTAATGCATCTAGGGGTATAGCAAAAGTTCCTGTAAAGCTATCATCATAATCGGAGCTTTGATATACCAATTCATTTGTTTCGTCGAATTCGAGATCATTGTTCCAATCAATCCAGATTTTTAAACCCGCAGTCTGTCCACTTTCAATTGAAACAGTGTAATATATCTCTCCACCGGCACTCACTTCCACAGTTTGAGTCGAGAAATCACTATAACCATTTCCGTCCAAACCGTAACCTGAATCGAGGTTGCTGATGTCTTGACCCGCATGTCCTTCAGCAGTAAAGTTGCGAATATAACCATTATTACCTGTGGTAAACGGACGGCAATATCCTACATATACTTCTAAAGGTCCTGCCCAGGCACTTAAATCGTTACCTCCACAATCCCCTTGCACGTAGATATCATACATCGCATTGGGAGCTAGGCCGGTAATCTGATAAGAAGTTGTATTGGCAATCGCCGTATCAATTTCATTCCCATCGCCGGGAGTGTAGCCAGAAGTTCCCCAAGAAATGTTCCAGGAAGTTTCAGTGGCTCCTGCAATCCAACTAAAATCTACTGTGGTTTGGTTTATAGCGTTTAAAGTAAGACTATTTGGTTTCGGACATGATACTGTAACGATATTAATTGTATAGTCTTCGTATTCTCCATTTTGGTTATGGGCACAAGCGTTTATAGGGCCAGTGTGTGGAACATAAGAAGATCCGATTCTCATTCGATAGCTCCCTGATGCGTCTATGGGCGTGGTGAGGGATCCTGAATAACTTTCGTTATAGGAGGAACTTTGATATACCTTTTCATTTACTTCGTCGAATACCATATCCTGGTTCCAATCAACCCAAATTCTCAGACCTGCAGTTTCCCCATCTTCAATTGTAACAGTATAATCAATTGTTCCACCGGCACTCACTTCCACAGTTTGAGCCGAGAAATCGCTGTAGCCATTTCCGTCCAAACCGTAACCGGAATCGAGGTTGCTGATATCTAGCTCCGCATTTCCAATTGCCGTAAAGCTTTGAATATGAGAATCATTTCCTGTTGTAGATGGTTTGCAATATCCAGTGAATATTTCCAAAGGTCCTTCCCATGTGCTAAGATCGTCATTGCCGCAATCCGCTTGTACGTAGATGAAATAAGTTGTGCCTGCGGTTAAGTCTGTAAGTTGAAAATTAGTGTTATTGGCAATAGCCGTATCAATTTCATTCCCATCGCCGGGAGTGTAGCCAGAAGGCCCCCAAGAAATATTCCAACTAGTTTCATTGCCTCCGGTCGTCCAAGAAACATCGGCGGTAGTTTTGGTGACCGCATCCACTGTCAGGTTTGTTGGAGTGGGACAAGTTGGTGGAGGAGAGACGTGAACGGTATAATCTTCGGCTTGGCCAGCAGCATAATAACCACCGCAGGGATCAAGAGGAGATTCATAGAAGTTTTTAATGACACGCATTCGGGTATCTCCAGTCAAAGCACTTAGGGGTACTTCAATAAGCTTCGAAACACTTTTGTTATCTGTCCCGGTCGAACCATAAATAAAACCTATGACATATACTTCCCCGGGATCGTTCAAGATGCCATTTTGATTCCAGTCGATAAACACTGTAAATCTACTGGTATTAGCACCATTGGTATTGCCTTTCAAGGTGATGATATCTGAATCGCCCATCGTAACGTTTGCGAAAATATCGGTAAAATCTTCTAAACCAGGACTTCCGTCTATAGTAGGATCCGTGGTGTTATTTATACCCGCATAGACCACAGAGGTAATAGGCTCAACGCGGACATAACCCACATTAGGTGAACAATAGTTTTGTGCCTGACTTGGGTTCCACATAAGTGTGGCTGTCAAAGTTGCAATACAGAAGAGAATAGTTGTTCTCATAATTGACCATTTTAAGTTACTCAGTTTAAAAGTCTAACGAGATAATTGCAAATGGTCATCAATTATTTTTAAAAAATATTGGCAAATTGAAAATGATACTTAAAAAATGGAGCGGCGATTGTTTAAGCTTCCCCTAAAACCAAACTGTTTAAAAGAAGAAGAATAATTATCCTAATTTTAAACAGTATTATGAGAAAGTGTAAATTTTTACCACAACACTAAAATTTTTAAGCCATCCATAAAATTGTAGGACCATAAACGGTACTTATTTTCCTAAAAAAGAATAATTCCTTGATGAGATTATATGGATACAGGCAAAAAAGAGGAAGATATCTGTGTTTGGATGAAGGGAAAGTCCAACCTGAGATTCTAAAAAGAAGTTGGATTGTTCACGAATAAAGAATATCCGTTTAATCCCTAACCAACGGCATGGTAGTACAACGAAGCAGCCCTTCTTGTTTGGCGATTTCGGAATAAGGCACTTCCTCTACGGTAAACCCTTGTTCGCGTAACCAAGTGTTTAAGCGGGTAAAGTTTTTTTCTGAAATAACAACCTCGGGAGAAATGGAAAAAATATTACTGTTCATATCATACATTTCTCTTTTGTCGATGTGAAAACAGTTCTCCTTTCCAAAGAAATCTACCAACCATTGATATTCCTCTTCTATTAAAAAACTTTCTTTGTGTATAATCGCCTTTCCTTTTCCCAATGGCTGAAAACAACAGTCCAAGTGAAGCGCATTCTCCTCGGCAACGGTATTGCTTTTTCGAAGATTGAATGATTTTACTTTCTTATGGGGGAAAAGCTTTTGAAGATGCTTCACGGCTTTCATATTTGTACGGGCCGTGATAAATTTTGAATAATCATCGCCGTAATAGGTTCCCACAAAAATATAGTCGCCCCATGGCATCACGTCACCTCCTTCAATATGGGCCTTTTCAGGAAACTCGATAATCTTTGATGGATCTATCTTCTTCATCACGTGTTCTATGGCTTCAATTTCTAAAGATCTATCATCAAGAATATTAGCGATTATAAATTTATCTTCTATCACAAAAGCGATGTCTCTCGAAAATATCTGGTTATAATCCTTAATGGAATGCGGTCGGTAAACCTTGACATCATATTTTTTGAATACTGCTGCCACAGCCTCCATTTCCTTAACCATATCCTCGTCCTTTGGATAGGTTCCGGCCTTTATATGTTCGGCAGATTTTGGATCGTATGCATCCTCCAATTTCGGAACGGGGCCATTGCTGTCGGCTCTTCCAAGTATTACAGCTCGTAAACGTGAGATTTCGTCGTTAATGTTCAAGTTGATGATCATAAAGCAGATATAGAAAAAGCACCCCAAGGCGAAGTGCTTTCAAATATAGTAAAATTTGCTTATTACCTTTTTTCCACAGGAACAAAGTTCCGCAGAGTCTCGCCTATATAAATTTGACGGGGACGGCCAATTGGCTCTTTGTTAAGTCGCATCTCTCTCCACTGTGCTATCCATCCCGGTAAACGCCCAAGGGCAAACATGGGGGTGAACATTTCCACTGGAATCCCCAAAGCGCGGTATATAATACCTGAATAGAAATCCACATTGGGATATAACTTCCTCTCCACGAAATATGGATCTTCCAATGCTTCTTTCTCCAAAGCCTTTGCAATATCCAAGATATCGTCTTCTATTCCCAAATTCTCCAGAACACTGTCAGCTGCTTTTTTTATGATTTTGGCGCGTGGATCAAAGTTTTTATAAACTCGGTGGCCGAAGCCCATCAAACGGAAAGGATCGTTTTTATCCTTTGCTTTAGCCATAAACTTATGGGTATCACCCCCATCGGCTTGAATTTCTTCCAACATTTCAATAACAGCTTGGTTAGCACCTCCGTGCAATGGGCCCCAAAGAGCCGCGATTCCAGCGGAAATAGAGATAAATAGTCCTGCGTGTGATGATCCCACTATACGCACCGTAGAAGTAGAGCAGTTTTGCTCGTGATCGGCATGAAGGATCAGTAATTTGTCAAGTGCCGCCAAAATCGTTTTATTGGTAACATATTCTCCACTTGGATTTTTGAACATCATTTTTATAAAATTATCCACATATCCAAGTGAATCCCCGCCATAATCAAGCGGAAGGCCCATACGCTTTCTATAAGTCCACGCGGTTAGAACGGGAAATTTACCGAGAATTTTCACAATGGCCTTATACATATCCTCTTCGCTGTCAACATTTACCGATGATGGGTTAAAGGCCACTAATGCAGAGGTCAAAGAAGACAACACTCCCATTGGGTGCGCCGACTTCGGAAATCCGTCCAATATTTTTTTCACATCCTCATCGACATGGGATTGTGCCTTAATGTCTGTATGAAATTTTTTAAGTTGTTGTTCTGTTGGCAATTCCCCAAAAATAAGGAGATAACAAACCTCAAGAAAATGGGCTTTTTCTGCTAGCTCCTCAATGGCGTATCCGCGATAGCGCAAGATGCCTTTTTCGCCATCCAAAAACGTGATGGCACTTTCACAAGCACCGGTGTTTTTATAACCGGGATCCAGGGTTACAACCCCGCCTGTATCGCCTCGAAGGTTTTTTATATCTATTCCAATCTCATTCTCGGTTCCTTCAATAACCGGAAGTTCATATTTTTTACCTTCTATCTCGAGGGTCGCCTTCTTTGCCATAAAATATTTATATTTTTTAAAGTTTTCTCAGAAATGCTAATTTACAAAATCTTAGACGATTTCCTTAATATCACCTTACTATCTTGGGTTAAATAAAGCCTAAATAGTGCCATTCAACCTTCAGAAAATTATAAAATCAAAAGAATTCAATTTTGCCAAAACTCAATCAACTTTTAACCTAAAAATTTGAAAACCTTTTCTTGTGGAAAATAAGCCACATCGCCCAATTGTTCTTCAATTCTTAGCAATTGGTTATACTTTGCCATGCGATCGCTCCGGGATATGGACCCAGTTTTTATCTGTCCGCAATTTAAGGCCACGGCAAGATCAGCAATGGTATAATCTTCTGTCTCCCCACTTCGGTGACTCATGACTGAGGTATAACCGGCATTATGCGCCATATTCACTGCGGCAATAGTTTCGGACAAAGTTCCTATCTGATTTACTTTTATGAGAATGGAATTGGCAATATTTTCGGAGATACCTCGTGAAAGTCGTTCTACATTGGTGACAAAAAGATCGTCACCCACCAACTGCACTTTATTTCCTATTTTTTCCGTTAGATATTTCCAGCCTTCCCAATCGTTTTCGTCCATTCCGTCTTCTATTGAAACAATAGGGTATTTCTCGCAGAGTTCGGCTAAATAATCGGCCTGCTCTTTTGACGTTCGTACTTTTCCTTTGTCTCCTTCATATTTGGTGTAATCGTATTTTTTATTCTCATAAAATTCCGCAGCAGCACAATCCAGAGCTATCAAAATTTCTTCTCCTAATTTATAGCCGGCCTTTTTGGTAGCCATTGCAATAATGTCCAAAGCATCCTCAGTACCATCCAAACTCGGTGCAAAACCACCTTCATCTCCAACAGTCGTACCCAATCCTCGATCGTGCAGTACATTTTTTAAATGATGGAAAATCTCGGAACCCATCTGCATAGCGTGACTAAAATTTTTGGCTTTAATCGGCATTATCATAAATTCCTGAAAAGCTATTGGCGCATCGCTGTGGGAACCACCGTTGATGATGTTCATCATCGGCACCGGCAGGGTTTTGGCGCTCACTCCACCTACATAACGGTACAGCGGTATTCCCAATTCGTTGGCCGCCGCCTTTGCACAAGCCAAAGAAACGCCAAGAATGGCATTGGCACCAAGATTTGCCTTGTTCTTTGTCCCGTCGAGATTGATCATAATCTTATCGATCGTTTCTTGCTCAAAAACAGAAACTCCCAAAAGAGTCAGCGCTATTTTTTTGTTTACATTGGCCACGGCTTTTAAGACACCTTTGCCCATATAATTTTTTCCTCCATCGCGAAGTTCCACTGCTTCGTGCTCCCCAGTCGATGCCCCTGATGGTACGGCCGCGCGGCCCGTAAATCCGTATTCGGTCCTTACGTCAACTTCTACGGTGGGGTTGCCTCTGGAGTCAAATATTTGTCGGGCGTGGATATCTGTAATTATGCTCATTGGAATTGATATGATTTAAACTAATTAATTATAATTTTTTTTGTAGTTGAAGTTTCGTCAGTAAAACCTATTTTAAGAAGGTAAAGCCCTAGTGTGAACTCGACTGTACTAATTTTAAGTGTTTCTGAATTTTTGCTAATTGGTAATTTTTTTACACTTCTACCGGAAATGTCAAAAAATTCAATTGATTTTAAATATTTTTTATTTTTTGATTCCAATAAAATAAATTCATCTGATGGATTGGGATAAATGGAAACTTCAGAACTAGCAATGTTAAATTTGTTAGTTCCTAATATGCCCAGATCATATTTAATTATTTTTCCCCAACTCCCCGCCATATATAGCACATCATTTGTAAATTGCATATCGAACATTGTTATAGATGCTCCTTGAGGCCATTCTCCCACTAATACTTCCTCCCAGTTTTCGCCTCCATCAATAGTTTTATAGATATTTTCATAATCATCTACTACAAATCCAATACTTTCTGAATAGAATTGAACATTATCATATGCCGCATGAGGAATATTTAATTGAGTCCAATTATTTCCACCATCGATTGTTTTTTCAAGCATACCATTGTATCCTACTAAAAATCCGATATCTTCATTAATAAAATGATGAGAGTTTATAGCTTCATTTGGCTCATAAAGAATCGTCCAAGTATTACCCCCGTCTATAGTTTTGTACAGTTTTGAAGAAGAATATGCATTATCTCGAGCGTATCCTAATTGTTCTGTAATAAATTGAATATCATATATTCTAAAATTCCCCACAACTACCCAACTTTGACCTCCATTGGTTGTTTTAAACGTTCTCGGATAATTGCGTCCTCCACTCACAAACCCTACATTTTCATTAATAAATTTTACATCATAAGTTCCCTCAACAGAAAGATTTATTCCTCCCGCTCCTGTTATTAAATCCCAATTTTGTCCACCATCATATGTTTTGTATACAAAAGACCTATGATTAGTTGCATACCCAATATTTTCATTGACAAAATCAAAATTAGAGGGATACCAATCTGTAATGGGAAGTTCGGTATCAACCCAGTTATTGCCACCGTCAGAAGTCTTAAAAATTTTGTCGTCCATCAGAACATAACCAATTTGTGAATCAATGAAATCAATCTGTCGGGCATCTTCATAATTAAAACCGTAAGAATTCCACGTATTCCCCCCGTTAGTTGTTTTGGCAATTCTTCCTCTTTCACCACCAATGAAACCTCGATTTGTATCTGTAAAATAAATGGCCATAAAATCTGAAAAATATGCCATATGCATATAACTAATATTTTCCCAATTTAAACCACCATCGATCGTTTTCTGTATTATGCCATCATATCCACATGTAAAACCTATATTTTCATTAAGGAAATGTATTGAATATATACTAAAGTTACCACCAAGATGGCTCCAAGTATTTCCGCCATCCGTAGTTTTATATAAACCTCGATCTTCTTGTGTAGTAAAACCAACATTGTTAGAAACAAAGTGAAGCTTTTTAAAATCTTTAAGGCTATTTCCTTGTTCGGTTGGAAACCATGTATTACCTCCATCTATTGTCTTTAATAATTTCCCATCAATACAAGCAGCGTGACCAATTAAATTTGAAGTAAACACCACACTATTTACAGCAATGTTGCTTGGAAAATCAATTAGTTCCCAATTAGTTCCACCATCTTCAGTTTTTAATAAAACAGAATTATTGCCGCCCATAATTGATCTACCTGAAATATAAGTGGTATTTTCATCAACAACACTCACCGATAAAAGATCATTATTGAAACCAGTTTGAATTTGTGACCAATTATTTCCCGCATCGACAGATCGAAGCACATATCCGTCAGCTCCAACTATATATGCTACATTCCCATTAAAATCAAAATCATTTCCATGATAAATATCTCGCTTCTTTTGCCAACTTTCACCAGCATCTAGGGTTTCTAAAATTTCCCTCCGGTTTATAATATAGCCACGGTTGTTATCTACAAAATACATATCTACAGGAGTTCTAAAAGATGGTTCGGGGTTAAGAACTTCCCAACCATTTTGTGCAAATAGTATAGATGAGAAAAAGAAAAAAGATATGCAAAAAAATAAAGATTTATTCATGATTTTGTAATTTATATTTCTCTATAATCGTGATAAACTGATCAAATAGATAAAAAGAATCATGTGGCCCTGGACTTGCTTCCGGATGATATTGCACTGAGAAGGCAGGTTTGTTTTTAACCCGTATTCCTGCTACTGTATGATCGTTTAAGTGCACGTGGGTTATTTCGATATCCGGATTGGCCTCTGCCTCTTCCCTATTGATGGCAAAGCCGTGATTCTGTGAAGTAATTTCACCCTTGCCGGTGATCAAATTCTTCACTGGATGATTTATACCACGGTGTCCATTGTGCATTTTATAGGTGGAAATTCCGTTTGCCAAGGCCAAGAGTTGATGCCCCAAACAAATTCCAAACATGGGGATTTCTTTGTCCAAAATAGTTTTCATAACCTCTAAAGCATATTTAAGAGGTTCCGGATCACCTGGACCATTTGAAATAAAAAACCCATCTGGATTAAAGGAAGCCATTTCAGAAAAAGAAGTGTCGAAGGGGAACACTTTTACATAGCAATCGCGCGCGGCAAAACTTCTGAGAATATTTTTCTTGATTCCCAAATCCAAAGCGGCGATTTTGTATTTAGCACTTTCTTTTCCGTAGAAATATGGCTCCTTGGTCGAAACTTTTGATGCGAGTTCCAAACCGTCCATATTTGGCACTTCCGCCAATTGAGTTTTAATATCTTCAATATTGTCAACATCCGTCGAAATTACGGCGTTCATTGCACCGTTATCGCGAATGTAGTTTACCAAAGCACGTGTGTCCACATCGCTAATGGCGAGCAAATTATATTTGTTTAAAAACTCTTCCAAGGATCCATCGGCTCCAGGACGGGAATAATGGTAACTGAAGTTTCTTACCACCAGCCCGGCAACTTTTATTCCTTCCGATTCAATTTCCTCATTAGTGATACCGTAATTTCCGATATGGGCAGTAGTCGCCACCATAATCTGCCCGTGGTATGAGGGGTCGGTAAAAATTTCCTCATAGCCGGTCATACCCGTGTTAAAACAAACTTCGCCGAAAGCTGTGCCTTCTTTATTTCCAACTGCTTTGCCGTGAAAAATGGTTCCATCTGCCAATAATATGAAGGCTTTTTTTCTTGTTTGGTATTTCATTGAGTGAAGGGTTTCAAGTTTGAGGTTGCAGGTTGCAGGTTGCACTCTCATAGAGCATCCGTTATTTTAATAATCTTTACAAAAATAGCATAAAAAAAAGGGATAAACGAAATCGCCTATCCCTTTGTTATTTATTGAAATGGAATTCATTTATTCCTCTTCTTTCTTAGTTTCCTTTTCAGCCCCGCCTGCCTTTTCGGTAGGTTTGGCTGGTGCGACTTTGGCAGCAGGTGCAGCAGCGGCAGCTCCAGTTCCAGATCCGCTTCCACGACGACTTCTACGGGTAGTTTTCTTCTTGGTAGCTTTTCCGGCATTGTAAAGTTCGTTGAAATCAACAAGCTCTATCATTGCCATATCGGCGTTATCACCTAGACGGTTACCCAATTTAATGATACGGGTATATCCTCCTGGACGATCCCCAACCTTTGGCGCAACTGTTCTGAAAAGTTCTGCAACAGCTTCTTTTTGTTTCAATTTTGCAAAAACCAAACGACGGTTGTGCGTGGTGTCCTCCTTAGACTTTGTCACCAACGGTTCAACAAACTGCTTTAGAGCTTTCGCTTTTGCCACAGTGGTGTTGATTCTTTTGTGCTCAATTAGCGAGCAGCCCATATTGGCCAACATTGCGTGTCTGTGGGCAGTTTTTCTTCCTAAGTGATTGTGTTTTTTTCCGTGTCTCATGACATTTTAGGGTTTAATCATCATCTTGCTACAACCCATTTTGAGGAGCAAAATATGACGTTACTGATAGTTGTAATATTTTAAATTTTAGACGTGAGAAATCTAAAATCTCACGTCTAAAATGTCAAATCTAAATTAATCTTTATCCAATTTGTATTTTGAAAGGTCCATTCCGAAGTCAAGGCCTTTTCCTCCAACAACTTCTTCTAGTTCCGTAAGGGATTTTTTACCAAAGTTTCGGAATTTCATCAAATCGCTTTTGTTGTAGGTAACCAAGTCGCCCAAGGTATCAACCTCTGCAGCCTTCAAACAGTTTAGCGCACGAACCGAAAGGTCCATATCGACTAATTTTGTTTTGAGCAGCTGTCGCATGTGAAGAGATTCCTCATCATAGGTTTCAGTCTGTGCAATTTCATCCGCCTCCAGAGTAATGCGCTCATCACTGAACAGCATAAAGTGGTGGATCAATGTTTTTGCAGCTTCGGTCAAAGCGTCTTTAGGATGGATAGAACCGTCCGTTACTATTTCGAAAACCAATTTTTCATAATCGGTTTTTTGTTCTACACGGAAGTTTTCAATACTGTACTTCACGTTCTTAATGGGCGTGAAGATAGAATCCGTAAAGATAGTCCCTAAGGGTACGTTTGCTTTTTTGTTTTCTTCGGCAGGAACATATCCTCGGCCTTTTTCGATGGTGATCTCAAAATTGAGACTCACTTTTGGATCCATATTGCAAATCACCAATTCAGGATTCAAAATTTGAAAACCTGAAATAAACTTTTGGAAATCACCTGCCGTTAACTGCTCGCTTCCCGAAACTGAGATAGTTACGGTTTCATTATCGACCTCATCGATTTGTCTTTTTAAACGAATTTGTTTGAGGTTTAAAATAATTTCGGTAACGTCCTCCACAACTCCCGCAATAGTCGAGAATTCGTGATCCACTCCTTCAATTCGAACCGAAGTAATGGCAAAACCTTCCAAAGAGGAAAGTAATACCCGTCTTAATGCATTACCAATGGTAAGCCCATAGCCTGGTTCCAAAGGACGAAATTCAAATTTCCCTTCGAAATCGGTAGAATTTAACATTATAACTTTATCAGGCTTCTGAAAAATAAATACTGCCATAATTGACTTTCTTTGTTTTTATTACTTAGAATATAATTCAACAATCAACTGCTCGTTGATGTTTTCAGGGATTTGGATACGCTCAGGGATAGAAACAAAGGTTCCTTCCTTTTTCTCGCCGTTCCAAGTAATCCATTCGTAAACACGGCTAGTACTTTCCAACGAATCGTTGATTGTTCCGAGAGATTTTGATTTCTCTCTAACAGCCACCACATCTCCAGGTCGTAAATGGTAAGAAGGGATGTTTACTTTTTCACCATTGACGGTGATATGTTGGTGCGAAACCAATTGTCTAGCACCTGCGCGTGTTGGGGAAATCCCCATACGATAGACCACATTGTCCAAACGCGACTCGCACATTTGAAGTAATACCTCTCCGGTAATTCCCGGGGCACCAGTTGCCTTTTTAAACATATTTCTGAACTGACGCTCTAGGATACCATAGGTATATTTTGCTTTTTGCTTTTCAGTTAGCTGAATTGCATATTCAGATTTTTTACCACGGCGACGCGCGTTTCCGTGCTGTCCAGGAGGATAATTTCTCTTCTCGAAAGATTTGTCATCCCCGAAGATTGCTTCCCCGAATTTACGGGCGATTTTAGTTTTTGGACCAGTATATCTTGCCATTTTTTAGGTATTTGTTTGTGAATGAAACCAAATTAAGGTCTTAATTTATCCTTTGGTTTATATTATTGGTAGGCGCACGAAGAATCGCACGCCCACATTTTTTCTAAATTATACGCGACGACGTTTTGGTGGACGACATCCGTTGTGCGGCAAAGGGGTAACATCGATGATCTCGGTTACCTCGATTCCAGCGTTATGGAGCGATCGGATTGCCGACTCTCTTCCATTTCCTGGGCCTTTCACGTACACTTTTACCTTGCGCAAACCTGCATCATGAGCAACTTTTGCACAATCTTCCGATGCCAATTGGGCGGCATAGGGAGTGTTTTTCTTAGAACCTCGGAAACCCATCTTTCCGGCCGATGACCAGGAGATAACGTCGCCGTTCTTATTTGTCAACGAAACGATAATGTTGTTGAAGGAAGCAGTAATATGTGCCTCTCCAGTTGATTCAACACTGACCTTGCGTTTTTTAACTGATTTTGTAGTCTTTTGACTTGTCTTTGCCATAACCTTAGGTTTTATTTAGTCACTTTTTTCTTGCCAGCGACTGTTTTACGTTTCCCTTTTCTCGTTCTAGAGTTATTCTTAGTCCGTTGTCCTCTTAATGGAAGACCGGATCTGTGACGAATTCCTCTGTAACAACCAATATCCATTAAGCGTTTTATGCTTAATTGAACTTCACTACGTAATTCACCTTCGATTTTGAAAGACCCAGTAGCTTCACGAATAGCTCCGATTTCATCATCGTTCCACTCGCTTACTTTCTTGTCTTCGTCAACTCCGGCTTTTTTCAGGATATCTTGGGCACGACTTAAGCCGATTCCAAAGATATACGTTAACGCGATTACACCCCTTTTGTGCTTTGGGATATCTACACCTGCGATTCTTGCCATAACTTATCCTTGTCTTTGTTTGAACCTTGGGTTCTTTTTGTTAATTACATATAATCTGCCATTCCTGCGAACAATCTTGCAGTCGGCACTTCTCTTCTTTACGGATGCTCTTACTTTCATCTCTCTTTAATATTTAATTATTTCTGTGAGATGGAATCTTACGATTTCATCTGTGTTTAATTTTTGTTTTTAAAAGGTGAGATGGAATTTAAACATCTCATCTCGATTAAATATTAGTATTCAAGGAACCCCTTGAGGTTCGTCCCGATAGCTATCGGGATTAATATCTATACGTTATTCTCGCCTTAGTTAAATCGTAAGGACTCATTTCCAGTTTAACTTTGTCACCTGGCAATAACTTAATATAGTGCATACGCATCTTTCCGCTAATGTGGGCTGTTACTACGTGTCCATTTTCCAATTCAACACGGAACATCGCGTTTGACAATGCTTCCACTATACTTCCATCCTGTTCTATTGCACTTTGTTTTGCCATTTAAATATTATCTATTCTTTGTTGTTATTATTTATTACAGCCAACTGCGACTGTAAACTGCCTACTTATTTTAGGCTACTGCTTTTCTATTTTTACCACTCTTCATCAAACCATCGTAATGGCGGTTTAATAAATAAGAGTTGATTTGTTGCATGGTATCAATTGCCACACCCACCATAATTAGCAGCGACGTTCCTCCGTAGAAAAGGGCCCAGCCTTGCTGAATATTCATCAACTTCACCACAAATGCCGGAAAAATTGCGATCAAAGCCAAGAAGACAGAACCTGGTAAGGTTATCTGCGACATGATTTTATCTAAATATTCCGCAGTTTGTGTTCCCGGTTTTATCCCTGGAATAAATCCGCCACTTCGTTTAAGATCATCCGCCATTTTATTGGTAGGTACGGTGATTGCCGTATAGAAATAGGTGAAAATGATGATCAACACCGCAAATACCACATTGTACCAAAATCCAAAAATATCACTGAATGTCGCTTGAATCCCTTGAGCAAATTCGCTATCCGAAAGACCGGCAACTGCAGAAGGCACAAACATAATTGCTTGCGCAAAAATGATCGGCATTACTCCGGAAGCATTCAGCTTCAATGGAATAAATTGACGTGCTCCAAAGATATTTTTCTCAAATCCACCACTAGCCGTACGTCTTGCATACTGCACTGGTATCTTTCTTACTGCCATTACTAACATAATGGATAGTAAAATAATTACAAACCAAAGCACCAATTCAATAAGAATCATAATCAATCCTCCAGTCGATTCCACAACTCTGGAAACAAATTCCTGTGCGAATGACTGTGGCAGACGTGCGATGATCCCAACCATAATAAGGATGGAAATCCCGTTTCCAACACCTTTATCGGTAATTTTCTCTCCCAGCCACATTGCAAAAATCGTTCCAGTTACCAGTATTATTACTGACGACACGTAGAACATAACGCTCTGGCCCATTATAAAGGCTTCTGCTGGAACTCCCATTGCAGGGAGTCCGGCAAGATAACTCGGCGCTTGAACCAAACAGATACCTATGGTAAGCCACCGTGTTATTTGGTTGATTTTTTTACGGCCACTCTCGCCTTCCTTCTGTAACTTTTGGAGGTAGGGTACCGCAATCTGCATCAATTGTACTACAATAGATGCCGAGATATAGGGCATAATTCCCAAGGCAAAAACGGAAGCATTGGCAAAAGCCCCGCCCGTAAATGCGTTGAGCAAACCGCCAATTCCACCAGAATCAAACTTTCCTGCGAATGAGGCCAACATATCGGCATCAATTCCCGGAAGTACTATTTGTGCTCCAAAACGGTACACTAAGAGCATTCCCAAGGTAAGTAGGATCCGATTGCGCAGCTCCTCTATCTTCCAAACATTTTTTAAGGTTTCGATAAATTTCATCCCGATCTTGTGTTACAATGTTACTACTTCGCCGCCGGCAGCCTCGATAGCTTCTTTCGCCGAGGCAGTAAACTTGTGCGCAGATACTTTCAGTTTAGCCTTTATCTCTCCTCTTCCTAAAATCTTAACCATCTCATTCTTTCCAGCAAGACGCAAACCAACTAGGGTTTCAAAGTCAACGGTATCTTTTATTTTGTTGTCGTCAACCAATTGCTGAAGAGTGTCAATATTGATTCCCTTGAACTCTTTTCGGTTGATGTTTGTAAAACCAAATTTTGGCACACGACGTTGTAAAGGCATCTGTCCTCCTTCAAATCCAATTTTTTTGGAATATCCAGAACGTGACTTTGCCCCCTTATGTCCGCGGGTGGCAGTGCCACCTTTACCGGAACCTTGTCCGCGACCTACTCGCTTGCCTTTGTTTTTCGCCGATCCTGCGGCGGGTTGTAAGTTACTTAAATCCATTTTTCGTGTGTTCCTTATACGGTTTCAACTGAAACCAAGTGATTAACTTTATTGATCATACCAAGTATGTTTGGCGTATCCTCATGCTCCACTGTCTGTCCCATTTTGTGAAGGCCTAGGGCTTCCATGGTTCTCTTTTGGTTTTGTGGACGCTTTATAGTGCTTTTAACCTTAGTTACTCTTATTTTTGCCATCTCGCTGATATTTATCCTTTGAATACTTTTTCAAGTGAAATTCCACGTTGGTCAGCAATGCTTTGTGCGCTTCGCAATTGCAAAAGTGCGTCAAAAGTAGCTTTAACAACGTTATGTGGGTTTGAAGATCCTTGTGATTTTGATAGTACATCGTGAACGCCCAATGACTCCAATACGGCACGTACCGGGCCTCCAGCAATTACACCCGTACCGGGCGCGGCTGGAATTAGGTTCACACGGGCACCACCGTACTTTCCCTTTTGTTCGTGGGGAAGGGTTACTCTATTCAAAGGAATACGAACCAAGTTTTTCTTGGCGTCATCGATGGCCTTAGCAATGGCACTGGCCACATCCTTTGATTTTCCTAGACCTTGGCCTACCACTCCTTTTTCGTCCCCAACAACTACAATAGCTGAAAAACCGAATGTTCTACCACCTTTGGTTACTTTGGTTACACGTTGTACTCCTACCAAACGGTCTTTCAGTTCAAGTCCTCCTGGTTTTACTAAATCTACGTTTTTATAATCTCGATACATAATGCTACTTAGAATTTAAGGCCACCTTCGCGGGCACCTTCAGCTAATGATTTTACTCTTCCGTGATACAGGTAACCGCCTCTGTCGAAGGCGATGGTTTCAACACCGGCCTTAATCGCTTTGTCGGCAATTGCTTTTCCTACCAGTTTTGCAGCCTCAACCTTGTTTAGGTTTGAAGCGTCTATGTCTTTATCTCTTGAAGATGCAGCGGTAATTGTTTTTCCGTTTACGTCGTCAATAATTTGAGCGTAAATTTCCTTATTACTTCTGAAGACAGCCAAACGTGGACGACTTTCTGTGCCCTCAACCGTTTTTCTGATCCGCATGCGCAAGCGCTTTCTTCTTTCGTATTTTGATAATGCCATTTTTCTTAAATATTAGAATTTTATGCAGACTTACCTGCTTTTCTTCTTAGTTGTTCACCCACAAACTTGATGCCTTTTCCTTTGTACGGCTCTGGCTTACGGAAGCTGCGGATCTTGGCCGCTACCTGCCCGACCAATTGCCTGTCGTGGGAAGTAAGTTTTACTATTGGATTTTTTCCCTTATCGGAAATGGTTTCCACTTTTACCTCTGGAGCGATGTCCAAAACAATATTATGGGAAAAGCCTAGGGCCAAATCCAATTTCTGTCCTTGGTGACTTGCGCGGAATCCCACCCCTACCAATTCCAAATCCTTGGTCCATCCTTTGCTTACGCCTTCTACCATATTGTTTATCAAAGCTCGGTACAGACCGTGCTTTGCTGTGTGGTCTTTGGAGTCTGAGGGACGCTCAACCAAAATATGATTGTCTTCTACTTTTACGCTAACCTCAGAAAATTCCTGGGTCAACTCGCCTAATTTTCCTTTTACGGTAATTACGTTGTCTTTAATATCAATCGTAACTCCTTCTGGAATGGCTACCGGGTTTTTACCTATTCTTGACATCTCTTTGTCTATTTTTTAGTAAACGTAACACAGTACTTCACCTCCAACATTCTGCTCCTTGGCTTGCTTTCCTGTCATTACTCCAGAAGAAGTTGAAACAATAGCAATTCCCAAACCGTTCAAAACACGTGGAAGTTCTGTTGAACCTGCATATTTACGTAAACCGGGTTTACTTATTCTTTGAATTTGTTTGATTACGGGCTCTTTTGTAATCTTGTTGTATTTCAAGGCAATCTTGATGATCCCCTGAGGGGTGCTTTCATCATCAAATTTGTAGCTTAAAATATAGCCTTGGTCAAAAAGGATCTTAGTGATTTCCTTTTTAAGATTTGACGCTGGTATCTCTACTACGCGATGGCCAGCTTTTGCAGCATTTCTAATCCTAGTTAGATAATCTGATATTGGATCTGTATTCATTTATAAATGTTTGCGGATGTGGTTTTTGGATTTCCCATTAAATCTGGGTCCAAACCTACAACCAGTTTATATTTTTGTTTTGATCGGTACGCGATTAATAATTCGTTTACAATGTAAACTACGCTTCGCCTTCCAACATTTTTTTACCAAGATGCCTTACGCACTCCTGGAATAAGGCCTTGGTTAGCCATCTCACGGAAAGTTACACGTGAAAGACCAAAAGTCCTCATATATCCTCGCGGTCTCCCTGTCAATTTGCAACGGTTGTGCAAACGTACTGGGGAAGCGTCTCTAGGAAGTTTCTGCAGTCCTACCCAGTCTTCAGCCTCGAGTAAAGCTTTACGCTTAGCTGCATATTTTGCTACAGTTCTTTCTCTTTTGCGCTCGCGGGCTTTCATTGATTCTTTAGCCATCTCTTAATTCTTTTTAAAGGGTAACCCCAATTCTTGTAATAATGATTTAGCCTCTTTATCGGTTTCAGCCGAAGTAATGAATGTAATGTTCATTCCTTCAATTTTCTTTACCTTATCGATATCGATTTCGGGAAAGATAATTTGCTCGGTGATTCCCAAAGAGTAATTTCCTCGTCCGTCAAAACCAGTGGCCTTAATGCCATTGAAATCACGTACCCTAGGTAGGGCCGATGTAACCAATCGATCTAAAAATTCGTACATACGTTCTCCGCGTAAGGTTACTTTAACGCCAATTGGCATTCCCTTTCGCAGTTTAAAGTTTGCAACGTCTTTTTTAGATACGGTAGATATCGCTCTTTGTCCGGTTATCTTAGTAAACTCATCTACTGAATAGTCGATAAGCTTTTTGTCTGCCACCGCTGCGCCCACTCCACGGGAAACAACTATGGTGGTCAATCTTGGTACCTGCATGACGTTTTTGTAACCAAATTCGTCGGTGAGTGCATTGATCACTCTGCTTTTGTACTCTTCCTTAAGCCTTGGTGAATATCCCATAACTATATTGCTTGATTCGATTGTTTTGAAAATCGTACTTTTTTTCCGTTTTCCATTCTGTAACCTACACGGGTTGGTTTTCCTGATTTTGGATCCACCAAGGCAAGATTAGAAACATGGATGGGAGCTTCTCTTTTAGTGATGCCGCCCTGAGGGTTATTAGCACTTGGTTTCTCGTGTTTTGAAACCAAATTTACTCCCTCTACGATTGCTTTGTTTTTGTCAAGGAGTACTTTCATTACCTTTCCCTTCGAGCCTTTGTGCTCTCCGGTAGTAACTACTACTGTATCGCCTGATTTAATTTTCAGCTTTGCCATTTCGGTTCTCCTATTACAGCACCTCGGGTGCCAATGATACTATTTTCATAAATTGCTTGTCGCGAAGCTCACGTGCTACCGGACCAAATACTCGGGTGCCTCTCATTTCGCCCTGTGGGTTTAAAAGGACACAAGCGTTGTCGTCAAAACGGATGTATGATCCGTCAGGTCTTCTAACTTCCTTAATGGTTCGCACCACTACAGCAGTTGACACGGCACCTTTTTTAATGTTTCCGTTGGGAGTAGCTTCTTTTACAGAAACTACAATCTTGTCACCAATGGAAGCATACTTTCGTTTTGTACCGCCCAGTACGCGGATGCAAAGTACTTCCTTAGCTCCGGTATTGTCTGCGACTTTAAGTCTTGATTCTTGTTGTAACATAATTATTTCGCTCTTTCAATTATTTCTACTAATCTCCAACATTTGGTCTTGCTCAAGGGACGGGTTTCCATAATTCTTACGGTATCCCCCTCGTTGCAGTTGTTGGTCTCGTCGTGCGCAACGTATTTTTTCGTTTTCGTCACGAATTTCCCGTACATAGGGTGTTTTACTTTTTTAACCTCTGCCACAACAATAGATTTGTCCATTTTGTTGCTGGTTACCACGCCTATACGTTCTTTTCTTAGATTTCTTTTAATTTCTTCCATCTCTTTCAGCTGTACAGTTATTGCACTTCTCTATTAGTTAGTTCCGTCGCTATTCTTGCTATCGCCCTTCTTTGGGTTCTAAGTTGAATTGGATTTTCCAAAGGCGAAATGGTGTGAGCCATTTTAAGGTCAGTATATGCCTTTTTTGAATCGGCAAATGCTTCCCGAAGTTCAGCCGTTGATGCTTTTTTAATTTCTGATTGTTTCATTTGTCAAAAAATTATGCTTGGAAATCCCGAGACATTACAAATTTAGTTTTAACTGGAAGCTTTTGAGCCGCCAGACGCAAGGCTTCCTTGGCTGTTTCTTCCGAAACGCCGGACACTTCAAAAAGCATACGCCCTGGTTTTATGACAGCAGCATAATATTCCACTGCCCCTTTTCCTTTACCCATCCTAACCTCAAGAGGTTTTTTGGTGATTGGCTTATCTGGAAAAATCATAATCCAGATAGACCCTTCCCTTTTCATAAAACGGGTAGCAGCGATACGCGCGGCTTCAATTTGTCTAGCGGTAAGAAATTCCGATTCTAATGATTTTATACCGAAGGTTCCGTATGACAGTTGATTGCCACGTCCAGCATTGCCTTTCATGCGGCCCTTCATTTGTTTACGGTACTTTGTTCTTCTAGGTTGTAACATTTTCTTCTATTTAAAAAATTACTTTCTACGGCGTGCTTTGTTGCCACCGCGTCCTGCAGGAGCTCCTTTTCCACCGCCTTTTTTGCCTGTTGCCAGACCAACTAGTGGGGAAAGTTCTCTCTTACCATATACTTCACCTTTCATAATCCATACTTTAACACCCATTCTTCCGTAGGAAGTGTGTGCCTCAACTAAAGCGTAGTCAATGTCGGCCCTAAAGGTTGATAATGGGATACGACCTTCTTTGTAAGATTCTGAACGCGCCATTTCGGCACCATTCAAACGTCCGGATATTTGTACTTTAATACCTTCGGCGTTCATTCTCATCGTGGCCGCAATAGCCATTTTGATTGCACGACGGTAAGAAATACGACTCTCGATCTGGCGAGCAATACTGGCTGCCACCAAAAATGCATCAAGCTCCGGTCTTTTGATCTCGTGAATATTGATCTGCACCTCCTTATCGGTAATTTTCTTAAGTTCTTCTTTCAACTTGTCTACTTCCTGTCCACCTTTCCCAATAATAATACCGGGTCTGGCAGTGGTTATAGTAACGGTTACAAGCTTTAGCGTTCGCTCAATAATTACTCTGCTCACACTGGCTTTGCTCAAACGGGCGTGAATATATTTTCTAATCTTGTCGTCTTCGGCCAATTTATCGCCGTAGTCGTTGCCTCCGTACCAGTTGGATTCCCAACCTCTAATGATACCAAGGCGATTCCCGATTGGATTTGTCTTCTGTCCCATTTAATTACTTGCTTTGTGTGTTATCGTTAGCTCCCAAAACCAGTGTTACGTGGTTGGAACGCTTTCTAATTCTATGTGCGCGGCCTTGTGGGGCGGGGCGAAGTCTTTTTAACATGGCGCCACCATCCACTCGGATCTCCTTAACAAAAAGATCTGCATCTTCCAAAGAAGCGTCTTCGTTCTTTGCTTGCCAGTTGGCAATCGCGGACAAAAGTAGTTTCTCCAATTTGCGTGACGATTCCTTTGAACTGAACTTTAAAATGTTAAGTGCTTTGTCTATTTTCTCACCGCGTACCAAGTCTGCCATTAAACGCATTTTTCTTGGCGAGGTGGGGCAATTGTTCAATTTGGCAAAGTACATTGTCTTTTTTGCCTCCTTGATTTGCTCTGCTCTTTCTCTTTTACGAACTCCCATGGCCTATTATTTTTTACCTTTGCTTTTAGCACCTGCATGACCACGGAATGATCTTGTGGGTGAAAACTCTCCTAGTTTATGTCCTACCATATTTTCAGTTATATACACTGGTACAAATTGACGACCATTGTGAACTGCTATGGTCTGCCCAACAAAATCTGGAGTGATCATTGAAGCTCGCGACCAAGTTTTGATTACGGTCTTCTTGTTGTCATCAACGTTTTGTTGAACTTTTTTGTCTAGTTTATAATGAACGTACGGTCCTTTTTTTAACGATCTTGCCATAACTTATTTCTTTCTACGTTCCAAAATATATTTATTACTTGCCTTAGTTTTAGTACGGGTTCTGTATCCTTTTGCAGGAATACCCTTTCTAGAACGTGGGTGACCCCCTGAAGCTTTCCCTTCACCACCACCCATTGGGTGATCTACAGGGTTCATAGCAACTGGTCTAGTGCGCGGCCTTCTGCCCAACCATCTGCTTCTACCGGCCTTACCGGAAACGAGCAACTGATGGTCGCTGTTTGAAACAGCTCCTATTGTAGCCATACAGTTTACCAAAACCAAACGGGTTTCACCTGAAGGCAATTTTATGGTCGCGTATTTTCCGTCTCGGGCCATCAACTGTGCGAAAGCACCAGCGCTGCGCGCCATAACAGCACCTTGCCCAGGACGAAGTTCGATACAGGAGATTACAGTCCCTAAAGGAATTGCTGAAAGCGGCATCGAATTCCCAATTTCGGGTGCAACTGCATCACCGGACAGGATGTTCTGACCAACTTGAAGTCCATTCTGTGCGATGATATATCGCTTTTCGCCATCTTGGTAATTCAAAAGTGCGATAAATGCAGTCCGGTTTGGATCGTATTGAATGCTTCCGACCGTAGCTGGAATACCCGCTTTGTCGCGTTTAAAATCGATAATTCGATATCTTCTTTTATGACCGCCACCTTTATAGCGCATGGTCATTTTTCCTTGACTGTTTCTACCTCCAGATTTTTTTATCGGAGCAAGTAAAGACTTCTCCGGCTTATCGGTTGTAATGGCGTCAAACCCATTTACAACCCTAAAACGCTGACCTGGGGTGATTGGTTTTAATTTTCTTACTGACATTTGTGTCTAATTAAATCTAAGTTTTCTTAGATGTTACTGTAAAAATCAATTGTATCACCTTCCGCCACCTGTACCATTGCTTTTTTATAAGCCTTGGTTTTACCAGTTTGGACACCTGTTTTTGTAAAACGGGTCTTCCTGTCCGGGCGGACATTTATTGTGCGAACTTTTTCAACAGAAACACCGTAAGCGGCCTCAACCGCCTTCTTGATTTCTACCTTATTCGCCTGTGGGTTTACCTCAAAGGTGAATACATTACTATCTTCAGCAACTTTGTTGGCTTTTTCCGTAATCAAAGGTTTTATTAAGATGCTCATCGTGTTTCTATTTACTTAAGTTTGTTTCAATTCCTTCCAAAGAACCTTCAAACAGCACAACACTGCTTGCATTTAAAATCTTGTAAGTGCTTAACTGCGAGTTAGTTATGACCTCCGTGCCTTTCAAATTGCGAGAGGACAAATATACATTATTATTTAAGTCCCCCAACACAAACAAAGATTTTTTGTTGTCAAGGCCCAAACTCTTCAAAACCGCGGTAAAATTCTTGGTTTTTGGAGCATCAAAATTGAGGTCCTCAAGAACCAAAATTGCCTTGTCGTTTGCCTTCATTGAAAGGGCAGATTTCCGGGCCAAACGCTTTAGGTTCTTGTTCAATTTAAAGGAGTAGCTTCTTGGACGTGGCCCAAACATTCTTCCTCCACCTTTAAAAATACCGGACTTAATGCTACCCGCACGGGCAGTACCAGTTCCTTTTTGTTTCTTGATCTTTCTGGTAGAACCAGTGATTTCAGCACGTTCCTTGGTTTTGTGAGTACCTTGTCTTTGATTGGCAAGATATTGTTTCACATCGAGGTAAACAGCGTGATTGTTTGGCTCTATTCCAAACACTTCAGCAGAAAGTTCAACTTTCCGACCGGTGTCTTTTCCGTTTATATCTAATACAGCTACCTTCATTATTTCTCGATCATTACGTAAGAATTCTTGTGGCCGGGAACTGCTCCTTTTATAACAAGCAGGTTCTTTTCAGGAACCACCTTCAAAACTTTCAAATTATCAATTTTAACTCTTTCGTTGCCCATTTGGCCACCCATCTTCATTCCCTTGAAAATTCTTCCAGGGAAAGAAGCAGCTCCTACAGACCCAGGGGCTCTCAGCCTACTTTGTTGGCCGTGGGTTTGTGAAGACCCTTGAAACCCGTGCCTCTTAACAACACCCTGAAAGCCTTTACCTTTGGAAGTACCCGCGATATCCACGTATTCTCCCTCGATGAAGTGCTCCACAGTAATAGTATCGCCTAATTTGTAACTTTCTTCAAATCCCTTGAATTCGGCGACTTTGCGTTTTGCAACGGTTCCTGCTTTTTTGGCGTGCCCTTCAGCAGCTTTAGTTACAGTCTTCTTGTCATCGAAACCAAGTTGAAGAGCATCGTACCCGTCAACCTCTTTGGTTCTGACTTGGGTAACGATACAGGGGCCTGCCTCAATAACGGTACAAGGAATGTTCTTCCCGTTCTCGTCAAAGATGCTGGTCATCCCGATCTTTCTTCCAATTAACCCAGACATATTTAATTATTTATTGATTATTACTATTTATTTGAAATGCGATAAATCGCCATTTTCCTTTAAAACCAAACGGGGCCAAAATAAATTCGACCCCGAATGTTATTTTGTTACCGTTTTTCCCTAACCATCGTTAAGGACATTTCTATGCCTGCGGAGGCAGGCATCCCATGATTTTAACTCATTTCATGAGATTCCCGCCTTCGCGGGAATTTATACTTTGATCTCTACCTCTACCCCACTAGGCAACTCCAACTTCATTAGAGCGTCAATGGTTTTTGAAGAGGAGCTGTAAATATCCAAAAGTCTTTTGTACGAACTCAATTGGAATTGCTCGCGGCTCGTCTTGTTTACGTGGGGAGAACGCAATACAGTAAAGATTTTCTTATGGGTTGGCAAAGGGATCGGCCCAGTTACAACTGCTCCGGTACTCTTTACGGTCTTTACGATTTTCTCAGCAGATTTGTCCACTAAACTGTGATCGTAAGATTTTAGTTTTATTCTTATTTTTTGACTCATTGCTGAAATTATTATACGTTAGCGGTTCCTCTTGCTGCCTCAATTACACCTTCCGAGATATTGGAAGGGGTTTCAGCATAATGTGAAAATTCCATAGTTGAAGTGGCACGACCGGAAGACAGGGTCCTCAAGGTGGTAACGTATCCGAACATTTCGGAAAGTGGCACCAACGCCCTGATTACTTTTGCTCCGGCACGATCGCTCATATCATTTACTTGACCACGGCGACGATTAAGGTCTCCAACTATATCTCCCATGTTTTCCTCAGGAGTTAATACCTCGAGCTTCATAATAGGTTCAAGGATAACGGCACCTGCAGCCTTAGCCGCAGTTCTGTAGCCTATTTTGGCCGCAAGTTCAAACGAAAGTGCATCAGAATCCACAGGGTGGAATGAACCATCCTTAAGAGTGACTTTCATACTGTCCATTTCAAAACCAGCGAGAGGTCCATTGACCATTGCTTGTTTGAAACCTTTTTCAACTGAAGGAATAAATTCTCTTGGAATATTCCCTCCTTTTACTTCGTTTACGAAATCAAGACCCACTTTTCCTTCCTCTGCAGGCTCCAAAGTGAAGATGATATCGGCAAATTTACCGCGTCCACCGGTTTGCTTTTTATAAACTTCCCTGTGATTGGCTGCCTTTGTAAGTGCCTCCTTATATTCAACTTGGGGCTTACCTTGGTTTACTTCCACTTTGAATTCGCGACGCATGCGCTCCACGAGGATGTCCAAGTGAAGCTCTCCCATCCCCGAGATAATGGTTTGGCCAGATGCCTCGTCAGTTCGAACTTGAAAAGTTGGATCTTCTTCTGCTAGCTTAGCCAGAGCCATCCCCATTTTATCAACATCTGCTTTGGTTTTTGGCTCAACCGCAATCCCGATTACAGGATCAGGGAAGTTCATGCTTTCCAAAACAATTGGATGCTTTTCCGCAGAGAGGGTATCTCCGGTTTTAATATCCTTGAAACCAACCGCAGCCCCAATGTCGCCAGCTTCAATAAAATCAAGTGCATTCTGCTTGTTGGCGTGCATTTGGTATATACGGGAAATTCGCTCTTTGTTACCGGTACGGTTATTAAGCACATAGGAACCAGCGTCCAAATGTCCAGAATACGTACGGAAGAAAGCCAAACGTCCAACGAATGGATCAGTGGCGATCTTAAAGGCCAATGCTGCGAAAGGCTCATCTGTGGACGGCTTGCGCAATTCTTCTTTTCCAGTATCGGGATTCACCCCTATAATCCCTTCCTTATCCATAGGAGAAGGCAGGTAGCGACAAACGGCATCCAGCAAGAACTGAACTCCTTTATTTTTAAAGGAAGACCCACAAATCATGGGGATTATGCTCATATCCATTACTGCGGCACGAAGGGCTTTATGCACTTCATCCTCAGTAATAGAGTCTTCATCTTCCATATATTTTTCAAGAAGTTGTTCGTCATAAGCGGCTACTTCTTCAATAAGTTTTCCGCGATATAGACGAGTTTCTTCTTTAAGCTCCTCAGGTATTTCAACAACATCAAAAGTGGAGCCCATGGTTTCATCGTGCCAAATAATGGCGCGGTTTTTAACCAAATCCACAACACCTTTAAAATCGGCTTCATCACCAATAGGCAGTACAATTGGTACAGCATTGGACTTCAACATATCTCTTACTTGTTGGCAAACTCCCAAAAAGTTGGAACCCTGACGGTCCATTTTGTTCACAAACCCTATACGTGGCACCTTATAATTATCGGCCAATCGCCAGTTTGTTTCCGATTGTGGCTCTACACCATCAACGGCACTGAACAAAAACACTAATCCATCGAGTACACGTAGCGAGCGGTTTACCTCTACGGTAAAGTCCACGTGGCCGGGAGTATCGATAATGTTGAAATGGTAATCCTTGGTTTCGGGAAGTGGCTGGGCATTTTCCAAAGGAAATTTCCAGGTACAAGTAGTGGCAGCCGAAGTAATAGTAATTCCTCGCTCCTGCTCCTGCTCCATCCAGTCCATTGTAGCCGACCCTTCATGGGTTTCGCCCAATTTATGGTTTACTCCCGTATAAAAAAGGATACGCTCTGTAGTCGTGGTCTTCCCGGCATCAATATGCGCGGCAATCCCGATATTTCTAGTAAATCTTAAATCTCTTTTTGCCATTTTTTAGAATCTGAAATGCGAGAAAGCCTTATTGGCTTCTGCCATTTTATGAGTATCCATACGCTTCTTCACAGCTGCACCCTCTTCCTTTGAAGCGGCAAGAATCTCAGCAGCAAGTCTTGCGGCCATGGATTTCTCGTTTCTTTTTCTTGAATAAGTAATCAACCATTTCATTGCGGTTGCAATTTTACGGTCGGGACGAATCTGCATAGGAATTTGGAAGGTTGCCCCCCCAACTCTACGACTGCGCACCTCAACGTGCGGCATAACATTGGAAAGCGCTTCTTTCCAAAGCTCCAATGCCGTTTTTTCTTCGTCTTGTTTCTTTTCCTCTACAATATCAATCGCATCGTAGAAAACTTTGAAAGCCACACTCTTTTTTCCGTCCCACATCATGTTGTTCACAAAACGTGTAACCAACTGGTCGTTAAACCGTGGATCCGGTAAAAGGGGTCTTTTTTTGGCCTGTTTTTTTCTCATTATGTTTGTGTTGTTAATGGTTAAATGGGCTGGACCGTTTTCGATGAACTACGATACCGTTAGACATTTAACCCGTTTTCATGTTACTTCTTTGGGCGCTTTGCACCGTATTTAGATCGACGTTGTGCGCGGCCTGCAACACCTGCGGTGTCCAAAGCTCCACGTACAATGTGATACCTAACTCCTGGCAAATCCTTTACCCTTCCACCTCTAACCAATACTATCGAGTGCTCTTGGAGATTGTGACCCTCGCCCGGGATGTATGCGTTCACTTCCTTACCATTGGTCAACCTAACTCTTGCTACCTTTCGCATAGCTGAGTTCGGCTTCTTTGGTGTAGTAGTATATACCCGCGTACAAACCCCACGACGTTGAGGGCACGAATCCAAAGCAACCGATTTACTCTTCTTGGTTATTCTGGTCCTTCCTTTACGTACTAATTGTGAAATTGTTGGCATATAAATTTGTATTATTTGATGTTTAAAAATAAAACACCCCTATTTTTAGGGGATGCAAATGTAGAAAAATTATTCTACTAATCAAACCTTAGTCAATTAATTTTCAGCTCATTTTAAATATTTTTTCATTTAAACATGAAATCCCAAGTTCAATCGTTACTTTTAAAAAGCAAATTCCCACCTAATTGAAATACGCCCTACCTCTTTTTTTACTCCTTAATATATACAGTTGTTTTTGCTTGGGAATAACGGCGCAGGAACTTACATTAAATTTGACTGCTGAAAGGCCTCTCTCAAAGGGATTAAAAGATTCTCTCCAAATCCCGAACAGCTTTAATGACTTCAATTCCCTTCAAAAAACGGTGGACACTGTGGCCCTGAAACTATTGCGGATGGGATATATTGAGAGCGAACTCCTTCAGCTTCAAAAAGAAAACGACAGCAGCTATAGGGCACGTTTTCTTCTAGGAGAGAAATTTTCTAAATTAAAAATTCTTTACTCCAATCAAGATTTCACACTCAAGGAACTTCAACAGGTCTCTCGAGAGATTACTGAGGATTATTTTGTACTTCCTTTTGAAAGCGTGCCCCCATCATTGCAAAAACTAACCAGTTCCCAAACGCAAAAAGGAAAGGCTTTCGCTAGGCTGAGACTGACCGAATTTGAAAAAGACCCGGATGGTTTTCTTACCGCCTCTCTAATGTTAGAAAGTGGAAGTCACAGGACCGTGGATTCTATAGCAATAAAAGGCTATGAACAATTCCCTCGATCCTTTCTAAAACATTACGCTGGTATTAAAAAAGGCAAAACATTCAATCAAAAGAAATTGGTGGCCCAAAGCGAAAACCTAAACAGCTTGGGATTTGTGAGTGCAATTAAACCCCCAGAGGCCCTATTCCGCAAGGATTCCACAATAGTATATTTTTATCTCGAAAAACAAAACAACAATTTGTTTGACGGAATATTGGGTTTCGCCACCAACGAAGACACTCAAAAACTGGAGCTCAACGGCTACGTTAATCTCGAACTCAACAACAACCTAAACTATGGTGAACAACTACTTATTAATTACAAGGCTGACGGCAAGGAGCAGGTGAGCTTTAGGGCCAAAGCCGTTTTGCCCTATCTATTTAAAACCCCATTTGGCCTCAGCGGAGAACTAAAAATATTTAAGCGGGATAGCAGCTTCATAACGACCGAGCAACAATTGCGCATTTCTTACCAAATAAACACAACATCGCAAGCTTATGTAGGATACCGAGGTTTTGATTCCAGCAAACTGTTGGATGAGAGCGTGGCAGGTATTCCGATTGAGGATTTTAAATCTAATTTCTTTATTGCCGGCGCAACTTATACACGACCACAAAACCGGCGATTGTTTCCTATAAAGACCCTACTTACTTTGGACACAGGCATAGGAAATCGGAAAAAGGAGGGCAGCTCTGAAAGTCAATTTAAGGCAGAGGCTCTGATCAACAATATTTTTTATCTGAATTACAACAACTCGATTTTCGTGCAAAGTACCACAGGTATTCTACAGAGCGACACCTATTTGGTCAATGAACTTTTCCGTTTCGGGGGCATAAACAGCATCAGGGGCTTCGATGAAAATAGCATCGACGCCTCTTTATTTTCGGTCATAAACACAGAATATCGTTATCAATTCAATGAAGCGGTCTTCGCACATAGCATAATCGATATCGGTTATTTTGAAAACCAAACCCTTTCCTTAAAACAAAAACTTTACAGTTTCGGCTTGGGTCTTGGCCTCTCTACAAAGGCAGGCCTATTCAGATTAATAGTAGCAAACGGGGGCGGTGACAACCAAGATCTAGACTTTTCGAACAGTAAAATACACATAAGTATTTCCTCAAGATTTTGAGCAAAGCCGCTTAACGCTTTTGACAACCGAAACTATTAAAGTAAAAATTTGGGGACAAATACTTGTGTAATTAACTTTTTATTAGGATTTTTGCCGTTGGCTAATTCAAATAATTTATAAAATGAGAACAAAGTTTAGTGGAATCTTAGCGCTTATGTTAGCGTTAGTTGTGCAGCTTACCTTCGCACAACAAAAAACTATTACAGGTACGGTATCCGACGATACTGGTTTACCGCTGCCTGGTGCAAACATTATAATTAAGGGAACCAGTACTGGTACACAGTCTGACTTTGATGGAAACTACTCCCTCACTGCCAATGTGGGTCAAACTCTTACCTTTAGTTATGTAGGTTTTGTTACCAGGGAAGTAAGAGTAGGAGCTCAAAATAGAGTTGACATTACTTTACAGCCAGATGCTGCGGCTCTGGCCGAAGTTGTTGTAACTGGGTATTCTACCAGAAACCAAACAGTACAAACTTCTGCGGTAGTATCCATTTCCGCTTCAGAACTTGCCCAAATGGCACCGACCACCAGCATTGACAATATGCTACAAGGTAAGGCGGCCGGGGTGCAAGTAACTGCAGCAAACGGAAAACCAGGTCAAGGGGCTTTCGTTCGTATTCGTGGAATGGGATCTTTGGTTGCAGGTGCATCCTCCCCGCTTTACTTAGTGGACGGAGCGCCTATACGAGAAGTGGATTTGGCAAGTATCCCTAACGAAGATATTGAAAACATTACCATCCTTAAGGATGCTGCTACTACCGCGCGCTACGGTTCACGTGGAGCGAACGGGGTAGTTGTTATTACTACAAAAAGCGGTAACCGAAACAAGGAAGCCTCAGTAAGATTCAGCTCGAGATTTGGTGTAACAAATAGAATAAAGCCAAACTACTCGTTGATGAATACTGCAGAAAAGGTTCGATATGAAGAAGAAATGTATGCTTTGGGAATTACCGATGCCATTAACACCCCAGGGGTTGCAACAATGCCAGGTTCTCCTGAAAGAGCAAAAATTTTAGCAATCGATGAAGATTGGGCGGACATTGTTTTAAAAGAAGGTATAATCCAGAACAACAGCGTGTCCGTATCTGGTGGAGGCGAAAAAATGGACTACTACTTCTCGGTTTCTAACGACAGAAACACAGGTATTATTAATAATATCAACGGTTTTGAAAGAACCGGTGCCCGTCTAAACGTAAACTTCGAAGCCAAAGAATGGCTAACTCTTGGAGTAAACGTTGGTTACTCTAGAGCATATAGTGATGAGCCAAGGGATAGATATAACGACCAAAACCCATTCTACCACTTTATGACGGTAAACGGCTATGAAAGACAGTTTCAGTACGATGAGGATGGAACACTTTTAACTGATGAAAACGGAAATCCATTATATAACCCAACCACTGGTGGTTTCCCACTTACCCATGCTATTCTTACTGAACGAAGCTTTGACGTGGACAATATTACTATTGCCAGCGTAGATGCTACCGTAAGATTATCCAAGAACTTTACATATAGCTTTAACACTTCCATAAATCACGCACTTAGAAGAAGAGAAAGTTATTCTATTCCAGGTGGGGTGTTGGACGTTATTTTGAACGGGGCTGGAAACCCGACAGGTAATAAGTTTGACGATCAGCAGGACAGATTGGACATGACATTGAGCAATAGATTAAACTACAATCTAAGAGTCGAAAACCATAACCTGAACGTAATGGGTCTATATGAGTACAATATGAATGAGTTTTATCGTACGTTGGTACGAAAGATCGGTTTCCCATCACCTTTATTATCAACTCAAACAAGCGCAAGTACTTTGAACGATGGATTTACAAACCGATCTCGCTTGATTCTTGTATCCTACGGACTTTTCGCAGATTATGATTTCAAGGAAAAGTATCTTGCTTCTGCGTCAATAAGACGTGATGGTTCTTCTAACTTTGGTAAGGACAATCAGTTTGGTAACTTCTACAGTGGAAGTGTTGGATGGAACATCGCCAAGGAAGACTTCTTTCAAGTGGATGCAATAAATGATCTTAAGCTTCGTGCTGCTTACGGTTCCGTAGGTAACCGAAATGGAATTCTCCGCTACGCCTCTTTGGGAACAGTTACATTTGATGGTTATCCAGGAGGTTCTGCTACCATTCCAGCAAACGTTGCCAACCCTGATCTTAAATGGGAAACAACAACAACAGGAAACGTTGGTTTGGAATTTAATATGTTCAACAAACGTCTTCGTGGAGTTGTCGACTATTTTATAAGAGACACAAAAGATCTTTTATTCACGATTCCCACGGCTTGGGAAGGTGGTATTATTGCCCCTCCAATTCTCGAAGAGAGAAGAGGTATTCAAGGAAACCTTGGGAAACTACGAAACAGTGGTCTTGAAATATCGTTACAGGGCGAGGTTTTAAGAAATCAAGACTTTACTTGGACTCTTGGTGGAAATGTTATTTTCTTGGATACAGAGGTAGTTGAACTACCCGACGGTAAGGATGTGACTCCTACCACTGCTTATGACATTAGATATCAAGAAGGAAGAAAAATTAATGAGTTCTTCTTGATTCCCTACCTTGGTGTTGATCCAAATACAGGAAGATCATTGTTCCAAGGTGCCGATGGTAACGCTTATTTCTGGGATACACTTCCAGAGGATGAGTTTGACAACAAAGTTTTCTCTGGAAAATCAACTATTGCCGATATGGAAGGTGGATTCTTCTCAAACATTACTTACAAGGGCTTTGGCTTGCGAACTGATTTCGTTTTCAAAGCAGGTAACTATATCAACAACATTGTACGACGAGATATGGAAGCTCCGTTGGATGTGAAATTCAATCACACAACTAGTGCATTCGACTACTGGCAACAGCCTGGTGACAACGTTAACTTGGCCAGCCCAAAATACGCACAGGATGAAATCAGTACTCTTAATAGTTCTTCCAAATGGTTAGAGAAAGGAGATTATGTCCGATTGAGAAACGTGACCCTATCTTATAGTTTCCCTAGCGAAACTTTGGATAGAACCCCACTTCAATCTTTAAGATTGTATGTGCAAGGCCAAAACCTCTTGACTTTCAGTAAGTTCTGGGGCGATCCGGAAGTAGGGCTTTCCTCTGGAGAATCAATTTCCTTTGCAGAGGCTGTGGCACCTGGGGAAGCGACTCTGTATAGCTACCCGAACGTGAAGTCTTTCCAAGTAGGATTGGATGTTAGTTTCTAATATAAAAAAAATGGATAAAATGAAAAAATTAATTTATAAAATTGCAGTTTTGGCCCTTGTTACCGGAGGTTTGACTTCCTGTGACAGCGAATTGGATCAAATCCCGTTTGACGAGTTCGCGAACGAAAGTGCTTATATAAGCGTTAACGATTTTGAAAATGCCGCTCGCGGAATTTACGCAACTTTGGTTAAGGGCTCCCTTTATGGGGGTAGTGACAACGGTGGAATGTTGGATGCCCCCGATATTCTTTCCGACAACGTGACTTTCGCACAGAAAGGCCGTGGTACCCGTAGAACTTTACACAACTGGCAATATGGAGCCACTGATCAACCAATGGGAAGTCTCTATGAACGTGCATACCAAATGATTTATCGCGCCAACCTTTTACTTGCCAACAGCGTGAATTTTGAGGGAACAAATAAGGAAAAAGTAGTTGCGGAGGCCAAAGCTTTAAGAGCATTGGGTCATTTAGATCTAGTTACTTTCTTCGGAAAAATCCCAACTCAGTCAGGTGACGCAAATGGAAGTTTGGGAATTGCCTACGTTACTGAACCAGATCCATTAGCTTTACCTGTAAGAGAAACTGTAGGTGCAGTTTATGACAAAATTGTTCAAGATCTTCTTGAAGCAAGAGCAGATATCCCTCTCACCAACGATGAAGGTCGTTTCACTAAAGAATCTGTCAACTTATTGTTATCTAGAGTTTACCTTTATATGGGTGGGCCAGATAATTGGACCAAAGCCGTTGCCGCTGCTAATAACGTTACAACACCAGTAGGGAAGCGCAATAAAATAGTTGGCGTGTGGGAAGACACATCTAAGGATGGAGTACTTTTCAATATTCCTTTCGCGGAAAGTACTCCATTAGACTTCTCCATTGGGGTTACTTGGAGCCAATTTGGAGTTACTACTTTGGTACCTGAGTATGTGGTCTCATATCCATTATACAACTTGTTTGCTGCGGATGACATTCGCAAGGATGCATATACTTTCCAAGCTTCCAATGGTAGTGGCACATCAAAATTAGAATTTAATGCGATAAAGAAATTGTTCGCTAAAGGTGGAAACGGAAAACCAGGTCTTGTGGACATTAAATTGTTCCGCGTTGCGGAAGCAAGACTAAATAAGGCAGAAGCTCAGTATAATCTAGGGCAAGAGCCTCAAGCACTTATCACATTAAACTCTGTTAGAGATGAGCGTTACCTATCTTATACAGGTGGAGAATCTGGAACTGCTCTAAGAGATGCTATCCGTCTTGAAAGAAGATTGGAATTTGCTTTCGAATCTCAAAGATTTTTCGATCTAAAGCGTTGGGGAGAATCAATTGACCGAGGTGGTTTTGGAGATTTGGCCGATGGTAGCGGAACACCTTCCGATGCTCAGTCACTTCCCGCGAGCAGCCCGAAGTTCCAATTGCCGATTCCACAAACTGCAATGGATTTGAATCCTAATATGGTTCAGAATCCTGGGTATTAATAATCTTTAAAAATTGACACAAATGAAAAAAATTAAATTAATATTCGCAATTTTAACCGTAACGTTATTAGTAACCGCCTGCGAAAGTTATGATGATTTTGCATCCAGTGAAAAACTCATCGCAGGTTTTACCACTAAGGATAAAAACATCAATGGTATCCCTGCCGGTGGAGAAAGAAGCACAACGATTGATCTGTTTATGACCGACGTTTTTGATGTGGACAAGACCTTTAACATTATAGCTATTCCGGCATTAAACGAGCCTGCTACGGCACCTGAAAATTATGAATTCGATGCAACAGTAACGTTTCTAGCCAACACCCGTACGGCATCGATTACCGTAACAGGCAAGGATGTTTCCATCGAGGATCCCGAAGGAGAGTATTTCGCTCTTGCGGTAGAAGGTGATGCAAACGTGGTATCTGGCGGATTTGCTTCAATTAGGGTTAGAAAACAAAAATAATTCCTGGTTAAATAATCCAATTTTATACAAAAAACACCTCTTAGTCTCTAAGGGGTGTTTTTTTATTGGAAATACTTCAACTGGAATAGCAATGATATATCCACATTCTTTAATTAATTTCGCCATAGCAAAAATCAATTTGCAGTAGCATTAAATTCGAGCACAGTCATGAGCAATAAGGAAAATATCATCTTCGGAATTTACCCTGTAAAGGAAGCCCTATCATCACAGCTCCCTTTTGACAAAGTCTTTGTCCAAAAAGGAATAAATAGCGACAAGATAGATAGTTTGGTCCGCGACCTAGAAAAGGAAAATATAACCGTAGCCACAGTCCCGATTGAAAAGCTCAACAGACTTACGCGTGGAAACCACCAAGGAATTGTAGCCTTAACTTCTCCTGTGGTCTTTCAATCTTTGGAAAGCGTAGTGGAAAAAGCACTGGCTAATTCGAAAACACCTTTATTCCTGCTTCTGGACCAAATAACAGACGTCCGAAATTTTGGAGCTATCCTTAGAACTGCGGAATGTACAGGTGTGGATGCTGTAATTATTCCAAAATCTGGGGGAGCACCTGTTTCAGGAGATACAGTTAAAACCTCTGCAGGAGCTATTTTCAAAATCCCGATTTGCAAGGTGGACCACATTAAGGACGCCATCTTTTATTTACAGGCATCTGGAATAACTACCCTTGCTGCCACGGAAAAAACCAATAATACAATTTACACTGTTGATATGACCGTCCCCTTGGCACTGATCATGGGATCTGAGGAGAGAGGAGTTTCCCATTCCGTTCTGGGATTGGTGGATCAAAAAGCAGCCTTGCCCCTATTGGGCGAAATCAACTCGTTAAACGTGTCCGTAGCCTGTGGCGCCTTCTTATATGAAATTGTCCGGCAAAGAATCAAGTCTTAATTTAACTTTTCTTCCTTAGGACTTTCTTTAAAGGTGTAAGTAATCTTAATGTTTGAAGCTTCGTTATTTTGAAGTGATTCCACTTCGGGAGGGGTTTCTTTTGGAGGGCCTATAAAATTCCCATTATCGTCAAACTGCCTTATAAAAGGATCATTCTCTTCATCAAAATCGGCACGTTGCCACGCGTATTTCTTATTCTGAATAGGAATAGATTTGAATAAAAAAGCGAAGACCAATCCAACAAAAAACCCAGAGAGGTGCCCTTCCCAAGAAATAGCTGGATCTATTGGGAATACGTACCACAAAAGCCCGCCATAAAGAAAAACAACTATTAATGCAAGGGCGGTCAATTGAAATTGTTTAGAAAAAATCCCTTTAAAAAACAAAAACGCCACAAGCATATACACCACGCCACTGGCCCCTATATGAAGTGAAGGCCGACCTATAACCCAAGTGGCCAGGCCAGTAAATAAAAGACCGAAAATCAAAACTTTCCAACGGATATTTCGATAAAAATAAAAGAGTGCGGAAGTCAGTACAAATAAAGGAACCGAATTATTGAAAAGATGCTTTAAACTGCCGTGAATAAATGGACCGAAAAGAATTCCCAACAAACCCTTTGCTGATTGGGGATAAATCCCAAACTTATTCAAATTAATTCCAAACCGAGTTTCCACCCAATATACAATCCAAAGTAACATTACAAAAAGTAAGGGAACAGCAATAACTTCTGGACTGAATTTTAATTGTTCTGAATTCGACATACGATCAGGCGATTGCAAAAAATACTCCTAAAACCAAATTTATGATAAAATGTCAGGTAATCTGTGATAAAGTATCATTTAAATTATTAAGTGGAAAGATTGAAATTATTACAAAGTCCTTATTCAAAATACAAATGACAAACAGAATAGTCCGATTCCATTTTTAAAACTTCTTCCATATTATAATCGTTTGGAATTTCCATTTATATCGTAATTTTGAAAGCTATGAACACACCTCTTGCCGAAAGAATCCGTCCCACTTCTCTGGAACACTACCTGAGCCAACAACACTTGGTTGGTCCCCAAGGCTCCCTTACCACTCAATTAAAAACCGGGATGTTTCCATCTATGATATTCTGGGGACCTCCAGGTACAGGAAAAACTACTCTGGCAAATATTATTGCCAACGAAAGTGGCCGACCCTTCTATACACTTAGTGCCGTTGATAGTGGCGTGGCTGCCGTTCGAGAAATTATTGAGAAAGCCAAGAAGCAGGATAGTCTTTTTTCGACTAAAAATCCCATTCTTTTTATTGACGAAATCCATCGTTTTAATAAATCCCAACAAGATTCACTCTTAGGAGCAGTAGAAAAAGGATGGATAACCCTAATAGGCGCCACCACCGAAAATCCGAGTTTTGAAGTGATTCCAGCTCTCCTATCCCGCTGTCAGGTCTATGTATTGGAATCATTTAGTCGAGAAGACTTGGAAACTTTAATAAAAAGAGCTTTAAAAGAAGACAAGATCCTTTCTCAAAAAAAAGTAGAGCTTACCGAAACCGAAGCATTGATAAGGCTATCAGGGGGGGATGCACGAAAACTTCTAAATATCCTAGAACTGGTAATCCTTTCCGAAGAAAGTGAAACCATAAAAATCACGAATGACTTAGTAATGCAGAAAGCCCAGAAAAACACAGTGCTTTATGACAAAACTGGCGAACAGCATTACGATATTATTTCAGCATTTATAAAGTCAATTCGTGGAAGTGATCCGAATGCAGCGGTTTATTGGCTGGCTCGGATGATTGAAGGAGGAGAAGACATCAAATTTATCGCTCGCAGATTGGTTATCCTCGCTTCTGAAGATATAGGAAATGCCAATCCAACGGCCCTAGTCCTAGCCAATAGCACATTTCAGGCTGTTAACACCATTGGCTATCCTGAAGCGAGAATTATATTAAGCCAATGCGCTATTTATCTAGCTTCATCCCACAAGAGCAACGCCTCTTATAAGGCGATTGGTGATGCTCAATTAGCGGTTCGACAAACTGGCGACCTTTCCGTTCCCCTACCCTTGCGCAACGCTCCGACTAAACTGATGAAACAATTGGGCTACGGCAAGGAATACGAATACGCCCACAACTACGAGGGTAATTTTGTAGCTCACGAGTTTCTGCCTGAGCAAATAAAAGGAACTACTTTCTATAAACCAGGCAACAATCCTAGAGAAAACTCCCTGAGAAATTATTTAAAGCAACTTTGGAAGGATAAATACGATTTTTAGTTTTGCAAAGTATAAACTGCTCGGTTATTTCCTTGTCCAAGAATTAAATTCCCCGAGGCGTCAAAGGAGGCATCGGCTGTAGTACCAACAGCATCTATATATTTAACAACCTTGTCCATTACAATTATTTTTCCTTTCAGAAGAAGGCCATCGGCTGCGGTTGAGGATTCTTCATATAAAGAGTAACCTTCCCCGGTCTTCCTCAACAAAAATGTTTTTCCCTGATGTAGGTAATTCGAAAATTTTGCAGTAGGAAGCACAGTTCCCGACGTACTGATTTCCTCGGAAGCAATGGTAGCCCCCGTGAAATTCACGGTAGGTTTATTGTCCTTTATAGGAAGGGCTTGCGCATCATCAACAAGAACGAGGTCCCGTTGTTTTATTCGCAATAATTCCACGCTCTTAAAAGCCTTTCGCAAAGCATCCTGGTAGGATTTATCGTGTTCTTTATACTTACTTGTTCCTTCAGCACCCCTGTAAACTTCATTGCCTCGGCAATCGTTTAAAACAACTTGCAATTTAGTGCCCATAAAGGTTCTCAACTCCTCAACGTTTGCATAAAGACCATCACAGCGATTGGCATTGGGTGCCTCACTGCTCAAAAAGGCATTGAATCCGCTCTTTTCAAAATAGAATTTGGCCATAGAATTTAATTGATACTGATCACTTCCCTTCAAGAATTCAAACTGGTCGGGAACTATAACATAACTATAGTCCGAAAGATTTTTATTTTGCGCGACAAGGGTTACGCTAAAAAAGAGAGTGATAAAAAATGGTAGAAATCGTGTCATTCCTGGTCGATTATTATATTAAATCCTAGCTGTAAAGATACACTTTTTGCTTTTGCCAAATTGTTATACCAAAGAAGATTGTCTGCCGCTAAATAGAAATTGGGTTTTCCAAAATTGGCCGACATTCCCAAGCCCACGTTATAATAAGAATACGAATCTACGGTATAGGCAGCTTTTGCTGAAAGAGAGCGGGTCAATCTTCGATAATAAAACAAGGTGGCCGCCATTTGTGGTGCTTTGGGCCTAAAAATAGAATAAACCTGAAGCCCCAAACCTTGTCCATGAAGTTGAGAACCAGCCATATTCAAGCAATCACATTCTCCCGACGCATTGAACCTGCCAAAACCAAAAGTCACGGCAGCATTCAATTTTAAGGGTCGAAACTGCACATACGAATTATGGAGGGTGTCTATAGGAATCTCCCTTTCTATCTCATCTTCCAAATCGTCGTAATAAGGAAAAGTGGATTCTCCAGCACTCAAGGGAGGGAAAATAAGATTGATACCATCCAGCGTATAACTGCCATGAGCACGATACGATTCAACATTTTTTGAATGAAAAATAGCACCTATATCTTGAGCACTTGCAGAAATGCTCCAAACTTTATTAATGTCATAATTAATCCCAAAATCCATTCCTATTCCAATATTTCCGCCAAAAAGTGCGCGACCAAGTATTTCCTTTGTCACTTGCGATGCTCCATCCAAATCGCGCAACGAAGCATAACCGGAGGTCTGGACTGTCATATCGACGTTCTCCAAACTGTGTTCATAAATGTTTGGCGAATCAGCATCACCCAAACGTGTCACGAACGTTCCCTGATTGTCAACACTTCGAAAACTAAACATACTTGAATAAAGTTTCAATCTTACCCCCACAGTTAACTTTTCTGAAAGTTGCTTGTTGGCACCAAAATGATATACCGTCATAAAATCGCCTGTGGTGCTCACTTCACCCAAATCGAATTCATAGTCCAAATAATCTCTATTTCCTTCCCAGGTCAAAATGGCGAGATCGCGCGGAAAATATGCTATAAAATCAAATTCTTGATAAATCCCCCCAGAGAAATAAATTTCATTTCGTGCCCGCCATCCAAAGTTTATAAGTTCCAATTGTTGCGTAGCCGTAAAGAAATCCGTGTTTTTCATTTCAAATATTTTGCTGGTAATCCTGTCGTTAATGTTGTCATTTCCAGTTTTGAAGATGTCATAGGCCGAAACCCCACTGGAACCAGCATTTATATGAAATTGTGAAAGAAAGGGGATCCCGTAATGTTTTTTCCAATTTACCTTTGCACCCGGATTGAGCATTAAAGATTGGGGTATGTCATCAAAACCATAGAGGATTTGCTTATTCTGGGAAATAGCCAATACCCCCATAAGGAATAAAATAAAGCTCAATAAAAAACGCATCGTATTAATATTCCAGAAAATAGGTGGTTTTGGATTTAAGATTTAAAACTCCTTCCAAATTTTCGTGTGAGGAGGAAATTGTCACCGAAACCACAACTTTATTGGCTTTGGTGAGTTGCAAAACATCATCTCCTTCCACATTCTCAATAAACTCAGTTAGCACTGCCTGGGTAGGCGAACCTTGGGCCACGGTTGTTTGGGCAACATAGGTTGTGTCATTAGTTTCACCTAAAAACTGAAAATCCACCACAAAACTTCGGGGAATACTGTTGGAAAAACGGAAATAGAACTCTGCCCGTTTTAAGCTTTCGTGTAATGTACTGTCGTTTAAAAACTTGATTAAAGTAGTATCGCGAAGGGTAGGAATGGGCCGGGAATTGATGGTATCGAAGAAATCCGTCCCTCGAAGGGTGAAATAAATTAAATCCAGTTCCACCACAGGTGTAAGCACAATATTTTCGGTTTGCTCAAAATCAGTATCTCTTAAGCAGGCCGTAAAGAAAAGGCAAGCAATAACCATGGAGATAACAATAGGTAAGCGTTTTTTCATCTGTTAGGGAAGTGTCCAGCTAAAACGAAAAGAAGGCGGGTATTATTACTACAAGTAGGCTTTAATTTCCAAAAGCTTGGAAATACTCTTGATGGGATATTCTATATTCTCCTTTCTGTAGTTGAAAAACAGCGTATCCATTCCAGCATTTTGCGCACCAATTATATCAGCTTCCAAACTATCCCCAATCATAACACTTTTCTGCGGAACTGCTTCAGCTTTAATAAGTGCCCGCTCAAAGATTAGCGGATGTGGTTTCTTAGCTCCGGCATCTTCGGAAGTGGTAACTGTGGAAAAGTATTTTTGAATACCGCTGTTTTGAAGTTTTGAATGTTGCACCTCTCTAAATCCGTTTGTGATGATATGAAGATTATAGTTGTTTGAAAGATAGTCCAAAGTTTCGAAAGTGCCGGCAAACAGATGGTTGTCCCGAGGAAGTTCTTCCAAATAGCTATTGGCAATGTCATCGATGATTTCTATTGGAAATTTCATCCTAAAAACAGCAAAAACTTCAGTAAGACGACCTCTTCTCAATTCCTCTTTAGAGATGGTTTCTTGACGGAATTTTCTCCAGTATTTCAGATTGATGGGCTCATATTCCTTAATAAACACCGGTAATTCCAAGTTGATATTATGTCTAAGAAAAACACGTCGAAATGCTAAGGCAGAATTTTTATCAAAATCCCATAAAGTGTGATCAAGGTCAAAGAAGACATCGCTTATCTTTTTATTGAACATAATCGTGAAGAGTTTCGGAGAAGATGTTTCGCCATACTTTATTCTCCTCCATGGAAGCAAAATCTTTGTTTGAAAAAATAATTGTGAAAGTGCCCTTTACCGCTTCTACAGCAGCCAAGGAATTGTTTACGATCTTTTCAATATCCTGGGGGTATCTTTTCTGAAATGCCAAGGTGGTCATCGCCGCAGGATGAATCAACAAAGGTGTTTTTATTTCATAATCCAAATCATAAAATAGAAAAGGTGTGCAAGTGCCGGCACGAAATCCAACAGTGTCCCTAAAAACCATTGTGAAATCCTTCGTCACTTCCAATTCAACCAAATTTCGATAAATATCCGGCAGATTGACTAAAAATTCTGAATTCATCGAGCTCATTAAGGCACGATTGGTTATTTCCTCCATCCGGTGCTTTTCGTTCTTCAATAATTGATAATTAGTCAATGAATTATATGAAAAAATAAGACCCACTTCTTTATAATCAGAAACGTACTTCACCAATAATTTAAACTTTTGCCGATGGGTATTCATGCTTTCCTCAAAATTGAGCGAATCGCCCAATAGAAAGAAAACGGTAACTTTAAAGTTGCTTCGCTTGGCATTGTTCACTATCCATTTAAAAGTATCCAAAGGATCGCGTTGTAGACCAAAGATCACTTGGGTACGCTGAGCAATGTTTTTGAATTTTCCCGTTAAAAGATTATTCCCATAACCAACCAAGGTTCTGAACAAGCCTTTGTGCTTAAATGCGAACGGTTGCGAAGCTTCTATTACGGGATGTATTGTAATTTTTCGATCTGGGAAAACAATGTCAGGAAAGACTGACATCAATTTAGCCTTAAACTTATATATCCAAATATCCACTACCGGCTGCTGTAAGAATCCCTCTTTAAAAGCAAGACTTTCGGAGGCCATAAAGCGGCCTTTCTCATCCTTCACATGAGGCAGATATTCCTCATACCGACTGATCATATAAAAGCTGGAGGAGAAGATATCGAACGGAAGTGCGCTGAGATTGGAAACAGGAAAAAATCCAATGGTGTCATCCCATTTCTTAATGGTAATATCGATGGTGTCAAACCCTTGTTGTTCCAGAAGGCCGAAACTTTGAAAAAAAAGTTCATTGCCCATGGGTTTTTTTCCATAAGACATTTTAGGGCCCACATGACTGATAAAATCTTCCAAAGTGGTAGAAAAAGCCACCTCAATACCTAAAATTCTTTTGCAAATATGCTTGAAAATGTACGAAAAACGAGGAGTTACTTTCTTGGTGTGGATTAACAGCATAATAGGTTACAACATATTTTCATCAGCAAAGCTAAAGTACGCTTTTTCAGTAATTATAAGGTGGTCCAAAACTTTTATGTCCAAACTCTCTCCTGCTGTTTTTAATTTTTTGGTAAGTTGAATATCGGCCTGGCTCGGTTTTAAGGTGCCAGAAGGATGATTGTGGGCCAAGATTACCGCAACCGCCCCAAGCTGTAAAGCTTCCTTAAAAACCAAGCGGACATCGACTATGGTTCCAGTTATACCACCCTTGCTCAACTGGGCGCTTTTAATGATCCGGTTGGAGTTGTTCAAATAAACAATCCAAAACTCCTCGTGGGGCAATTCGCCGATTATAGGTTGCATATACTCAAAAACCGAATGGCTGGAAGTGATTTTCTTTTTCTCCACTGCCTCCGAAGCTCTTCTTCTTCTTCCCAACTCCATGGCCGCGACAATTGAAATGGCCTTAGCTTGGCCAATTCCCTTAAAGTGCATTAATTCTGAAACCGAAAGTTTACCTAACGCTACAAGATTATTTTCAACTGAAGCTAGAATACGCTGGCTCAAAGATACGGCGCTCTCGTTTCGACTACCCGAGCCGATGAGTATAGCTACTAATTCAGCGTCGCTAAGGGCTGCTCGACCTTTGCTTAACAGTTTTTCTCTTGGACGGTCGTCCTCGTTCCATTGTTTTATGGAAAAATAATCGCTCTCCTCCATACTGAATCATATTTTCTTAAAATCACCAAGTAATTTCTAAGATCTCTACATTTTATAATAATTTTCACAAGAGATTCTCATAAGATATAGTAATTATAGATAATTTTATTCAATAATCCAATACCGTTTAATATGAAATCTCTTTTTAATGCCGATGCCTTTTTGGAAATAAAAAACCGATTGGATGCTCTAAACCTAGATAGTTACAGGCAATGGGGACGAATGACAGTTGGGCAAATGCTATATCATTGTCAGCAACCATTGAAAGTAAGTTTGGGAAGAGGAAATATAAAGAAACAGTTTATCCCTCTTGCCTTTCTTTTTAAAAAATCGCTTTACAATGATAAACCTTGGAGAAAGAGCTTACCCACGGCCAAATCATTTAAGGTGACGGAGGAGAAAGATTTCGAAAATGAAAAAATAGAACTTGTAAAACTTGTAGATGAATTTCATCTTCAGAAAAACAAAAAGATATGGGAACCCCATCCCATTTTCGGGAAATTCACCCCAACCCAATGGGGACAAATGTAATACAAGCATCTGGATCGCCATTTAAAACAATTTGGCGCTTAGATTTCCTGGGTTGAAAGTGCTCTTGAAGTTTTACTTGGCTCAAAATTGAACAGTTCGGAATAGTCCATCACATCCGCTATTCCCTCAAGGCGACAAAGAAAGGACACTGTGGCACACAATCCTTTAAAGAGAGTTTCTTGAGAGGTAGGATCGATAGGTCTTTTGCCTCTATGGTCAAGAGGTATAGAATATCCACAGGCTTTTAAGAATTCAGCCTCGATACGCAATAATTCACTTGGCAAATAACCATTGATTTTTCGTCCAAAAGCTTCATTTACCAATCCAACGTAATTTAATTCCGTAGAACCGTGATGATCGGTGAGATTTTTCCAACCATCCTTATTATCACAAATGTTGCCCACAGCGCATTGCTTACTACATTCGGGATTGAGTTGACCGGAGTGAAATGCGAGGTATAATTTATCTAGTGCCTGGTCAAAGCGTGATGAGATGTTCATGATATTTAAATCAATTTCCCCATAAATTTATCAAATAAATTTACCAATACACAGATGGAATCAAGGTTTTTGATATTTTTAACTTTGGTAACTAATCAGTTATTGTTTTTGGACCTCTAATTTAGCAATTAGGTTCAGGGCATCCAAGACATTTAGGCCGTTTTTGATTGTCGTGTCAATCACAGAACGTATCTGTGCGAAGTTTTGTGCGG
>JBARWQ010000054.1:0-99657 GCA_049646885.1 Aequorivita sp. | reverse complement strand
CCTTTTTTTGTTGCTGATACATTTTCAATATTTGGAATTAATAAGGACTTATAAAAGGGAGGCACGACCGGTTATGCAGTCCGTTTAACTTCCAAATGTTGGTATTTTGCTGTCAAAAAAAGGTAGGGGCAGTGGCGGCTCGGGAGGTTTCTAAAGGACGTATGTGAAATACTAAGTCAAGGGAAGTGGAAACAAATGCAGAAATATCAATTCCGAACGGGCGGACTTCGTTCACGATTTCGGATTGGAATGGAGCGTTCCGTTCCAGCGCAGCGGATCGGGCAAGCGATATGGAAAGTAGAAATTGGGGACGGTGTCCAAGACCTTTGTAGAGAAGCTCTTTTCCCGAAATGAAGCTTTTCGCGCAATGGAGGGGAAAGTGCTGAACGGGATTTAACATCTGTATTTGATAGTTAGCAGAATTTAAAGCGGACTTAATTTCAAAGATGGAGGTGGAATTGAGTTTGACTGCCTCCCGACTTTTCAAGGAAATGAGCAGACAAGTGGAATGGAGGAATTGGAATCTTTGGAGTTGTGTCCAAGATATTTATAGTGAAGCGCATTTCTCGAAATGTAGCTTTTCGCGGAATGTAGAGGAATGGGCTGAATGGAATTCTTATATTAATCTCACAAATGAATTGATTTTACTTTCCAAAAGAATAACTCATTCTTATTTTTATAACTTTAAATCATTGTTCTTAAAATGGCCAAAAAGAAAAAGCAACATTATGTACCAAAATTCTATTTGCGATATTTCAGTTTAGCGGATAATAAAAAACAAATAAAGGTATGTCTTAAAGAATCTGGAAAAATCATTCAAAAAGCAAATTTAGAAGGGCAGGCTCAAGAATCATATTTTTATGGTAAGGATTTTGAAAGGGAAGAATGGTTTGGAAATATTGAAAATCAGACCTCTTTAATTTTGAACACCGTGGTTCGAACAAAAGAGTTACCAAAGGATAAATCTGATGACTATTATCTTATCTGGTTATTCATTCTTCTACAGGCCTATCGCACCAGGGCAAATGTTGATGAATTCAACGCATTTGTAGATACAATGATGAAAACGGCAATGAAGTTCGAACCCCAATTCAAGGATTTTGATTATGACACGCACTTTTTCGCCTATGAAGATGCCACAGAAAAGAAACTTGATATTCTGTTGAATGGCCTGCCAATGATGATGAATATGCAAATAAAACTTATTCAGGATAATACCTCAAAGCAATTGATTACTAGCGACAATCCTATTTCTAAATACAATCAGTTTTTGGAATCTCGAAAATTTCCATTTGGACATACAGGTATGACAAGTAAAGGGTTACAAATTTTTTATCCATTGGCACCAGATTTATTACTTATAATGTACGACCCAAAAGTCTATAAAATTGGCAACAAAAAACAATTCAGCAATATTCATATGAATGAAAAAGATGTTGAGTATTTGAATATTTTAACTTTTCTGCATACAAATAAATCTATCTATACCACAGACAGTGTTGCTGATTTTTATTTAGAACAAATACTTGAAAAATCAAATAAGTTCGAAAAACAGAAAAAGCTCGAAGTAAATCATTTTGAACCTGTCCAAAATGAAGATAATACCCATTCCATTTTAGTCCAACATCATCAAAAACCCTATTTGCTTAACTTAAAATTGTCTTTTGTGAAACAGACACAGCACGCCAAATTATATAATCTAACAGGATATTATGCGGAAATTAGAGATGAACGTTGGCGTAACCGATAAATTATAATGTAATTCTGCATTCTCGTCTGTAATCCATCACAAATTGTTAGTACATATTAGGAATTAAAGGTGTTTTTATATACTATTGTTTATCAAGCAATTGGATTGGTTGTGAAGATGTGATACGCGATTGGAAAATTAATTTTTTAAAGTACTGATTTTTAAATAGTTGCAAAAACAACAGTTGTTTTCTCTTTCTCCGCTAAAGCCCTATAAAATAAAAGATTACAGGGTCTTTTATTTTCTTCAATATCAAACAAAATCATTACTTTCTTTCGTAAAATTCAACAAAACATTCAACAATTGAGCGGATTTTGTAGGAGCACAATCAACTGATGCAGGTCATTGTAATTATTTATTGCACTTCTTACCTTTCATTTAAATAATTCAGAATCCAGAATCCAGAATCCAGAATTTAAAATTTTAAAAATGAAAAAGAGTTTTAATTTTAAAATGTTGTTAATGTGCGTGTTTTTCTTTGTTGGAAGTACAACTATAGACAAACTGGCGGCACAGCAGGTTGTAACTACCATAACGTATCAAAGTTTCTATGACGGGCTCTCCCCTTATGGAATATGGATTGATTATCCAGGCTATGGCCATGTTTGGCATCCTTCCGTAGATGGAAATTTTAGGCCGTATTTTACCAATGGTTACTGGGATTATTCAGTTGATGGGTGGATCTGGATTTCGAATTATAGTTGGGGCTGGGCTCCTTTTCATTATGGTCGCTGGCTATATGATGATCTGTACGGATGGCTATGGATTCCCGGTTATGAGTGGTCGCCTGCGTGGGTAATTTGGGGAGATGTTGATGATTATTACGCATGGGCACCTCTAATGCCTTCGGTAAATGTGGTGGTTTGGTATGGTACATGGAGACCACCGGTGTTTTATTGGAACGTGGTAAACCATATTTATATTTATGATAGGGACATCACTAACAGGGGCAGAAGCAATCTAGATGATCGATTTACAAGCCGTATCAGAATAAATAATAATTATGCAACAACGCGGTATCACAATCAGTATTATGCAAAAGGTCCTCAAGTTGATGAGGTGGAAAAATATATAAATAGAAAAATCGCCCCTGTTTCCCTTAGGGAAGTAAAAAAAATAGCACCGACAACCCGAGTCCGGGATGAAGTGCAAGTGTATCGCCCCCAAATAAACAATCCTGAACCACGCACTTACAGGAGTATTGATAGGGTCAACCCAAATCCTGTACGCACCAATACCGATAAAATTAATACGGACAGGGTACAGCAGCAACGAAATGTTCAGCAATTGCCAGTGAGAAAATCAACTGAAAATCGGCAGACAAACAAAACTGTCAGGAGCAAAAGGGGCAACTAAAACCACCTCTTTTCTCTTTAAGATTAGCAAGAAATAACTACAAATAAATTTTAAATGGCCCACATTATGAAAATTTTTAAATATGGAATTGCAGGTTTTTTGTTATTGTTACTTTCCTACTGCCAACCCCCTGTTGTGTTTACGGAACCACAGCCCAGAGACGAACCGGAATTATCCAGGATTCCAATGGAATATCAAGGTATGTACTGGTGTGAAGTAGATAGTATCGCCTTAATTATTGATGAAAAAATGATTTCTAAGCAAAAGGAATACGAATCAAAGCTATCTATGGCTGAAATTGAATCGAACCCCAATTTGTCTTTTCAAAATGAAACATTGTATTCCAAGGAATTAAACCAAGCTTTTCCTGCGAAACTGATTGGTGAAACCATAATTTCGCAGATAACCTTAAAGGATACTCTTTTTTCTAAAACAACAGAACAGGTTTTAAAATTTTACAAAGGACATCTGATTCTTAATAATCCCATAGATAACGATAACTGGGAAGTAACAATCATTTCACTTAAATACCCAGATATCCTGTCACTAACAAAAGCAAATCTGCCCGATAACCTGGATGAACTTGAACGAATTACGGCCGTTGAGAAATTTAAAACTGATGACAATGAAAAAACCGTTCAAATAAAAATTTCTCCTACAAAAGCAGAATTTGATCAAATATTGGGTCAAGGATTAATATTTGACGGATCCTGTATTGATTTTAAACGGGTTTTCCCGATAACTGAAATGGCTTTGTAGAATCCTGAAAATCTATCCACTTCCTATAAATATTATTCCTCTTTTAACCTATCAGAAAATGAAATAATAAAAAAATTTATTCAGTTTTACTTTTTCAACTCTATAAAAGTGATTTCTGGGCGCATTCCCATCCTTCCCGGAAATCCCAGCCAACCCAATCCCCTGTTAACGTATAGATACTGTCCTGGATGCTTGTACAATCCAGCCCAGCGCTTGTATTTGTATTTAATGGGGCTCCATTGTTTTCCCCTAAAATTGATCCCTGCCTGCATCCCGTGGGTATGGCCGGAAAGCGTAAGGACAATATTGGTGTGTTGTGCAACTTCTGCATCCCAATGGGAAGGGTCGTGGGAAAGTAAAATCTTGAAAGGAATGGCTTCAACTTCCTTCAATGCTTTTTTTAAATCGCCATCTTGCCTAAAAGGCGGCAATCCCCAATTTTCAACACCTACTATTGCAATGTTTTGGTTGTTTTTTGTTATTGGCACCGCTTCATTGAGAAGTAATGTGAAATCAATTTGTTCGTAAAATTTTTTTATGGCTTCAAAATTTTCACTTTTTTCTTTCGGTGAATCCCATTTGCTATAATCGCCATAATCGTGATTTCCCAAAACTGCATATTTACCTCTCTTGGCCGTTAATTTTTTTAGGACCGAATCCCAGCCGTTTAATTCCCACGCAAAGTTATTCACCAGATCCCCTGTAAACAAAATGAGGTCGGCGTCCAATTCATTTATAATGCCAACCGCTCTTTCCAAAATACGATAGCGATAATTGAAACTTCCCAGGTGAAGATCAGATATATGTACCATTTTTAAACCTTCAAAATTTTCGGGCAGTTCTTTATAATGTATTGTAATACGATGCACCTTAAATCTATACGCCGCGCGAAATATTGCGTTCATTATAATAAAAAAAGGGAGGAATCCGGAGATTAAACCGACGATAGGAACAATAATTAAAGATTCGGTTTCTGAAAAAACATAATTGGTAAAAAAAAGAATACTGATAATTACCGAAAAAATTATTTTTGGAATTAATGAGGAAATTGTAAGCCCATAAAGTGAAGAAACTAATAGCTGCCTTCGCATTAGCGGGACACTTTCCATCTTTATCTTTAATAATAAAATTACGGAAACCAACCCCATGCTAAATGTCCAAAACAAAATATTAATAATTGTTTTTAAAACAGGAGAAACTATTAGTTGGGTGATTGACTGCAACCAAAAAAACGTATAGACGTCCACCAGAACAATGAGAATACAAAGCAAAAAGACAGTAAAAATAGAATAGGAACGCATTGTATCGTATAATATTTGGAAATGGTTTTAGGCTTTCATATACCTGCTTCTTTAGGCCTTTTCAATAATCCAATAATTGATACCCTGCATTCAGCAAGTACAGTCCCACAATAAAAAGCAGTACATAAATAACCTGAACCAGCTTAACGTTTATATACTTAATCCATTTGGCTGCCCGATTTGGAAATATAAACAGAAATAGCCCCATTCCCAGAGACATCCATCCAATTAAGGTTACTATAACCGTCCAATTGGATTCCCAAATATTATGGGAAATAATATTCAGCAAACCTACAATGATAGCTATAAACGCCGCCAGGATTGAAAATTTTTGATCCTTTAAATCATCAAAAATTTGGTTGATACGGGTTGGATTATAGCTTAAAATAAAAAAGAAAATAAGCAAGTACCAACCCCAAAACTTCGCTAAAAAAATAGATATATCCATAATGTTTTATTTTTGTTCTGCAACTCAAATTTAGCTCATAACTTTCAAATAAATAATGATTTATATCAGATTGGGAACAACTTAAGGCGCCATTAATTCTATGGAAGGGATTACCATAAAAGGAACGTTGGTGTGATATACCATTTTTTTGATGACCTGTTTAAAAAATAGGTTTTCAAAAAAGGAATGCTTATTATTGACCATCACTAAAAAATTAGCTTTATATTTTATCTGAAATTGTGTTACCGCCTCAGTTAAATCTACATATTCAGCTGTATGAAATAAGTGGGCGTTATTTTTAAAAAAGTCTTCAAATTGTTCTTTTGTTTTCTTTTGGGAGGAGTCTAAAGGCTCCCCCAAATAAACATTTAAAATGTTCAATCGAGATATATGTCTTGTACAAATAGACTTTAATAGTTTTAGATACTTGTTTTTCATTGAAAACTTAAAGTCTGTCGGGAATAAAATCTCCTTCGGATCTTCATAAGTAAAATTCTCTGGTACCGCAATTACGGCACACTTCACTTTTTTAATTGTAAACATAGTGTTGGTACCCAAAAAGACTTCTTTGGCTCCAGTTGCTCCTTTGGTACCCATTACTATTAAATCTATGTTGCGTTCTTTAATCACAGCTTTAATTTCAGGAATAAGCAAATTGAACGAAGACAATACTTGAAAGGTATGCTTTGGATTTTTAAACTTCTTTTTAAGTTCTTTTTCAATCTCCAGTAATCCACTTTCAGAGTTTTGTCTGGTAATTTCCTCAATCATCATGGTAGAGTAACTATCTGCCAATGTTGCAACGTTATAGGCCACAGGAGTGAATGTATTGAGTAAATGAAATGTGCAATCTTCATCCTTAAATAGCTGAATGGCATATTCTATGGCGTTGGAAGCGTTCTGGGAAAAATCTGTTGGAAGTAAAATATTTTTCATAGTTAAGGAATTTGGCCGTTTGGGTAAAATATATATGATTTAAAAAATCTAAAATAATATTCAATAGCTGTCAACACAATGACGCAGGTCATTCAATTAAATTTTACCAAAACTGACGGCCATCATTTTAAAAGGGTTTATCAATAGCTACTTTTATTAAAATTATTATTCACAAATAGTTCAAAAACTAAAAATCTCTTTATTATGAAACGTTTAATTTTAATAATACTGCTTATAGCAAATGTATCTCTTTGTGCTAATGCCCAGGTTCTTACAAAAATTGATAAGGCAACTCCGTTTCAAAACGGATTTGGAGGGGTAAAAAAAGGCAATTCTTGGGGCTTTATTGACGATAAAGGAAAACTGGTAATAGAGTATCGCAACGATATAGTCGTGTCACCCGATGGGGCTCCAATCTTAAGTGATGGTCTCTGTTTAATTCAAGAAGTTAGGGATGGCATCACTTTCTACGGCTATATTAACGCCAAGGGCGAAAAAGTGATCCCTGCAGACTATCTGGCTGCAACCCCCTTTGAAAATGGGTATGCCCGGGTTATAAAATACTATAAAGAAGATACGGGAACTACCAATGCATTGGGAAAGAATATTGTAAACTATAGCTACAATGAGTTGGTAATTGACACTAATAATGAAACTATACAACACCTGCGAGGCCCCAACCATTTATTGTTCGACAAGTTATATTTACAGAAAAACCCAGCTGTTATAACCTCCACATTTATCAATGATAATCTTATTGCCGTTAGGGAAAACGATAATACCTATACGGTTTATAAATTAAATATGTAATATACTAAACCGATTGTCATTTTATTTAAATATGATTTCGATCAGCCTAAAAATACTTACGCAACTGATCCAAGTCATTCGCCAAATAGCTTACCGATTGTAATTTAGCCTTATAAATAATTGTTTAACTTAAATCATAAAATTATGTCACTAGTAAAATTTAAAAGAAGACCTTGGGGTAATCTTGTAACATCAGATTTTTTTGATAACGACGATTTCTTTGAAAACCGTTTATGGAATAAGAAACTCGATGAACCTGCATTAAACATTAAAGAAACTAAAGATGCTTTTGAAGTTGAATTGGCTGCTCCGGGATTCTCTAAAAAAGATTTCGAAGTAACCGTTGATGATGGATGCCTGAATATTTCTGCGGAAAGTTCACACTCTAAAGAAGAAAAAGAGGATAACTATACACGTCAAGAATTTAGTTATAACTCTTTCGAAAAAAGATTACAACTTCCAGATTCAGTAAAAGAGGAAGATGTGAAGGCGAAATATAAAGATGGGGTTCTTAGTTTCAACCTTGCCAAAAAAGTGGAATCAAAAAACCATAAGCCAAAGAAAATTGAAATAGCATAAGACGCTATTTTATAAGTGTTTCCCTTAAAAATCACCTTCTTCCCAAAACTTTAAATCTAAAGGGTTTGGGAAGAAGGTTTTAAGTTTTACCCCCTTTTAAATACATTTTAAAAATCAAATATGACTGAAGAACCTTTTACCCTCTCCGCAAAAACTGTTTTGGAAGAATTGGACAGTAATGCCAAGCTGGGGTTAACAAATAAGGAAGCACAGCTTCGTCTTGAAAAATATGGGGAAAATGATATAGCTGGAAATGGCCAAAAAAAGCGATGGGAAATCCTTTTTGACCAGATTAAGAATCCCATTATTTTAATTCTTGCCGTAGCTGCGGTCCTTACCTTTCTTTTCAACAAGGATTGGCCTGAAACCGTAGCCATACTCGTGGTAATCCTAATTACGGTCATTATCGGCTTCCTAATGGAATTACAGGGTATTCGTTCTCTTGAAACCCTTCGAAAAATTGGGTTTTCAAAATGTAGTGTTCTTCGCGATGGAAAAATTAAAATAATAAAGTCCACCGCCTTAGTTCCCGGAGACATCCTATTGATAGAAGCAGGGGATGTGGTTTCAGCAGATGCGCGCCTGATTACCATTGAGAATTTAGCCGTTAAAGAAGCTTCGTTGACGGGTGAGAGCAATGCCATCCATAAAGAAATACATCCACTCTCCAAAAACACTATTTTGTCAGAGAGAAAAAATATGGTGTTCAAGGGAACTTCCGTAGTACAAGGTTCAGCAACTGCAATTGTGGTACATACAGGGCTTGACACCCAACTTGGCAAAATCCAGAAAATGGGAAGCGATGTTGAAGAGCACCGAACACCATTGGAAAAAAAACTGAATGAACTGAGCAAATGGCTTATTTGGCTTACGCTAATTTTTGCGATTCTAATTGTTATAACCGGATACCTTAGAGGCTTGGATATATTTTTAATTATAGGAACAGCAGTAGCACTTGCTGTTGCGGCCATTCCAGAAGGGCTTCCCGTAGTGGCTACCATTGCTTTGGCCAGAGGAATGCTAAAACTATCAAAGCGGGAAGTAATCATTAAAAAAATGGAAGCCGTTGAAACCCTGGGAGCGACAAATATTATATGTACCGATAAAACTGGAACACTTACCGAAGACAAAATGCAGGTGCATACGTTGGCCTTTGAAGATGGTATATTTGAGGCAATTCAAAACAAAGATAGGATCCACTTTGACCATTTGGACCAATCACAACAAGCATTTAATGCGCTGATCATGACCAGTATTTTATGTAACAATGTGGTTGTGAACACTGAAGAAAAAAGGGGGGATAGCATCGAATTGGCACTTATACATTTTGCTGAAAAACTGCACTTTGACCCACAAAAAATCAAGGAAGACAATCCTGAAAAAATGGAGATCCCTTTTGATACTACAAATAAATTAATGGCAACATTAAATCAAAATGAAGATAAGGGTTTTACCGTTTATGCGAAAGGAGCATTTGAGAATGTAATAAAACATTGCGACAATATACTAAAGGATAACAAACCTCAAGAATTTATAAACAAAAAGGAATGGGCAGATCGTGTGGATAATATGGCTTCCCAAGGATTAAGGGTTCTGGCATTTGCTTATAGCAATCACGAAATAATACCCAATAAAGCCGATTTGCTATCACAATTAACTTTTATAGGAGTGATTGGATTTTTAGATCCAGCCAGGGAAGATGTTAAATCAACAATACAAGTTTATAAAGAAGCTGGCATAAGGGTCGTTATGATGACCGGGGATCACCCTGGAACGGCAAAGAAAATAGCTGAAGAAATAGGCTTGTTGTCAAAAGCTGCACCATCAAGCAGTATCCTTCACGGCAATGAACTACAATTTGAAAAAGAACTGGATAACACTCTGGATAATAAACTATTGGATGCTTCTGTCTTCGCGAGGGTAACACCAGAACAGAAATTAAAACTTATATCTTTTTATCAAGAAAACAATAATACAGTAGGAATGTTTGGCGATGGTATAAACGACATACCTGCACTGCGAAAAGCAGATATTGGCATTGCAATGGGAGTACGGGGCACACAAGCAGCAAGGGAAGCAGCTGATATTATCCTTAAAAATGACAAATTCACGGCAATGGAATTGGCAATAAGTCAAGGACGCGCCATTTTTGACCATATAAGGCAGTTTGTTGTGTATCTTCTATCCTGTAATCTGGCAGAAGTGCTAACCGTTGGTTTGGCAGCTTTATTGAGTCTCCCGGCCCCACTATTGCCATTACAGATTTTATTCCTAAACTTAGTAACAGATATATTCCCTGCATTGGCCTTAGGAATGGGCAAAGGAGAAATGGATATTATGAAACGTCCACCCAGAAATGCAGGCGAACCCATTATGACCAAAAAGCTCTGGTCTTCAACCATTATTTACGGACTTAGCATTACTGCTGCTGTTATAGGTATTACAGCGTATTCCCACTTAGCATTACAACTTTCATCCAAAACCATAAACAATATGGCATTCTATACTTTGGTATTGGCGCAATTGTTCAATGTATTTAATATGTCCGAAAACAAGGTTTCTTTTTTTAATAATGAAGTGATAAAAAATATTTGGGTATGGCTTGCCATTGCCATATCGCTTCTTATTACCGCAGGCGCATATTACATAACACCTATCGCAAAAGCACTTTTCTTAACCAAGTTATCCGGTGAACAATTTGGATGGGTGTTTGTTTTCGCATTGGTTTCATTGGCATTATCGCAGATCATAAAACGTATGGGAGGTACGTTCTAAATCAAGGATTACATAGTCCCAACCAAAAAAGAAATGAATTGATTGTAATGATGTTTGGTTACTCAAGGAACCATTATTATTGGCGATTTCTAAATATGGTTCTACCACGAATGTTGTGGGAATTGAACCTTGGATTATTTTGACTTAGGAATTTTAGACGTAGGACATAAGACTAAAAGCGACGGCCCCAACGCATATATTTAAAATAAATATTTGTATGTCAAAGATTTAGAAGAAGCAAGTCCTACGTCTTAAGTCCTTTCTTCATATGTCAAGTTTTAAGATTCACAATTCTTACCCACAAAAATAAGGGTAGAACACTAAATATGTATTAATTTTTGGCTGCGTTAGTTGAATCTATTTGTAATAAGCAATAGAATGCAGTTCATAATGCAGGCTTAAATGACCTGAGTCATTCTGCAAGTAATTTATCTGTGGTAAGTTTATATACTCAAATTCATAGGCCAATGGAAGAAATCAGTATTAAGGAACAATTACGGGATAAGGGAATAAGAAATGCATTGCTTTTAGAAGCTTTTCAAAAAGTTCCCAAAGAATTTTTTTCATCGGAAACGCTGCATCCCATTTTTTACGAGGACACAAGCATTGAAAAATCGCTGGAAAAAACAGAGCCCCGGGTTATCGCAATTGCTAGGATGCTGGAGGAATTAGGGGTAAAGGAAGAAGAAAAGATTCTTTTAACGGGGATAGATTCCGTCTATATTTTGGCCGTTCTTTCTAAAATTTATAAAGATGTCTATGCTGTTGAAACAACTGAAATATATTCAAATTGGGCATTGGAGGTTTTAAAAACAATAGCTATTGGCAATGTGCACATAAAACCGGGAAAACCGGAAAATGGATGGAAAGAGAAAGGGCCATTCAATGCGGTATTGATCGCTTCGGAATTTGAGTCAATTCCCGATACCATAAAGAAACAACTGAAAATCGGGGCCAGATTATTGGCCCCGGTCGGTCCGGATTGGGCACATGTAATGTTTGAAACCTTAGAAAGGGTTTCAGAAACCGAATATGTCAGTAGAACAGTAAGGGATAGTTATTATATCCCAAAGCCAAAAATACATCCTGAAATAGGCACGGAAACGTATCCAGAAAATGAAATTGTAGATGAGATAGGCATAAGTTCCATTCCTTTCAAAACGGTTAAAAAATTTCCGATGGATGATTTATTAGAGCGAATCGGAAATGCCAAAGTTGTTCTGTTGGGTGAAGCTTCCCACGGTACCTCAGAGTTTTATTTGACCAGGCAGCAAATCACAAAAGCACTTATAGAGCGAAAAGGATTTACTATTGTAACTGCGGAAGCAGATTGGTCTGATGCCGAACAAATCAATAATTATGTCAAAGACCAATACAAACCACAAGATTGGATGCCTTTTGCGCGTTTCCCGGAATGGATGTGGAAAAATAAGGAGGTGCTCAGTTTTGTGGATTGGCTTAAGCAGCATAACGCTAAAAATAATAATACCGTCGGTTTTTATGGCTTGGACCTGTATGGATTGGAAAACTCCATCGATTTGGTGATCAAGCATTTGGAAAACATCGATCCTGAATTGGCCGAACTTGCAAAATCGCGCTATGCGTGCATCATGCCCTATAAATCAAGCCCATCGGTTTATGGAAGATTGGCACAAAACAACCGATTGATGAGTTGTGAGAAAGAAGTGATCAAGGTGCTGTACGATTTGTTGAAGAACAAAAACAAGTTCGACCATTCCCCAGAGTATTTTCACGCTTATCAAAACGCTACGGTCGTGGTAAATGCCGAACGCTACTATAAAGCCATGTACTATGGCAGCGCCGAATCTTGGAACTTGCGCGATTTTCATATGTTCTATACCCTAAAATCCTTGTTATCCTATTTTGGCAGAAACTCCAAAGCCGTTGTCTGGGCACATAATTCTCATATAGGAAACGCTTATTCAACGGAAATGTATTCGAGGGGGGAAATAAACATAGGGCATTTGTGCAGGGAACATTTCGGCTCCAAATCATATCATATAGGTTTTGGGACCCATACAGGAACGGTCGCTGCCGCTGAAAACTGGGGGGAAAAAATGAAAGTGATGCAGGTAAACGGGTCAATGGCAGGCAGTTATGAAAATCTTTGCCATAAAACAAACATCCCTAATTTTACACTTCCCCTTCGGGAGGAACACTCCGAAAAAGGTTTGCGGGAAGTATTGGGCACCCCAAAACTTGAAAGGGCCATTGGTGTGATATACAGGCCCCAAACAGAGCTTATGAGCCATTATTTTAAGGCCGTATTGCCTTCGCAATTTGACGAGTACATTTGGTTCAATAAAACAAAAGCCGTTACGCCCATTGCCACGGAAACAGCAACTACCGAATTGATAGATATTCATCCCTTTGGGCTATTGGATAAGTAGTAAAAGTTCAATCCATTATCAGCTTATTCAGTAAGGTTTTAACTTCTGCATCACCCACCTGGTCAAAATTTTCGTAAAATTGGCCAACAGCCTGAAAATCAATAGGGGCATAAAGACAAATAACTTCATCAATAAAAGGTGAATTTTGTAACCTTTGCAAAGCCCTCCGGGAAGACACGGGAATGGCCACCACTATTTTTTTGGGTTTTTCTTCTTTTAACATTTCCAGGGTAGAGAGGACGGTATTGCCCGTTGCAATGCCATCATCTATAACAATCAATATCTTGTTCTTTAGTTCTGGCAGCGGTTTTTCGCCGTAATAATCCTGATAGCGTTTGGTCAGTGTTGTCCTGATACGTTTTGTTTCTTCATCAATATAAATTTTGGAAACACTTGAAGCGGCTTCACTTAAAACCCGGTTTTTTAAGGTTACTGCCCCAATTGCAAATTCTTTATGGTTTGGGTGCCCTATTTTTTTGGAAAGCACAACATCCAACGGCATTTTCAAATTCTTTGCCACAACATAACCCAGGGGCACACCACCCCTTGGTATGGCCAGGACAATACCTTCTTCGTTTTTATAAGGTTCTAATTTTGTGGCCAATAAATTGCCAGCTTCAATTCTATCTTTAAAAATCATTCCGCTATTCTTTTTAATATTCCGTATACGCTCATATTGATTATCAGAAATTATGGCATTTTTTTATCGGGGATTTAGCAGAAGCTTGGGCACATTTTTCTCGAACCCATTGGTTTGTTCATTCCATTTCAGTATTAAGGCTACTTTAATTTTTGCCAAATAGATAACTAATGCCCACCATCCAATAGAAAGTATCTTCTAAACCTTCTTCAATAACAACATCATCAACGGTAATGGTTGCAGGGTTCTGGGGCAAGACCAGCACAGGCAAAAATGAGAAGGTAAGCTGTTTATGGCTGTACCACATAGGCAAACTAAATTCAATAGCCATCATATTAAATTTCTCACTTTCCTGTATGTTTATTACAATAGTGGTTTGTGCAGTACTGCCACTGCCCTGTCCCTGGCCCCCTCCATTGCCTAAACGAGTGTTGGTATAGTATTCTTCATAAAAATTTTGGGTACCAAAATTGATCCCGACAGTTGGGGTAAATTGAAATTTTTGATTAGTGGTCAAAAAATCATGGCTTATCTCTGGAGATAAAAAGAAATCTGAACTACTATTACTATTAAAATACAGGCTGGCATTTATAAGCAAGTTAAAAACATTGCCAAAATCATATCTTAGGTTAGAAGTCAGGTCTGCCTCTACTTCAGAAATTACATTATAACTGTCTTGGTTAAAAAAGTATTTTGTGACAGAGAAATCGCCGCTCAAATTATTCTTTGTAAAATCATAGCCGGCGGTAACTAAAAACAAATCTACCCTGCTTTCATTGGATTTTGTGAGGTAAGAAAAAGAACCATTGCCGTAAAAACCGGATTTGTGATGATAGCTAACTGTAGGATATAGATAAGGGGCAGAAACAGAATCTTTCCTGCCCATAAAAACGGCATCGCTTATATAATTTAATGATGTTGAAAAATAAGATGTTTTTTTACCGTTGTCGCTTTTCCTTACCGTATCTGTTTGCCCAAATGCTATAATGGTAGATAAAAACAATACCATAAATACCAATTTATATTTTAAATTTTCCATGATGCTAGTCAGATTAAAATGAAGTAAAGGAAGGCTTTTTTGAGCAAAACCTTCCTTTTATTCCCCACTAACGATTAATGCCCTTTTTGGTATTCTTTTTTTGGACATTAGATTTTTTTTGCACCTTTTTATTCATCATTTTTTGGTTGGCTTTCTTGTTCTTTTTAGCCAACATTTTTCTATTTTGATAGCTATTTTCGAACAACATTCCGTCCATATTCAAGCATTCGCCATCTTTAAGCCGTAATTGTGTACGGTCTCTCAGTTGATAAGTCCCGTCCGGGTTTACGACCATACCATTATTAAGGGTCATGGAAGTATTCAACCGGTCTTGCGATTGATTCCGTATTTTGAGCACTTCGCCATCAACCGCCATTAAATGGAAGCGGTTTTGGTTGCGCTGTTGAATTTGGGCTTGGCTTAAACCTTGGTTTTCTTTATTTACCCTGGCCCTGTATTGATACTCATTGGCATATTTTACACCATCGGCATCCAAACACTCCCCATCCCGTAGGCGTAACCTATCCTGATCCTTTAAATAAGTGCCATCTGGGTTTACCACAGTACCGTCATTTAACACTATTTTGTCTTGCAGCCGTGTCTGGTCGCGGTCCCTAATTTGTAATACATCGCCATCAACTAATTGTAGGCGTACTTGGTCTCGATCTTGATCCTGATCTTTGTCTTGTGCTGTTATTGCCGTTGTTGTTAAAACTACAAGCAATAAAAATAAAATTGTTTTTTTCATTTTAAATGGAATTAAATATTATCATTAATATTATCAAATGTATGGCACTTAATGGGATAGCTAAATGATGCAGGTCAGTTTACAGCCAATATTAAGTTACTTTAGCTATAAAAAACAACTGGGGTTTTGTTGCTTTGCTATTGGCATGGTTAATTATTTGCAATGCCCCAATAGACTTTAATTTCTTCTTTTCCCCATCCCTTTTTTACGCCATCCGCTCCAAACAGGGAAGCCCGTTTTGTCCCTTAAAAGCAAAACATCATCTCCCTTTACAATTTCTACCGCTATAATGGCAGGTGCGTTTTGATAGCTGATACGTGAACCTGTAACGGTAATTTTATCGCCTTTTTCAAACTGGATATCTTGATTGTCCAGGTACCAAGAAGGCCCTAAATGAACAGAAACTGTTAGGGATTTGGTTTTTACTTTTAAGTGGATGCCCGTTGACATTTTTGTGTCCATTGAAATGGTTTCAACGGCTTCCACGGTACCACTTATAGTTTCCATGGTGTTAGCGTTGAACAACCGTCCGTAATTTGAGTTTTGCCCCCAGCCGTTATTGCCTCTTTGGGCATTAACATTGGTGCTTGCGATCAACAATCCAGTTATCAATAACAAAATTGTTTGGGATTTTAAATTTTTCATTTTGTGTGTTTTTCATTTAACAATAATCAAAATTAAGCTGAATATTGATCAATCTAAATGATATAGGTCAGTTTATTGAAAACTGTAATGCAACTGTTGCAGCTATTCTGAAAAGTATTTCAAGCTCTTTCATAAGCTGGGAAATGGGCATTGGTGATTGCTTTTAAAATTGATTAGGAAAAAAAACAGGAGGTAAAAATTTTTACCTCCTGTTTTTTTTTGAAACTTTTAGTCTTAGGATTTATATAAAATAGATGCAAAAGATTAAATCATTCTGTCTTCCACTTTATTCCAATTAATGATCTTTAGAATTTTCTGAAGATATTCTGTGCGTCTATTTTGATATTTGAGATAGTAGGCATGTTCCCAAACGTCAATACCTAAAATTGGTGTTCCCTTCATCTCAGCTACTTTCATCAACGGGTTATCTTGATTGGGAGTAGAAAAAATGTGCAATTTCCTATCATTATCCTGAACCAACCAGGCCCAACCTGATCCAAAACGTTTGGCACCTGCATCTGCCAATTCATTTAAAAATGCTTCTTCCGATCCAAAATCTTCAGTGATTCTGGTTTTAAAGGTATTGCTCATTTTACCACCGGGAGTTAAGATTTCCCAATATAGGTTATGGTTATAATACCCGCCACCATTATTGCGGATAGCGGTAGGGAGATTTTCCATACTCAAAATTTCTTCTATTGTTTTTCCGGAAATATTGTATTCTTTCAAAGCCGCGTTAAGCTTGTCGGTATATCCCTGATGGTGTTTCGTATAATGAATTTCCATAGTTAAAGGATCTATCGTATCCGGAAAGGCATCATATCCATAAGGAAGTTTTGGCAATTTAAAAATTTCTGTTGTGGCTGTAGTTGCTTTCATAATGTTTATTTTTTTGAATTCTGATTTAGAAGCCGATAGTATTACTGAAGGAGCAATACACACTCCCGCTGATACTAACATAGACTGCTTTAAAAATTTTCGCTTGTTCATCGTTATTTTTTTATCTGTTAATTTTAATGTATCATAAAATAAGCCTATTGTTTTTTAAGTATTTTTTCCAGCACAGTATTCTTATCTAGTTTTTTGGTACAGAAAAACCAATCTTTACATTCTAAATCTGAAGTCTCTGTCATCCGCTCCTCTGCCACACCGCACGAACCTGCAGGCGAAACAATTACATCATCCCCGGGATTCCAATCGGCAGGGGTTGCAACGTTAAATTCATCGGCAGTTTGCATCGCAATTAGTGCTCTGTATATTTCATCGAAATTTCTTCCCAAGCTCAAAGGATAATAAATTATCGCTCTTACGATACTATTTGGGTCAATAAAAAAGACCGCTCTTACTGCTTGCGTTTTACTTTCATTAGGCTGAACCATCCCATATTTTTTGGCCACTTCCATCGTAATATCTTCAATTAACGGGAACTTGACCTCAACATTCTTCATTCCATTAAATTCAATTTTATCTTTAATGGTACGTAACCAGGCGATATGGCTGTATAGCCCATCAATAGATAAACCGACTAATTTACAATTAGCTTTATCAAACTTATTTTCAAGGTTCGCAAAAGTTATGAATTCTGAAGTGCACACAGGTGTGAAATCGGCAGGGTGACTAAACAGAATGACCCATTTCCCGGCATAATCATCTGGAAAATTGATTTCGCCCTGTGTTGTTATTGCTTTAAATTTAGGAGCTTCATCGCCAATTCTAGGCATTGCGGTAATTTGTTCTTTTATTTCTACTGTTTCCATTTTTTTCTCATTTATACTGTTATTAATAGGAACAAAATTATAGATAGGTTACAACAACCGGAATGACCTGGGTCAGGGTGTATCATTATTAGAATCAGGACTTTTGTAATCAAATTAAAGTTGTGGGAAGCTTATTAGAGCAAGTAACTGTAAAAAGAAGGGGTTATTTGTTTTGAAACGAATGCCAGAGAATAGTAATCTTCAAAAGCAATATGTCAACAACCATATTTCTTATTATTTATTTTATAGTAGCCATTGCCTTAATGGGAAGGCTTCTGCTATACGGTATGCGGCCTACTAAAACCCTGGCCTGGCTTTTGGCAATTTTTACCATTCCAATAGGTGGGATGCTTTTTTATTTTATAATGGGACGCAATAGAAGGAAAAGGAAGTTTTATAAATTAAAAAAGACCAAAGAAATTTCACAATATCTCGCAAAGGTTAATGAATACTATGACAGTGTGGGTAAAACGGACCAAACACTGCTTCCCGCTCCCATTAGGGATCAAATCAAGCTCGTAAAATTACTTACGAAAAGTTCTAAATTTTTACCCACTACAGGAAACGATTTAAGAGTACTAAAGAATGGGCCGATAACTTTTAATGCCATTTTCCCGGCAATGGAAAAAGCCAGATACTATATTAATATCCAGTATTATATATTTGAGGACGGCAAACTGGCACAACAATTTTTGGCCATACTTCAGCAGAAAGCAAAGGAAGGCGTAAAAGTCCGTTTTATATATGATCATTTTGGAAGTCGTTTATTGAGCAGAAGGTATATAAAACAGTTAAAAAAAGCCGGAATAGAGGTTTATAGTTTTCTGCCTATGCGTTTTGGAAGGCTTATCTCTTCCATTAACTACCGCAATCATAGAAAAATTGTAATCGTAGATGGGGCAGTAGCTTTTACCGGGGGCATTAATGTGTCTGATAAATATATTGACGGACATTCTGTGCTGGGTATTTGGCACGACACACACCTTCAACTAACAGGGCCAATTGTTAACAGTTTACAAGCCGTTTTTGCAATGGACTGGAGTTTTGCAAGCGGAAATGATGATGTATTCTCTGCCGATTATTTTTTGAAAAAAACCGAGGTGGGAACCTCTATCGCCCAAACTGTTGCCAGCGGTCCCGACTCTGATTTTTCATCGATTCAACAGTTGTATTTTTCCATAGTTAATAAGGCAGAAAAATATGTATACATCATAAATCCTTATATAATTCCAGGTGAATCTTTACTTGATGCATTACAGGTAGCGGCCTTAAGTGGCGTAGATGTTCGGCTTTTACTATCGTCCAATTCAGATAGCCATTTAGTTAAATGGACGGTGCGTTCTTATTTTGAAGATTTTCTGAAAGCCGGGGTCAAAATTTATTTATATCCAACTGTATTTCTACATAGCAAAGTAATTCTCTCTGATGATGCAATCACCTCTATTGGAACCGCGAATTTAGATATTAGAAGCTTTGAAGAAAATTATGAGGTAAACGTATTGATTTACGATAAAAGGATAACCGCCGATTTAAAACAAGATTTTTTAAGGGACTGCAAAATCAGCCATCAAATCAACTATCAAGATTACCTTAAAAGATCGAAAGTAACGCGTTTAAAAGAGGGAATAGCCAAAGTTTTTAGCCCGGTGCTATAATGCACTTGATCATCAAATGATATATGTCATTTAAAATCAACACCTAATACCGTAATTTTGATAAAGAAAATTAAAAAACAATGAATATAGGCCTGGTACTTTCTGGTGGTGGGGCGCGGGGTGCTGCCCATATTGGAGCGATTAAGGCACTAGAAGAACACAATCTATTTCCAACTCATATTTCTGGTACGAGTGCTGGTGCCATAGTGGGTGCACTATATGCAAATGGTGTAGACTGGAAAGAAATATTAAACTTCTTTAACACCGTACCTATTTTTAGACCCAAAAAATATGCACGTAGCAAACCTGGTTTTATTAATACGGAAACATTTTATAATAGTCTCAAACACTATTTTCCCGAAGATAGTTTTAAAGCGTTAAAGAAACCTCTTTTTGTAACAGCAAGCAATGTTGTGGATGGCTCACTAAAGATATTCAGTAAGGGACAACTTATAAAACCCCTATTGGCATCGGCATCTTTTCCAGGCGTTTTTACACCTATTGAAATTAATGGTTCTTATTATATAGATGGTGGCGCGCTCAATAATTTCCCTATTGAACCGCTAAAAACTGAATGTGATAAAATTATAGGTGTATATGTAAATCCCTTAAAAAAAATCGGGATCAATGATCTAAAACATTCATTTAGCGTAGTGGAAAGGGCTTACAGAATAAAAGCAGCTTATGAGTCCACCATAAAATTTAAAGACTGCGATCTGCTTATCTGTCCAGAAGAACTGACTGATTTCAGCGTTTTTGATATGAACAGGATAGAAACTATTTTTAATTTGGGATACGCAGCAACAAAGAAAATCCTGATGGAACAGAAGTCGGTGGTTTCAAGTTTTCAGGCAAAAACAGTATTAAAGTAAAGATCTAAAATTACTGTTTTTTCAAAATGCTCTTCATCAGAATAATGGTTGCACCGGTTTCGTTCCTTGCAAAAATAATATTACGACAGATTTAAATTATAAATGAAATTTATTTTAATGATAATGGATTAACTTTAAGGGCATTAACAATTAGATGATATGAATGATAAAATCACCGACATAAAATTGCTTCAACGGATATTTGAATCTTCGGTAGAAGGCATTCTTATATTGGATGGCCCGGGCATCATTCTCAAAGCCAATCCTGCAGCTGAAACTATGTTTGGGTATCCATCCGGAAAATTGTTGCAAAAAGAAGTGGCTACCCTTATATCCGGAAAATTTGAAATCCATTTAAAGAATTCCATAAAGCAGTCCAAAACTATCGAATTAAAACAAGGTGATGCGTTATGGGGAATAAAAGAGGATGGTTCACAATTTTCATTGGATGCAAGCCTTAGCCCTTATATGGTTGATGGAAAACAAATGGTAATCGCTTTTTTAAGGGACAGTACCTCGCAAAGCATTAGTGCGATCCATTATAAATCAATTCAAAAAAAGATTGAGAAAGAACTTGCACAAAAAGAAGCTCAGAACAAGGCGATGTTGAATGCCATGCCTGATATGCTCTTCATACAAGACCGGAAAGGCATCTATGTTGATGCCTTTTGTGCAGACCCGCACAAATTGCTCATGCCACCTGAACAATTTATAGGTAAGCATATGAAAGATGTATTACCCGAACATATGTACAAACGCATTGAAAAGGCCTATAAATTGGTATTGAAAAGTGGGCAATTACAAGTAACAGAATATAAGTTGAATAAACTTAATGGACTTCGGTATTATGAGGCACGTCTTGTGCTTTTGAACCAACACGGCGTTCTCACCATTGTTAGGGATATTACCAACAGGAAAAAGACTGAACGGGAATTATTGGAGAGTGAAGCCAAGACCCGTGATTTATTGCAAACCTTACCAGACTTAATGATTGTCTATGACAAATACGGAAACCATCTCGAAGTGCATGCACCAGCCAATTTTCAACTTGCGGTACCATACGATGACCATATTGGTAAAAACATCGATGCCATTCTTCCAAAAAAAACGTGTGATATTATACGACGTGGTTTTGCCGATTGCGAAAAAACAAAAGAGCCCCAAACTGTAGAGTACACGTTTCCCATAGAAGGTAAATTAAGACATCTTGAATCGCGCATCATACAGACCAATGAGGGCAATTTTCTTACCATTGTTCGTGATAGGACTGAACAAAAATTGGCTGAAGCACATTATAAGGAGGCCAATGTGAGAAATAAGGCGATGTTGCAAACCATTCCTGATTTTCTATACGTTTTGAACAGACAAGGTGTTTATCTGGATGCACATGCCCCTGATACTACTATATTGCCAATGCTTAAGGAAAAATTGGTTGGCAAAAGTATTTATGATATTCTGCCCCATGAAATCTGTGAACGAATAATGAAGGTCATCGACCAAAGTGAAAAAACAAAGCAGACTCAAATTTTGGAGTATCCATTTTCAGTAAATAATCAATTGCGGTATTATGAAGCGCGATTTGTAGCAAAGGACAATGGTAATTTTTTGGCGGTTGTGCGTGATATTACTGAAAAGAGAGCTATAGAAAGGAACTTATCTATAAGAAACAGTGCCTTAACGGTGGCCTCAAGTGGAATAGTCATTGTCGATGCACAGAAACACGACCTACCTATCATCTATTGTAATGATGCCTTCTTAAAAGTGATCGGCTATGATAAGGACGAGGTTATTGGGCGCAACCGTAACTTTTTGCAAGGGAAGGACAGAGAGCAAGAAGAATTCAAGATCATGTTGTCGGCGCTTGAGAAAGGCGAGGCGTGTAGTGTGGTCTTACGCAATTATAGAAAAGATGGTTCCCTATTTTGGAACGAGGTTTCTATCACGCCAGTTTACAACGATCAAGCGGTGTTGACCCATTTTATACATGTGCAAAACGATGTTACCGTCCGTAAAAAAGAAGATTTTTTCAAAAAAGCAATTAAAGATGTGATGGATATGATTATTCAGCACGAAGCTTTAGAACAAATAGGCAATAAAATAGTAGAGACTATAGAAACAGCAATAGTAAATTGTAAAGGTTCTATTTTACTGTTGAACAAGGAAAAGCAAACGCTTCACAAATTGTCCGCGCCCAATATTCCCCAAGTCTTTTGCGAAAATATCGAAGGTACAGTCATCGGGCAAAAAAAAGGTTCTTGTGGTACTGCAGCTTATTTAAAAAATGAAGTGATCGTTCCCAATATTGCTGAAAGTGTTTTGTGGGAAGACTTTAAGGATGTGGCCTTGGCAGCTGATTTAAATGCCTGTTGGTCTTTCCCCATATTTTCTTCAAATAAAGAAGTTTTGGGCACTTTTGCCATTTATTCCAATACCGTAAGAGAACCATCAGCTGCGGAAAAGGATTTCATTTACGACATTACCCGTACGGCAAGTGTAGCCATTGAGCAACACAACATAGGCAATGCGCTAAAACGGAGTACCGAAAAGCTTGCTACCTATGCGGAAGAACTTGAAAACACTGTGGCAGCGCGTACCGACGAACTAAACAGTATGGTTCAAAAATTGACAGAATCAAACTTAAGCCTCCAAGATCAAATAATGGAAACCAAGGCCGCCGAAAGCGAAGCACTGCGGAGTAAAATTTTGCTCGATAAAATTTCGCAAAATTACCCACTGGGATTTGTTGCTGTTATAGATCCCAATTTTAGGATTGTCTTTATTGAGGGCGAAGAATTGAAAGAGCTTGGCTTTAAAGGTCTCTCGAAATCAAACACGATAATAGATGAGGTTTTAGGTGTTTCGGAAAAAGTAAAAGCAAAAGTCAAGGCGAATGTTTTAAAAACATTTAAGGGTGAGCACCGCACTTTTGAAATAATGTTTCAAAATAGGTATTATCTGGTCAATACGATGCCTTTGTCTAACCAAAATAACAAAATAAAGCACGTTTTGCTGGTGCACAATAATATAACCATTCAAAAGAAAGCCGAGCGTGAAATTTTAAATACTTTAAAAAAAGAGCAGGAATTGAGTGAATTGAAATCACGCTTCATCTCGATGGCCTCTCACGAGTTTAGGACCCCTTTAAGTGCCATTCTTACTTCGGCTATATTGATTGAAAAACAAAATGAAGCAGGCAAAGAAGGAAAAAGGATACGTCACGTATCCAAAATAAAATCGCACGTCCATAATTTGGTCGTAATACTGAATGATTTTCTTTCGTTGAGCAAACTAGAAGAAGGAAAAGTTGTTGCAAAACCTGAACTATTTGATGTGATTGAATATTCAAAATCACTGATTGATGAGTTTGAAGTCAACAAAAAAAAGGGGCAAACCATTGCATTTGAATATGATGCTTCAGCAATCAAAGTGTTTTTAGACCCAAAATTACTGAGGCATATCATTTCCAACTTATTGTCCAATGCCATTAAATATTCTGACGAAAACACCAAAATAACTTTCAAAATAAATACGGATAATAATCACTTGCTTTTAAAAGTTGCTGATCAAGGCATTGGCATTCCGGAAGACGATCAAACCAATATGTTCCAACGGTTCTTTCGGGCCAATAACGTAACCAATATTCAAGGTACGGGTTTGGGGTTGAACATTGTTAAACAATACACCGAGTTAATGGGGGGCACCATAAAGTTAGAGAGTGAAATAAACGTGGGTTCAACCTTTTATGTTGAATTTCCGCTAAATACCAATGAAGATGAAAAAAATATTATTTATTGAAGATAATCAAGATCTTCGGGAAAATACCGCCGAGATTCTTGAACTGGAAAACTACCAGGTGATAACTGCCGAAAATGGCAAGATAGGCGTTGAAAAAGCATTGCAGAACATTCCCGATATTATTATATGCGATATTATGATGCCGGAATTGGATGGATATGGTGTGTTTGAAATCTTGCACACTGATCCTAAAACAGCGAGCATTCCATTTATATTTCTCACTGCAAAGTCTGAAAAAACCGATATGAGAAAAGGAATGAACCTTGGTGCCGATGATTATCTGACCAAGCCTTTTGAAGATGAAGAATTATTTGATGCCATTGAATGCCGTCTTAAGAAGAATGAATTTCTAAGAAAGGAATTTTCAAAAAACCTGAAAGGCATCAATCAATTCATTAACGAAGCTTCGGACTATTTAAACCTTGAAGAACTCTCAAAAGACCGAAGTATTGAGAATTTTAAAAACAAGGAGGAAATTTTTAGGGAAGGGAATGCTGCACATCGATTATATTTCATTCAAAGTGGAACTATAAAAACCTTCAGGACCACGGAAACGGGAAAAGAATTTGTAGTGGGGCTGTATGGCCCCGGGGATTTTATTGGGCAGCTTTCCCTACTGGGTTCTAAAGGCACGTATGTGGAATCGGCAAGTGCATTGGAAGATGTAGCGGTTCGCGCTATTGCGAAGGAAGATTTTACACAGTTGCTTTACAGTAATAAGGAAGTGTCCAATAAATTTATCACTATGATATCCAATAATGTCATTGAGTTGCAAGAGCAACTGGTGGATATGGCATATGCTACGGTAAGGCAGAAGGTTGCCAAAGCATTATTGGAACTGGATGAAAAAGGAATGATGAAAAATGAAGGACATACAGGCATTGGTATCTTCCGGGAAGATTTCGCAGGTCTTATAGGAACGGCAACAGAAACCGCCATAAGGATGTTGACCGAATTTAAGAACGAAGGATTAATCAGTGTGGAAACAGACCGAAGGCTCGTTCTATTGAAAAAAGACAAATTAAGGCGAATTGCACATACGCATTAAAAAGCAGCTTTCTAAAAATCAGGGAAAATCTATTTTCATTGATAATAAAAGATGAAGTGATTAAGGTCATTCCAAATGAATCTTAACAGTATTAATTTAGCAGCAAATAGGGTAGTTGCGTAACTATCCTCTCATTACTAAATTATGACAAACCCTGAATTTTCCATAGATAAGCAAAAGCGGATTTTATTAAAAGCATTTGCAGAATTTAAAGAAGTTGAAAAAACAATAAAAATTCTACAGCCGATAGATGCCAAAAATTTGCAGATCTCGGTTCTTGGCCAACTTGCCCCAAATAAAAATAACAATGAAAAAACGCTGAAGTATTCAGAAGATGAACTTAAAGCGCAGTTTGAGGAATTGTTCAAACCCTCATTGGATTTTGGCACTATTTCTAACCCTGAAATTGGTACCATCTTCATTTTAGGCGCATTTATGCCAATGTTTTTACAAGAAATTAATGGCACAAAATTAGGATCGATGTCTATGGGCCCTTACGGAATTCTTAGAGGGCTGGGGATTGACCAAGAAAGAGCGACCAATTATTTAAAGGCTTTGACGAATGGACGCTATTTAATTATTATTAGAGGTTACGATAAAGAATTAAATATATTGGAAGAAAAATTAAGATAACTCAAACAGAAAAAAAAGATTAATGTTATTCCGACCAAAGACAGAAACGAGAAGCCTACCCTCCCCGTTTCCTATAAAGAGTCATAGTTATTTTTAACCTCAAATGAATGTATTTACTATTCTATTTCTAAAAAAGTTTTACACATCACTTACAATAAAACATTAACCTCCACCTCATGTTGCTTTCCGTCATCCTTTAGAGGAATAATATTTCCTTTGCCCTGCTCCTCCTCCATTTTCCACCACGATTCTTCAATATTTTTTTTCTGATATACCGTGATGTTATAGATGGCAGTTTTGAAACGATAGTTGATGGTAACTGAAGGCCATTCCGCTGGATAGCAGGGGGTGAATTTTAGCTGGTCCACCAGGAGTTCCATTCCCAGCAGGGAGCCAATAATAAATTGATTCATCCAGCCCGCTGAACCGGTGTACCAGGTCCATCCGCCACGCCCCCTATGGGTTTCATTGGCGTAAACATCTGCAGCCATCACATAGGGCTCTACCTTGTAAACCTGCACATCCTCCTGTTTTAAGGAATGATTAATTGGTTGGATCATGCGAAAGAGTTCATAGGCTGTCTTCCGGTCGCCAAGCGCTGCAAAGGCCATTAGGGTCCAGATGGCTGCATGGGAATATTGTCCTCCATTTTCCCTTACTCCGGGTACATATCCTTTTATATATCCAGGGTTCAAATTAGATTTATCAAACGGCGGATCAAGAAGCTGAATGATCTTTATATCTCTTTTAACCAAGTATTTATTTAAAGAATCCATGGCTTGATCTCTTCTTTTTTTCGGTGCAGCATTCGTCAAGACAGACCAACTTTGGGAAATGGCATCGATGCTGCATTCTTCATTTATTTTTGATCCAAGAGGCGTTCCATCATCAAACCAAGCACGTTTATACCATTCTCCGTCCCACGCGGACTTCTCAATGTTGGCTTGTAATTTAATGGCCTCTTCTTTACAGGTTGCTGCAAATTCGTTATCACCATATTTAATAGCGACATTCTCAAAATTGGAAAGAATATCATAAAGGAAAAATGCCAGCCAAACGCTTTCCCCTTTACCTTCATTACCTACCTGATCCATTCCGTCATTCCAATCGCCCGAGCCAATTAAAGGCAGGCCATGTTTTCCAAAACGGAGACTATATTTTATTGCTAATCGACAATGGCGGTACAAATCGGCACTTGAACTTCCGCTCGTCGGTAAATCATACAGGGAGTCTTCTCCTTCAAGCAACAGCCTGGATTCTAAAAACCCGGTTCGCTCTTTCAGTATCTCCAAATCTCCGGTAGCATTTAAATATCTATAAACCACAAATGGCAGCCATAATAGATCGTCAGAACAATTTGTACGTACGCCCCTTCCTTCCGGGGGATGCCACCAATGCTGAACATCTCCTTCCTTAAACTGTCGCGAAGCATTTAAAAGTATTTGTTTCCGGGCAAATTCTGGTTTATTGTGTAATAAGGATAGAACATCCTGAATCTGGTCCCTGAAACCAAAGGCCCCTCCCGATTGATAGAACCCACTACGGGCAAACAACCTGGAAGCAATGGTCTGATAGGTAAGCCATCCATTGGCAAGAATATTTAAGGCCTCATCCGGGGTCTTGACCTGCACCTTATTTATAATCTCATTCCAGTATTCTTTTACTTGTTCAAAAGACCGATTAATTAAATTCAGGTCTGAAAAGCCCTGAATGAGCTTAATAGCTGAAGCCGTGTCATCGCCGCTGCCAATCATAAAAACAATCTCTCTTTCTTCTCCTGGCAACAAATTAAATTTTCCTTGCAAACCGGCGCAAGTGTCACGTCCGGCACCAATTTTTCCCCTAAGATCCTGACGGTGTAAAGCCTGGGGATTGGAAAGGTTTCTGTTTCTGCCAATAAAATTCGACCGGTCGGTAGTATTGCTATGCTTATTCACACCAATAATTTTAAAAAATGCCACCCGGTTGGCAAAAACCTCATTGTACCTATTTCGAAAGAGCAAGGCGCCGCTCTGGACATCATACTCTGAAAGAATATGCATATTGGTTTTAGAGCGGACATCGCCTAAAATAATTTCCAAGTATCCTGTAGCGGAAAGTTTTCGTAACCGGTCTGTTTTATTTTTTATTTTAAGCACTACGAACTTAATGGGTGCTTCCGTATCAACAAATACTTTCATTCCGGAAGTTATCCCGTTTTCTATATGCTCATAACTGGTATAGCCAAAGCCATGTGTGGTAAGATAATTTGTTTCACTCTTTACCGGAAAAGGCGCCGGTGACCAAAACAATCCAGTTTCTTCATCGCGCAGGTAAAAAGCTTCACCACCAGTGTCTGTTACCGGATCATTGTGCCAGGGAGTAATGCGATATTCATGTGCATTTACGGCCCAGGTATAGGCTGAGCCACTTTCGGAAACCACTGTTCCGATAGTAGGATTTGCAATGATGTTAACCCAGGGTGCCGGCGTGCTTGCTTCATTATCAGTTAGTATCTTATATTCTCTTCCATCTGCCGTAAAACCTCCTGTTCCATTAAAGTATTTAAGGTCTGTTGGCATCAATACATTTTCAAGGCTTATTTTTTCGGAAGTTTGGGGTTTAACTTCTAATAGTGGGGATGAACCAATTTCTCTGTACTGTCTTGTTATTTGCTTTGATACGGAACCATTATTATCGGTTATAATTATTTTGGCAACGCTTTCAAATAAGATACGGTCCTCTGAGGAAATCTGATCGATTGATTTTACGTATATTTTTCCGGGTATATGGCCAGTTAATGTGTCACCGGCTGAAATCATTCCCAAGATCTGGTCCTGTAATTCATGCCTGTATGATCCATGGTCCTCATTCCAGATCACAAGATCTACGGCCAATCCCTTTAATAGCCAATAACTATGGGCCCTGATCATTTGCGCAACTAAATCCAGGTTTTCCAAATTAAATATTTGTAACAATACAATCGGCAGGTCGCCTGATACTGAATGGCTCCAAAGTCCGGACTGGCCCCTGAAATTGCTTTTGATCACTGCCTCATTGGCGCGCAAGGCTGGATTTGAATAAATAACCGAGGCGGCTAATTTTCCAAATATTCGTGCTTCTGCTTCTGTTGCATTTATCTGTCTTAACAATACCTGGCTATGTGTCCAGGAAAGATCCAGGGCACGTTTTTTTAGGTTCCTGTCCCTGTATTTATGCATGAGCGCTTCACTCCCTTTGCGACTTTCGCAAATGCCATATACAAGATTGATGGTAGCGGTGCTGTATGGTTTAATGGTTATTCGATATTTGGTAGCCATTACAGGATCCAAAACAGCTCCTTGGTTACCGGCCAACCTACCGACCTCCAGCGCTTGAGGATAGGCTAAGGTTCTTCCCCTCCCAATAAATTGCATCCGGTCTGTTTCGAAGGAGACTTCTTCCACCTGGGCTCCATATACATCCATTAAATGAAAAAAATGAGGTGGCAATTCATCTTTGGACCGCGGTCTTCTTGTGCCAAATATTGCGTTGTATTGTGGCTGCACCTCTGTTTGCACAAAAAGGTTACTGTATGCCGGATGTACCTCATCGGAGGCCTGGGTGGCCAGAACAACCTCTGTATAACTGGTAACTTCCAGAACTTTTGGGGTTTGGGACCGGTTTGTGATCCTTATTTTTCTTATTTCTATATTATCTTCAGGAGATATTACAATTTGGGTTTTGGTTTCAAAATCAAAATCCTGCCTGTTAAACTCGACTGTGCCCTGGGAAAATATAGCCTCATAATTTTTGGAAGGCTGAAGTGTGGGATGGTAGGTGTTGGACCAGAAATTTCCGCTATTGACATCTTTTATATAGCAAAAGATTCCATAATTATCTTTTATGGTATCTTCCCGCCATCTGGTTACAGCTAAATTTTTCCAGCGGCTGTACCCTCCTCCAGAATTGGTAACCATTACCTGGTACTCCCCATTACTGAGTAATTGCAATTCCGGCATGGGGGTATTTGGCGTGTCTATAATCCTTAATTGTGCATCTGCTTCAGTAGTGTGTATATCAGTAAGTTTAGCTGTATGTGCATAAAAAATGGATCTCTTTGGAATACGTTCCTGCAATAGCAGCAAAGTTGCCTGAAAGCGCAATTCCGCAGCAAACCGATTTTGCATTGGTTTGTTTAATAAAACATAGGCCAGGGATAAAAGTCCCATTCCCTGATGGTGGGCCATATAGGAATTGATGACCATATATTTTACGCCACGGGGCAAACGTGTCTTGGTATAATCAATTGCTTCGAAAAAACCATATTCCCCTTCAAAACCTTCCTCCGATAAAAGTTTTAAATTAGCCACTGCTTTTTTTGGGATAACCATTAAAGCCAGCATGCTAGCATAAGGCGCTATGACCAGGTCTTCCTCCAGTCCACGTTTTAATCCTATTCCGGGCACGCCGAAAGCCTGGTATTGATAATTTAGGCTGGCATCCACACTGTTGTAGGCAGATTCTGAGATGCCCCAGGGCATATTGCGTTTATTGGCATATTCTATCTGCCTTTTTACCATAGCAATATTGGTGGCATGCAATAAAGTGTTCTCATATGTTGGCATTACTAATTGCGGCATCAAATATTCAAACATAGATCCACTCCATGAAAGTAGTATGGCACCGTCTTTTGAATCGGTGAGTAAACGGCCTAAGGAGAACCAGCTTTCCTGGGGCAACATTCCCTGTGCAATGCCTACAAAAATGCCCATCCGTGCTTCTGAAGCGAGTATATCATAAAAGCTGTTGTCCCTTCTCAATTCATCCACATTATAGCCTATCGAAAGATGGCAGGTATCTTTATCCATCAGAAATTCATAGTCCACTAGGGTCAATTGCTCCAATTGCGCAGCTAATTCCTCAAAATAGGCGAGTTTTTCCAGAATAAAATCTTTCCGTGTTTTTAAAGCAGTTTTTACTTTTACCAGCCAGTCCGCGCCGTTCCCATCACTTGTTTCTTTTGTGTATTGATCAATCTGTTGCCACAACTCACCGTTCATTTCCCACAGGGAGAGAAGGGAATGATTAAAATCTAATTTTGATAAACCAGTAAACGATTCCGGAATGGGCAAGAGATTCAGCCAGGGAATTTGGTTGTATAAATCTTCCCAGGTGTTTTCAATTTGATTTTTTAATTTAAGCATCCATTTACCAGTCTCCTTTTTTTCATCAAATCCCGAAATTTTGCCACTAAGGGCCAACAGATCATCTAAATTTCTTTTTATTACTGACAAAGAATTATTTTTTTCACGAATAGCATCAACCAGCAAGCTTTCTATTTTTTCTATATTTTCATCTTTTCCCTCTTTCAGTAAATCCTGTATTATCCCTACCGTAGCGTGAAGACCAGTATAGCTTTCAGTATTGAAAACGGGATTGGATTTTAGTGCTATAATGCCTTGCCGCAAAATAAGAAGATGGCCCACCAGATTTCCGCTATCAACCGTTGACACATAGGCCGGGCGCAGGACGGATAAGGATTGGGTATCATACCAATTGTAAAAATGGCCCTTATAGCGTTCCATTTTATGTAATGTTTTAAGGGTGTTGCTGCATTTAGAAACCATCTCCTCCATGGTAACATAACCAAAATCGTATGCTGCAAGGTTGGCCAGCAAGGAGAGGCCTATGTTGGTTGGCGAGGTACGGTGTGCGATTACCGGATCTGGGTGCTGTTGGAAATTGTCCGGCGGAAGCCAGTTTTCTCCTTCATTCACGAAGTCTTCAAAAAAGCTCCAAGTTTTTCTTGCCGCTTTGTGAAGAAATATTTTCTGTGTCGGGGGAAGATCCGGGACTTCTTCTTTTTCCGTCAGGCTTAATCTCCATGCAATAACGGGAGAAAGAAACCATAAAATAAGAATAGGCGAAGAAACAAAAAACGCAGGTAAATTATTATAAAGAAATAATGTAAGGCAAAGAAAGGACAATGCAGGACCAATCCACATTTTTCGATACATGGACCAGATATTTTTTTGTGATTGATGGGAATCAGTTGCAGAGGGGGTCCATTCCAAAAGTTTTTTACCGCTTACGAGCATTCTCCAGTTGGTCCGGATGATAGCATCTGTAAACCTATAGGATTCGTAGGGCAATACAGCTATCCCAAATATAAAGCGCAATAATACTTCCTTGACAGAACTACCTACTTCAGAAATATGGGCATTAAAATCTATATCTTCCGGACGGCGGAACAATTGCAGAAAAGCCGCCGCCATTACGGGCAATAGTATAATAACGGTAACGGCGAGGGTCCAAAACCAAGGTATGGGCAAAATGAACCAACCAAGGACTAAAATCAATAAAAGAGAAAGTGGCAACAGGCTTCTGCGCAGATTGTCCATTATTTTCCAACGGGATAAAAGAGAAAGTTTGTTCCGCACCAACTCTCTCTTTTTATTTTTTACAAATGGCAATGTCCACGCAGCTATTTGCCAGTCGCCCCTGATCCAGCGATGTTGGCGTTTTACATCCGCTTCATAATCGGGCGGGTTGTTTTCATATACTATAACATCGCTCAATAAGCCAGAACGGGCGTAGCACCCTTCCAATAGATCATGACTGAGGATACTGTTTTCGGGAAAACGTCCGCCCAAAACTTTTTCAAATATATCAACATCGTAGATGCCCTTCCCAATAAAAGAACCTTCTTTAAAGATGTCCTGATAAACGTCAGAAGATGTGCGGGTATAAGGATCTATGCCTTTCATATCCCCTTGCAAACGCAAATAAAGAGATGTTTTGCCTTTGGGAAAATTGGAGGCTACTCGTGGTTGCAAAATTCCATACCCCTCCACCACCCGTTTTTTTCTATCGTCCAATACAGGCCGGTTTAGAGGGTGGGCCATAGTGGCTATTAATTTCCAGGCTGCCTCCCTTGGAAGCTGCGTGTCTGAATCAAGTGTGATTATATATTTTATATTTTTCAGCTCTCTATAGTCTCCAATAATATGGCTAAAATCATTTTCATCTTCATTTCTTAACAGCGCATTTAAGGCGGAAAGTTTCCCCCTTTTTCGCTCATATCCCATCCATGTACCTTCTTTCGGGTTCCACTTTCTGGCACGGTGGAAAAGATAAAAAATATCCAGTTGCCCAGGTCGGCTGTATTTCTCATTCAATTGTTGAATTCTTTCACTGACCAAGTTGAGGAGCGACTGGTCATCCGGCATTGTTTCTGAGGCCGCATCCGTAAAATCGGTTAATAGACTGAAGTGTAAGTTTTTTCGCCGGTTTGCTAAAAAACGTATTTCGAGCGCTTCCACATTTTCTTCAATTTCATTTTTTCCCGAAAGCATTGTTGGAATGGTTACAAGGGTACGGTATGCAACAGGGATGTTCTTCGAAAAATCCAGCCTGGGCAAAATTTTTGGTTTTATCCATATAGTTGCCAGCCAGTTGGTAAAGGAAATAGCCAAATGAGCCGCGCCTGCCATACATACCAGAGCTACCAGTATAAGAAATTGCCAGCTAAAATCTCCATGGAACCAAACTACCGAGAGCATCCCGAAAGCGATGGCGGACGCGAGAATGAAAATTGAAGAAAGGTAAAGGAAAGTGGGCCTTTTTTTCACAAAGCCGGTTAGATCTTGTTTTAAAGTAAAGCGCATCTGCGAAGCTTCCTTTAATTGGTCAAAGCCGTTACCTATCAAGTAAAACCCCACATGTTTTTGTCTGTATTGTTCGTCTGTTCTATTTGGATTTTGGGTTAATTCAATAGTTTTTTCTGCAATTTCTGTTTCAGAAAAAGGGCTGCCTTTTGCAATGGCTTCAATCGCGTGCCTGTATCTATCCCGTGTAGCAAAATCCAATTGGGGATAAATTCCGGTAATGTCTTTCCGTAAGGTTTGCTCTACTATACTTGAGGTTTCTACAAATTTGCGCCAGTCCGTTGAGCCGATGAACCGCAATGTGCCAATACTGTTTTTAACGGATACCTGATCTGCGGCCTGTTTTTGGTTTTCGTGCCAAACAAGGTCGGCACCGACCATTCCCTTCTTGGATAATTGTTGCTCCAGCCAGCTTAGTGGTAAAGTAAAGGCGGGGCCTTTTCCCTGGAGTTCCCGGGTAAATCTTGCGACAAACGGACTATTTAAAATGGGGTTGGATCTGGCCATATTTGCGATGACCAACACTAGATCAGCAGGATCTTTTTTTACGGTTTCGATCATTTGCCCGCTCCAATAATCTGCTATGTTATTGTCAATCATATCCAGCGCTATCTTTTCAGCAATCCTTCTAAGGTTTTCGATAACAGCAAGTTTCATCACGATCGGGATAGCCCATAATTCTCCCAGGGTCAGGATTTTTTCTGATTGATAGGCCGAGACAAAACCCTTCAATCCATTTAAGTCGATGCAGCAATCACTGTGTGCAATTATTTCAAGGGCGATATCATAAATCCGGGGCACACCGATAGAGTTTCCGTTGGCCAGATAGGGCAAGCCTTCGCTATATTTTTTGGGCAAGTGTTTTTTAGCAGTAACAATTTGCTCTTCGATTAAATAGAAATTATCCAAGAGCCATTCCGCCGCAGGTGTTATTCCCTGGTCAGATTTAATGCTTTCAACCAGTAGGTTGCGTACCTCTATTAGTGTTTTTTCATTGTCATCCAGTCTTTTTAAAAGCGTATCCTTTGGTTTGCCTTTTAGTAATCTATGGGACCGTGCCACTATAGCGGCATGGTTTTTCAGTTGATCTAAATTGTATAATTCTGAACGTATAGGGTCTGCTGCGGTAGCATTTAAAAAGGCATTGCGCTTTTGATAATATTTGCGCATACGGGATAACATTTCGAAAACTGTAGTGCCTTTAACTTTCATATTCAAGTTGGAATGATTTGCCGAGGCATAGAATAAAAGATAGTCTCTAAAGTAGTCATTATATTTTCAATTAACTGTTATTCTTCAAACGAAGGTGCATTTCAAAACCCGAATGGCCGTGCAGGAAGTGGGTTGTAAAAATAAATACAGAACGTACTGCCTCTGATGTTTATCAACATCAATCTCCCCCGATATTTTGAAAAGATCAAAAAGATTTTTATGCAGAGTGGGTAAGCGTAAATAATAAAAAAAGAATAAGTAGCCTATTCATTTTTATAGTTTCATGGGTATAGAATATGTCTTAAAACAGAAACGGGAAGCCAAGGCCTCCCGTTTCCCAATGAGACGATTGATTTTATTTGTACCTAACCAATCCATCAAAATATCCTATCTCTAACATACAAGAATAAATCAACTTTGGTAAAAATAATTCTGATCGTTTCATATTGGCTACACTTGCTTTACGGCAGGTAAATAACCAATGCTTTACTATATTTTAAAGATAATCTGGGACATTTGAATGTCCCAGATTACCGGTGCGAAGCATTCCTTGGAACTTTTTGATAGCCATGGACTTTCAACAAAGTCAACACAATAACTATTAAGCTTTTAAGAATGTTTTTGACACCCAAGATTCCCCTGTACAGCTACAGCAAGGAACCTATTTCTTTATATTTTCAAAGAACAAGCCAATCTTTAATTATACCGCTAACTTAAAGCAGTTTGCCACTATGGGAAATGACCTGGGTCAGTTTGAGTGTTTTTTTCTGAATTTAACATTTAGTAGTGTATATTTTTTTTGAAGTTCATACTTTCAAAAAGTAAAAATTTATTTTATCTCGATGGATGCTCCCAGTATTGTTGTATCCAACCACATCAAATCTTTTTCGTCCTACTGTTCCTATTAAAAACTATGGTCATAAAAAAGTCGCTTAAGCTGTTTTGGCAATTGGCTTTTCATATCCTCCATTTGGCCCCTGCTTACATATTGTCTTAACATATAGAATGTGGAATAAATATCGTCTTCGACAATCCCATCAGAATTAAAATCCGCTAAGGAGGTTGTTCCACTAATGGATCTTAAAAGCTCAATAAAGTCATTCATGTTTTTTATTTTCTCCTTTTTGGTTTTCAGGGTCCATCCATTTACATAGACCGCCTTCAAAAACATAGGGAGTTGGGCAATGAATTGTAGGGATTCTTCCGTAGATATCATCTCGCGAAGCCCGTGAAGGATTGTGGTTAAAATACGGCCTGCCTTGTCTGGGTTTTTGGTAAGGCCTAATTCTTCGGAGTACTTTTTCATAAAAGTATTTCCTTCTGTTGCATATTGATTAAAATTTAGTGCCATCGTTTCTATATTTTAGGTTAAACGTATCTTTCAATTTGCAGTTGTAAAAGTTGTATTGGCTTAAATCAGATTTCATAAATAGTTTAGAAGATGAACGTGCAATATTATTCACATCGCAACTCATATTTTTCACAAAGAAATCGATATCTATTGATTTTCAAAATGATGCACGTCAGGTCTTGATTTTTATTCATAAAAAATCAAATCACTCGTTTCACCAGATTCCATTAAATCTTTCTCCGCTTTATTGATGTTCTCAATACCCTTGAGCAAAGCGTCTGGATTGAACGAAATACTATCTATTTTCTCTTTTACCAAAAAGGCTGCAAATTCTGGAGAGTCGCTGGGTGCTTGTCCACACAAACCTATTGCGGTATCTGACTTACGGGCAGCGTGAATAGCCATTGTAATCATCTGTTTTACGGCCTCATTATTTTCATCAAATAAATCCATCATTAACTCCGAATCCCTGTCAATACCCAATGTAAGTTGGGTTAAATCATTGGAGCCAATTGAGAAACCGTCAAAAATCGCAGCAAATTTTTCAGCTAAAATTACATTGCTAGGAATTTCTACCATTGTATAAACCTCCAAACCATTATCCCCGCGTTTCAAGCCGTTTTTCTCCATAACGACAAGTACTTTTTTACCTTCTTCAACGGTTCTGCAAAATGGCACCATCACTTTAAGGTTTGTAAGGCCCATTGTATTCCTTACCCTCTCAATAGCTTTACATTCCAAAGAAAAACCATCTGTGTATAGATCATTGTAATATCTGGATGCTCCCCTAAACCCGAGCATTGGATTTTCTTCAGTAGGCTCAAAATCATTTCCACCTATAAGGTTTGCATATTCATTGGATTTAAAATCGCTCAATCGTACAATTACCTCTTTTGGATAGAATGCAGCAGCAATGGTTGCAATGCCCTGGGATAGCTTATCCACAAAATAATCCTTCTTATCTGGATATGTCTCCGTGATTTTTTCAATTTTTTTCTTCACCGAATCCTCTTTTAGCTGATTGAATTTCACCAAAGCCATCGGATGCACTTTTACCTTATGGGTAATAATGAATTCCATTCGGAGTAGCCCTACCCCATTATTTGGATATCCGGCCAGTTGAAATGCATTGTCAGGATCGGCAAGGATCATTTTGGCTTGGGTGGCTGGCATTTTAATATTTGAAAAGTCAATTTCCGTTTTTGTGAAGGCACATTCTCCTTTATAGATATATCCTGTTTGTCCCTCCGCACAGGAGACAGTGATGGTTTCGTTATCCACAATAGTAGTTGTGGCATTTCCACAACCAACAATTGCAGGAACCCCTAATTCACGAGCCACGATAGCTGCGTGGCTCGTTCTACCCCCTTTGTTTGTTACAATGCCAGCAACTTGTTTCAATAGCGGATCCCAATCTGGGGTTACGGTATCTGTAACAATTATTGTATCTGGAGACAAATCCGCAACATTTTGTGGCGATTTAAGAAGACGGGCTTTTCCATGCGTTATTTTGGAGCCCACCGCATTTCCTTGGGACATCACCTTTGATTTTTCCGAAAGCTTGTACTCCATAAAAATGTTCTTGTCCCTTGTGTGATGTACCGTCTCTGGGCGCGCCTGGGTAATAAACAATTCATTGGTGATACCATCTTTTGCCCATTCTATATCCATGGGTTTTTGGTAGTGGTCCTCAATGATTTTTGCCCATTTGGCCAAAGTGATTACCTCTTCATCTGACAACACAAATTTCTGCTGTTTATCTTTAGGAGTGTCAATGTTTGCAATAGTTATAGCTTGCTTTTTATCCGCATACACCATTGTCAGCTTCTTATCGCCCAGGTTCTTCTGAACAATGGGGTATTTCCCTTGCGCCAAACTCGGTTTAAAAACATAAAACTCATCGGGGGTAACAACACCCTGTACAATGTTCTCGCCCAATCCCCAAATCCCGGACAGCAGCATAATATTTTCAAAACCTGATTCAGGATCGATGGTGAACCCGACTCCCGAACATCCTTTGTCTGAACGTACCATAAGCTGCACACCTACCGATAAAGCAACATCGTTGTGTGCAAAACCTTTATCTTCCCTATATTTTATGGCGCGATTGGTATATAAAGAGGCAAAACAATTTTTTACTGCTTCAAGTAGGCCTTCTTTTCCTTTTATATTTAAGTAGGTGTCGTGCTGCCCAGCAAAGCTCGCCTCTGGAAGATCTTCGGCTGTAGCACTGCTTCTTACCGCAACCTCCTTTAAATCCTTGCCACATAATGAAACATACGCATCAAAGATTTCCTTGGAAAAAGAAGTTGAAAATGATGCTTCTAAAATCAGTTTCCGTGCTTGCTTCCCTATTTCCGCAAGATTGGTATATGTTTCCCTGTCCAATTGGGTTAGAATTTTTTCTAGAGCTACTTGAATCTCATTTTCCTTCAGAAATTCCCAGAATGCAAAAGATGTGGTTGCAAAACCATTGGGAATTTGAACTCCTTTTGAGGTTAACTCATTATACATTTCGCCTAAAGATGCGTTTTTACCACCAATACTCGCCACATCTTTTATACCGAGCTCATTAAACTTTTTAATTCGTGAATTCATCTTTTTAAATCTTTCATTTAGTTATTCCAAAAGTACTATTACCATATAGAAGTTCAAATGATGTGGGTCAGTGCTATATTTTTTGGGCTGATCTAAGTCATTTTATTTCTATCATTAAGTACGCACCTTTATAGTAACAAAAAAAATAAAACAAATGAAACATCCATTATTAATTTTCAAACACACAGCGGAATGACTAATTGGATGTTCCATCCCACCATTAAAAAACAAATATTATAGACAGATGAAAAGTACAGTAAAGTATTACCAGCAGCAAAAAGAGTTTCGCGTATTCGTTGCTCAAGCATTTCCTGATCTAATTCAACTAAAAAAAGAAAACGACCAAGCTTCTTTTAATTCTTTAGTCTTGAAAATAATGCCTCAAATAAGACAGTATATAAATAACCAATTGAAAGCGGCCATAAAAAAAGGACATTTTTCAAAAAATAAATACAGGGCAGACGACATAATTGATCCACTTTTCATTGAAATATACAATAACATAGAAGAGGTAAAAGATGAGAAAAAATTCTATCCCTGGTTATTTAAAAAAACCAACGATTTGTTGGAAGACATTATTGTGGAAGAAGAATTTGACGATCTTTTTTTTAAAAATATTGATGATTATTCTAAACCAGAATGGGATGAGATGCAGGAAAAATATAGTACCGATGGTGGTGGAGATTTACTGATGGTTGAAGAACTGGATGATATGTCTTATAACCATAATGACTATACATTAAACCACGTATTTATAGAGAATAATGAAAAGGCCTTAATAGAAAAAATTGACAAAGATTTAAGTGAAGAAAAAATTCAAAAACACATAACCATGGTATTAAATAATTTACCATCTGCGATGCGCAATGTTTTTGAAATGTTTACTAAGCAGCACTTAGGATTAGAAGAAATTGCAGAAATAAGAAACAACACAATTGAAGAAGTTGATCAATTATTAAAAGATGCCAAAAGAGCATTACAGGTAAGTTTGTTGAATAGATATACTGTTGATAAATAACAACTTTCAAATAGAAAAAAACAGACAATAAGAACAAATTAAAATATAACATTATGAACACACAAATTTCAAATCCAAAAGCAAAATTTTTACTGGGTGCCGGACTGGATGTTTTACACTTTGAAAGTAGGGAATGGTTAGATACTATTGATTTCTGGAAAGATGAGATTCGATTCTTTAATGATTTATTGAAGAAAAAAGAATCCTCTGAAAAGAATGATCCCAAACATCAAAATATGCTAAAAAATCTTGATACTATTTACACCGATTTATTTGAAGATTTAGAGGACAGCATTGTTGAACATGAGCAGTTATTATCGAGAATTGAACTTGCAGAAAAAGGATTGTCTGATGCTGATTATAGAGAAAAACACCACCAAATCTCTTTAAGAATGAACACCTTCGCGAAAGATTTCAAAGCATTCAAAAGAATTGTTTTTGATTATGAAAAAAATCTATAAAACAACATTTTGACCATTTATTGATTCAATAGAAATAGTTGGTGTTTCTTCTTAAGAACGAATTGTTTCGCGTCAATCTGGTATACAAAGCAGAGCGCAAATTATGGATGTTATCACGTAAAATATATAAGTAAAAAATTCGAAGCAAGCTCACGAAGCATTGGTATTGGAAAATATAATCTGATTTTGAGGTAAACCACAGAGCATTTAATCTCGATTATCGAGTAAAGCAGAAATTATTAATTTAGAAATCACACATTATGGAACTAGCAATATATCTTAAAGAGTATGATATAGCAGATTCAGTTCAAAACTTCATGAACTTTTATTACGCTAAAAATATGACGCATTTGGCAAGCGATCTTTTAGACCGTGGCCTATCGCCAAAACAAATTACAACAGCTATTTCCGCAGCTATTAAATCAGCAAATGCCTCAGGTGCTGAAGTTCACAAGCATTTTATGCTGGTTTATAGTGGGTTGAATCAAAGTATTATTCAAGATTGTAAACTCTCAGATTTAGGCTATGGGTTGGTGCTAATGAATGCAGACCCCAACTTAGCTGCTGTAAGTAAGTTTCAAACAGATGTTTTAAAACAGTATTTTAGGATTAATAAATAAACCTAACGTTCGCCAAACAACCATCTTCTTCTGGTGGGTATAAATTTTATGGGTCCACCGAACTTGTTTTTCAAAAATAAAAGGAACATATAAAACCTGAACTGATTCAAATCATTTCGAAAGTTGGTTTTTTTACTTTATTTAGTGACTCACAAAAAAAGAAAAAATCATTATGTTAGGCGCACTAAATAATAGACAAATTGAACATGTTTTAAGCAGTTTAATAGTTGGCAGAATTGGGTGTCATGCCAATAATAGAATCTATGTAGTACCCGTTACCTATGCCTATGATGGAACATATATCTATGGACATACAAAGGAAGGGATGAAAATTGATATGATGCGAAAAAACCCACAGGTTTGTTTTGAAGTTGACGATATGGAAAATATGAGCAATTGGCGAAGTGTAATTGCTTGGGGAAAATTTGAAGAATTAATTTCACCGGAACAGCGCGAAGTAGGCATGAGAATATTGATGGATACCGTAATGCCTTTTATGACCGGTGAAACAACTATAAGCCATTCTCTAATAGATGTACAACAGAAAACTATTGAGGCTATGCAAGGTGTTGTATATAGAATTGAACTGACAGAAAAAACTGGAAGGTATGAGAAAACCTAGTTTGTTGGTTAAGTTACAATTCGATTTCCAAACCAATTGGGCAATGGTCTGATCCGTAATAGTCGGATAATATGTCCACAGATTTTATTTTTCCGATCAAAGCCTTACTGACCAAAAAATAATCAATTCTCCAACCCGTGTTCCTTTCCCTGGACTTAAAACGATAGCTCCAATACGTGTAGGCAATTTCGTCTGGATGGAAATATCGAAAAGAATCTACAAATCCTGCTTTGATAATATTATCCATACCATCAATTTCAATCTGGGTATAGCCAGCAGTTTTGTTATAATTCGCCTTATCATTCTTCAAATCAATTGGCTTATGTGCCACATTAAAATCGCCAGCAATGATTACAGGTTTGGTTCTCTCCAAGGACTTTAAATACTTCAGGAAATCTGTATCCCATTTCTTTCTATATTCAAGTCGTTCTAATTTTTGACCGGAATTAGGAACATATACATTTACCAAATAAAAGTCTTTATATTCGGCGCACTGTATTCTGCCTTCTGCATCGTGCTTTGAAATAGTCATATCTGAGGTAATTGAAAGTGGCTTTGTTTTGCTCAAAATAGTACTTCCCGAATACCCTTTTCTATTTGCTGAATTGTAATACTGGCTGTAATTACCCATAGGCCGCAAAGCCTTTTCTACTTCGTCAGCTTGTGCTTTTGTTTCTTGTAAACAAAGAATGTCTGGGTCTAATTGTTTGATGGTTTCAAAAAAATCCTTTTTCGTTATTGCTCTTATTCCATTAATATTCCAAGAAATTATTTTCACTGTTTTTTCTTTTTGTAAATATCATAAAACTATAAATTACAGATTTAACGCCCTTTTAAAACCTTTTTTATATTTATTTAGGGTCTTTGTATGTTTCATACATAGATCCAAAATGCGATTGTAAGAACATCTCTAGCGGAATGTCTTCCTGCTTAATAAACCCTTTTCTTTTTAATTTTCCTTCAGAAACAAGATCTACTAGAGTCGAAATACTACAAGCGGTGGTCCAGCTTATGGCTCGCCAATCTTTACCTTCCAAATTAATTCTGCGGTAAGATTCGCTAAATTCCTTTCTTCTCAAGCAACCATTTATCTTTCCTTCCACAGCGGCATAAACCAATACAATATCTTCATCGACCAGAGGCAAGGCGTTTTTTAATATTTCTTTTGCCAAATTTCGATCATTTTTTAACTGTAAATCGTAAAGCAACAATTTCATGGCATCCCTATGCCCTGGATATCTCATGGTTTTATAATTTAGTGTATCCACTTTACCTTCTAAAGTTTCGCACATGGTTCCCAACCCGCCTGAAGTAGAGAAAGCTTCGTATTGGCGCCCGTTTATGTTGATCGATTCTACATCATCCAGAGAACTTACCATTTTACGCTGACCATTGTGAATCGTTTCGGCATCATTAAGGTATTCATTGATCACCCCTTCGGCACTCCAGGTAAAACTATATCCCAATTGCCCCATAGGGTGCAGAGGCAATGCCCCCACCCTTAGTTTCACAGACCGAATTTCAGAAAACTGGGAATACAAGCTGGCACCTAATATTCCGATAAATCCGGGTGCCAAACCACATTGTGGAGCCAAAACGGCTTTGCTTTTTTTTGATAGTTTACGAATAGCATTCAGTGTGGGTACATCTTCGGTTAAATCGAAGTAATGCACGCCCATATCAGCTGCTGTTTGGGCTATTTTTACATTGAGAAAATAAGGCAGACAAGAAACTACAGCTTGCTTGTTTTTAAGAAATTCGCGAATGGATTTGTCTTTGGAAACATCTCCTTTTATGCTTTTAAAAGGAAACGTATCATCAGACTCAGCGTGGTCCATACCTTCTACGGCATATTTTGAACTTAGCAGGGTAGCAACAAGACTACCCACTTTTCCTAAACCTAAGACCCCTATTTTATCAATCATATTTATAGAAATTATTTGAAATCCTAAAAATGTTTCTTCAGTTAATTCTTAATAAGAAACAAGCATAGAAAATCTTCTTACTTAGAATTTACACAAAAAAACAACCTGATCAAAAGATAAGTATTCTAACTATTCCTAAGATGCTTATCAATCATTTTTAAGTGGAAAGCCAAAAATATATGAGAGGCTACAAATACCTTTCAAGAAACCTAAAAAACTCTTTTTTGAGTTCTGAATAGATTTGTCTTTGGGTTTCTATCCGGTTTCTAAATTCTATGTGTTTTTTGGCCAATTCGGTGTCTATGGCATCTTCGCCTATTTTGCTTTGCCCTGCTATACGTGTTTCGTGTTCTTCAATAGCTTCTTCTAAATCTTCTATTACGCCACCGTGAAGTATGAACTCATCCTGATAGTGCCCTAATTGTGCCAGTACATCCTTGTTTGTCCACCGTGTTGCGAGTTCACTTAATCTGTTGTTAAACGATTTTAACTCATCTTTCCAAAAATCGAGTTCCCGTTTCCACAGTTGGTGTTCAAAATGCATATTGTCATTGTATAAAACTTGTTTTTCCATTTAATAATATTTTAAATTAAACTAATCAAAGGTTCTATTTTACCTCGATATTTAAAATGACCCAGATCATTTTGAAAAATAAATCTGAAATAAATTGTTTAGTTAAATGGACAACGGATTAGCATTTTGTTGCCGAAAATCTCCCCCCTTGTATTAATGGGTAAAATTTTTGAACTCCCAATTGTTTAAAAAATAATAATTCAAAATTTGAGCCCCGAAGATTAAGGAAGGAATAAAAAGACTCAAGATTCCAAAACAGTAAACTGACTCAATGCCTCCATTGCCTCACACCCATAAACCACGGAAGACCCACCTCCCATCATTATGGCTACACCAATAGTTTCCATAATTTCTTCTGAACTGCCTCCAGAACTTAAAGCGTCTTTTACCTGAAAAGCGATACAACCGTCACATCTCACGGTAATGGCAATTCCCAGCGCAATAAGTTCTATTGTATTTGAAGTAAAAACCCCTTCTGCTATACAGCAGTGTACCCACCATCAATCAAGTAATAACCGCCTGTCATAAAGGATGATTTTTCAGAACTTAAAAACAATACCAATTCAGCTACTTCTTCAGATGTGCCCAATCTATTCATAGGGTGTTTGCCCTTAATGATTTCCAGTGTTTCTGGGTCAAGTACTTCCAATAACGGTGTTTTTATATATCCAGGGCCTACGGCATTACATCTAATGTTTTTTTGTCCATATTCTGCACCAATGTTTTTTGTCAATCCAACAACTGCGTGTTTAGTTGCAGTATAAGCAGAAGACATCGGGGCAGCTACAGTACCGTGAATAGAAGCCATATTAACAATTACCCCACCACCATTTTTTTCCATCTGTTCGAGTTGATATTTACAACCAAAAAACACCCCATTTAAATTAATATCTACAACTTTTTTCCAACTATCTAAAGAATATTCACCCGTTAAATTCTGTTCTCCTCCAATTCCGGCATTGTTGCAAGCAATATCCAATCTTCCATAGTTTTCTACTGTTTTTTGAATTAATTTTTGAACTTCATCAGCTTGAGAGGCATCTGCTTCAATAAAAATCGCCTTACCCCCTTTCAATTTTATTTGTTCAACTACAGATTGACCATTTTTAACACTAATATCATTTACTACTACTTTTGCACCTTCTTTTGCATAAAGCTGCGCAATAGCCTTCCCAATTCCTGACCCTGCTCCCGTAACCAACGCTACCCTGTTTTCTAATTGCTTCATCTTTGAAAAATTTAATTTTATGTCCGTTTTTAATTATTTGAAGAATACTGTGAATATCCAAATGTTTATAAACATCCATACAAGCAGAAAGGAGAAGAAAATGACAATAAATACCCAACTACCGCCAAATGTAGCAATCTTATCTGCTAATTTTTGGCCAATTGTAAGGTCAGTTTGAATCTCGGGCTCAATATTTTCTGAAAGCAATTCGTTATTGCCTATTGCCTTGTTAACTTCTTTGTCAAGGGCCGACAGCTACTTATGTTCCTTTTTAAGTAGTAATTCAAGATATTTTTCCCTGTAACCAACAAGTAAATCACGGGAAATGAATTTATCGGCAGTAAAACCTGAATGTTCCTTCTTAATCAAGTTAAATATAGGTTGCGTAATTGATGCACCCGCTACAAGATTTTCCACAGGAAATTCCTGATTACTTACCTAGCAAATTTCTTTTTCCATATTTAATAACTCTTTAAAGGCCTGTAAAAGTGTTTACCAAACTTAGGGAACCAAAAATTACTCTTCTTTTTTGTGATTACCTCTTTCTTCGTGAAGTAATTTTTCAATCCCTTCTGCCAAAATCACGCTTAGGTCTATAATATTCGAGGGATGGTGTATTGTATTGCAGGTCACAATCCTATCAACACCACAATCCAAAAGCTCCTCATAGGCATTTCCAGCAAAAACAGCATGCACACCAATACAAATTGGCGGTTTCATCCCTTTATCTTTCAAAAGTTTAACAGTTGCCATCATCGTGCGTGCCGTAGCGATAATATCATCGATTAAAACTGGCGTTGCGTGTTTAAATTTGCTTACATCCGGAACTGAAACTTCAACATCTTTATCACCCCGTCTGTTTTTTTTCAATATTATAAAAGGAGCACCTGCATTTTTTGCCACTTCCGAAACCCATTGCATACTTTCTTCATCTGGGCCTAATAAAAGGGGATTGTAAACGTTTTCTATTATCCATTTCGAAATCTCCCCTGCTGCATGAATTACACTGCACGGTATATGATATACATTTGAAAGAGGACGAATTCGGTGTAAATGTGGATCGATAGTCACAAGACCTTCCGCAAATTGGGATATAAGTTGCCCAAAATAAATTGAAGTGACCGCTTCTCCGGCATTGAATATTTTATCCTGGCGCATATAGGCTAAATAAGGCGCTATCAAAAATACTTTTTTTGCCCCCAAGGATTTTGCTCCTTTGCTCAGAAAATATACAGGCAGTAATTTGCTATCTGGTTGATGAAATGTGCATATAAAAAAAACGTTTTTGTCTTTTACATTGGAAAGAATTCTAATGTAGGTTTCGCCATCGGGAAATTTACGAAGTACCAAATTGCCCAATTCAAAATTCAGGATAATTGAAAGTTTTGCGGATAGTTCTTCGTTTCCGGGAAGACTGAACAAGATGTTATTTTTCATTTTTTCTAATGATCATTATGTTCTTATGTCTTTTTTGATAGTCTAAGGCATATTTTAGCGCTCCCTCTGCTTCCGCAAAAATTGTATATAAAGGTTGTCCTTTTTTTATTGTGTATCCCAAATGCACATTTAATTGGACACCGGATGCCTTGTATTCTGGGGCACCGGATAATTTAGCAAGCTTTGCTATTTTCCGATTGTCTATGCTTATAAGTGTTCCATTGATGTCTGAACATATACTTTTACAATAGGACGCAATTATGGGTTCTGTAAATCTCCCCTGTGCTAGGCAGATAGATTTAAATTTAGCATACGCCAACCCAGATTCCAATAATTTGGTGGCCGTTTTGGTTCCCTCTCCTTTCGTGATTTTTCCAGATAATTCCAAAAGTTCACCCGCAATTAAAAGTGACCGTTCTTTAAGGTCCTTGGGAGCATCCACATCATTTCGTAAAACCTTTAGAACATCGATAGCTTCAAGTACGGGACCAATACCATTACCAACAGGTTGCGAACCATTTGTGATGACGACCTTTATGACCAAACCGATTTCCTTGCCAACGTAATCAAAATGCTTCTTCAATAAATTAGCCGCTTTTCTACTGCGGACTTTTGCTGTTTCTCCAACTGGCATATCAATGATAACATGTGTTGAGCCAGCAGCTACTTTTTTGGAAAGTACGGAGGCAATAAGTTGTCCTTCACTATCTATTTCAAGTGCCTTTTCAACTTTAATTAATAAATCATCTGCAGGACTTAAATGCGCTGCATCCCCCCAAACAAAACAGCCTCCTTCTTTTTCAACAACCACTTTTATATGCTCGGGAGAGAGGGATACATCGGTTATGACCTCCATAGTATCCGCGGTTCCTGCTGAGGAAGTTATTGCTCTGGATGATGTTTTAGGCATGGTAAGACCGTAGGCCGTAATAACAGATACAACTATGGGTGTCGTTCGGTTTCCAGGTAAGCCGCCAATGCAATGTTTGTCCAACACTATCTCCCTATTCCATTTTAATTGAACACCAGAATCAATCATAGCTTTTGTAAGGTCCGCAATTTCATGAATGTCAATTCTTTCACCCGCACAAGCCGTAATAAAAGCAGATATATCAATATTTGAATAATCTCCCTTTGCGATATCATTGATGATGTCCTGATATGCGTTATAGTCCAATCTATGATTATATATTTTTGCCCTCAAATGTCTTAACGACTCAATAGTTTCCAAATGTGAAACCGTAAGAAATTCGCCATCATATACATTTAATTTTTCTTCGGCAGTATTGGATAATCCTACTTCATTTACCAATAATATGTCGGAAGTTACTACATTCAGACTCGCCACTATAGAATTGGTTTTCGTAGAAATCCTAACTCTGGTAAATGCTTCGAAGCCTTCAGAAATACATACATCGCTATCCTTCCTTAGAAATATAACGTTGGCATTTTGGGTAAATATTCCCAGATGTTTATATTTCAGTATACTCGGAAGTTTTTGCATATCCATATTAATACATATCTATGTGCAAGGTGTTTTCAAAAATTAAAGCACTCGATATAGCACAACATACTTAAAAAAAGGTTCTTAATGAAATAAATTTACTGCCTAATTGAAAAGTTCAAGATGATAATTATCATATTATTCACATTTCAATTTAAAAACTTTTTACATCAGAAACATGATTTCCAAAATGAAAGTATTTTCCTGCCTTATCTTTGATTCCAAATGCGATCCTAAGAAAAAAAATGAATAAATGTTTCCATGAGAAGGGTATTGTAACAAGTAAATTTAATACCAAAATATAAAAGACTCATTTTAAAGAAAGGACATTAATGGTTAGCTTATAAACATCACTTTCATCGCTGCAGGTTTCCTAAAGCTATTCAACAGATTGTAAAAACCAAATGGGTAAAACTGAGGTTAAATAAGCAAGTTTATTCTAGAATAATAATTAAGTTCGAAATATAGGTATTTATGGAAATGCCTATATGGCGACATTCGGCTCTAAATTTTGAAAAGAATACTTTCTCCCCATATTAGGGATTCAAAATTTTTATTTGTTTCTCCTTCTTTATAAGTTGCACGATCAGCGAAAATATTTTACGCTTTGTCTTTTTTACATCCAAATGTAAATCCAAAGTATCAAGCATCAGTTTATAATGCTTTCCCTTATAAACCTGCAGCTCATTGGGTTCATCAATTTCGTCCAGAAGCACCTTGAGTTGGGCTGCATGCACTTTTAGGTCTTTTAAAAGCTGTTGCACTCTATAAGTGTAACTGCCCAAATCAGTATTGATCTTAGCCGCATCCGCCATAGCTTTTTCAACAATGATGTTTAAGGTATACTCGGTCATTAAGTTTCTTAGAAACTTCAGTTCATCTTTTAGAAAATTGAGTTCCGAAATACTTTGTACTGCATCTTCATGCAAACCTGCTGTATTTCGCCATTCAATGAATTTTAAGTGGGTTGCTGTAGTCATAACATTAATTTTTTTTAAACAGAAATAAATTACGCATCCGCTGCTGGTGTTTATTGCCAATGGTTATAAATTAAAACACCTCAATTCCGCCAATCGTGCATGGCCAGCACCGGCACTTTTGCATTAAAGCCCAGATCCTTAACCATGGGTTTGGAAAAAATGGTAGCCAGAAAGGCGTGTTTTTTATTGATAAATGCTATCATTCCGCTATTCCTGCTTTGGGCAAAAACATTTAAACCCGTTAACACATCGGTATCTTGTAGGGTATGGAAGGTGTATTCAAGTCCATCCAGACATTCCTCCAACAAGTTCTTTTTCACTTTTTGCTGGGGCGAAAGGTTTTCTTCCTTGGAAACATATAAAATGCGAACCGGGGCATTTGTAATTTTTGCTATTTCATATAGGTGGGCCAGCTCCCTTCTCTTAAAATGTGTCTTAAAGCTGGTAGGGAAAACAATTTCATTGGGCTCCATAAAGTCCAAATCGGCGGGGATTATCAACACCGGGCAATTGCGCACGTATTCCATAAAGTCAATACTGTTGCTGCCCATGAGGGTGCCCACGTCGTCCGATTCTCCTTTGGTGGAGGCAATCACCATATCTATATCCTTTTCTTCCACAAACTGGGTAACGGCCTCTAGGGGCGAATTAAACACAGTGTGGGTAAAATAGGTGTGGTTTGATGGAACATCCAAAATTTCTATCTTCTTCAGCAGTTTCTCCATTTCCAATGCTGCCTTCGCCTTGGCATCCTCATACCATTTTTCGCCAGGTTCGGGCACCATCATACTGTCAAGAACAAAATTGTTTACAGTGAATGCGTGGAGAAGAAAAAAATCCACTTCTTCATTTTTATACAAATTGCTGGCATACTTAAGCGCACTCCAGGCATTTTTGGAAAAATCCGTCGGCAGTAAAAACTTCTTTTTCATAATCTTGAGTTTAGTGATTATCTAAAAGTATTATTTTGATATGTACCTGTAAATGATATTTATCAGCTAACGGAATTTTTCTGCTCTACTCAATAGCCACTTAAGACAATTCCCCTATAAACTTTGGATTATAAAAGGCCTGATATTTATCATATTACCTCAGCGTCTTCCACCTTATTTTTACGATATATTTTAAAAAATTCCAGTCTATGAAAATCTCCTTTGAAAAAAAGATTTTGGCGGGCTATATCATCAATATGGTGGTAATGTTCCTGCTAGGTATTATCTTATGGAATATAATTCCGCTCACTACAACCCCTATATGGCTATGGGTTTCCATGGGCCTTATTATGCTCTCCCTAGGTATGCTAACTACGGTATTTTTTATTTTAAGATCACAATTGCGGGCAAAGAAAATTTCGGAACAGGCATTGTTGAAAAACGAAAAATTACTGCAGTCTATAATCGACAATACCAACAGTGCCATTTCAGTAAAAAAGATTAATGGGGAATATTTATTTGTGAACAAGGAATTTCAATCCCTCTTTCCCATAAATGGAAAGAATATCGTGGGAAGCACCAATCACGAATTTCTGCCAACGGAAGTTGCAGACCGCTATCGCAATGCAGATCTGGAAGTCATAAAGGTGGCAAAGGAAATACAGATAGAAGAGAATTTTGACCTCCCCTCCGGCCCACACACCTATCTTTCAGTGAAATTCCCTCTCTTTGATCCTGAAAATAGAATCTATGCCATTGGCAATATTTCCACCGATATTACGGAAAGAAAGTCTGGAATAGATTCCCTAAAGGCCGCAGATACTTTCTTTAATTTGTCCTTGGATAGCATGGTAATCGCAACAAACGAAAAATTTATAAAGGTAAATCCCGCCTTGGGCAAACTTTTGGGATACAGCACGGCCGAACTCCTCACCAAACCTTTTGCAGCCTTTATTTATCCCGAGGATCTAGAAGGAACCCAAAAGGAACTTGAAAAACTTGCCAAAGGCACCGAATTAATTAACTTTCAAAACCGCTGGCTTTGCAAGGATGGCACCCTAAAATGGCTGTCCTGGAACGCCACTGCCGATATGGTCACCGGCAACCTATTTGCCATTGTACGTGATATAACAGAGGCTTTGCAGCAGGAAGAGGAAGAGGAAAAACTTATGTCCGACTTATATGAAAGCCAACAAAAACTGAATTTGATATTAGAGAACATAAGCGACGGTGTGCTGGTGGCCAATAATGAAAAAGAGGTAATATTGGCCAACGAAGTGGCCAACCGACTTTTCGGAATTGAAGAGGATTCGCAGATTTCCATTAATTTTTCCGATCATTTTAAAGTGCTTTATCCTCAGGGCAATAAAACCTTTCCGGCCCAGGAATTACCGGCGGCACGTGCTTTCAAGGGCGAAATAACGGACGATGTGGATGTACTATTGAAAAATTTAATGACCGATGAGTTGCACAGGGTATTATTGAGCGGCAGGCCCATAGTTGATACCGAAAACAAGGTAGTGGCGGCAGTAGTGACCATAAAGGACATCAGTGAATATAAAAAACTGGAGGAAGATATGGAAAAAAGGGACCAGGAAGCCCGCCCCCTCATCGGGTTCAAGCCGCGCAAAGGAAAGTAGAATTTGAAAACAACCAAATAAATATTGGGCTATTGCTTATTGGCCATAAAATGTAAGGCTGTAGGCAATAGCGTTAGCGAAAGCTTGTAAGAAAATGAAAGGTTTAATTTAAAGTTGCACCCTAAAAAGATGGATATAGGCTTAGTATTATCGGGTGGCGGCACAAGAGGAGCGGCGCACATCGGGGTTATCAAGGCTCTTGAGGAAAGAAATATTACCATAACCCATATTGCTGGCGCCAGCGCAGGGGCTATTGTTGGTGCCTTGTACGCCAATGGAAATACCTGGCAGGAAATACTGGCTTTCTTTAAAAGAGTTTCTATATTTCATTATAAACGGTATGCCAGAAATAAGCCTGGCTTTATAGATACATCAAAATTTTATGATGACTTCCTTCCGTTTTTTGCTAAAGATGATTTTAAAACCCTGCAAAAACAGCTATTCATTACCGCCACAAATCTGGTTACCGGAAAGGAAGTGGTTTTTAAGTCAGGCAGCCTTATTCCTTCCATCCTTGCTTCCTCCGCCTTTCCGGGAATCTTCACCCCGGTTATCATAGATGATTCGCTCTACATAGACGGCGGGGTGCTCAATAATTTCCCCGTAGCGCCTATTGAAGAACTTTGCGATACCGTAATAGGCGTATATGTAAACAAATTGGAAGATATTTCCATGAAATCCCTGCGGTATTCATATCAAGTGGCTAACAGGGCGTATCAAATTAGCCTTGACAACCAGAGTTTATCAAAATTGTCAAAATGTGATGTGCTCATTGCTCCACCAACCTTATCGCATTTCGGTATGTTTGATTGGAAAGCGATGGATACCATTTTTGAGATCGGTTATAACGAAGCGGTGGTCCAACTACAGAAACTTGTTTATTAATCCAGTCTACAAGTGTAATTTAAGCTTACGCAAAAAAAAGTATGCATTCTCCTATTCACTTTTGGCCTTCTTTTTCGCTTCCTTTTCCTGTTTTCTGAAGTAGCTACGGAAAAAAAAGTTGTGCTTTAAAGCTTCCATATTCTCATTCAATTTTTTGGAGGCTTCCTTTATGTTTAAAAGCGTACTATCTATTTGTTTTGGAAGCGCCTCATCTGTAACAATATAGTTGAAGGTGCCTTTACTATTATTGATATCCGAAATAAGTAGATCCAGTTTTTCCGTGGTTTCGGAAATTTCCCTACTTGATTTTTCCAAATTGCTTATTATATTACCTACCTCAGTACCTAGGCCGGGATCATTAAGTAGACGTCCCGCAACACTTTTTTCCATATCTACTTTTGATAGCATTTGGTTCAAATTCGCTATGGCCCTATCGGTACCATGGGCGGTGCTATTTAGGCTAATCAAGGTTTGCCGAAGATCTCTTGTAAGTATGGAGTCGGTAATGAGTGCTCCCAAGGCTCCTTCTCCATTGAGGATTTTTTGTGTGATCTTTAATAAATCGGAAGTGAGCAGCGCCGCATTTTCGTTGGTTACATTGAGGGTAGAAAGCATATCGTCTGCGCCAATCTTACTATAGGATGTAATGGTATCGCCGGGGACAATGGTTGGCAGATTCCCTTTTCCGGGAATAATATTCACAACCATACTTCCCACCAAACCGTCAGACCCAATGGTCGCAATGGCATCCTGTTTTATGAATTCACCCGTTTTCCGTTCAATCATCATCTGCACTACAATCTTGGCCTCATTTATCATCTCTATTTTACTCACGGTACCTACATTTATACCAGAGTATCTTACATTATTTCCAAGCTGTAGCCCATTTACATTTTGAAATACCGCAAACACTTCCATATTCTTACTAAAAATATGCTGCTTGTTTCCAATAAAATAAAGCGCTGCCACTAATAATAGCGTGCCAGCGATTATAAATATCCCTACTTTTGTTTTTGTGGCCGTTGACATTTGCATAATAACTAAGTTTTAAAAAAGGCCTTTACTTTTGGATCTTCAGAAGTATAGAGCTCCTGAAAACTACCCTCCGCATAATTGATTCCATCTACTAACAGGATAATTCTGTTGCTGATTACCCTCGCACAGTCCACATCATGTGTAATTATGAGCGAAGAGGTGTTGTAGGTTTTTTGAACGTTTCGCATTAAATGGATGATTTCCTTGGCCGTAATGGGGTCCAGCCCGGTAGTGGGTTCATCGTACAACATAATGCTTGGCTTCAAAATAAGGGCTCTCGCCAGCGCTACCCTTCGTTTCATTCCCCCCGATAGCTCATCGGGCATTAAATTAATGGCCTGTGCCAGCCCTACGTTTTCCAAAGCTTCAACCACCAGCGCGGTCCGGTTTTTGGAAGGGGCAATTTTTTCCCAGTGTCTCCTAAGGGGAAATTCCAAGTTTTCCCGTACGGTCATGGAATCGTATAGGGCACTTCCCTGAAACAAAAACCCTATTTCCGTCCGTAGAAGATCCAGCTCCTTTTTTCCCAATTTAACAATATCGTTCCCCTTGATTCTTATAAGACCACTATCGGCTTCCATCAGGCCCACCAAACATTTAATCATAACCGACTTGCCGGAACCCGATTTTCCCATTACCACAACGTTTTCACCTTCATACAATTTCAGGTTGAAACCATTCAACACCCGGTTATCCCCAAAACTTTTATGGAGGTTTTGGATTTCGAGCACCGGTATTTTAGTGGTTGTACTTGCCATCAGATATCAAAAAAAATGTCAGTAATAAATACAGCTATAAAATCAATTATAAACAATAGCATGGAGGTGTACACTACGGCGGCATTTGACGCCTCTCCCACTCCTACAGTCCCGCGGGTACAGTTATACCCCTTGTAACACCCCACCAGTCCAATGGCGAACCCAAAGAAAAATGATTTAATGGTAGCCGGAACTACATCGCTGTATTGAAGGGCGTTAAACGTTTGGTTAAAATAAAGCATATACGATACCTGCCCCTTCAAATTTTCTACTATGGCAGAACCCAACAAGGCTATCGTGTCGCCCATAATGATAAGTAACGGCAGCATTAATGTGGTAGCCAGTATTCTTGTGACTACCAAATATTTAAATGGATTTGTCCCCGAAACCTCCATCGCATCTATTTGCTCCGTAACCCGCATAGATCCCAATTCGGCTCCTATACCCGAGCCAATACGCCCCGCACAAATAAGGGCAATTATTACCGGGCCTATCTCCCGCACTATGGAAATACTGACCATAGAGGGCATCCAGGACACGGCTCCAAATTCCAAAAGGGTAGGTCGCGATTGTAATGTAAAGACCAAGCCCAAAATAAAGCCCGTAACCCCCACCAAAAAAAATGAGCGGTTTCCCATTTGGTAGCATTGCCGTATAAGCTCTTTCCACTCAAAAGGGGTACTGAATACCTCCCGGAAAAAACGCAGGGCAAAATACCCCATATCGCTTATTTCGATAAAAAAGCTTTTCGATTTTAGCAATAAGGAAGTTGAAGCGGCCATTAGCTGTACTTTATTCCCAAATATAGAAGTGACATATGGTTTCAAAAATGACATTCATCAGTTCCCACAAACTGTATCGAATTCCACAGATGGCCTTTTTCCCAAGCAGTTTTCTTTCGGCACTATCGCCTCATAGAGTTTCGCTTTAAGGAAAAAAATTGCTTCTTGATGGACTGACAAATATCATTTGCAAAAGGGTGGAATTGCCATAATTTTAAAACAAAAAAGGATATTAATTTAAAAAACACATTATGGAAACTTCTAAAAAAAATGTAGTCTTTGCTTTATTGACAGGTGCGGTAATTGGCACGGTAGTAGGAATTTTATACGCCCCCCAAAAAGGCTCTAAAACCCGGCAGATGATTAAAGATACAACTGCAGAAACGACCCGTGAACTGAGTGAAAAAATAAAAAGTGTAAAGGACGATATTGCCACCGCAGCCCATGAAAGAAAGGTGGAATTTGAAAAGAGCCTCAATACGGCTATTTCCAATATCTCACACAAAAGCGATGCGATAATTGCCGCCCTTGAAAAAAAGCTGGAGGCGCTTAACAAGCAATAGATTCTAAAATTCTTTCATCCTCTTTTAAAAAAGGAAGTCTGTGAATGTGCCCTGAGCTAGTATTTTAAGCGAAGGGAAAGTTTATAATTTTTTAACCTAATGGATTAAACAAAATAAAATTCTATGCCCAAGGAAAGTGCTGGCATTTTGCTATATACCAAAAAGGACTGCGAATGGAAGGTGTTACTGGCACATCCCGGCGGACCTTTTTGGGCCAAAAAGGATTTGGGCGCATGGTCCATTCCGAAAGGAGAAATGGAAATAGGTGAAAGTATCATGGCTGCCGCCCTTAGGGAGGCAGGAGAGGAATTGGGCATTCCGCTTCAAGGGAAGTTAATTCCTTTAATATCGCAAAAGCAACAAAGTGGAAAGTGGGTGCATGCAGCAGCAATGCAGAGCGATTTTGATCCCACAAACCTACACAGCAATACATTTTCCCTTGAGTGGCCTCCACACAGCGGAAAAATAAATAGCTATCCCGAAATTGATAAGGTAGCATGGTTCAGTTTTTCAGAAGCAAAGACAAAAATTCTTAAGGGACAAATACCCTTCATCATCCAACTTGAAAACATGTTAATCCCACTCGTAAAATCGTAATACTTCCTTTTGTTAAATCCTTCAACCGCAAGAAGTGAAATTTTTCTAATTAGAATATGAAAATCGTAACCCTTACTCTAAATTCTACCTTAGACAAAAGCGCAAATGTGGATGGAATTGTTCCCGATAAAAAATTAAAATGCCATTCCATTACATACGCTCCGGGCGGGGGTGGAATAAACGTTACGAGAGTGCTCAAAAGACTGGAAGTAACTTCAACCTGCATTTATCCTTGCGCCGGAGAGCATGGGCGCTTGTCGACCCAATTGCTTCTAAAGGAAAAAATACACCCCCGCCCTATAACGGTCAAAAATCCTATCCGCGAAAATTTTGCGGTGAGGGATACCCAATCCGGTTTGCAATATCGGTTCGGAATGCCAGAAAATGTGCTATCAAATCATGAACTTTTTAGAATAAGAAAAACAATTCATGATAACATTCAGGAAGGTGACATCCTTGTTCTCAGCGGCAGCATTCCTGAAAGCGTCCCGTTAAATTATTATATTTCCTTGCTTAACAATATTCCCAAAAGTGTAAAGGTTATTGTGGATTCATCGGGACCGGTATTACGGGAAACACTACAGTACCCATTGTTTTTAATAAAGCCAAATCAAAAGGAACTCGCCAATCTCGTAGGTAGAGAATCGTTAAGCTCCCGTGAGCAAGAGGAGGTGGCCCTGAAATTAATCCATTCTGAAAAGGTGCAATATGTAGTTGTTTCCTTAGGTAAAGACGGGGCCTTTTTGGCTTATAAAGACAAGATTATTTACCAAGGAAATCCAAAATTCCCAAAGAAAAGTACTATTGGCGCTGGCGACAGTATGGTTGCAGGACTACTATATGGAATATTACTTGAATCATCTCCGGCTCAAATGCTGAAATGGGGCGTGGTCTGTGGCGTGGCGGCAACAATGATTGAAGGTACGGGCCTGGCAACCCAGGCGAATATAAAAAAGGTTTTAAAGAAACTATAGCCGAAAGGACATTGACGCTTGCCAATAATAAAAAAACTAACCCAAAGCACTATGCTAGGATTAGTTATATGGGAAAAATAAAATACCGTTTCAAATAATTAATTCTCTGAATCCATTCAATAGTAGGCTAATTTATAACGGTATTGTATTTCCCTTTATTTTCACACATCTCTAAAATCAACAGCAAGATTTTCTATTTTACACTTTCATTCTCCAAATGGCCTTACCTTTTTTTTAAAACCTTTGAAAGAAACCTTATTGAGTAAGGTTGGAAACTGCTGGTAAAGATAATTGGAATCCAGCCAAGAAAGGAGTTGCTGTTTTTTATGGAGCATTTTTTTGTCATTAAATTTAATACGTGCCATAATATATTAAGTTAATTATAGAAACTAATTTATTCTTAAAGGTAAAACGAAACCGTAAAAAATCAAAATGACCTTAATCAGTTGAAAGCGTATTTTTTAATTATAAAAAAAACCAACCCTGTAACGCGTTACGGATTAGTTTTTGGAAAATTAAAATTACCTCCTCAAATAATTCAATTTTCTTAATCTTAAGCAATTTGGATCATTTTTTTTGGTGGAATTTTGGCCGCTTCTTTTTTGTGTAGTTTCAATTTGAGAATTCCATTGTCGTAGTTTGCCTTTACATCTTTTTTTGCATCCACACTTTCAGGAAGTTTCATTCTTCTTTCGAAGGAGTTGTAACTAAATTCTTTACGGGTATAGCCATTTTCATTTTCCTGAATGTCCTTTGCTGACTTTTCAGCGCTCACAATAAGTTGATCATTTTCGAGAGCTACTTCAATTTCTTTTTTTTGAAATCCGGGAACAGATAATTCCACCTCAAAATCGTTCTTGTTTTCCTTAATGTTCATTGCGGGAATTTTTTTTCCATTTCCATTGGAAAATAAATCTTCATCAAACAAATCTGAATCTATCCAAGAGGAAAGTTCATTGTTAAACCAAGGAAATCTTCTGTTGTTAAAATTAATAAGTGACATCGTATATAAGTTTTAATTGTTAATAATATTAAAGGTAATATACCTCCCTCTTGCACCAAATGACCTGCGTCATTTCGCCTACTTTTTTACTTTTCGTTTTTTAAATGGGCAGTAAAATTTAAAATGTCGTCTTTCGTTTTATTATAATCCGTATTCAGTTTTTCCACTTGTACGTTTAAGATGTTGTGGGTCTCCTCCAAAATTATAACAGCATTAGGAGCTTCGTGTATGGCCAATAAATTTATTCTGTTCGCAAATATGTTTATCTCTTCCAAAATGGCATCAACTTCCTGTTCAATATCCAGGAGTTCATTTTTATAGCCCAACAATCTTTCAAATAAATTGGGAATAGCCCGATCGTAACTTGAATAGGTAACATTTTTCATAACCTCGGGGATATCCTCCTTGATATACAGCAAAGTTGATTTCATTTTAAATACATCTCCATGCATTTTATTTTCCCATATATCTTTATCGTACTTCATCGTAAAATTTAATTTTTAAATACCGGATGGTATTGGGCGAAATTCTTTATTCAAGCATTAATAGCTTTTCATATACACTAAAAACACTCTCAAGAACTATAATTGATCCCCACAAAAGGTCCTTAAGAGTGTTGGCAACAAATTGGTTAGTTATTTGAATTTACTTATTACAAGAAATTACCCTCCTCATCCGTTTTTATCTTTATGGTTTCATTCCCGTTGGTCAACTTCATCTTATAGATTTTTTTGGCCATAATTTTCTCGTCAGAATAGGTTACTTTATAAACATCACTCGCCACGATCCAATTGGGGAAACGTTGGTTTATGGCCTTACTCACGGCTATTGGCAACTTAACACTTTTGTATTTTTCTATGGTCCTTAGCAAGTGGCCGTCCTTATCGTAAGCTGCGGCCAAGTACCCCTGCGGGATATAAAACGAAACATCGTAGCTGTCATACTCATCGCTGTAATATTCCTTATCCGTTACATTATAAGTAGCAGCTTTTAGCTCAACATTTAAAACATTGAGATCGATATCCTCAGTATCTACTGAAGCGATATATTTGTAATTAACGGGATAAATAAATATCTCGGGCAACTCAATAATTTGAGAGAAGGCTTGGCTGGTTAGTCCAAAAAACAGAAAACCTAAGATTACTTTTTTCATTTTATAAAAATTTAAGTTATGGAAGCAATATGTGCTACATACCGCCTGTTAAATTGTTACCATAAAATAACCGCATAATCGGATGTTGTGAAATGACCTGAATCATCTGTAAGTTCTTTTATTTAATTTTAAAACTTAGAAGTCAGTAATATGATTCAAATTATATTTGCCCAACAGCATATGGGCTTTAGGAATAGAACGGAAACCAAAAGAAAAATCTACAACAATCCTTTTCCCGTTATATATCCCAATATTATCAGTTTCAGGGTTCAATTATTTTTTTGATTATCAACTATTTATGCTTAAAATAATGCGTACCTTTAGAATTTAATAGGCAACTGTATTTAATATTCCATAGAGACCTTGCTATAGATGATTTAGTACTTTGATATCAAATGAGTCTAAGTCCATTTTAAAAAACGTTTCATCCATTTCTTTAAAAAATCATAAAATGGGCGCTGAGGAAGTTTCAAAAAAAAGTAAAACCCCAGAGGCGAAAAGAATTTTAAAATCGCCTTCTTTTCCTATTTCCATGCGTTCTAAAAACAAGGGAGGTAAATTCTCCAAAGAAATGGTTGTAACCCCATTGGCAAACGCGCTTCCACAGCCAAAGCCCACCGAAAACCAATACGAGCAGTTATTTGATTTTGCCCCAATAGGCTTATTAATTTTAAATGCGGAGGCTAAAATTGAAAATAGTAACTACACTGCCTCTTCTATTTTAGGCATAGAAAAGGCCGAACTAATAGGAAACTCACTTTCAACATTGCTGCCAAAGCGCGAGGCAAAAAAGCTATACCTGAAATTAAAGGAGATTGAGCAACAAGGTTTTACCGCTCCTTTTTCCTTAATGATTACACATCCCACTATAGGCACCTTTCCAGTTTATATTACTGGAACACGATCCAATCCCGATGGCAATGGCAAGAGTCTTTGCCATATTTCCATTGAGGACGGAACCTGCCACCAGAAGACCGAACTGCTGAAACACACTAAAGACAATTTAGAATGGGAAAAGAAAACCATAAAGAAATACCTAGACTTAGCCCCAGTCCTTTTTCTGTTGGTTGATAACGACCAAAAGGTACAACTGATCAATAAAAAGGCCATTCGCATTTTTGGATATTCCCAAAAGGAAGTGTCTGGAAAAGACTGGTTTCTACGTTTTATAGATCCATCCAAAACCCTTAGGGACAAATACACCTACTACAATTCAGAAAACAAAAAATTGCTGTGGATTCCCTATTTTGAATGCGAGGTTATCTGTAAAAATGGGGAAAGAAAAAATATAGCCTGGAGAAATACAACCATTTTTGATAATTCGGGAGGAGTTTTGGCTACACTTTGTGCGGGCGAGGACATCACCGTACGCAAAAAACTGGAAAAAAATAAACAGGATTATACGGATGAATTGGAAACCATAATCAAACACCGCACAAAAAAAATAAGTGCGGCACTAAAAAAACAACGTGAATTAAATGAAATGAAAAGTGCTTTCATTTCTATTGCCTCCCATGAATTAAGGACGCCCATAACTATTGTCCTCTCCTCTATAATTTTGATTGAAAAATACTTAAAGGCAGGACTGCTGGAAAACCAACAAAAACATATCGATAGAATAAAGGAATCCGTAAAGCATTTTACTTCCATTCTTAACGACTTTCTATCTCTGGACAAACTGGAACGGGGTATAGAGGTTGCCAATATGGAACCCTTCGATTTTTCTGAATTTATAAAACGAATTATTGAAGAAGTGAACGATCTGTGCAAGGAGGGCCAAAAAATAAATTTTGTTTTCCTTGGACCAAACCTAATTATATCTGATAGAAACATACTGCACAATATTTTAATTAACCTGCTTTCGAACGCCATTAAATATTCGGAAAAAGAGATTACCCTCATAGTTTCCTTCCTTGACAATCAATTTGTGTTGAAGGTAAAGGATCAGGGCATTGGCATTGGCAAGGATGAACAAAAATATCTGTTTACCCGCTTCTTCAGGGCAAAAAATACTGTTAACATCCCCGGCACAGGACTTGGCCTGAGCATTGTAAAACGCTATATGGATCTTTTAGAAGGGAGCATCAAATTTAAAAGCAAACAAAATGTTGGAAGCACCTACACCCTCCTTCTGCCGCAAGGGGAATATCCTCAAAACTTATAAAACTCTGAGTGATTCCCAATTTATTCTGTTTCGGCTATATAATTCAATTCCTCTTTGTCTACCACAATGATACGATGGTGTGCGTCCATTTTAATTAGCCCCTCCTCCCTAAATTCCGAAAGCGACCGTATAGCCGTTTCTGTAGCAGTACCAATCATGCTGGCAAAATCTTCCCTTTGTATACTAATGGCATGGACTTCAGGATTGCTCGTGGAATTTTTGTTGTCCAATAGCAGCAAAGCTTTGGCTGCTCTCTTCCTTACCGGCGAATACGCCATGTTTATAAGCTGTTCCTGTACCTCCATCAAATTATTGGAAATGATATCTATAAATTTATTTGAAATCTCATTATTGCTGTGCAATATTGCATTGAAATCATTTTTTGAAATTCCAATAAGTTTGGATTTTTTAAGAGCTGAAGCGGTATCCAAAAACTGCCCTTTTTTATTTAATAGTGAAACTTGTCCAAAGAATTCCCCAGGGCCATACATTCCCGTTATAAATTCCTTTCCTTCCTTGGTAGTTTTAAAAGTCTTTACATTCCCACTGTGTACAAAGTAAAACCTTTGGGCAGTGCGACCTTCCTTAAATATAACTTCATAGGCTTTATATTCTTCCAAATCCCTGTTTTCAGTAAGGCTTTCGAATTTTATAAATTGGGATGCTTCCTTGAAAAAAGAATTTACGCCTATATGATTTTTCAAAAAGTCCTTTTTGAGAAATTCATTTCTTTGCAAACGGCTTTCAATGGCTTCTATTAACTCGGCTTCTTCAAAAGGTTTGGTAAGGTAGTCATCAGCTCCTACATTCATCCCCTTTCTAATCTCCTGCTTTTCATTCAATGCCGATAAAAATATAAAGGGGGTTGTCCCAATCCTATTATTATTGCGCACCTTTCTTAGTACATCAAAGCCATCCATGCCAGGCATCACTATATCGCATAAAATAATATCAGGCATCATCATCTCAGCCAGAGCCACTCCTTTCTCACCATTCGCGGCAGTTTTTACATTATATCCAGCCATTTCAAGCATTGCCTGAATATTTTCACGAATGGAAACATTGTCATCAATAACGAGTAAACTTTTCATCTAGTTTTTTGTTTCCTATTTAATTGAACAAATGTGCAATCAAGTGATTAAAATTAATATGAAACAACTACACCAAAAATGATAAATATCAGATATTAAAGTATTTATCCTGAAATACTATTTTTGAATTTTTGCATTGTAAAAAGGGTATTTACAGTCAGTTATAACCATACAGAAAAACTAAGATGAAATAATTTCCTGCCACAGCAACGTGCCTAATTCAAAAAAAACAGGAATGTCTTTGGACATTCCTGTTTCCCTGAAAAAGTATTCTCTTGTTCAAATACTTACAATAACGTGTGGCGTTTCTTATTGCTAAGGTAACGGTACGATTATCCGATTTGGATTAAAGTTACTGTTTCCAGTAGGTTCCTATTGGTTCTTGGCCAATAAAAACAATATTTTAAAATTATATATTGGTTTTTTAATTAGAAACAGAAGTGCCTTTCGGCACTCCTGTTTCTTTGAAAATAGGCGTATCAAATACTTAGAACAAAATCGACATCCCTATTGCTAAAGTAGTCACCAATCATTCTGAAATAATTTATTATTCTATTTTCAAAGTGAATTTTTTCTATTGTTACATAGTCAAATTCAATATTTTAAAGAACTTCATTAATTTCTATACTGCTAAGATATAACCGCTTTTTTGTTTTCCGTATGACCTAGGTCAGTTGGAAGTTATTTTTTTAAAATTTAACATATTTTCTGCAGCTACCATATTTTCAATACCTTTCATAAGGGCATCCGGATTATACGAAATACTGTTAATCCCCGCTTCTATCAAAAAAGAGGCAAACTCCGGAAAATCACTGGGGGCCTGGCCGCACAATCCTATTTTAATTCCTGAGGCATTGGCTTTTTCTATGGCCAGGGCAATAATTTTTCGCACTGCTGGGTCATTTTCATCAAAAGTGCTGGCCAAAAGCTGCGAATCGCGATCTACCCCTAATGTAAGTTGTGTAAGATCATTGGAACCGATGGAAAAACCATCAAAATACTCCGCAAATTTTTCGGCAATAATTACATTGCTGGGTATTTCTACCATCATATAAATTTCGAGAGCATTCTCCCCTCTCTCCAGCCCTAAGGTTTTCATTAGTGCAATTACTTTTTGGGCTTCATCAAGCGTTCTGCAGAAAGGGATCATTATTTTTACATTGGTCAGTCCCATTTCATCCCGCACTTTTTTTATAGCTTTACATTCCAGCTCGAACCCCTCTTGGTACAAAGGGTTAAAATATCTTGCAGCCCCGCGGAAACCCAACATCGGGTTTTCCTCTTTCGGCTCAAATTGCTTACCCCCAATTAAATTTGCATATTCATTGGTTTTAAAATCGCTAGTTCGTACAATTACTTCTTTTGGATAAAAGGCGGCGGCCATAGTGGCAATGCCCTCACTTAATTTTTCAATAAAATAATCTGATTTATTATTGTATTCCCCCGTTATACTGGCAATTGTTTCCTTTTCGGACACATTTTTCAATTCGTTATACTTTACCAGCGCCATGGGGTGTATCTTAATGTTATGGGCTATGATGAATTCCATTCGCAAAAGCCCAACCCCATTATTGGGATAAAAAGAGTACTGAAAGGCCTGCTCTGGGTCCGAAAGAATTAATTTCACTTCTGTGCGTGGCATTTCTACATTTGAAAAATCAATTTCCTCTTCTATAAAAGGGAGCGCGCCTTCAAAAACATAGGCAATTTTTCCTTCCGCACAGGAAATGGTAATTAGTTGACCGTCCTTAATATTTTGGGTAGCATAATTGCTACCCACTACCGCCGGCACCCCCAATTCTCTTGCCACAATAGCGGCATGACTGGTTCTGCCTCCGCGATTGGTGACAATGCCTCCTGCTTTTTTTAGCAAAGGATCCCAATCTGGGCTAGTGGTATCCGTAACAATTATATCACCTTTTTGCAAGGTTGCCCCTTGCTGAGGATCTGTCAGGATCCTCGCGGTACCCACCCTTATCTTGGTGCCAATGGCATTTCCGGTAACCAAAATATTCCCTTTTTGGGTAAGGGAAAAGGTTGATACAATATTTTTACTTTTTGGGCTATGTACGGTCTCTGGCCTTGCCTGAATAATAAATAGCTGGTTGGTAATACCATCTTTTGCCCATTCTATATCCATGTTTTTGCCGTAATGCCTTTCAATGGCCAAAGCCCATTTTGCAAGCTGGGTTACTTCTGCATCGTTTAGTACATATTGTTTTTGCTTTTGTTGTGGGGTGGGTACATTAAGGGTGGCGGAATGACCGTTGGACTGCGAATACATCAAAGTGAGGGTCTTACTTCCCAGTTTTTTTTCAATTATTGCTTGTTTTCCCAATACCAGCGTAGGTTTAAAAACGTAAAACTCATCCGGATTTATGGTGCCTTGTACAATATTCTCCCCTAGCCCCCAAACTCCGGAAAGATGGATAATGTTTTGAAATCCCGATTCTGGCTCTAAAGTAAAGCCTACCCCAGAGCAGCCAATATCTGCGCGTACCATTTTTTGTACCCCCACCGAAAGGGCAATGGTTTCATGGGCAAAACCTTTATCCTCTCTATATTTTATGGCTCTGTCGGTATACAAGGATGCAAAACATTCCTTCACGGCCACCAATAATGCCTCGGTCCCGCTAATATTTAAAAAGGTGTCGTGCTGTCCGGCAAAACTGGCCTCGGGTAGATCTTCGGCCGTAGCGCTACTCCTAACAGCTACCGCCAAAGATTCATTACTGCCCAATTTCTCATAGGCAGAAATAATGGCTTGCGAAAATGAAGGTGAAAATTGCCCTTCCAAAAGTAACTGCCTTGCTTGATTTCCTATTTCTGACAGATTTGAAAATGTTTTTCTATCAAGCTTTTTCAGCAGTAAGATTAGTTTATTTTCAATGTCATTATCCCGCAGAAATGTCCAATAAGCTAATGCCGTTGTGGCAAATCCATTAGGTATTTCAATACCCTCCGCAGCCATCTCGTTGTACATTTCACCCAAAGAGGCATTTTTACCCCCTACTTGGGCTATATCTGAAATGTGAATCTCGTCAAATGTTTTAATTAGTGCTTCCATATATTATAGGTTCAGTTATCGTAAATTTTGAAAACTAGCGTGTTACCAAAATTAGTGGAAGCATAGGGAGCTGGGAATGACATTTATCAGCTAGGCAGTCGATATATATGAATTTAGGACAATTCCCTAATGGAATACCTTAAATTTTTCCGTGCCTGTGCTTCATATCTTTCAATAAAATAGGGAGTTTTATATATGGATTCAAGAGATAAATAGCGTAAGAGCAGTTTTTTTCGCCTTTGGCGAAATATAAAATCAGGAAACATACGGTATTCCTTGCGTATGTTTTCGCAATAGTGCATATAAGCTTTTCTTTTACTTCCCAAAATAAGAAGATCCAGATCGAGAAAAAGATTTGTATCAAAATCTGTGGTCATACGATGGGTTTTGCTTGCCTTAATTAAGGTAATTACTTTCGCTATATGCGAAAAATGGGTTGGAGCTATACGTTTCCTAAACAGTCTGGCGCTTTTTTGCTCATTATTGGAATGCAAGGGATTGTAAACAATATCGTGATAAAAGATAGCAAATAACAATACATCCACCTCCTGAACTGCGGGTTGTACTAGCTCAAACTCCTTCAAAATGGTCTCTAGATGCGCCAGGGTATGATAAAATCGCCACGGTTGGGTGTACTTATTCTCAATCTCCATCCAGCACTGGGCGTTATAGGATATATCCGCACAATACCGCTTCATCAATCCTAAAAATATGTCCTCAAGTCTCAACATCGTCTTTTGCCGCCATTTTGTTGGTCCGTTATGGAAAGATAAATGATTTAATTGTTGTCCACATTATAACGGGGCATAATCCAAACTTCCCATTTAGACTCAGGTACATTTTTCTACGTCCAAGAAAAATAAACGCTAAAAACAAGCTACCTGACCTTTGTCATTTTAAAATAAATAATCAGTTCCTACCTTTCCCTAATTAACCATAAAGCTAAGAAAAAATGAAACAGTCACTAAAGTATAAGCTTCTGGTCTTGACCGTATTTTTCTGTCTGGGCAGTAACTTGCATCAAACACTATATGCGCAGCAAATTGAAACCAGTATTTCCTATCAGGTTTTTTATGATGGCTTGTCGCCATTTGGTATTTGGATTGCTTATCCAGGATACGGCCACGTCTGGCACCCCTTCGTAGATGGCAATTTTCAGCCCTATCTAACCAATGGGTATTGGGAGTATTCCCCCGAAGGATGGATGTGGGTCTCCTTATATAGTTGGGGCTGGGCACCATTTCACTATGGTCGTTGGATATATGATGAGCTTTATGGTTGGCTATGGGTTCCGGGGTACGAGTGGGCCCCAGCCTGGGTGATTTGGGGCGAAATAGACAATTACTATGCCTGGGCCCCCTTAATGCCCTCCGTAAATGTTTCAATCTGGTTTGGCACCTGGCGACCCCCAGCCATTGTCTATTGGAATGTGATAGAACGTATCTACATATACGACAGAGATTTAAACAATCGGGGAAGGAGTAATATGGATACCGATTTTATTGGGCGGGTACGAATAATAGATAATCAAGCCACAACCCGCATCCATAACCAAGTGTACTCACAAGGCCCTGATGCCGCCGAAGTTGAAAAATTTACAAGAAAAAAAATATCTTCCATTCCCATAAGGGATCAAAAAAAGCCGGAGTTTACCCCTGCTGAAAAGGAATTGAAAGTTTACCGCCCCAGGGTTAATACCCCCGAACCCCGCACCTATCGAAATATTGAAACCGTAAGCCCAAATCCCCTTCCGCAAAAAATTGATAGGTCTATACAAGATAGAATGGAACAACGCCGAAATGTTGAACAACTCCCGGTAAGAACTGCCCCGCCAAAAACTTCACAAGGCCGATCCAACAAGATCAATAAAAGCAGAGGTAAGTAAAAGAAGTTTGGCATCGCCGAAAAAACATATTAGAAACATTCAGGACTTATGGAAGATCTCATCCGCTTTAAAAAGTCCTGTATGCAATTATTTATATTCAGGACTTACATCTTCATATACAATTGCCTTAAAACTCTAATTATAAAATATGTCTATTTTTTTTTAATCCCATAAATTGATTGAGGGCTTCCAACGCCTCACAGCCATAAATCACGGAAGGCCCGCCGCCCATCAGGATGGCCACGCCAATTGTTTCATTTATTTCTGAAGTAGTGGCTCCAGATTCAAGGGCATCGTGCACGTGGAAGGCTATACAACCGTCACATCTTACTGTAATAGCTATGCCCAAAGCGATCAACTCCTTGGTTTTGGCATCCAATGCTCCCCCTGCTATACTGGCCTTGTGCAGGCTTCCAAACCCTTGCATAGTTTCAGGAATTTTGCTTCCTAGCTGTTCCATCAGGACAACTAATTGATCGTAGTGTTTTGGAAAATCTTTTATCATGGTCTTCTAAATTTTAAGGGTTATGCCCCATTTTAATCAAAAGTAGCTACATTGTATAGACGAATAAATGATATTCATCAGTCTGTAATACTACCAATTCAATCCTAAAAGGCTACTACTTGATAACCTATATTGATCAAATAGATGCCTAGAAGAAAAAGTATCACATAAATTACTTGCACCAATTTCACATTTATATATTCGAGCCACCTACCTGCAGGTCCTGGAAACACAAATAAAAACAGCCCAATTCCTAAGGAAATCCATCCAAAGAGGGTAATAATAATAGTGAAATCCGAACGCCAGATATTGTGGAATAAAATATTCAGCAAGCCAATAACAATAGCAATAAATGCAGTCAATATCAAAAATTTTTGATCTTTTAAGTCCTCAAAAATTTGTTTGATTCGCCCGGGGTTATAACTTAATATAAAAAAGAAGATTAGCAGGTACCATCCCCAAAATTTCGCAAGAAAGAGAGAACTATCCATAATTTGAAGTTTACGATGAACCCAATATTACATAACAGCTTCCAAAATTAATATGATTTATATCATTCCCATAAACAGGATTTTAACTGAAATTTGATAAAAGAGATTCTATATGCGATTTCAAATCCTGCATTTCATTTTAGCTGTTGTAATGGCCTCCTGTTCTTCAAACGAAATCAAGATTCGTCCCGATGTAAAAACAATTACCTCCTCCGTTTATTCTTCAGTCACCATTCAGCCCGACAGCTTGTATAAGGTTTTTGCAAACGTTAATGGTATATTGGATAAAAATCTAGTTGCCGAAAACGCAATTGTAAAAAAGGGAAGTCCCATAGCCCAAATCATTGATGCGGGGCCCAAACTTACTGCTGAAAACGCCAAACTCTCTTTCCAACTTGCCCGTGAAAATTACGTGGGAAATGCCGCCCTTACCACCAGCGCCGAAAAGGAACTTAATAATGCACTTCTCAAGTATCAGGACGACTCCATAAATTATTTTCGGCAAAAAAATCTTTGGGAACAGCAAATAGGTTCAAAAACCCAATTTGAAGCTAAAAAATTAATGTATGAGACTTCACGCAATGCTTTGGCAATTGCCGAAGAAAACTACAGCCGAACAAAAAATGAGCTGCGCACCCAGGTATCACAAGCTAACAATACCTATAAGAATACCTTAATCAATTCAAAAGACTTTACCCTTTTGAGCAAAATCAATGGGAAGGTATATGCCCTTTACAAAAATCCCGGCGAAATAATTACCCCCCTAGAACCCGTGGCCAGCATTGGAAGCGCCACTAGCTTTATTATTGAAATGCTGGTGGATGAAGTGGATATCGTGAAAATAAAAGAAGAACAAAAAGTTTTGCTTACGCTCGATGCCTATGGCTCCCAGGTTTTCACCGCTCGCGTAAGTAAAATTTATCCGCAAAAAGATGAACGCAACCAAACTTTTTTGGTGGAAGCACAGTTTCAGCAAAGCCCTGAAACGCTCTATCCTGGCCTATCGGGAGAGGCCAATATAATTGTGGACACTAAAGAAAACGCATTGACTATTCCCCGTGCATACTTGCTTCAAGGCTCAAAAGTCAAAACCGAGGAAGGAGTAGTAAACGTAGAGATAGGAATTCAAAGTCTGGAAACCGTGGAAATAATTTCAGGAATTAATGCCAACACATGGATCTATAAACCCCAATAATGATAAAGCTGAAATTAATTCTTACAATAGCAAAGACACATATGGTGAGCAAACTCAAGCAAACCATCATTGCTGCCTTGGGGGTTACTTTCGGCATCGGCTCATATATTACCTTGGTCAGTTTTATGACCGGGCTCAATGATATGTTGGATGATTTAATGCTAAACCAAACTCCCCATGTCCACATATTCAGCGAAATTGAACCCTCAAAATACCAACCCCTTGATCTTGCTTCGGATTTTGAAAAAAACTGGAACATTATTTCCTCCATAAAACCCAAACTATCCCAAAAGAAAATTCACAATGCAGTCCCTATCATCAATTATTTAAACAAGGACGAAAACGTGCGTGGCGCAATTCCGCAGGTGAAAACACAAATATTTTATATTGCAGGTTCCATAGAACTGGGAGGGAATTTAACCGGCATCGATGTTATGCAGGAAATAGACCTGTTCAATTTCGAAAATTACGTGGTTGAAGGTGCTGCCGAAGCCTTGAAAAATACAGAAAGTGGCATAATCTTGGGAGCAGGGATTGCAGAAAAACTGTCCTTAAAAGTAAACGATAGACTGCAAGTGAGTACCAGTTCGGGAAAACTGTTTCCACTTAAAATTGTTGGTATATATCAAAGTGGCATTGCCGATTTAGACAACATACAAAGTTTTGCAACTATCAATACCGTTCAGCGCATTTTGGGCGAACCTGAAAATTATATAACTGATATAAATTTAAAGCTGTACAATATTGACAAGGCCTTCCCTATGGCCAAGACGATGGAACAGCAATTCCATGTTAAGGCTGTAGATATAAATACCGCCAATGCACAGTTTGAAACTGGTACATCCATACGAAATCTCATTACCTATGCGGTCTCCATAACCCTGCTCATCGTTGCTGGTTTTGGAATTTACAATATTCTCAATATGATCATTTATGAAAAAATGAAAGATATAGCCATATTGAAAGCTACAGGATTTTCTGGAAAGGATGTGCAACTTATTTTCATGGCTCAGGCTATTATTATTGGAATCATTGGAGGCATTGCAGGATTAATTTTGGGATTTGCTCTCTCCTCCCTTATCGATAAGGTTCCATTCACAACCCAAGCCCTGCCCACTATCACCACCTACCCGATAAACTATAGAATAGACCATTACTATATAGGAATTCTGTTTGCCGTACTATCAACTTTTTTTGCAGGTTACCTTCCGTCCTTGAAAGCAAAAAAAATAGACCCGGTTGATATTATTAGAGGACAATAACCCAGCTATTATGAAAACAGTTCTGGAAGCGCGAAATATCAATAAACACTTTAAAAATTCTGTAACATTCCATGTATTAAAAGATATTTCCTTTAAAATAAACCAAGGCGAATTTACCGCCATCATGGGGAAATCAGGTTGTGGCAAATCCACATTATTGTATATTCTTTCCACCATGGATACCGATTATGAAGGCGAATTGTTTTTGAATAATGAGCTCATTACGGGGCAGAGCAGCAATCGGCTGTCGTATTTACGGAATAGGCATATTGGCTTCGTTTTCCAGTTCCACTACTTATTATCGGAATTTTCAGTGCTTGAAAATGTCATGCTTCCCGCTAAAAAACTGGGAGCTAAATCATTTGCAGAAATTGAACACGATGCAATTCAAAAGCTACGGATGCTGGATATAGAAAAATTGGCTCTTAAAAAAGCCTCGCGGATTTCCGGTGGAGAAAAACAGCGGGTAGCCATTGCAAGGGCATTGATTAACAACCCTTCAATAATCATGGGCGATGAGCCCACGGGCAATCTTGACAGCTATAACGCCGAAAATGTTTTTAATATTTTTCGCCAATTGAGTATCGAGCAACAGTTATCACTTCTTATCGTAACCCACGACAACGATTTTGCAAGCAAAACGGATCGAATAATTGAAATGGAAGATGGAAAACTTGTATCTAAATCTGCCTCGGCGTCACTCTAAAAGTTGCACATTGCCACTCTAAAATTTTTTGCCGCATAAATTGTTATTGATGACAGTCGCAAAGAGGAATCGGGATTCCATCTATGGCTTTCAGGGCTGCTTCAAGGGCTACCTTTTGCATTGCTACAGTTTCAAAACCCGGATATATATTTTCAAACTCCATAATCTGTCCCTCTTCATTTACGCTCGTTAGAGTATATCTTATTACAACCTTGCTACCGAGAGGGGCATAATAATATACCACCCAAGCGTCCGATTCTCGCAAACCAATGCATCCATTGGAATATGCCTTCTCCAACGTTTCCAAATTGGTTGTTGGGTGAATAAGCTGGCCCAAACTTCGCCCGTTTATAGCTGGTTCCAACCACGGAATGGCGGGGAGCTTCGTGATGTTTCCGTCATCCCTTCGGGTGGTTTGGTACCGGTGGTTGTCTTTTGGGTTAATAAATACCGGATATTTGTTTACCCGTATAATTTTTCCCACCCCCGGTTTGGTTCGCATGTCCACTTCGCTATTTGCCATGGCCAAAAATCGTTTGCCATTCTGACCCACCCTGACAGGAAATGTATATAGGGGTTTTCCATTTTCTATAATTCGAAGTTTGAACTCCGGGATATTTACATCTATATACGTATTGCCAAGCCGCTCCATTATCTGCGCGGTCTGTAAGGAATCTGGCACAATAAGGGTCTGTCCTTCCCTAAGTGCAGGAAGCGCCTGTGAATCTTGATTGATTATCCCCTTTTCCTTTAAATAATAATAGTCGGTATGGGCAAGGGTATCAATGATCCATGGATTGTTATGTACCAAAATATATTCATCTATCCGGTATGTATGGTTTGTGTTATGGGCAGCGACCACGCTATCCATCCATTTAAAATAATGACGAATGGGTACATCCTTATCAACGCGAATGGTTTCAGGTTCCTGGGTATTTATTTTAAGATTATTGTCCGCAGCGAGAAGAGCAGGATATTGTAAAATGGGCTTTTTTTGACCGCTGCCCATACAGGCCAAAAGTGAATATGCCAAAAACAAAAACAGTACTTTATTTATCATTTCTTTCATATTATAGAAATAGTAAGGCATCAACAAATAAACTAACCTAAAGTGGAGTGATAACCCGCTCCCTTTCAAGCTGCTTCATTATGGTTGCAACATATTCGTTTACCGTACTTTTTATGGATTGGGGATCTACTATATTCAGGGAGCCTACCCAAACCAGGGATTTATCACTTTGTTCATTAATATTATAAATTGATGTTTCTACGCGATAAATACTAAACTCATTATAATATGCCGGGTTGTAATAGATATCCTGATATCTATAGTAATATTTCCCAAAACGGGTCCAATTGTAGTTTACGGTATAATATCCGGGATGATAAGTGTTTTTTTCATCAATCCCTTTTACCGCGGAAATAATCACGGCATCAAATCCTTTCTCTGAAAGGCTGGCAATCATTTGTTGGATCTCTTTCTCAGATTTTTCCGAAGCGGTAAACGATTCATCCAAAACCTTGGTGCTTTCCACAGCATTAATATTGCGTTTTGAAAATTCATTTTTCAATTTTTCCTCAAATATTACGCGGGCGGTAAGGTTATCAGTTACCCCCACAACCAATAACTTTTGGGGCTTGAAGAAGGCAATATCCTCATTTTTCCAACTATCAACAAACTGAATGCTGGAACAACTTAAAAGGAATAAAGGGAAAAGGAGCAGATATATCTTTTTCATAATGATTGTTTTAAATTAGGTTCTAAGATTTTAAGGAGCCGCGCTATTATTTCGTCGGAATAATCGCTGGCATTTTCCACAATGGATTCTCCGGAAAGGGCATCAATGCCTTCTATCTTGTTTGTACCCTTACCCGACGTAGTGAGGACAATTAATTTTTGTTTCTCATCCAAATTTTTGAAGATAAAGTTTGTGACCGAAGCCGGTGGAGATCCGTATTCCCAAGTATGGATTATTACCACGGCTTTATACTCATTGATATCTATGGTGTGGAGATCCTTTACATCTATAATATTCAGAAAAACGGTATCCAGCTTAAAGTGATTCTTAATATTGGTTACAATGGCCCTTTTAAAATCGCTTCCCTGAGTGGCTATTAAAAGGTTGGTTCCCGAATTTTCAGAATGCAATTGCTCCGTCGCCACCTCTTCCATGGAAAAACTCTGTTTATACCAAAGACCAAGAGCCAATATTACCAAAATAATTATGGTTAGAATGAAAATGATATTTCTGATTTTTAATTTAAATCTCATTATTTTTCATTTAATAAATAAAATACTGCTTCGGCATTGGCCTATTGATTCTTTGCTTCCCTATGGGGTGGAATCACCATAAAGGGCACACTTGTATGGCATACCAACTGTTTTATTACAGGCTTAAATAAAAGGTTTTCAAAAAAGGCATGTTTATTATGTACCATCACCATAAAATTGATCTTGTACTTTATTTGAAATTCCTCTACGGCCTCCACCACGTCAACATGTTCGGTTATGTGGAATAGATGGGCGCTATTTTTAAAATAGACATCCAAATCGTCTTTTACTTTTTCTTGGGCAGCTGTCAGAGGTTGCCCGAAGTAAATATTCAGGATATTAAACCTGGAAATATGTTTGGTACAAATTGATTTTAAAAGAGGCAGAAATTTATTTTTCATGGAAAACTTGAAATCCGTAGGGAACAATATCTCCTTTGGAGGTTCATACTGAAAGTTTTCCGGCACGGCGATAACTGGGCACTTTACATTTTTAATAGTGCGCAGGGTATTGGTTCCCAGAAAAATTTCCTTTGCGCCCGTGGCTCCCTTGGTTCCCATAATTATTAAATCCAATATGTGCTCCTCAACCATAGCGCTTACTTCGCTAATGAATAAGTTGAGCGCGGCATGCTTTACAAAAACATGTTTGGGGTTATTGTATTTTATCTTTAGTTTACTGGCAACCTCCTCTAAACCATTTTCAGAATTTTTTCGGGTAATTTCCTCTATCATCATTGTGGAATAGCTGTCAGCCACAGTGGTTACATTATAGGCTATTGGCGTGTAAGTGTTTAGTACATGAAAGGTGCACTCCTCATCCTTAAAAAGGTTGACAGCATATTCCATGGCATTATAGGCATTGTCGGAAAAATCCGTGGGAAGCAAAATATTTTTCATTTTTGAAATATTTGAATTAACATTTTGAGAATATCAGTTAAAATTCACTTATTAATATTAAAATAAAAGAGCCATTTATTCTCACTAAAAACTCGTTATGCTAATTAATTACCTAAGCAAATGTATAATGAAAAATTAAGGTCCAAAATGACCTTTGTCAGCTAAACAAACTTTGTTAATTAAAATTGAATGATTTAAAGAAGTAAAACAAGCCTTAATTTCAAAAATCGTTAAGAAATAAAACTAGCAAGTCATTTAAACTTTAAAAAGTGAGGCGCCGAATATCAGGCTTTTTTTAAATTAAATGGCCTGTTTAATATTTTAGCAGAAAGATCCATCTTTATAATAAGGTGAGCTATTCGGTGCGTATAAAATAATTGATAATTCTTAACGCCTATTTTAAAAGGTTTAAATAGAATATGGATAGTTCCTCTTTCTCCGCAAAAGAAACCCACGACTTTTTTAGTTGTGGGTTTTTTATTTGTTATAAGGACTCAAGCTTTTTCGACTTAAAATCGCTTCCGGATTGGAATTCGGGTTTTAATTAACATTAATTCCTGACAGTCAGCCTAATTCGACCGGTTCATATGAAATCCGATTCCGATAAAAAATCGAACTTTATCAATATTATTGACCCAGGACACATCGAAGTTGATCGGCCCTACAAGGGTGTTATAGGAAAAGGTAGTTCCCCCGGAAATCAAAATACTGGGGTCGGTTAAATCTGTCCATTTTCCCTTTGGTGGAAAAGCCTTGTCCACATAATCTTTAAAATTGCCAAAACCGACTGAGGCAACATCGACATGGGGCGTTATATAGAGATTCTTCGAAGCATTAAATTGGAATCCCAGGTTAAGCTTTATAAATTGGCTCAATCCCAACTCTTCCTCTTGTAAACCTGGAAAAACAAAGAACTCGCTTCGGGGGATATTAATATTTCCCCCTAAAAAATATTTTGAATTCAGTGTCATATCCGAAAGTGAAATATCATCCTCTTTTTTAGAATCTTCTAAAATAAAGTGTGCCGATGCCCCAATGATAGTTGTAATTCTCGGCGTTGGACGAAATCTCTTTTCATAATCTAGACCTACTCTTGTAAACCCATTGGGAGCTCCATTAAAGTCAGGGATTTTTGTGTCTGAAAACTCCAGCTTTAGATTACTGTATAATGACCTTCCCAAAAACGCCTTTAAAGCTGTGCCCTGGGTCGCAAAAAATACCTTGTTCATACTGTTGTAGTCATATTGGGCGTATAATTCTATATCGTAATTATTATACCAACTGAATTTTGAACATATTTTCATTCAATTTGGGATTGATGGTTGGCTTGATATTGGTGTTGTGATATTTTATGCCAAGTCCTACATAACTTCGCAAAGAACTCAGATTACGGTTAACCTGATTATCGAAAGCATGATATCGGTTCCGGACATTTTCCACGTATTGACCCTGTAAAAATACTTTTTGTTTCAGCTGCTGTCCATACAATTCTGATCGCCACCACCAATCCCGATCATGTCCAAAACTCTTTTGATATTGGAGGCGAAGTTTCGGTTGTTCGGCTATATCAGCAGTTATTAACAATCGGGATGCATTGCCTATTATGTTTCTTCCGGTATAATTTGCAATAAGCCCTATACCGTGGTATCCGTCATAATGCAGCGCTCCCTTGACCTGATGAGGAGATCGTTCCACTGCGTTCATTTGCAGCCGTACCGCTGTATCATTGATAACCTGGGTATAAGCTATTTGCTCAAATAGTGTTGTACCCATAGCTCTTTTGATACCATCAATCACATCCTGTATATTATAAGGTGTATCGGCTTTTATATCCGTACGGGCCTTTACCAAGGCGAGATTGGCTTCACTTATCCCGCTATAAGAAATCGAATCTATAATAAATTCATCTCTTGCGAGAGGAAGCACTACGTGTCGCTGTTCATAATTTTTCAATAATTCGGACAATGCAACCAAAGCTTCCATATTTAGTTTTAGCGATTTTTTCCATCCTCATAGAGGATAAGAGCTTTGTCAAAATCGGCCGCTGAATAGGATAGTTTGCCGCTGTGGTCTATCAAGATATCACAGAGAGCTCTATTTTGAGGTCTCTTAATATTACTGTTCAACATGGTGGTTTGAGACATTAAGGTAGGCAGGTATTCGAGCGATTTTTTTGTAAATGGTTCATCACCTACATCACTGCCGATAATAATATCCGCACCCATATTTTTTGCCACATCAGCCGGAAAATTATTCAGAAGACCGCCGTCCACCAATAAGGTCTCCTCGTAGGAAACGGCCTGAAAAACCCCGGGAATGGACATACTCGTACGCATAGCGAGCGCCAAAGAACCTTTGTCCATTATTAGCTCTTTGCCTTGGACAATATCTGTTGCCACGGCCCTAAAAGGAATAGCCAACTCGTCAAAATCATTTATCTCATACACCGGAAAGGTCAGAACGGTCAAAAACTCTCTCAAGCCCTGGTCGTTCACCAAAAAATTTCCCATTTTCAATTTACCATGCACCCAATCCAATTCAATAAAGTATTGATTGAACTCCGCTTTTTCCTCCGCACCGACGTTTCGTAATGTAACAGCCCCACCCATCAATTCATCCCAATAGGTCTGCTTGACAATATTGACGATACTATCACCCGAATACCCCATAGCATATAATCCGCCCATAATACTCCCCATACTGTTGCCCACGATCAGGTCGGGAACAATACCCAAGGAGTCAAGCACCTGCAAGGTAGGGATGTGCGCCAGGCCTTTGGCACCGCCACCACTTAGAACCAAGGCTACTTTTGGTTTTTTATCTGGTAATATCGCATTTTTTGTAGTTTTGGGGTCTTGGGCGCTGGCCCTAAAATGTATAAAAAGAAAGAATATTGTGAAAAGCAGAACCAGTCTATTCATGGTTATTGATTGATTTAGGAGCACAATATAAGAATTTCACAATAGGTAAAACATTCTGACTATTTTATAGTAACTCGAATTCCCTTGGAAACATTCCTTAAACATTTCATCAAAAATTAACTCTTTTTCAACCCATCACCAAGAAGTGTATTCTGAATGTAGATTAAATTCCATAGAAGGTTCAAACAAAAAGAAAAGGGAATACAAATAGGATCCGATTAGGAAATATCTCCCCATTTATCAGCTTTTGTTTTTTTATATTTGTCTGCCTCGAAAAAAGACGAGATCAACAAATGGAACCAACATTCATAGAAGAAAAAACATTTAACAAAATTGACTTCAACCTCAAACCTTTGACAAAAGGAGAATACGAAAATTGCCGTTTTCTTGATTGCGACTTTTCAAATTGCAATCTTTCTAATTTTAGTTTTACCGACTGCGAGTTTTTGGGATGTAATCTAAGTTTAACCCTTCTTGCAGATACCGCATTTAAAGACATACAGTTCAAAGATTGTAAAATGTTGGGATTGCGCTTTGACCAATGCAACGAATTTGGACTGGCATTCAACTTTGAGAATTGCATTTTAAACCACTCTTCTTTTTACGGTGCCAAAATCAAAAAAACGCAATTTAAAGATACACTATTGCAGGAAGTCGATTTCACGGATTGTGATTTGACCGCTGCCATTTTTGATAAATGCGACTTGGCCAGAGCCGCTTTTAACAATACAAACATTGAGAAAGCAGATTTTCGAACTTCATACCATTATTCCCTTGACCCTGAAATAAACCGAATTAAGAAAGCCAAATTCTCCATCTCCGGCATTTCAGGACTGTTGGACAAATACGATATTGATATTGAACGGAATGGTTAGGATGCTAAAGGAGTTCTTTGGAATTATTAAAACCCCTATCTGTCACCGCGTAGATATTCTGGGCACGTGATCCACCCTATTCTGGACAAAGTATGTATTTCTTTACATTATTATAGCATTCCTATTTTTTGCCACCTCGGGGCGTTAAACTTTTCCTCAATCCTGATTTTTACAAAAAACAAACCGTTTATGCCGTTTTTATTCGGCAGTTTAATTTTTAGTGAGCCTTTGGAAAAGACGTCTAGAGTTCTAATAAAATGATCAAAAACATCTTTTTTAACATTCTAAGAAAAATCTTAACAAATGTTTGGGAAATTTCTTTAGATTTGGGGGAAAATATACGAAGGCCTAAGAAGCGGATATTTGTGCTTCTTTAATCCTTTATTACATTAATTATCTGTTGTTGTGCGGACTAAAGAGGAGTTAGAGGATCCAAACTGCAACAGTGATCATAGATTTTCTTGTTTAACACTGAGAAATAAATAATAAGGAGAACTGCGAAAATCCTATTTTAAACAGAGTAGCGGAAACTAAAATTCAATAAAATGACAGAACAAAAACCAGTACAATCAAAAACCACAATGATTTTGATTAGTTTTTTTCTTGGCGGACTAGGTATCCATCGTTTGATGATGGGCTATTCCAATTGGTGGTTAATGCTAATAACCGCAGGTGGATGCGGGATTTGGGCATTAATTGATTTTATAAGAATAATTACCGGCAGCATGAAAATGGCTGACGGCAGAGATCTAGTGTAAATGAATGAAAAAGGGACTGACCGAACAACCTAAGTCCCTTTTTTTAAGTTCTTATATATGAAACAAATAGATGAAAAATTTTGCCAGGAATGTGGCGAAAAAATTAATATAAAGGCTGAAATATGCCCTAAGTGTGGGGTAAGACAAGCCGTAATTAATGTGAATTCCGAAAACAGAAGTGGAGAAAACAAATGGCTGACTACATTGCTTTTATGTTGGTTCCTGGGCGTATTCGGAATCCACCGATTCTATACCGGGCATACGGTAATAGGCGTATTGCAATTATTGACCTTGGGCGGTTGTGGAATTTGGACACTTATCGACTTTATTATCATCATTGCAGGAAACTATAAAGATGCAGAAGGAAACCCAATCCGGAACAATTAGTTTAAGCACTTTAATTATTAGATATCTAGCTGCCAATAAATTCATGAGTGGCATTGCTGTTTATTTTATAATAGCGATGCTATTAAAGAAAACCGGGTCATTAGATATTCTAATTCCTTGTTTGTGGAAATCAATTTTTCATTTTAATTGTCTTGGATGTGGTTTGACAACTGCGATGTTAAAAATTCTGCACCTTGACTTTTATGGAGCACTTCAAGCAAATCCGTTAATATATTTAATTCTTCCAGCGGGTCTATTATACGTAATTCACGATTTTTTAAAATTTCGGACAAAAGAAAACGAAGTTCTCACAGGAAACATACTTTAAAGAATATCAACGCAGCTGATATCCACAATTTATCCAAACTGACCTAACAATCCCTGACTCTCAACCCTAATAAGACAAAAATACGTAGCTCTCTCCTTTTTCCTCATTTACTTTTTTCGTAACTTTAATATATTTAATTAACTATGAAAAGAGTATTATTTATTATTATAGGATTACTGATTGTCACCGCAGTAGGAGCGGCAGCTTATATAAAATACGAATTACCTGAAGTCCCGCTTTTATCGGATATAAAGGTCGATGTCACCCCCGAAAGAATCCAAAGAGGAGAATATCTGGCCAACCACGTTACCTTGTGTATGGATTGCCATTCCACTCGGGATTGGAGTAAGTTTTCTGGTCCTTTAGTTCCTGGAACATTGGGAAAAGGAGGGGAATACTTTGATGAAAAGATGGGTGTGCCGGGTAAATTCTATTCCAAAAACATTACGCCATACCATCTTAAGGATTGGTCTGATGCCGAACTTTTTAGGGCCATAACAAGTGGGGAGAACAAAAATGGAGAGGCGTTATTTCCTTTGATGCCATATCCTTATTACGGCAAAATGGACAAGGAAGATATCTATGATATTATAGCCTATGTCCGTAGCCTACGCCCGATCGAAAACACAACCCCGGACCATTCTCTAGATTTCCCGATGGATTTCATTGTCAACACTATTCCAAAAGAGGCCCATCCTACAATCAAACCTCCAAAAACCGATACGTTGGCGTACGGTGCCTATTTGGCCAATGCAGCAGCCTGTATGGAATGCCATACGCAAGTGAAGCGAGGCCAAATTATTCCCGATCTCGCCTTTGCGGGCGGACGTGAGTTTGCTGGCCCAAATGGGGCATCAATATCTGCCAATATCACACCTGACAAGGAAACAGGTATCGGGAAATGGACCGCGGCAGATTTTGTGGAACGATTCAAAAGCTATAAAAATTTCGATAGCCTCCCACAGATGAAAAAAGACGAGATAAACACTATTATGCCGTGGTATATGCTTTCTGGAATGGAGGAATCAGATTTGGTTGCCATCTATAAATATCTTCAAAGTTTAAAACCTATAGAAAATAGGGTGGAGCATTTTCGGACAGTTGAAATTGCACATAATAAAAAATAAACTGTGGCCTACTGGGAATTTCTCTTCTTACTTTACACGGATTCGCGCAGATTTTGGTAAACTAAGTTTTTGCGGTTCAAGGAATATTATTTTGAAGATATCCAAGGAATCTCCATATCTATTTTTAATAATTACCGAGTCTTATACAAATATGTTGTGCAGAAAGATTATTGAGTTATGCTCGAATCAGAACTAATGGTGCCATCGAGAAATCTTCCCATAACAAAGCTCGCACAATTCCCTAATAATCCTTATTATTATAAATTTACCATTCCTAATAATTTTACGGCATGAAAATCCTTCATACTTCCGATTGGCATATCGGAAAACAACTTCTTAAATATGACCTGAGCGAAGATCTCGAGCTGTTTTTTGATTGGTTGATAGACTATATCAAAACCCAAAACATCGATGTGCTTTTGGTTTCCGGAGATATTTTTGATCAGGCAAATCCATCACAAGCAGCATACAAACAATATTACGATTTGCTGAAAAAGCTTATCAATTTGGATTGCAAAATTATTCTAACTGGAGGAAACCATGATTCCGCAGCGGTATTGAACGCACCCGCCGAGCTGCTAAAAGCATTTGATATAAGTGTAATTGGCGGGGCGACGGATGAAATGACGGATATGTTTATAAAGGTGGAAAAGAACAATGAAAGGATTGTCGTGGCAGCCATTCCATTCCTAAAAGATCGGGATATTCGAAAGTCAGTTGCTGGGGAAACGTATGCCACTAAAATCGAACAGATAAAATCAGGCCTTCGTACTTATTTTTCAAATGTAAATATTCATTACAGCGAACATCATGCTGAAGAGGTGTTTGTTTTAATGGGTCATTTATACGTGCAGGGCAGCGAACTTTCAGAAAGTGAACGCGATATTCAAATAGGAAACCAAGCCGGTGTGGAAGCCGATATGTTTGAAGGGATTCCACATTATGTTGCGCTCGGCCATATCCACAAACCACAAATCGTTTCACTCGAAAAAAATATTCATTATTGCGGCTCCCCTATACCCTTGAGCTTTTCGGAAAAAGAGGATTGCAAGCAAATTAATGTAATAACAATCGAAAACAATCAATTAGCCAATGTGGAAATCGTTCCCATCCCCAAACACAGAAACCTCGTTACTTTTGAAGGAAGTTCACAAGAGGTGGAGGAAAAACTAAACTCTTATTCAGAAGAAACCACTTTGACTTCCTTGGCCGAAATTATCGTAAACGAAGGGAACGAGAGCTTGGAAAGAAGGCAAGCTTTTGAGGAGTTAATTAACTCACAACCCAATCCCCGTATAGAAATAGTAAAATCGAGGCTCAATTTTAAGAGTAAGATCCGAGGTGCCAGCGATGCCTTTGCCGTTGGTACCGATGTGGCAGATGTAACACCCATGCAGATGTTTGAAAAGAAACTCGAGCTTCAAAGTGGCCTGGAAAACACCGATGAATTGAAGAACGCTTTTCGCGAAATTTTGGAGGAATTGAATCTATAACTTATGAAAATTCTAAAAATAAAATTTGAAAATATCCACTCCCTAAAAGGAGAGCACGAAATTGATTTTGGTGAGGGAATTTTGGGGGAAGCTGGATTATTTGCCATTACCGGCCCTACGGGTTCAGGGAAATCCACGTTATTGGATGTTATCACCCTTGCGCTTTACAACCGGATTGCCAGGGTGGACAAGGCCGTTAGCAACACTATCCTTGAGGATGACGGCGGGATTATGACCCGAAATATGAGAAGCTGTTATGCCGAAGTGGAATACCGTGTTGATGGCCAAGACTACCGTAGCCATTGGTCAATTGAACGCAATAGGAATAACAATCTCAACCCACGCAAACAAGAATTGGTGGAAGTGACCACGGGTCATATTCTTGAATCGGGTACAAAAACTCCAGAAAAAAATCAGGAAATTATCGGTTTGAGCTATGAACAGTTTGTAAAAGCTATGGTTCTTTCGCAAGGAGAATTCAGTAAACTGCTACAAGCACCTAGAAACGAGCGCAATAAATTACTTGAAGACATTACCGGTGCCCGCTCCTATCGAGAAATTGGAAGAGCCGTTTATTTCCGATTTAAAGGAATTGAAAAGAACATTGATTTAGTAGAATCCAAACTAGAAGGCATTGAATTATTGACTCCAGAACTTATCGCTGAAAAGAACATGGAACTAAAAACCCTAACGAAATCAAAACCCAAAATAGAAAAAGCTTATCAAGCTGCTTCAGATAAAATAAGAATCCGCCAAGAAATCCAAACGAAGCAAACGGAAGAAAAGACGTTGGAAGATGAAAGATTAAAGCTGAATGAAGATTTTAAAGTTTTTGATCCTTATAAGTTGAAATTGACCAATCACGAAAGGCTTTCAAAATACAGTGATAATTTAAGGGATTACGATTCAGCCGTGAAAGAAGTCAACCAACTCAAGGAACACCTAAATAATCTTCGCAAGTCCAAAGCGGGAGCCGAAACGCAGCAAGTTTCCTATTTGGACGCAATTACTGCCATCCTCAAAGAGAAAGTCGATATCAAAACAGCGAATCAGAAACTGGAAGCTTTCCGAAATAAAATCACAACTCTTCAAGCTGAGGAGAAAAAAAAGGAAGGAGAGGCCACATTATTTCAAAATCAGTTAAACGGTTTTGTACGCAATATCAATCAGTTGGGTTATGAGCTTACAAAAGCGGAAACACCGGAACAGTTTACTCCTGAATTTGAATCATATAAAAAAGCTGTTCAGGAAAGTATTAATAGTTCGGGGGCAAAGTCAATAGATGAATTGAATTCACAATTGGACAGCAGTCGTGAATCGAACGAAAAAGCTGGAGATTTCCTCGTAAAAAAAGAACAGGCACTAAAGTTTCAAAAGAATCTGGAAACCCTTAAAAGCAAATTAAAAACTGAGGAAGAAAGCATTACCAAAGATTCCAAAACCATAGAATCCTCCAGAAAAGAAGTTGCCATTTTAACCGAGGAAGTCGAGAAATTGGAAAAAAATCTGGAACAACATCGCAAGCACCAAAATCTGGAACAGTATCGCCTTCAATTGGAACCAGACCAACCGTGCCCTTTGTGTGGATCCTTGGAGCATCCTTATGCTTCAGAGGAGCCATATTTTGATTCACAGGAAGAATTGCTAAAAGAAAAGAAGAATTCTCTAAAATCCAAATCCGAGCTTGTTATTGCATTGAGTGAAAAAAACAAGTTTCAGTTAAAAAATATTTCCGACTTAAAATCTGAGATTCAAACAACTTCAGAAGAAGAAGTCAAAAATGAAATTGCACTTCTCGAGCTTGCGAAATCATTAAAATGGGATCACGAAGAAAGTCTGGATACCCTGAAAGGATATCGCGTCGAATTGGCAAATTCAATCCAGAAAATGGAGAAATCAAAACGGGCGTTTCAAGCGCATTCTGTTTTGGATGATTTGGAGGAAAGTTTAAAACTTTGGAAAAACGCCTTGAGCACTTATGTTTCTTTAAAGAAAGATCGAGTGGCACTTTATGGGGGCGATGACATTAATGGGAAGTCCAATTCCTTATCATCCAAAATAACTCATTCCATTGCAAATATTTCTTCCCTTGAAAAACAATTAAAGGAAATTGACGAAAAGTTAAAAGGCACCGCGCTGGACAAAAGCAAAAAAGAGAAAGAACTGAACAGCATTGTTCTCAAGGAGCAATTGGAAAATCTACAAACCCTGCGTACATCTATACTTTCCGAAGAAATAGCCCATAGAATCCGAAAACAGCAAAACGACCTCAACGAGCGAAAAACCCGAATTTCAGAAAAAGAAAAGGCACTTCAAAAAGCCTTAAAGGAATTAGCCGAAAAAGATGATGGTACGCTTTCCCTCGAAGCCTTGACCGCAGTTTTTGACGAATCCAAAAAACAATGGGACGATTTGCTCTTCAACATAGGAAAAATCACCAATAGTTTGGAAGAGGACAAAAAATCGCGCGAACGCCAACAAAAAGTCCTTGATGAACTGAATTTATTAAAAAAGGATTTGACCTTATGGAAAACCATGAACGATTTGATTGGCGATGCAACGGGCAATAAATTTTCAAATTTTGTTCAGGATTTGACGTTGGAGCAACTTATCGGTTTTGCCAACAAACGTCTTTCAGAATTCAGCGATCGATATTTGCTGGATATTCCCACAGCAGACGAAGCCGAAAAAAGTGATACTCTTAAGATTTTTGATAAATATATGGGAAATGCCCGCCGTTCCGTTCGAACCTTATCCGGAGGCGAAACCTTTTTGGTAAGTTTGGCCATGGCCTTTGCCCTATCGGATATCGCCGCCAGAAACGTAAAGATAGAATCCCTGTTCATCGACGAAGGCTTTGGTACTTTAGATCCGGAAACTTTGGATCAGGCCATTACTATCCTCGAAAAAATGCAGGGCGAAGGCGATAAATCGGTCGGCATAATTTCGCATGTAAGCGCACTAAAGGAACGGATCACTACCCAAATCAGACTCGACAAAGGCAGTTTGGGATATTCAACCTTGGAGGTGGTGCAGTAATTATTTAAAATAATTGCAGTATTTCAAAAGAATAAAAGAAAAAGCCATTTCTGACTTCCTCCTTTTTTAAGATAGTGGATTTAGCTTAATCAGTTCCCTGTTTTTGCAATACCATAGTCTGCAATCGTTGTTGCAAAGCTCGATCCTCCTGAATTGCTGCTACCATTTTCTCAAATTCTTCCACAGTAAGACCGAAGGATTCTATACCCTCCTTGGCTTTTGCCACAAGTCCTGGTTGTAATTCTTTGATCTTGGCAGTAATATTGGCGTGCATTTTTATTTCTGAATCACTAGCTTCCACTTCTGTGTTTTCTATAGACGATTTTTGAATGGCGTTAAACCGATCCAAAGCCAGGCCTTCTTTCTCAATAATAGCCATCATTTCCTCTTGGGCCTCTTGGTTTTGTATTTGTAAGTTTATATAGGCATCAGCGAATTTGCTCAATTCGTCATCCGATACTTTTTCTTCTTCCTGTGAAAATACGCTAAGAGACCCAAGGATCGTTACAAATAAAAGTAAAGTTTTAAGTTTTACAGTTTTAGACATGATCATTTTTTGAATTAAAAAATAAGTAAAATTTCCAGTTAATTTAGATATGAAAGCAACCCAAATTCAAAAGGATTTTCAAATTTAAGAATATCATTTAAAGTAAATGGGTTTAATAGGATAAGTTAATGGCAAATTAAAATTTAATTAACAAAGCCTCCAGTCACAGAGCTGTCTCAAACCGTTGAAGTGAAGGTGAAATCTGCATCCTAATCCACCAGATAACAAGAATTTCAAAGATTTCTGAACAAAGAATTCCAGAAGTCATCATAAATGGATATATTTCTTATCCAATTGCAAATTGTTATTTCCCAATTAAAGTAATACGAAAATTATGAGTAACTACCACATCAAGAATCTAGAAGAATATTTTCAAGTTTACCGAAAATCGGTCCGCGATCCTGAATCTTTTTGGGAAGAAATAGCGGAGGAAAATTTTTTATGGCGAAAACGTTGGGACAAGGTACTGGAGTTTGATTTTTCCAAACCGGAAATATCCTGGTATAAGAGTGCAAAGCTCAACATGACAGAAAATTGCATCGATCGGCATTTATATGCCCACGGGAAAAAAACCGCTATCATTTTTGAACCTAACGACCCGACTGAAATGGCTGAGCACATCAGTTATCAAGAACTTCACGACCGGGTTTGTAGGTTTGCCAATGTCCTGTTGAACCACGGTGTTAAAAAAGGCGATCGCGTGTGTATTTATTTGCCCATGATTCCAGATTTACCAGTTTCCTTGTTGGCCTGTGCGCGCATTGGTGCTATTCATTCGGTGGTGTTTGCCGGCTATTCAGCCACTGCGCTTTCTTCGAGAATCAACGATGCCGATTGCAGAGTAGTGGTGACTGGTGACGGCTCTTATCGAGGAAACAAAACTATCGATCTTAAAGGTATTGTGGATGAGGCCTTGGAGTCCTGCCCAAATGTCTCGACCGTTTTAGTAGCCAAGCGCACCAATTCCAAAATAGCCATGAAGGATAACCGCGATAAATGGTTACAGCCTCTTCTTGATCAGGCCAGTAATGAATGTGAACCAGAGATTATGGATGCCGAGGATCCGCTTTTCATTCTCTATACTTCCGGATCTACCGGCAAACCCAAGGGAATGGTGCACACTACTGCAGGATATATGGTGTTTACTGCCCACACTTTTAAAAATGTATTCCAATATCGGGAAAACGATATATTTTGGTGTACTGCCGACATTGGTTGGGTTACAGGCCATAGTTATATTGTGTATGGTCCTTTGATCAACGGTGCCACTACCGTACTTTTTGAGGGAGTTCCCTCCTATCCCGATTACGGACGATTTTGGGAAGTGGTAGAAAAGCACAAGGTCAACCAGTTTTATACCGCTCCCACCGCTATCAGAGCTTTGGCAAAGGAAGGTTTGGATTTTGTGGAAAAGCACGATCTCTCTTCCCTTAAGATATTGGGCAGCGTGGGAGAGCCAATAAATGAGGAAGCCTGGCACTGGTACAACGACAATATCGGAAAAAAAAATTGCCCCATAGTCGACACCTGGTGGCAAACGGAAACTGGGAGCATTATGATATCCCCTATCCCTTTCTCCACTCCTACTATCCCCACTTATGCCACTCTTCCGCTTCCAGGTGTGCAACCGGCGTTAATGGATGAACAAGGGAAAGAATTAAAAGGAAACTTGGTAAACGGCCGCTTGTGTATAAAATTTCCTTGGCCGGGGATGGCGCGAACTATTTGGGGTGATCACCAACGATATAAAGACACCTATTTTTCAACCTTCCCAAACTACTATTTCTCTGGCGATGGCGCACTTCGTGACAGTACTGGTTACTATAGAATCACGGGAAGAGTGGACGATGTCATTATCGTTTCCGGCCATAATCTGGGAACGGCCCCAATTGAAGATGCCATCAACGAACATCCGGCGGTATCGGAAAGTGCTATTGTTGGCTTCCCACACGATGTAAAAGGCAGTGCTCTTTATGGTTTTGTTATTTTAAAGGAAACTGGGGAAGGCCGCATACACGATAATCTTCGAAAGGAAATAAACCAAATTATCACCGAACATATTGGACCCATCGCCAAATTGGATAAAATCCAGTTTACCCAAGGACTTCCTAAGACCCGAAGTGGCAAGATTATGAGAAGGATCCTCAGAAAGATTGCCGAAAAAGACACCAGAAACTTGGGCGACATATCTACTTTACTGAATCCAGAAGTGGTTCAGGACATTATAGACCACGCGCTATAAACGTTATGGGTTAAAGATTGTGAATATAATGTTGATTTGTATCTTTAAGTTTACTTTCTGAAACCAAAAAGATGAAAATCGTTATGTTCTGGACATTTATATTTCTTTTTCTAACTATTATGACAGCCGTTCTAGGATTTCTGGGAATCGGCTTTGGGGGTTATTGAGGAAGCCCAATATTTCTTTTATTTGTTTCTACCGCTACTCATCCTATCATATTTTCTTGAAGCTCGCAAAAAACGTAAACGCTATTACGATTAATTATTAAAAAATAATCGCAGTTTTTCAGAATATCACTTTACGAGACTATATTTCAAGCCTATTTAACCTAATTCAAGGCAAGCCTATAAACAGAATCATTATTCTTTAATCCCTCTTGATTCGCTGGCTGTCCTTCTATGTGTTGAATAGAGATTAATAGAATCGTATTGAAAATAACCAGCAACCTAGATATCTCACTCCACAAAAAATACTGCATTGGCTAAAAACAACTTCCCATTTTGCCAAAAAGAACGGAAAAGCACATCGTCCAAAAGATAAATCACACTGCCCTTATCCCTTTTAGCTTGTGCGAAAACGATGGAATTTTTTAGTTCCGCAGCAGCAGCTTCACCAGCAAAGCCAGAAACACTTTCAAAATCACCTTTTATATAACCTACATTATAGCCATCTTTCAAGAAGCTGTAGGAATTACTGCCCAACTTTAAACTGTAGTAAGTATCGCCGTAACCAAATGCCAAAGGATGGGTATTGTCCAAAGTGACCTTATAAATACTTCCGGTGATCATATCCTTAGTACCTTCCATTTCGCGTTCGGCGTAGGGAATAAGGTTTTCTTCGGGAAGAGATTCTTTTTCATCTTCTTCCTTTTCCTCACTCTTTACCAAATCAAAACCTTCCTTTCCTTCAAAAACATTAACGGCATTACCATAGGCAATCAACTTTCCGCCGCGGGATATCCATTCTTCTATTATGACAAATGTGTCATCGTCCAAAACAGATTTATAATTTCCCTCGGGCAGAATCAAGACATCATAATCACTCCATTGGATCGTGCTGATATTTTTGGTGTTTATTGAAGTAATTGGATATTTTAACCCAGTCTCAAAAAAGTGCCAAAGAGTACCATAACTCAAGGAGTTGGTTCCTTCTCCTTGTAGCATCGCCACTTTTTTATTTTTGATTAAATGCACATATTGCGAACCAAAATCGGTCAATTTATCTGCATAACTCGTGGGAGAGGCATAGAGTTGTCTTTGTATTTTATTGGCGATTTCTGCGACTTTTTTATCAAATTCCAGATTGGACTTATTGTCGCTTCGAGTGATTATCAGGCTTCCACGACCAAATTCATTGCCGTCGAAACTGAGTTCGTTTTCCGAGAACCGTACTTTGATATCGTTTTTCAATAATTCCGAAAGAAATTCCGCATCTTTTATGCTGTTCCATTTTGCTATATAACCAGCTGCGGATGGGCTTGAAGTGTTCCCCACAGTGTTTGTTTCTCCAGGAGTACTTACAGAAACCAAAGTCGTACTCGCCATCGCTTGCAAACCAAAGGCATAAGGCAAACTCCAAGCAGTAATATCATAGGTTACGGGTGTAGTGAGCTCGGTATGGGGCTCAAAGAGCACCTGCACCATTTTGCCTTTTGGTTGGTCGGTGCTGATAACCAAGGCGTCTTTAGCATCCATAGACCCATTCTTTTTAGTAGTGTAATTATATCCCTTCACATTTCCGCCATTAGAAAAACCATATTTTATTTCATGACGGTTCAGCATTTCTGCAAGAGCATTTATGTTGTCAGGATTGCCTTTTAGGACGTAACTTTTATATTTAAGATTGTCGTTTTTAAAGAATTTTTTGAATTCAGAAGTCAGCGACCCAACATTTTGTGACGCGACTTCAATAGTAGAAAGACCCGTTGTAGTATGGTGTGCTATTCTGTCTAGCAATGTGAGTTCGATATCCTCATCGTTAATAATTCCCAATCCCGCCATACCGTGTCCGGCTTGTTCGTAAGTCATTCCGATAGCGCCCATAAACAGCGGGTAGGTATCGCCATAACTGGGATAGAGCAAATCAAAGCTCTCGCGGGTAAAGTAAAGCCAGCCGTTTTTATCGAAATACTTAGCGTTGTTTTTTCCAATGGTATGTTGGAATTCCCGTTGAAAAGGCGTGAGCATTTCGTGATAAGGTTCTGCGCCCGGCGCGAAATAATAAGGGTTATTGATAAATTGTTCGTGAAAATCGACGTGGATATGTGGCATCCACTGGTTATAAATCTTTAATCGTTGTTGGCTTTCTACTTGGCTGGCCCAAACCCAGTCGCGGTTTAAATCAAAAAGGTAATGGTTAGGTCTTCCTCCTGGCCAAGGCTCATGATGCTCAGTGGCATCTTGTGAAGAATTATATGGCAAAGCTTTAACCTGGTTATACCAGTTTACATAGCGATCACGACCATCAGGGTTTACGCCTGGATCCATAATGACAACAACATTATTTAAGTAACTGGGATGTTCGGTAATGAGTTTATAAACGGTATTCATAGCTGCCTCACTACTGGAAGCTTCATTGCCGTGAACGTTATAGCTCAGCCAAACAATTGCCTTTTCCGGAGAAGCACTGCCGGAAATAATACCAATACTCTTTAAATTATCCGTCCGTATTTTTTCGATATTTCTGATATTCTCTTCGGAAGAAACCACGGCATAAGTCAGTCTTCTTCGCTCATTGGTTTTGCCGTAATCTTGATAAGTCACCATTGGACTATTTGCCGCCACGTGCTCAAAATAGGCAACCACATCGGTGTGGCGTGAAAATTCGGTGCCGATTTCATATCCCAAAAATTCGGAAGGAGACTTGAGCTGAGCGAAAATAAACAGAGGGAAAATCAGAAATATAAAGGTGGAATGGCGTTTCATTAGGTGGATTTTAAAATGCGGGTTAAAACTAATGAAAGATTTTGAGAAAAGATTTACTGCGAATACAGGAATAATTTTTTTATGATGGAGTCAATATGCCACACGAATACACGAATGGATTTTTATAAATGGGTAGAAATTGACCACGGATATTCCAATAACCTTCTATGCAATTGAATGAAAGTTCACTACGAATACACGAATCATTATTTATTGTTTTGGAAAAGTGCTTATCACACTCCACTCCAAACAGAAAGAGATTCTATAAATCTAATTCGTGGATTCGTGGTAAGAGCCTGAAAAATTCGACAATTACAAAAAGCAACATTCGTGGATTCGTGGTAAAAATAGAGATGCAAGAAAAACCAAATTCGTTTATTCGTGGTAAGAATAGAGGTCCACGTGGTCAGAATTTACCAAACTTTAAGATTAACGTATATTTAAAGCCCCGACCCGCAGAAAACGGTTATTTTTGTTTGAATTTTTTAAAAAACCTATGCCAACCTATTCCATTCCCTATAAAGAAACTGGATATTTTTCAAAGCTAATATGCGATTACCTTGAGGAAAACGAAGGTCTAAAACCCTTTTACAATCGTTTTCCTTCCTTGGAAAATTTCAAACATCAAATCGAGGAAAAACGCAAGAATTTTTCTGAAGAAAAAAGACATCTTTTGGCCAAGCGGATTATGTATCAATATGGCGATAATTCACTGTCGCAATCTACTTTGAGCAATATCGATTTATTGAAAGAACCTTCTACTTTCACCATAACTACTGGACATCAGCTAAATTTATTCACAGGACCATTATATTTTTTATATAAAATATTTTCAGTCATCAACCTTTGTGAACAGCTGAACGAGGAATATAAAAACCACCATTTTGTCCCCATTTATTGGATGGCTACGGAGGATCATGATTTTGAGGAAATCAATTATTTTGAATTATTCGGAAAAAAAATACTTTGGGACAGAAAGGCATCCGGTGCGGTTGGCGAACTTTCTACCGAAGGCTTAAAGGCAATAAAACAGCAACTCAAAACAGAATTTGGCGAAAGCGAAAACGGAAGAAAGTTGACTTCCATTTTTTCCGATGCTTATACCAAACACGACAATTTTGCCGATGCCACGCGATTTTTGGCCAATAAACTTTTTTACCACCATGGGTTGGTAATTGTGGATGGAAACGATTTGGAACTTAAAAAGGGCTTTGTCCCTTATGTGGAAAAGGAACTCACCGAGAACCTTAGCTTTAAAAAAGTCACGGAAACCACAGAAAAACTATTGGAATTAGGTTTTTCAGAGCAGGTTCATCCGCGGGAGCTCAATCTTTTTTATTTAATAGAAAATCTCCGCGAGCGAATCATTGAACGTGACGGAATGTTTTATGTAAATGAATCGGACATTTCATTTTCAAAAGACGAAATTATAAAGGAACTCCATGAACATCCCGAACGCTTCTCCCCCAACGCGCTACTTCGTCCCCTTTATGAGGAAGTGATTTTACCCAATCTATGTTATATCGGTGGTGGCGGGGAATTGGCCTATTGGTTTCAGTTAAAGGATTATTTTAATAAAGTAAAAGTGCCCTTTCCTGTTCTACTTCTCCGTAATTCAGCTCTTTTAGTGCCTAAATACCTTTCAGAAAAACTGAAGAAGCTAAATGTAAAAATTGAAGACTTGTTTCTCCCACAACACGAATTGTTGTCTAAACACACCCAACAAATCTCAAATATCGATATCGACTTTTCAAAACAAAAAAAGTTCCTCCAACAGCAGTTCAAAGACTTATATGAGATTGCCGAGCAAACTGACAAATCGTTTTTGGGAGCGGTGGGCGCACAAGAAAAGAAACAGCTCAATGGCTTGGATAATCTTGAAAAACGCCTATTGAAAGCACAAAAACGGAATTTTTCAGAAGAACTCGGGCGACTAAGGAAAATACAAGATCAACTTTTTCCAAACCAAAGCTTACAAGAGCGGCAACTTAACTTTTCAGAATTCTATCTGGAATACGGTGAAGGACTTTTGGAGGTTTTAAAAGAAGAATTGGATCCTTTGGATATGCGGTTTAGTGTTTTTGAGATTTGAGATTTGAGAAATAAAGAGAAAACCTTATCTTAATAATGTCCCTTTAAAGAATGGATTATTATTCTCTCCTCTCTCACCTTATAAACTATTCGGTGTTCTTTATTTATTCTTCTACTCCAAAAACCTAAAAGATCGTATTTTAAAGCTTCCGGTTTTCCAAGTCCTTCAAAAGGATGATCTAGAGTGTCATTTAAAAGTTGATGAATTTTTTTGATAAGGTTTTTATTACCAGATTTTCTATGAAAACTAATGTCTTCAATGGCTCGTTCCGTAAAATCGAGAACATATACCATAGTTAGGATTTAAGATAATCCTCCAAATCTTCTTTTGCGATCGAAGTAAATTTTCCTTCCTCATATTGTTTTTGACTATCCTTTATTTTTTTTACGAACTCTGGATCATAAGGACTTTTTTGGTCATATATTTCAAATGAAACATTGATTGATTCCAAAAACTCTAAGATTTTATTTACTCTATCCCTTTCAGCGTGAACAATAATTGTTTTCATCCCAATCTTTCTTTATGTAAAATAAATATACAAATTTATATAATTAGAATGTTTTCAATGACATTTTATAAAACTATCAAGCCTTAATTTTTGATCATGTCGAGATGGGATTTAGTATTTTTAGACTATAATATAATTCCTCGAAAGCCTTTTGTCATAAGCCTCCGCTGGAGAAAAAGGATATAAGGATTGATGCTGTTTGAGTTTTTATTAACTTTGAAAAAAGACTTTATCATTAATATCAAAGCTCCAAAAATCGAATTGATCAAGATGATACGAAACATCGAAAATCATATAAGAAAGTTCTCAAAAACCTTTCCTAATAAATGTGTACATTCTTCGATTCACATCAGAACCCAAATAAACTTAAGAAACAGTTAATATGAAAATGAAGAAAGAAACTTCACTGAAACTGCTAGAGGGTAAACTATCTAAACTGTTAGGCTTAAGATTAAAAATCCCTAAATAAAAATCACATCCAAACACTTGTATCTCTTTAAGTATTTAAAGTATTTTTGCCTATGCAAAATAACGTCCTCATTTTAGATTTTGGATCGCAGTACACCCAACTTATCGCCAGGCGCGTACGGGAACTCAACATTTACTGTGAAATCCATCCTTACAACAAAATTCCAGAAAACCTCGATCCCTTTAAGGCTGTAATCCTTTCTGGCAGTCCTTTTTCCGTATTGGCAGAAGATGCACTCCATCCGGATTTGTCAAATATTAAAGGCCATAAACCTCTTTTGGGCGTTTGTTACGGTGCCCAGTATATGGCATACGTCAACGGTGGAAGCGTAGAACCTGCAAATTCGCGGGAATACGGTCGGACCAAACTCTCCTTGATAAAATCTGAGGAAGTGTTCCTTGAAAACATTCCCGAAAACACTCAAGTGTGGATGAGTCACGGCGACACGATCGACAAACTTCCGAACAACAGCATCCTACTAGCTAGCACTCCCGAAGTTCCGAACGCAGCTTTCCGATTTGAAGGTGAAGAAACCTATGGAATCCAGTTCCATCCTGAAGTCTATCACTCTACCCACGGCAAACAATTGCTAGAAAACTTTTTGGTGAAAATAGCCGGTGTAGAACAATCCTGGACGCCTGCAGCCTTTGTGGAATCTACTGTCCACAATTTAAAGGAACAGCTTGGCAATGATAAAGTAGTACTCGGGTTAAGTGGCGGTGTGGATTCAACCGTAGCTGCTATTTTGTTGAATAAGGCCATCGGAAAAAACCTCTATTGCATTTTTGTGAACAATGGCCTGCTTCGTAAAAACGAATTTGAAAACGTGCTTCACCAGTACAAGGATATGGGCCTAAACGTAAAAGGTGTAGATGCTTCAGAACGATTCTTGGCAGCTTTAAAAAATGAGTCTGATCCAGAGCGAAAGCGCAAAGCTATCGGCAACGCCTTTATTGAAGTCTTTGACGATGAGGCCCATCAAATTTCGGATGTGGTTTGGCTGGCACAAGGCACAATTTATCCCGATGTGATTGAAAGCGTTTCTGTAGCGGGGCCCTCGGTGACCATAAAAAGCCATCATAATGTGGGCGGGCTACCGGATTTTATGAAACTGAAAATCGTGGAACCTTTAAGAATGCTCTTTAAGGACGAAGTTCGTCGTGTAGGAAAAGAAATGGGTATTGACCCAGAGCTTTTAGGAAGACATCCTTTTCCCGGTCCCGGATTGGCCATTAGAATATTAGGCGATATTACTGCCGAAAAAGTTCGTATTTTGCAGGAAGTGGACGCAGTCTTTATCAACAGTCTAAAAAAATGGGATTTATACGATAAAGTCTGGCAGGCAGGCGCCATCTTGCTTCCAATAAATAGCGTGGGAGTAATGGGCGACGAAAGAACCTATGAAAAAGTGGTCGCTTTACGCGCAGTGGAATCCACTGATGGTATGACGGCAGACTGGGTTAATTTGCCTTATGAATTTTTACAAGAAGTAAGTAATAATATAATAAACCGAGTAAAAGGCGTTAATAGAGTGGTCTATGACATCAGTTCAAAACCACCTGCTACCATTGAGTGGGAGTAACATTGTCCCGATACTTAGTATGTATCGCAAACATTAATATTGAAGTATAGAAATGAACAAGTCTGCACCCAGCAGATATGAGATTTAAAAGAAATATATGTTTAGATTTTTTATTTATATCACCTTTATAGTTCTCTTCACTGCCAGCTGTGGCTCCGCGGCCCAACAGCAGTACACCAGCCATGCCGTTCAAAAAGGAGAAACGGCCTATAGCATTGCCAAGGATTACAACATATCTGAAGCGACTCTTTACAACCTCAACCCGGATGCCCGAAAAGGTCTAAAGGTAAACAGCATCTTAATTCTTCCCGGCAAAGACATTATTGGAGGCGGAATCAATAAACAAAAACAGAGAACGCATGAGGTAAAGCGACAAGAGACTCTTTACGGCATCGCCCAGCTATACAACGTAAGTGTTGACGACATTAAAAAATTGAACAAGGAATTGTATGCCCGTGATTTAAAAAGCGGCGAAACCCTTATCATTCCGACCAAATCAAGTCAAAATGGGATGATTAACCCAAATATTGGAGGTCTATCTCCCGGCACCGCCATATATGTGGTGAAGCCCAAGGAAACCAAATTTGGCATTGCACGAAAATTCGGGATTACCGTAGCCGAGCTCGAAGATTTAAATCCCGATTTGGGAGAAGAGCTAAAAGTAGGGGCGGAAATTATAGTGCCAGAGGAAGCTGTAGTAGATAATGGACAAATGGACACGGAAAACTTTGAGTATTACGAGGTCAAAGCGAAAGAAGGATTCTACAGACTAAAAGCTCAGTTCGGTCTTTCCGAAGAAGAAGTTATAGCACTTAATCCTTTTGCCAAAGATGGATTGAAGGAAGGTATGATTTTAAAAATCCCAAAAAAGGGCGTTTCGATCTCCGAGGAGGACATTTCTGTAGTGGATCTCGAAAAAAGGATTGACAATAAACGCATGAAAAATGTAGCACTCATGCTTCCCTTCCGATTGATGCGCAGCGTTAATGATTCTACACAAACCGATGAGGAATTACTAAAAAGAGATCCCACGCTTCGGATTGCTCTCGATTTCTACAGCGGTGCCCTAATGGCTGGGGAATTCGCAAAAGACCATGGAATTCCTGTAACATTAAATGTTTATGATACCGAAAAAAGTGAAAGCAAAGTAAGCTCCATAATATCCCAAAAGGGATTTAAAAATGTGGATGCCGTTATTGGTCCTCTACTCCAAAAAAATGTCGAGAAAGCTTCGGAAATGCTCCAATCGGAAAACATTCCAATCTTTTCCCCGTTGAGCAATCGAGACATGAATATGGGCGACAACTTCTTCCAAACCCTTCCCACCGATGCTGTCCTTCAAAAATTAATGATTTCGTATCTTAAGGAAAATGCCTTCGGGAAAAATATTATAGTAATAGCAGATTCCAAAAGACAAAAACAAAAGGAGATGGTGCAAGCCGCCATTCCCGGAACAAAATCCGTCTCTCCTCGTGGAGGGGGATATTTGCAAGCTAGCGATGTTGCCGCAGCAGCAAATCAGGGAATGGAAAATTGGGTGATCTTATTGTCGGACAGTCCTGTTTTGGTAAGCAGTGCCGTAAACGTTCTTGCAGCCATGCCCGCCAATTATAGGATGCGCCTTTTTGCTATGGATAGAAATGAAGCCTACGAATGGCACGAAGTGTCCAGCAGCCGTTTGGCGAAATTGAATTTCACCTTCCCATCTGTCAACAGAAGCCTGCCAGAAGACACTCATGAACCCTTTATTATCAGTTATAAAAATAAATACGGTGTACTTCCAAATCGATATGCCATTCGCGGATTTGATGTTACTTACGATGTTTTGCTGAGGTTGGCTTCCGATAAAAACATATACGATGCCGTTTCCCCAGAAAAGGAGACAGTCTATATTGAGAATAAATTTCGATACGAAAAAACGGCCGCAGGAGCTTATTGCAACCAAGCCGCCTATATTCTGAAGTACAATGATGAACTTAAATTTGATGTAGTAAAATGAGCACTTCAAAAGTAACCTGTCTCGGGAATCTCCGTACTGAAAACGAACATCTGAAATCGGGCAACAAGTTTATAACCGATGCCCCCACCGACAACAACGGCAAAGGGGAAGCCTTCTCCCCCACCGATACCGTTGCCACTGGCTTGGCCAACTGTATGATTACAGTTATGGGAATTAAAGCGCGGGACATGAAAGTAAATATGGACGGTACCACCGCAATGGTTACCAAAACGATGGCCGCCGATCCGCGTAGAATTTCTAAAATTGAAGTGATACTAAATTTCCCTTCTGGCATTGACGAGAAATCCCGTAAAATCCTTGAAAACACGGGAAGAACCTGCCCTGTTATGCAAAGTCTGCATCCAAATATCGAAAAGGTGATTGTTTTTAATTGGTAAGTATGCTACGCGTTATATTGAAGTAGGCATTCTTATTGCTCTCAATTCATTATGAAATTATTCCTATTTATATTTGCCTTTCTACTATTTCCGATTTCCACCACTGAGAAAATTCCATGGAGTGAAACCAGCCCATTACACTGGGAAGATTTCCGAGGAAAACCCAATCAAAATGCCGGTTTTGTAGCTAGCACCAATACAGGCATTCACTTTAATTATTCCTTTTCCATAAATCAGAAAAAAGAAGTGAAAGTTAACTATACAGTAGAGAGTTTCTTTAATCGAGAAAATTCTTGGTTTATACCCGACCTGGTTACTCCACAAATTCTCAATCACGAACAAGCACATTTTGATATAACTGAACTTCATGCGAGAATACTTCGAAAAAGACTTTCTGAAAAAAAGTTTACAGCAAAAATAAAAACTGAAATAGAGCGGATTTATCATGCAACAGAAAAAGAAAGACTTGCAATGCAACGCCGATTTGACAAAGAAACCGACCATTCCCGAAATGAAGAAAAGGAAATTGCATGGGAGAAACAAATAGCGAAACAACTGACCGATTATGAGCGATGGAAATAATCCTGCATTCCCCGGAGACAAGCCTGATCCCAACCATTTAGTGGAACTTGCCAATTACAAAATGCCCTTTGGTAAATACGAAGGATATTATTTGGCAAATATTCCCGAATACTACTTTGTGTGGTTTAAACAAAAAGGATTTCCCGATGGAAAACTGGGCCGAATGATGGCGGAAATGTATGAGTTGAAATTGAATGGGCTTGAGGGGCTGGTTCAGAAGTTGATTAATAAGTAGCAGTGGAAGTGGGAAGTGGGAAGTGGGAAGTGGGAAGTGGGAAGTGGCAGTTGTTATGTCCTGAAATAGGTTGACATTTTATAAACCTATAAACTTATGAAACAATCTAAACAAACATTCCGCTATTCTGAATCATTTAAACTATCTGTTTTAAAGGATATTGAGTCGAATCACCTT
>JBARWQ010000053.1:0-3673 GCA_049646885.1 Aequorivita sp. | reverse complement strand
CCCAGCTTAAAACGAGTCGATCATCTGCCGTTAAGGTGTACATCAACTTTACGGGAATTGGACTCAAGGAGATTCCGCCATCACTTAATAGACCTTCCATGGACTTCCCTTTTAATTTTTCCAATACAGAAAGAGGTTGGCTGATTTTGTAATTAAGCTGAAGCGCGGCGGCTTGGACTGCCTGGCCGGCAGTTAATCCTGGTGAAGTAGTGCCGAACAATTTTTCAGCCGTGCTTTTTACAAACTTGGTGTTTTTCGAAATCACTTGTCCGTTGGACATCAAGTGGATGCTGGATTCGGTGCCGTAAATTTCCAGGTCGTTAAAGACCTGTCTAAAATAGATGTGGTGGATGCCACTTATTCGGCTTACGCTCTGGCTGGTTATCTGCCATTGGACATCCTGTGGCAGTAATTCATTTTTTTCTACAATTTGCTCCAGTTGCTGACTAATAGCTTCTGAAAAGTTTTGAGCGGTTAACGTACTCGAAAAAATACACAATAGAACCACCCAAATGTTTGGGGAGAGTTTTTTCATTTCTTAAGTATTGAAATTAGTGATAAAATTATTGTTATGTTTCTGTAAATCTATTAATAAATAATATTTTTCCAAGGTTTTCTAATGATAACCAAGATAATTTAACGTTTTTCCCCGTTAAATTTTCAAATCTACGTTGAAAATAAGATAGTGATCAGTGCCCATAAGACTGTGAAGATCGAAGGGAAATTAGCCATCGCCTTTATGGTACCTATTGTTTGATGATGGTTTTAACAATGTTTAGGCTGTTTGTATTAATCTGTATAAAATACAATCCAGAAGTTTCGTTTTCCAATGAAATGTGGGTTTCTATTTCTTCTTTTGAAAGATCAATGGTTTTTATAATCCTTCCTCTACTGTCAATAATAATGGCATTTTGCAATTTTGCAGTGGTTTTGTTTTTCAGGACAAGATTACCGGAGGTCGGATTTGGATATATTTGAATGTTATTGTAAAACTCGCTACCTCCCGTTTCGCCCGATTCTTCTACAGTAATTACAAAAGTGCAACTGGCACTATTATTGGCCTCGTCGGTGGCTATGACAGTCACGGTCGTATCACCTGGACCAATCAATGTTCCCACTTCCGGAGTTTGGGTAATCAGCGGCTTGGCAGTACAATTATCCGTAACCGTTACCTCTCCTGATAAATCCGGGACAGTATATTTCAAACCATTTACGGTAACTTCTAAATCCGAGGGGCAAGTAATTATGGGATCAATTCCCTCCAAAATAACATCTGTTTTTGTGCGTTCTCCAGGGCAACCGGCGGTGGCGATATCTATATCTGAATTTGGGACTCCAAAATCGGAAGGTTCGCAGCCACCTGTCCAATCTGTCGCCGAATCGGTATCTCCATGCATTCTAAAGGAATTACTGCCGCAATTTACATTCAATGTTGCAGCTGGGCCAGTCCAATCCAAATCTGCAGCCTTTATATTATGACCTTTAATAGTAACATCAAATCCAGCCATTTGGGCAGAAGTGAGATTCCAGAAAACTGAATCCACCACATTTCCATTTGGATCGATGATTAGAATCCACCCTGATCTAGTGTGGTCCCAATAAATCCTAGTGCCCCAATATCTAGGACCAGCCTCGTCCATATAATCCACAACTGAATTCGCTGCCATAACGCCCAGACCTCGAACTATCTTGTTTACCTTATTTATGTTATTGTTTCTTGTATCACTTATCGCCAATGCGTAGCCTGAATAATCTTTGGCGATGCCTACATTCTGAATTTCCAAGCGATGTGGTCTTTGCAGGCCAATTTCTGAAACCACTAATTTTGAGAGGGGTCCTGGCGCACTTTCTTCGGCATATACACTGGTGGTACCAGGAGGCGTAAACGTATAGGAACCACCTTGGAAAAGCAGATTTCCACCGGTAGATGCATCATACCACCTTATAGTGTTTCCAGGATCATTGGGCATGGCTGTAACCGTTACGGATTGTCCTACACAAAAATCAGAAACACCAGTAGTTATTGGTTCATCTGGGCCCTTTAAAATTGTAATGGTATCTGTAGCAGACGAACCTGAAGAGCAACGTCCAGCAGCAATAGTATAGGTAATAGTATGCTGTCCGGGTCCGGCAACGGAAGGATCCAAGGTAAATGTAAACCCGTTTCCGTCATCCTTAACGCCAGGGCCGCTATATTTTCCACCCGGAGGTGTACCTCCGCTCGCTCCCTTTTTAACCCCTCCTATAAGACATACCCGATCTATTACTTTCAATGCAGCATTCTGGAAGGGGGTATAAAAAGCCTCGATGCCGTCAGTCCTACTACTTGAAGAACCTTGGTTGGCGCTTATTCCCAATCCTCTTTTTGCGAAGGCTGTCCAAAGTATGCATTCGTTAGCACCTCCGTAAATAGCTTGGTCCGCTGCGAATATAGCATCACGGCCGTCAACAAAGCCTGGAATACAAGGTTGCAGCTTCATTCCTTCCGTAACCAAAGCCAGGGCTATGGTATTACCTTTATCAATGTTGATATCACCAGCAAAATTATAAGGATTGGAATCATAACCATATTCATCAATCAGTGCCTAAGTAACCTCCCAAAGCATCTGGGCCCAAACAGAACCCACTCCGTGAGGTACGGTAGCTGTTTTTATAAAATCGTATGTCTGAGGGTTAACGGACATATCGGTACTATAAGGATAGTCACGAATTCCTGGGCCACCAGGACCCTGTCCAAAAAGATAGGTTCCTACTGTCCGTGGGTCGGTTCCTACATCTCCTGGTTGGATAGTCAAGAGAGCTCCAAAGAAATCACTCCAACCCTCTCCCATTTGCTCATCATTCATCAAGCAGTTTACATTATAAGGACCTCCCGTAAGTCTATTGGAAACACCATGACCGTATTCATGAAGAATCACCAAGTTATCATAATCTCCATCTTTATCACCGCAGATATACATTTGCATTCTTGGTTTTTGACCATCCGGGGGTGTAAAAAAGTTCGCATTACAAGTTCCTAAACCATCTTGGGCCTCAGCTCTTACGGAATCGGATCCAAGGCCACCATTTCCATGATTGTTTTCCTGAAAGTTGCCACTTACCTCATCAAAACCGAATTGGTACATTATATCGTGAAATACATTGTTGATATAGAATAAGTTGGTGATAGCTGCATCTTCATATTGATTGGAGTTCGTATATACCTGACTAAAGGGATAACCCGTAAAATCAAGGTTAGCTCCTCCGTCTGGCTGATAACCGGGAGTGTCGCCGTCTTCATAGGCATTTGCATTATTCCCTCGGGTTTTGGTATACTTCGCTCCAGAAGGTCCATTTAGGTCGTGCCATCCATAAGGGGAAGCAATAGGATCTGCGGGGTTGGTCTCTATGGTACGACTACCGTAATACGGACTTTCCAATGGAAGTGCAAACACCTCATAACACTCGGTGCAAGCGGCCGGCATTTCATTTTGTATTTCCTTGTAATTCGGAATATCATATAGATTGGCATTGAAATCCAATACTTCTGTATGTTGGCTGTGGTCGTGCTCCAAACCGCAACTTGCCACCCAATTTGCTCTATTTATAATTTCACCTGTCGTTGCGTCCACTCTAACGCTCCACCAGTTTTCCTTGGCCTTTTCTTCAATTGAAATATCCCAGCTTAAAACGA
>JBARWQ010000052.1:0-86525 GCA_049646885.1 Aequorivita sp. | reverse complement strand
GTTGGTTGTAAGCTTGAAAATTAGTATTCATATCATTGATTATCAGTACTTAAAGATAAGAAATAATCAACTTTTAAGCAAATAATTTAATAGAAAAAGCCGCCTCAGGTTTTGAGACGGCTTCATTACATAAACTATTGTGTACAAAGCATCTATGACCGTGAAACCCTTGACATTTGCATATTATAGATGCTATGATTAAATTAAATAAACCTTTAAAAATAGAATATTATGAAAAAGATGATACTTTTCGCAATGATGCTGCTAGGATTAACAGCATTTGCGCAGAATTCTCCACCCTGGGTGGAGAACCCGAATCACGGATTACCTGCTACCTTTGGTGGCGGCATGGACTGCGCTGTTTTGAGTGCTAATGGCGACATTGGTATTCTTCAGACAGGATTAACTTTATATGCCCCACCAGATGAATGGACAGGATTGACCCAACTCTCGATTCGAGATACTTCGGGCAACATGACCTACCTTACAGGAATCTTTCCAAACCTGGGATTTTCAAGTGCTGTATTTGTTGATATCAATAATGACGGCATTCAGGATATCTACATATCTGGAGCGATTGATGATAATACTTACTATGCTGCGACTTATCTTGGAGGACCTGGGAATACTTATACACTTCATCAGGTTCTCACCGGTCTTGTTAATTCAAGAGTAACCTTTGCCGATTTGGATAACAATGGCTGGCAAGACATTATTGCAAACGGCAGAGATATCAATGATGTTTTTCGAACCATAATTTACAAAAACACCAATGGTGTTTTGTCAGAAGTCACGAATCACGGCATTGAAGGAGTAGAAGGAGGTCTTGGAATTCTTGATTACAACAATGACGGGAAAAAGGACATTGTTGTTATTGCAAGCGATGGACCAAGTTATGTAACCAAACTTTACAAAAGTAATGGAAATTTTAGCTTTACGAGTGTGCCTCATAACTTTGAGCCTACATACGAATCATCAATCTTCGTCGCAGATTTCAATAGCGACGGCTGGGACGATGTGGCATATATTGGTTACAATAATGGCACCTACAGGTTCAATGTACATTTGAACATGCAAAACGGCACCTTTTCAAACCCTCAGTCCTATCCAGGATTTGCTGGAGGAGATATCAAGGGGGGTGATGTTGACAAGGATGGACATATTGACCTGGTTGTTTCAGGAGCGAGAGGGAATCAAGCCCTATCGACCCAACTGTACATGAACGATGGCACGGGACACTTTGTCTTGAAGAAATCTTTCCAACCAGGAGTAGCAAGTACATCCCTTGTTCTCTTTGATTTAACCGGAGATACCTATCTTGACTTCCTATTCACCGGAGATGCTTCAACGATTCCTTGGAGCAATGCCCAAATCAGGCTCTACACTAATGGAACCTTGGATACACAAGACTTTCTTGCGGATGAGCTAAAGCTGTGGCCAAATCCAGTTCGTGATGTCTTGAACATACAGGCACCTACCGAAATTGGATCTGACCTTCGTGTCGCAATGACTGATATGTCAGGCAGAGTAATCCCTATCATCATGGTCAACGGCCAAATTGATATGTCTGGATTGAGTTCCGGTATCTATCTGGTGACCCTGACCTCACAAGGTCAAAGCATTACCAAGAGGGTAGTGAAACAATAGAATAGATGGCTCGGAAGCTCCGAGCTCAATAACCCAAACCCCCGACACGATGTCTGGGGTTTTTTTCTTGTCGACATCTCCCGCAATGTGCTATACTAAAGACACCTAACATATAATAAGTATGATCACATATATCAAGAAAAATTTCGTTGTTATGAGCCTTGTTGCCGTGGGAACCATTCTCGGACTTGGCTTCGCAGGAAGTAGCTTTGCGCAAGTGGGAGGGATTGAAGAAGGAAGTGTTCCATCTGTTTTGACCAAAGAAGGAAACTTAAGTGGAGGAGTAACCCTTGGGGAGTTTCAACTGACTCCAAAAGGAAACCAGGGAAGCATTGGCAACCTTGGAAGCTCTACATTTTTCGGATCGAATATTCCAAAGATTTTCCGTTTGATGGGAAGTTCAATCTTTGACTTTATTGCAGTTCACCGAGATGCGTCGGTGAGAATGCTCTATGCTGGATTCACTCAACCTCAACAACAGGGTGGCGGAGGATACCAACAAAGTTCCGTTCCTGTTCTTCAGGTAAACGGACAAATTCGAGTCCGAGCCCTTGAGTCATCAAGCGCGGCAGCTCTTGAACCTGTTTGTGTGAAAATTGGCTTTATTTTAAAAACCTTAAATGTTATATCTTGGTTTCATTCCTGAAATTATTGATTCCAAATCCATATTTAAAATTTTGTATCTTTGAAATATGGAAAAAGCTCAAAATATATCAAAATTTATTACTTCCGATCCAGATATTTTGAATGGAGTTCCCGTCTTTGTCGGCACTCGTGTTCCTGTTTCTATTCTATTCGATTATCTTAAGGGTGGAGATACGCTCCAGGATTTTCTCGAAAATTATCCAACCATTAAAAAATCGGTTGCAAAGAGGATAATCGAACTTTCCGCAGAAAATCTTTTAAATAAGAAAGCTCAGAATGAAACTGCTGCTTGACGAGAATCTTCCCAGAAAACTGAAATACCGTTTCCCCGCATCTTTTAATGTAGTAACAGTTCCCGAAATGAAATGGGGTGGAATTAAAAATGGAGAGCTTCTTGAAAAAATGAAATCTCAAGATTTGAATGTTTTAATCACCATTGACAAAAATTTTGGTCACCAGCAAAATCTCTTAACCTCTTCAGTATGTTTGATCGTCTTGAACGCCAAGGATAATAGATATGAGACATTATTGAAGTTTATGCCCAAATTATTGGAAGTGTTGAGTGATAGCATTGAGCCCAGGGTTGTTATTCTTGAACAATAGACGATGAATTATATAGGCTCCAAGCACAAACTTTCCCCTTTTATTTTTAAAACTGTCACAGAAATCTGCGGCTCCAATCTTTCCGAAATGGTTTTCTGCGATCTTTTCGCCGGTACCGGAATCGTGGGCAGAAATTTTAAACCCCACGTAAAACAAGTTATTTCCAATGACGTGGAATACTACAGCTATGTATTGAACCGAAATTCTATCGGCAATCAGTTTGAATTTGAATATCAGGGATTATTGGATGAATTGGATTCTTTGAAAGGTGTTAAGGGTTTTATTTTTGAAAATTATTCTGAAGGAGGAAAATCAGGAAGAAACTATTTCACCTCAGAAAACGGCCAAAAGATTGATGCTATAAGAATTCAAATAGAAAATTGGAAAGAAAATTCCCTGATCTCCGAGGACCAATTTTTCTTTCTTCTGGCTACTTTACTCGAAAGCGCCGACAAAATAGCCAACACTGCCTCTGTCTATGGCGCGTATTTAAAAAAAATAAAAAAATCAGCGGCCCAACCTTTAAAGATGGAGGCAGCGATCAACAAAAAAGATTTATTTACTAGAACCGAGCAAAAAAACAAAGTTTTCCAAAGGGATGCAAACGAGCTTATCAAGGAAATAGCGGGCGATATCCTGTATTTGGATCCTCCCTACAATGCGCGGCAATACGGAGCCAACTATCATTTGCTAAATACTATTTCAAAATATGATACCTTTGTGCCCAAGGGGATAACCGGTCTGCGCGATTATTACAAAAGTGATTGGTGCAGAACTGGGGAAGTGCTCAAAAGTTTTGAGGAACTCATTGAAAATGCACGATTTCCGTATATTTTCCTGAGCTATAACAATGAAGGCATAATGAGCCAAAGCGATGTGGCAATGGTTATGGAACGTTTCGGAAAATACAGCCTTAAAACCAAAAAGTATCAGCGGTTTAAAGCCGATAAAACCGAAAACCGAAACCATAAAGCCTCAGAAACTTTTGAATATTTACATATTTTGGAAAAAACCTCCTAAACGCCCAAGGAATGAAGACTTCCTGCAAGCCCGCCTTCCGGACGGGCAGGGTCTTCCAGGCCTTATAGGTATTTTCTTAACCTCCTGCAAGGTCTTCCAGACCTAGTAGGTATGATTTAACCCTCCTGCAAGGTCTTCAAGACCTTGTAGGTATTAAAATGAAAGACGAATAAACAATAACAATAAACAATAACAATAGATAATGTTTTCAGACAAAGCCAACAAAATCTTCAAGGAGGTTATAGAAAAATATCACGTAATTAATACCGTGGATCAATCTTTCAACAATCCCTACAATAAGGAGAGCCATTTAATTGAACACTTGCTTTACCGCAAATGCTGGATCGATACGGTTCAGTGGCATTATGAGGATATCATTCGCGACCCGAATATCGATCCAGTAGAGGCCTTAAAGTTGAAACGTAAAATTGACGCTTCCAATCAGGACCGCACCGATATGGTGGAGTACATTGACAGCTATTTCCTCGAAAAGTTTAAGGATGTAAAGGCAGATAAAAATGCTACCATCAATACCGAAAGCCCAGCTTGGGGCATTGATCGACTTTCCATTTTGGCTTTGAAAATCTATCATATGAATGAGGAAGCAACACGTAAAGATGCTTCCCAAGAGCACCAAAAAGCTTGTAAAGCTAAATTGAATGTGCTTTTGGAACAACGCATTGATCTAAGCACGGCCATTGATCAATTACTGGAAGATATCGCCCAAGGCAAAAAGTATATGAAAGTCTATAAGCAGATGAAAATGTACAATGACGAGGAGTTGAACCCCGTACTTCGAAACAAAAGATAACCTGCAAGGTGTTGCCGCAGGCCTCCCTGTAGGTTTACCTAATTCGCCAAATGCATAAACCCACTCACATATTGGTAATCCGTCTTTCCGCTATGGGAGATGTGGCTATGACAGTTCCTGTGATACAGGTTTTGGCACAGACCTATCCGGATCTGAAAATAACGGTAGTCTCCCGGCCTTTTTTTAAACCCCTTTTTAACGAAATCCCCAATCTGGATTTTTTGGAAGCCGATGTTTATGGAAAGCACAAACGTTTGGGACTTATAAAATTGGCAGATGAAGCCAAAGAGCTGGGAGTTGATGCCGTTGCAGACCTTCACAATGTAATTCGCTCCAAAATTATCACGAAATATCTGAGATTTAAAGGCTTGAATACCGCCGCGATCGATAAAGGAAGGGCTGAAAAGAAAGCATTGGTAAATGCCAAGGGAAGGGAAATCCAACCTCTCAAAACTACCCACCAACGCTATGCCGATGTTTTTGAAAAGCTCGGTTTTCCAATAGACTTGCATCAACATACTCCGCCAAGGCCAAAACGTTTGCCTCCAAAACTCACGGCCATGGTAGGCGTGGAACCGAAAAAACTACTTGGCATCGCTCCCTTTGCGGCACATGTGGGGAAGATGTATCCCTTAGAACTGATGTCGAAGGTTATCCGTTACCTGGATGATACCGATAAATACAGGGTTTTTCTTTTCGGCGGTGGCAAAAAGGAAATAAGCGAATTAAAACAAATGGAAATTTCTTTTTCCAATGTGCTGAGTGTTGCCGGAAAACTCTCTTTTGAAGAGGAATTGGCCTTGATCTCCAATTTGGATTTAATGCTCTCGATGGATAGTGGCAACGGCCATTTGGCAGCTGTATATGGAATTCCCGTGCTAACTCTTTGGGGCGTGACCCATCCGTATGCAGGTTTTGCGCCCTTCAATCAATTGGAAAGCAATCAATTGCTTGCCGACCGCACTAAGTATCCCTTGATTCCTACTTCTATTTACGGTAACAAATATCCAAATGGCTATGAAGCGGCTATGGAAACCATTTCACCTGAAACCATTCTTAAAAGAATAGAAGAGATTTTATAAAAATTTCCTTTTTTGGAATTCATTGGCCAAAACTCGATGAGGATTTAAGCTTTGAGGGTTTCTTAGAATTTAAAAAATAGAAAAACCATTAGGTATATTATCTCCATCCGAGTAAAAGTCCCCCCTTTGGGGGCTAGGGGGATTAAACATCATCATAATCCACAACAACCTTCGGGGTTGTAGGATGCGCCTGGCAGGTAAGGATCAACCCATCCGCAATTTCCGATTCGGTCAGGATTTGGTTCTTGCGCATTTCGGCCTTTCCTTCCTTTAACCGCGCTATACAAGTGCTGCAAATACCACCTTGACAAGAATATGGAGGGTCAAGACCTTCGTCCAATGCAGCTTCCAATATGCTTTTGGTTTGGGGCATCTCGAAGATTTCTTCCTCATCGTCCAGAATCACCGTAATAGTGGTGTGGCCGTCGTGTTTTCCCACCAACAGTCCTTTTTCCGCAGTTGAAAACAGCTCGTGATGTATTTGTTTTGAATTGATGCCGTGATACTTCAGCGTCGCGGAAACTTCGTCAATCATTTCTTCCGGGCCACATAGATAGAAAGATTCAAAGAGGCTTTCACCGTATTTGTTTTTTAGATAAAAATTAACCAACGAGCGGCCAATTCTTCCAAATGGGGCATCGCCTTCCTTTTTTCTGCTAAAGACAAACTCAACATTAAATCGTTTCGGATATTGATCCTGAAGCTGGACAATCTCGTCATAAAACATAGTTTCTTCCTTCGACCGATTGCCGTAAATTAGCAAGAAGGAACTTTCTGGCATTTCTTCCAAAGTAGATTTTATCAAAGAAAGAACCGGCGTAATTCCACTTCCGGCGGCAAAAGCCACATAGCTTTTTAGACTGGGCTCTAAAAGAAATTTCCCGGTGGGTGGCATCACCTCCAAGCTGTCCCCAACTTTTAAATGGTTGTTGGCGTATTCTGAAAATGTGCCATCGGCAACTTTTTTAACTCCTACTTTTAACTCTCCACTTTTTGGGGAGGAACATATAGAATACGCCCGGCGTACTTCTTTTCCGTTGCTGTGGTGTTTTATGGTTAAATACTGTCCTGCCTTGAAGGCAAAATCGGCTTTGGATTTCTCGGGTACTGAAAATGAAATAGACACTGAATTAGGTGTTTCCTTTTTCACCTCGGAAACAATAAGCGTGTGAAATTCGCTCATGATTTTTAAACTTTTATGCAAAAGTACAAAGGATTTTACCCAAAAAGGAATCTGATGTATTTATTCTAAGGCATTTTTTCACCCTTTGACTAAGCAGATATTAAAAAGAAATGTATTTTTACCGCTCTTTAGCGATTCTACATACTAAAAGAGAAGCTTTTAAGTTAGAATATCAAACAAAACAAGTAGCTATTGTGAATATCAAAAGATTGTATATCCATAGCCCAAATAAAGACTCACGACCCTCAAAATATTTTAATGGAAAAGATGGGAGCTATTCCATCTTTCACACATACTTAGAATTAAAGAATAGATGAAAGGCATACATAAAATTACCATCTTTTTTCTGGCCATTTTGTTCCTAGCGGCCTGCTCCCGAAAGAAAGACACCTTTTTGAACCGCAATCTCCATGCGGTGGCCACCGAGTACAACACTCTTTATAACGGCGATTTGGCATTTGTCAATGGCAAAAAGCAATTAGCTGCCGGATATCGGGATAACTTTTGGGAAATCCTGCCGATGGAGCGAATTGACATTGTTGAGGAAGAAACAAAAGCACCGGGAGCCGGAAAGTCGGGCGATTTTAACCGAGCTGAGGAAAAAGCCGCTAAGGCCATCCAGAAACATTCCATGTACATCGATGGGCGGGAGCGCAACCCTCAGATAGACGAAGCCTATTTGTTGCTGGGCAAAGCGCGTTATTACGACGGCCGTTTTATCCCAGCCTTGGATGCCTTCAATTTTATTTTGGATCGTTATCCCACCAGCAACAACATAAATATGGCCAAGGTCTGGAAGGCGAAAACCAATATCCGTTTGAGGAATGAGGAATTCGCTATCGAGAACCTAAAGAGAATGTTTGCCCAAACTGATCTCAATCAAGAGGAAATTGCAGAAGGAGCTGCAATGATGGCGCAAGCATTTATCAATCTTGATTCCTTAGAACCAGCACTTGACTACATTAAAATTGCCTCAAAAAATATTAGGGACAAAGAACTTAAAGGAAGATATACTTTTATAAAAGGGCAACTATATAACCGTTTGGACCTAAAGGACAGTGCCAATATAGCTTTTGATGAGGTGATTGCCATGAACCGAAAAACCTCCCGTTCCTACTTGATAAACGCATATATAGAAAAGGGGAAAAACTTTGATTATGATGAGGGAGACAGAATTGCCTTTTTGGAACTGCTTCAAGACCTGGAGAAAGATCGGGAAAACCGACCTTTTTTGGACCGGATATATAATCAGATGGGAGATTATTACCGAAACAGCGACAGTATTGAAACCGCAGTGAAGTTTTACAACAAGTCCATCAAAAACTTTAAGCAGGACAAAGTACTTCAATCCGTAAACTACCAAACCTTGGCAGAAATCAATTTTGATGCCGCCGAATACAAAAATGCGGGTGCCTATTACGACAGCACCTTAACCTACCTTACCGAAAACAGCCGTCAGTGGCGCCGGGTTAAAAAGAAACGTGAGAACTTGGACGATGTAATCAAATACGAAGACATAGCTTCCAAAAACGACAGTATCCTAAGGCTGACAAACATGAGCGAAGCTGAAAGGTTAGCTTTCTTTACGGACTATACTTCAAAATTGAAGGCACAGGCCATAAAGGATTCCCTTGAGGCGGTTAAACTTGAAAAGATGATCGCCAACAAGGAATTCTATGAGAAGGGAAAAACGGAATCGGGCCCCATCAAAGGCAGCACCTTCTATTTTTACAATACTGCCACCGTAGCTTATGGGAAACAGGAATTCCGAAAAATTTGGGGCGATCGGCGATTGGAAGATGACTGGAGACTTTCAACAAAAAGATCAACTTTGGAATCTTTGGATGAGGAAGTGGAAGATGAAGCTCCCATCGCGGAAAGCGACCTTTATAATCCGGAAGTTTATATCGCCAAAATCCCAACAGACCAGGTAGTAATCGACAGCCTGGCCAAGGACAGAAACTTTGCATATTATCAATTGGGATTGATTTATAAGGAAAAATTCAAGGAAAATGAGCTCGCGGCCAATAGGCTTGAAAAATTGCTCACTTATCAACCTGAAGAACGGCTGATAGTTCCGGCTGAATACAATCTTTATAAAATTTATGAGGAAATGGGATCGCCGGAAAAGGCGGAAAAATACAAAAACAGTATTTTAACCAATCATTCCGATACCCGTTACGCCGAAATTCTCCGGAATCCGAATTCGCAGTTGTCCACAGATGAATCCAGTCCGGAATTCAAATACAAACAGCTTTACCATGATTTTGAGGCGGGCCAATACGCCAAAGTCATCCAGAAATGCGATGAGTATATGATGATATACAACGGCAACGAAATAGTGCCAAAGCTTGAGATGCTTAAAGCTACGGCCCTTGGACGCCAACAAGGTTTTGAGGCCTATAAGAAAGCTTTGAACTTTGTGTCTTTAAATTATCCAAGTACGGAAGAAGGCAAACAAGCTCAGCTTATTTATAGCAATGTGCTGCCATTACTTGAAACGAAGGACTTTGTTCCCGATTCGGAATCTGATAGCTGGAAACTGGTTTATCGATTCAACCAAGATGAAACCGAGGCTGCCCAGAAGCTACAAGAGCAATTGGATAAGTCAATAAATGATTTCCATTATACAAATATCACAACGTCCATAGATTATTACGACCCGCAAACGAGATTGGTAATAGTGCACGGGTGGAAATCAAAAGGAGGGGCACACGGTTTTGGGGAAGTTTTAAATGAGGATAAAAAACTGAAGATCAATCGGCCATTTTTTGAAATTTCCTCCCCCAATTATAAAATTATCCAAATCCATAAAAACTTAGAAGATTATATGCAGCAGGATATAAACTAAGTAAAGAGTAAAGAACAACAGAATAGTAACCTTAAAAATAGACTACTATGTTTTCAGATAGAAAGGAGAAACGAATCAACACCGAGCCCACTACGGCACAAAACAGGATCAATGAAGGCACTAAGCTGAAAGGTGACATTTCATCTACTGGATTTTTCAGAATAGATGGCACCATTGAAGGCAATGTCAAGACCCCCTCCAAAGTGGTGTTGGGAAAATCAGGGATTATTAAAGGCACCTTGGATTGTGAAAATGCCGATATAGAAGGACATTTCCAAGGAAACCTAATTGTTTCAGGCACCTTATCCATTCGTGCCACAGGTAGGATCGAGGGAGATGTAGTGGCCGGAAAACTTTCAGTTGAACCCGGTGCTGTCCTGAACGCCTCCTGCACTATGCAAGATGGGAAATCCTCCTTGCCGACCTCCAGTCAAAAGAACCTGGAATCTTCCAAAGTGCATCCGTTTGACCGTCAACAGCGCGTAAAGAAAGTCAGTGCTGAACATTCAGAATCCGATCAATAGGGCATCTCCAAATGTCTGACGAGGGCAAAAACGGTCTAAAGAACTGGGCTATTTTTTCGGGAATCGCCATTCAAATGGGGGTTACCATTGGTATCGGTGCCTTTATCGGCGTGAAATTGGATGAAAAATACCCCAACCAATACTCCGCATTTACCGTTGTTTTCTCCCTTCTTGGGGTTTTCGTATCCATATATGCCTTGATAAAGCAACTGGAAAGACTAAATAAAAAAGACTGAAATCCTTGAAGATAAAAAACCTCTATTATATTTCCCTATATTTACTTGGAGTAACAATCATTCTCTTCCTTCTACAAAATTGGATCGTCGGAACACTTTCCGACTCCTATATATTTTATTACCCGACTTGGACAATATACGTTTTCCTCTTCTTGATCACATTGTTGATCCTATCAATACTGTATTATGTTAGCAAGGTTTTTCCTAAATATGTGGGATTTGCATTTATGGGATTTATACTTTTTAAAATGATTGCGGCAGTCGTTTTTTTGATTCCTTTGATCAAAATGCAGAATGTTTCAAAGATTCCTGACTTTACCGCGTTTTTTGTGCCTTATTTTATTTATTTGTTGTTGGAAATAATGCTGAGTCTGCAATTTTTGAAGCAGTCCGAATCTTAGGTAGTTAGCCTGCTGTTCCATAAAAAAAACAAATATCGACAACCGCTTCTTTTATTGGCTAAAAATTGTACTTTTGCACCACTTTTTACGACCATAAATATTTATAGTATTTAGCATTATGAGGTTTACTCAAACACTAATCGGTACTTTAGCAATTACATTCTTACTTTTGCTGCCTTTTAAGGGTGTGGCGTCTAACCAACCTGATGATTCCGGAGGCAAATTCAATCCCAAAGATATGATCGACTCCCACGTTTGGGACTCCCACGAATTTCATATCGCAGATTGGTCAGGGCATCCCATCACCCTACATCTGCCCGTAATCCTTTGGACAGAAAATGGCCCAACTATTTTCTCTTCCAAAAGATTCCATCACGACAATACTGGAACTACCGTAGTTGAGGCCAATGGAGAAAAATTTGTGAGATATCGCGAGCATATTTTTTACGCCGATCGCTTCGACAAAGAGAAGTTTGAGAGCGCAAACTCTATAGCCCGCCCTTTTATGTACGAGGACAGACCATTGGATTTCTCAATTACCAAAACCGTGTTTTCCATGATTTTGGTTGCATTCCTCCTCATCTTGATTTTTAGCTTCTCCGCGAGACATTATAAGAAAAACAAAATGGCACCAAGAGGTATTTCCGGATTTCTGGAGCCAATCATTCTTTTTGTCAGGGATGAGATTGCTATTCCGAATATCGGGACTAAATATATGAAGTATATGCCGCTTCTCTTAACCATCTTTTTCTTTATTTGGGTGAACAACCTTATCGGACTCATTCCCTTTTTCCCTTTTAGCGGAAACGTGACCGGGAATATCATTTTCACCTTGGTAATGTCCGTGTTCGTCTTTTTAATTACGATTTTCAGTGGCAACAAATATTATTGGAAGCACATTCTTACCCCGGATGTGCCCAAAGTTTTATACCCCATTATGATTCCAATTGAGATTATTGGAATGTTTACAAAGCCTTTCGCGCTGATGGTTCGTTTGTTTGCGAACATTACTGCTGGGCATATTATAATTTTGAGCTTAGTTGGCTTGATTTTTATCTTTGAAACCGCCGCCATTTCACCGGTGTCTATAGTCTTTGTACTTTTTATGAGCCTGTTGGAACTTTTGGTTGCAGCACTTCAAGCTTATGTGTTTACGCTATTGGCAGCACTGTTTATTGGTCAAGCGGTGGAGGAGCATCATTAATTTTTGTTTAATTATTTTTAAAAAGTTTCAATTATGACAGGAACATTAGCAGCAGTAGGAGCAGGATTGGCCGTAATCGGTGCCGGTATCGGTATTGGTAGAATTGGCGGTTCAGCAATGGACGCGATGGCTAGACAGCCGGAAGCCTCTGCAAAAATTCAAACCGCAATGATTATTGCAGCAGCTTTGATTGAAGGTGTTGCTCTTTTCGCAGTGGTAGTGGCATTGATTGCCTAATTAAAAAAAACCCAACATCCCGTAGCGGTTGGCTACGGGATGTTGGTTTAAACAAAAAGTAATTTTTTAAGTATCTACAAATGAATATAGTAGCACCAGAGAGTTTAATATTTTGGACAACCATTATATTTTTAATGCTTTTGTTCTTTTTGCGAAAATTTGCCTGGAAACCTATTTTAGGCGCAGTTAGAGGCCGCGAAGCTTCTATAAATGACGCTTTGGCAGCAGCCGAAAAAGCTAAACTTGAAATGGAGAACCTCCATGCGGACAATGAAAAATTGCTTCAAGAAGCAAGAGCCGAAAGGGAAGCCATGTTGAAAGAAGCCCGCGAACTAAAAAATAAAATGGTTTCCGATGCCAAAGAAGAAGCCAGAGCCGAAGCCGACAAAATGGTAGCACAGGCCCAAATGGCTATCGAGAGCGAAAAGAAATCGGCTATTGCAGAGCTTAGGCAACAAGTGGCATATCTTTCCTTGGAAATTGCCGAGAAGGTAGTTAAACACGAACTTTCCGATAAGGAAAAGCAGTTGAGCCTCGTGGAGGAAATGTTGGGTGAAGCCACATTGAACTAAGCCAATTAATTTAACCATAAAACTTACCCGTCCCCTCGGGCATAAATATGAGCAGCAGCAGAGCAGCGATTAGATACGCCAAAGCAATTTTGCAGAATGCCAACAGCAGCAAGACAGGATCCGTTGTTTTTGGCGATATGCAGTCTGTTTCCCAAACTATTGACGGCAGCAGGGAATTGCAAACGGTGCTTCAGAGCCCCGTGATCAAAGCCCTTGATAAAAAAGAGGCATTGCTAAAAATCTTTAGTGGCCAATCGGAAACTACCCATACCTTGATCAAAGTCTTGGTCGAGAATAAACGTATATCCTTATTGGGAGATATAGCCCAAAGCTACTTAAATCTCTACAACGATCAGCAAGGGGTAAAGCAGGCAAAAGTCATTACCGCCATACCCCTTTCGCCTGAATTGGAAGTTAAAATAATGGCAAAGGTAAAAGAGCTGACAGGAAGTGGGAAAGTAACCTTAAAAAACGAGGTAGATCCAACTATTATCGGTGGATTTATCCTTAGAGTTGGCGATATTCAATACAATGCAAGTATTGCGAACCAACTCGGAAACTTGAGAAAAGAATTTAGTAAATCAATATAGTCTTTTCTCCGCCGCAGCGGATACGGACATACATAATAAGTCAATTTATAGTATGATGTTAAGTTTTAGGTCTAAAATCTAACGTCTAAAATCTAAAATCAAAATGGCAGAAGTAAAACCAGCTGAAGTATCAGCAATATTAAAGCAACAGCTTTCAGGTTTTGAAGCAACAGCTTCCCTGGACGAAGTAGGAACTGTTTTAACTGTGGGCGACGGGATTGTTCGTGCTTACGGCCTTTCAAACGCTCAATACGGTGAATTGGTAGCCTTTGAAAGTGGACTGGAAGGTATTGTGTTGAACCTGGAAGAGGATAACGTAGGGATCGTACTTTTAGGGCCTTCACTAGATATTAGAGAAGGTTCAACAGTAAAGCGCACCCAGCGTATCGCATCACTTAAAGTGGGCGAAGGTATTGTTGGGCGTGTTGTAAATACCCTTGGACTTCCTATCGACGGAAAAGGCCCAATTACAGGCGAAACTTATGAAATGCCTCTGGAACGTAAAGCTCCTGGGGTTATCTATCGTGAACCTGTTACCGAACCGCTTCAAACTGGTATTAAATCTATCGATGCTATGATTCCCATAGGCCGTGGCCAACGGGAACTTGTAATTGGTGACCGCCAAACGGGTAAATCAACCGTTTGTATCGATACCATTATCAATCAAAAAGAATTTTATGACGCAGGCGAGCCAGTTTATTGTATATACGTGGCAGTGGGACAAAAAGCCTCCACTGTGGCCAACGTCGCCGCCGTCTTGGAAGAAAAAGGAGCTATGGCCTATACCATTATCGTGGCGGCCAACGCTTCCGATCCTGCTGCAATGCAGGTTTACGCGCCTTTCGCCGGAGCGGCTATTGGTGAGTATTTCCGCGATACGGGACGTCCGGCGTTGATTATTTATGATGACCTTTCAAAACAGGCTGTGGCTTACCGCGAGATTTCGCTCTTGCTTCGCCGGCCGCCGGGACGTGAGGCATATCCTGGAGACGTTTTCTACCTTCACTCCCGTTTGTTGGAGCGTTCGGCTAAAGTGATTGCCGACGACAAGATCGCAAAAAACATGAACGACCTTCCAGAAGTTTTGAAAGGAATGGTAAAAGGAGGAGGTTCCCTAACGGCCCTGCCAATTATTGAAACTCAGGCTGGCGACGTTTCGGCATATATCCCAACCAACGTGATTTCCATTACCGATGGCCAGATTTTCTTGGAGTCCGATTTGTTTAACGCCGGGGTCCGTCCAGCTATTAACGTGGGTATTTCGGTATCACGAGTTGGAGGTAACGCCCAGATTAAATCGATGAAGAAGGTTGCAGGGACACTAAAATTGGACCAAGCCCAGTTCCGCGAACTGGAGGCTTTTGCCAAGTTTGGTTCAGACCTCGATGCCGCTACCTTAAACGTAATTGAAAAAGGTAGAAGAAATGTGGAAATCCTTAAGCAGGCGCAAAATGACCCATATACCGTGGAAGATCAAATTGCGATTATTTATGCCGGTTCCAAAAATTTGATGCGAAATGTACCGGTTTCAAAGATTAAAGAATTTGAAAGAGACTACCTCGAAATGCTGAACCTGAAGCACAGAGATACCTTGGACGATTTGAAAGCAGGAAGACTAACAGATGCAGCTCTCGATGTAATGACATCAACAGCCAATGAGCTTTCAGCGAAATATAAAAAGTAGTTATGAGTTATGAGTTCAGAGTTATAAAATGATTCTGAACTCATAATAAATGCTAGTTGATATGGGATTAAACGATAGTCCAATAAGAGTTAAAAGTTTCGCTTTTGCTTGTGATATAGTAGAATATTACGACAAATTAAAAGCAAATAAGGACTTTGAATTGGCATCGCAATTACTTCGAAGTGGAACGAGTATAGGTGCTAATACGCGTGAGGCTCAACGAGGAGTAAGTACAAAGGATTTTAAAAATAAATTTGGCATAGCTTTAAAGGAAGCAGATGAAACCAAGTATTGGTTGGAAATTTTAGAAGCGACCGGCAGAGAAGTACCAAATGAAATGATGAATAAGTGTGAGGAGCTAATAAGAATTTTGGTGTCTATAATCAAAAACTCATAACTCATAACTCATAACTCACAACTCATAACTTGAGAAATGGCGAACTTAAAAGAAATACGTAGTAGGATTACATCGGTTAGCTCCACAATGCAGATTACGAGTGCCATGAAAATGGTCGCCGCTGCCAAGTTGAAGAGAGCCCAAGATGCTATTACCGCTATGCGACCGTATTCCGAAAAGCTTACGGAGCTTTTGCAAAATTTGAGTGTTACCCTCGATGCCGATACCGGAAGCAAATACTCCGACCAGCGGGAAGTAAACAAAGTTTTGGTGGTTACCATAACATCCAACCGAGGTCTGGCAGGAGCCTTTAATAACAATATTATTAAGGAGGCTCGAAATTTGGCGTCTGGCGAATACGCTGGCAAACAAGTGGATTTTTTGACCTTAGGGAAAAAAGGGAATGATATTCTTAAAAAAAGCCACTCTATTTTTGAGAATAACAACCATATTTTTGAAGACCTTTCCTTTGAAACCACTTCGGCAATCGCCGAGAGGTTGATGCAACTATTTTCGGAAGGGACTTATGACAAGATTGTCCTGATTTACAACACCTTTGTAAACGCTGCCACACAAATTGTGGTAAAGGAGCAATTTTTACCTATCCTCCCTCCAAAATTAACCGAAGGCCAAGTTGATAAAGAAGTCTTTTACATCTTTGAACCTTCCAAGGAGGAAATCGTAGAAGCATTGATTCCTAAAAGCCTAAAAACACAGTTGTTTAAAGCTATACGAGACAGCGTGGCCAGTGAGCACGGTGCCAGAATGACGGCAATGCACAAGGCTACCGACAATGCCACCGAACTTCGCGACGACCTGAAACTTCAGTACAACAAAGCACGTCAGGCAGCTATTACAAACGAAATCCTTGAGATTGTTGGTGGGGCAGAGGCCTTAGCTGGATAATAAGTCTGGTCGGTATTATATATAAAAGGCTGCCCAATCGAGCAGCCTTTTATAATCCATAGATTATTTTCTAGTTCAATTATCAGTAAAAGAAGGATTCAGCTGTTTTTTAAAGGCATCATACATTTTCTGACCGATCGCCTTCTTCCGCAGTAGAAGATCGATATAATAGCTCGTATCCGCTCCGTAGGTGGCTTCGGCCATACTCTGGCCAATTGTGAAAATGGATTTTCTTTCATTGGGAAATATTCGGAACATCCTTACATTGGTTTCCAATGCTTCGACCACCTCTCCTTCTTCAAAATAAATATTCATCAGGTCATAAAAAGCGCGATAGTTCTTATCGTTTAAGACAATGGATTTTTTCAGATTTTCAATTGCATTCATGTTGTCGCCAACGGCTTGATAAGAAAGTCCAAGATTAAAAAACATCTGCGCATCAGGGCTTTCATCTTTACTGGCTTCGAGAAAATGCTCGTGCGACTTTTTAAGATTCCCTTTTAGATTGTACAAAACCCCTAAATTATTATGGGCTGGCGCGTGTTTTTGATAGGTGGCCAATGCCTGGTTATAATAGAAAATACTTTCCTCCATCAAGGAATCCTTTTTTGGCTTCTCAAGTTCTTGGGAAGTAACCGTCTTAAATAAATCGTTCGCCAAAAGCATATTCAGCTTTACTGATTTTGGGGCAATTTCAAGATCTCTTTTCAAAAGGGTAACCAAATCGCTCCAGTCCTGATTTCTGCTGAATACTTTAGCGAAACTTGCAATCACAATGATTCCGCTTATTCCCCAAAAGATATAGTTCAATTTGGGAAACTGACCTTCATTTTGCGTTTTTAGGTCAATCTTGGTGAGTTTCAACAACCCCCATCCCAGTACAATACAAAAACCCAGGGAAGGTATGTAGGCAAAGCGTTCGGCGATAATTCCCACAGCGGGTTTAACCAGATTTGAAAACATTGAAATGGTTATAAGGAAAAAAGCCAACCCAAAAACCAAAACCGACTTGGTTCTTAATTTAACGATAGTATAAATGGCCAACGGGACTACTATAACCACTCCTAACCAAACATATAGATTGTCCCACCCCACAATGCTTACGTGTTCATAACCGTAATAACTGATTAATGGGTGTGGCACAAACAATAGTTTCAGATAATAAAAAACCGAAAAGAAGGCCATTGGTATTTTTTCAATAAACCCGGCACCGTTTACAAATAATGGATTTTCGATAAAAAGAAGATTGCGGTTTGCTGTTGCTTCAATGAGCTGGGTATTGATAATCTTGTAAAGAACCACTGGCAGCAGCATCGCACCAATTAGCTTTAAGAATCCCTTTTTATCCAAATCTTCAAAAAAGTAAATGGTTAAAGGAATTATTACCAAGAATGTAAGCGATGACAGTTTTGACAATAGCGATAAAATCATAAAAGCAAATACGCCAAAAAGCCATCTCTTTTGTTGTTTTCTAGCAAACTTGATAGCACTGCCCAAAGCGAGGAGAGCAAATAAAAAACACAAGAGCTCATCCCGTGATTTTACGTTTCCTACCACTTCCGTGTGGATGGGGTGCACAACAAAAAGAAGCGTAATAAGAAGTGGCAAAACCCAATGGTTATTTTTAAAAAGAGATCGAAGAATTTTAAATATCAGTAAACAAGTAAGAATATAGAGAAAGAGGTTAATAAAATGGCTTACAGCCGGTTTGGCACCAAAAAACTCATACTCAATAGCAAAAGAGGCTAATACTACAGGGCGATACCCAAAGCTTTGATCACTCGATTCCACATATCTCGACTTAAAAATGTCAGAAATACCGGAGAATCCTTCGGCTACCTTTTTGTTGTTTACTATAACGTACTCATCGTCAAAACTATAGTTGTTGGTAAGTGTATTGCCATAAAAGAGAATACAGAAGCCAACTATGAGATATAAACTTATTTTATATGATTTTTTTGACATATTAATGGTGCTACAGAAAGCGGATAAATATACACAGAATTTGAAAATGAAAATTCGGTCATTTTAGCGTGCTCAAAACACTTGATAAATTATTTGGTTTGTTATATTTGATACCGTAAAGAAAAAAGCCCTTAACCCTTTTCCATTGGTTTACCTAAACGCAATATCGTATTATCTTCCTGAACAATCTATTGATAATAAAGAGATCATTAAGGATTTTTTCGATTTTGGAGGAAAAAGTGATATTGATATCACCCCCGAATCCATTTTTCAACAATGCGGCATAAACACAAGATTTAGTGCATATCCCGAGGACACAGCCAAAGATTTGGGCAATAGGGCGGCTGTAAAACTTTTTGAGGAATGGAATATCGATAAGTCCACCATAGATTATTTGATTTTTGTAAGTGATGCTTTAGAGTACAAAAGTCCCTCCACTTCCAGTGTTATGCAGAACGACCTTGGATTAGAACAATCCATCGCTGCTTTAGACGTCCTTCAGGGGTGTACAGGTTGGGTTTATGGGTTAAGTCTTGGAAAAGCGTTGATTCATTCTGGTATAGCTAAAAAAGTACTAGTTGTAACGGCCGATTTGCCTACGAGAGTAATACACCCGGAAGATCTTGAATTGCGCTCAATATTTAGCGATGGTGGCGCTGCCTCCTTAATTTCTGGTGAAATGATGGACTCCGGTATCAACCATTCTATAGGCGATTTTGTTTTTGGAACCGATGGCCGCGGCTCAAAAAATTTATGGGTAGAACGCTCGGGCACCAGAGATCCTGTAGATGAGGCTTGGCTGAAACAGCACAGAAATGTCCCCTCAAAATTAATGGGAGGCAGACTGCGCATGGACAGCCCAAAAATATTTCTTTTTGCAGTACGTCGGGTGCCACAATTGATAAAAGCAATCCTGCAAAAACACGAAATGGAAATCGACGAAATCGATCTTTTTATATTTCACCAAGCCAATGGCACTATGCTCGAATTTCTTCGGAAGCGAATGAAAATACCCAAAGAAAAGTTTGTAATTTCGTTGGAACATATCGGAAATACTGTATCTGCAACTATTCCAATCGCTTTAAGAGGAGAAGTTGACAAACGTGAAATTAAGAAAGGACAAAAAATTTTAGTGGCAGGTTTCGGCATAGGCTACTCCTGGGGAGCAACCATTTTAACTAGTTAATTTATTTTAAATGAAAAATATCGAAGAATTTATAAGCACCTTGGAAACCGAATTTGATGAATTGGAACCAGGGACTTTGCGAGCAGACACTAATTTTAGCGACCTGGATGAATGGAGCTCCATGCATTCATTGATTATTATCGCCCTAATTGACACCGAATATGAGGTGACCATAACAGGCGAAGATTTAATGGGAATTAGTAATGTAGAAGAACTTTATAATATTGTAAAATCTAGACAACCATCATAAGTGGCATTTTTTTCAATTCAAGATATAGCTGTTAAAGGAATTGCAGCAGCAATTCCTTCCCATATAAAATCTAACTGGGATTATAGTCTATTGACCAACAGCGAAAAAAAGCTGTTGATAAAAACAACAGGCGTGGAAGAGCGCCGAATGGCCCCAAAAGGTATGGCTACTTCCGATTTGTGTTTTGCGGCGGCAGAAAAGCTTTTGGAAGATCTTGATTGGAAAAAAGAAGAAATAGACATCCTCATTTTCGTTTCCCAATCCATGGATTATTATTTGCCGGCCACTTCCATAATATTGCAAGACAGACTGGGTTTGCCAAAATCCTGTATGGCATTTGATATAGGCTTAGGCTGTTCCGGTTATGTATATGGCCTTTCGGTGATGACGGGAATGTTAAAAGCAACTGGCTTAAAAAAAGGACTTTTGATGGTTGGGGATGTTTCAACTATCACCTGTTCCAAGAAGGATAAAAGCACCTATCCCTTGTTTGGAGATGCGGGTACCGCTACAGCCGTTCAATTTGAGCAGGATGCGCCACCCATAACCTTTCACTTAAATAGTGATGGATCTGGGAAAGACGCCATTATCATCCCCCACGGTGGCATCCGCAACCTCGCTTCCCCAGAATCTTTTGTAAAGGAGGAAATAGCTCCTGGAATTATACGCTCCAAAATGGAATTGAGCCTAAACGGTCTGGATGTTTTTAATTTTTCTATAAAGGAAGTACCAAATTCCCTTAAAGAATTTCTTGAAAAAATAAATAAAACTCCCGACATCTATGATTATTTCGTGATGCATCAAGCTAATAAGCTTATGAACGAAACTATTCGAAAAAAAATGAAGTTCCCCGTTGAAAAAGTCCCATATTCCATTTCAAAATTCGGAAATACGAGCTCTGCTTCCATTCCTTTGACAATTGTAAGTGAATTGGCGAAATCTCTGGAAAATTCCCAGAAACAATTGCTTCTTGCTGGCTTTGGAGTTGGCTTGTCCTGGGGTGCGGTATCGTTACATTTAAAAAATTTGGTCTGTCCAGAAATCATAGAATTATGAATCCTTTTTCCCTCCATAATAAAACTATTTTAGTCACTGGAGCTTCTTCGGGAATAGGCGCCAAGACGGCAGAAGTTATAGCCAATTTGGGAGCTACCGTGATTCTAACGGCTAGGAATGAAAAAAGATTAAATGAGACATTTATAAAACTTCCCAAAGGAGACCATAAAATCATTTTAGGGGATCTAACAGATGATACTACCATTAAAAGGATTGTTGATTCAGTGCCACAGCTGGATGGCATTGTTCATAGTAGCGGTATTGTAAAGCATTTTCCTGTGAAATTTATCGGGAAGAAACACATTCAAGAAATGTTTGCCATCAACTATGAAGCTCCAGTAGTGTTGACAAGCTCTCTTTTAAAATCAAAGAAAGTAAACCGCGAGGCGTCTGTAGTTTTTATGTCCTCCGTAGCCTGCAATTTCCCAAATAAAGGAGGTGCGCTATATTCGGGTGCCAAAGCGGCGATAAATAGTTATAGCAAAACATTGGCGCTAGAGCACGCGGCCCAAAAGATAAGAAGCAATGTAATTTTGGCCGCCATGGTAAAAACCCCTCTTTTTAACGAAGCTGAAAAAACGGTAACGAAGGAATTAATGGACAAGCATGGGGAGCAATATCCACTGGGGTTTGGCGAGCCGGAAGATGTGGCAAATACAATCGCTTTCCTACTTTCTCCCGCCTCAAAGTGGATTACAGGCACTCAAATAGTAATGGATGGCGGACTAACGGCAGGTGTGTGATATGAAATATTCTATAATAGTTCCCGTGTTTAATAGTGAGCTTTCCCTCCCTGAGTTGAAAGAACGTCTGTTTGCAACTTTTGAAAAAATCACTCCGGATTTCGAAATTATTTTTGTCGATGATTTCTCCCTTGACGATAGCTGGAATGTTCTGCTCAACTTAAAAAGTGAAAATCCTGAAGAGATAAAACTTTTCCGTCTTGCCAAAAATTTTGGGCAACATAACGCTACCATCTGCGGCTTTCATCAGGCTAAAGGGAAATATATAATCACAATCGATGACGATCTCCAACAAGCGCCCGAGGATATCCCTTTGTTAATTGAACAAATGGAGCAAAGTGGTGCGAATGTGGTTTACGGTATTCCTAGTGGCGGTCACGCACTTTACCGAAAAGTGGGCAGTAATGCCTATAAAAAATCGGCAAAACATCTGCACGGATCCTTCGGCAACGGCTCTTCGTTCCGACTGATCGACCGTTCCTTGATACAAAAACTGCGGCAGCACGAACAACAGTTCAATTTTATTGATGAAATTTTATACTGGTACACCAACTTTATAGACTGTGTCCCCGTCTCCCACTCGCCCAGAAAATATGGAAAATCGGCGTATTCCCCTCGAAAACTGTTTTCCTTGGCCAATAACAATACCCTAAATTACAGCGACTGGCCGCTTAAGCTTATGATGTATTTCGGGGGAATTTTTTCTTTCGTCTTTATTTTGACGGGAATTTACTTCATTGTGAAAAAGCTGGTCTTTGATGTTTCAGTGCCTGGATTTACCGCCCTTATCGTTTCCATTAGCTTTTCTGCGAGTTTAATGCTTTTCTGCTTCGGTATTTTGGGATATTATTTAAAAAATATTCTTTCACGACTTAACCAGCGACCAGCGTATTTTATAAAGGAAGAAAAAATATGATCATAAGAAAATACGGCATCACCCTGGAAAGATTGACTGAGGCGGATATAGAACTGGTTCGGCATCATCGCAATAGCGAACTCATTAGAAAGCGAATGTTCTACCAAAAACAAATTACTGAGGAAGAACAGAAAAAGTGGTTTGCGACCATAAACAACGATTTAAACTATTATTTCCTAATTCTCCACCGAGGGAAAAAGATCGGTTTAACCCATTGCACTATCAAATCGTATGAAGAAGGGATCTCAAGCGGAGGAATTTTTATTTGGGAACCCACGGCTATGCAATCCCATCTTCCCATTATAGCATCCGTATGTGCCACAGACCTTATTTTCTTTTTGGTAAAAATGAAAAAAAGTATGGCGGAAGTAAGAGCCGACAATAAAATTGCCTTGGAATACAACCAGAAGTTTGGCTATAAAATCGTTCAGGAACTTTCAGATAATGAAAAGTTTGTTCTCGAACTCACGCCCGGAAATTACCTATCCGCCGCAAAAACCATTCGGGAAATGGTCAAAAAAATGAGTAACGATTTTTCGGAACTTTCTTGGGCCGATATTGAGTTTCCAAAGAAAAAACCTGTGGGACTTTATGAAAATCTTCCCGCCTATCTATCGGAGCACGTGAATTTTGAAGAGTAATATTATCTATTGAAATTAGAAGTTAGCGTAAAATGGCTGAGCATCAATTCTTATAATTATGATCTAAGGCCATGCTTTTCACACTCAATACCAGTTTCCTCACCCAAAATGGAAAATTGAAGAACAAGGTAATTATTCCTAATATAAGCTTCACTTTCAATTTTGAAAAAGGGAATTTCAATTTTGTAAAAAAACTGACTTCCGGTTTTTTAAAATTATAGCCCAGTTGTGATGCAACCTCAAAAGTGGCGTACTCTAGCTGTTGTATTTGTTGGCTTGACAACTTCTTTTTCCACCCTTCCACCATACTTGCATCAATGGGCTTCATCAAGCTTTCATGTTTTTTGGTTATGGCTTCGGTGTAATTTTCGAAGCGTTCCACCATGGTTTTGCGATATTCCATCATCCGTTCGCTGAACTCGATTTCCAGAAAAACACAAAGAGAGCGCACGGTTTCTTCCGGTTTTAAAACCAAATCCTCATATTTCAGCAAATAGTAATTCTTTGGATATTTCGCCTTTAAATTAGAGAGATTCCTATTGTATCGAGTCCATAAATACCCGACGGCCAGTGCATCTTTCCTTTTAAATGTGTTGATTTGCCCACTTCCGGTTCCCCGAGGATCCCGAACCATATGTATCAATTTGGCTTTCGGGTTTACCCGCATCATCCTTTGGCAGAAATTGGAATAAATAGGATGTTTATCACCAAACAATTCAATGTCCTTCGTTTTAAATGATGCATTATAACTCGCTCGTATCCGATTGCATGCTTCGGTAAAATCTTTCACTTTGGCTTGTTGTTCAAATGATTGCTCCACTATTTCTCGAGGAACTTTCCACATTAGCCGGAAAGGCCTATCGACATATACATCGTCTATAAAGTTTTTGATGGTTTTTGAATCCCAATGGGTAATGTGTTTGTACTTCCGCTCCAAATGCAGCACAAAAAAGGATTCCGGAGGTACCACAATATTTGGATGTGCGTCCAGGATATTGGCCAATAAGGTGGTGCCGGAACGGCCAATGGCCATCACATAAAAGTTGTTGCTCATTGTTTTGGGATAAAAGGCATACTGGGCTTGCTTTTCAGCTCGCGAAGCCAAATGGGAAGCCGGTAATAAAGACGAAGTTTTTTCACCTCAAAAAGTAAAGTTTTAGGAATATTCTGCTCTTTTGGGACAATGGATGTTTTAAGTTCATAACCATATCTTTTGGCAAACGCCCCACAATGGGTTTCCAAGGTTTCAATTTGCTCTGTAGTCAAGGTTTCTTTCCATTTATCCTTAAAAGAACTCTCAATAGGTCGTGATAGATTTTTATGCACCTTGGCTATTCCAATCTCACGGACATTCCGAATTTTTTCGTTTGATGACCTATTTACATAATCAGAAATGGCTTCTGCAATTCGTTCGTGATACCTGAGCATATTGGGGTGAAATTCAAGTCCGAAAAAATGTGTCAGCTTTTCCAATTCCTCCTTCGGCTGGTCCAATAAATCCTCATAACGCAGGGTGATGAAGTTATTGGGCTGCACTTTTTTTGCTTTTTCAATCTCATAATTTGTAGAAACCCAACTTAATCCGAGCTGTTTAATGCTTATTTCTTTATAAAGATTGAAAATTGAACTCACCGTTCCCCGATAATCCCTCACCAAATGAATAAACTTGGCGTTTGGATATACTTCCATTATTAGGGGAATCATAATTGCATAAATCGGATTTTTATCCACGATTTGCGCTGCTATTCCTTTTTTGTGAAATGACTTCGAGGAAACATACACCTGCTTGCAAACATCGCCGTAAGTAGTGGCCTCAGGTAAACTGGCAAGCCGCTGCTTTAAAGCCTCCATGTCCAATTCCCATAATAAAACCATTTTTTCTTCCTCAAACAAATCCTTTATAAATCGTGCCTTCAATCTATCGTTCCATTTAACTTTATGCTGATATCGACTCTTTAAATGAAGTACAAATCTCGATTCCAACGGAGCGCAGATATTGGGATGGGAATCTAACATAGTCTGCAATAGCGTGGTGCCGGAACGATCCTTCGCCACTAAAAATGCTATGGGGGCATGGGTTGGCTCGAATTTTCCGGAGGATTCTGTCATTGGATTCTTAGGCACTTGGAGAAAAAATATTCTTAAAATTCAATTCCAAATATAGCCTTTTCTGCTATTCTTCTTAACCTTGTTCTATTGTGGATTTTATAAATTAGGTTACTTTTGAATATATAACCTATGCCACTGACTATCGACCATGATTCCGCTTCACAAACCTTTTATTTCCGGTAATGAAATCACATTTATAGAAGAAGTCATCAATAGTGGCAAACTCTCCGGCAATGGGAAATTCACTGAATTGTGCCACCAATTTTTTGAGAACGAATTCGGTTTTACTCACGCCAAACTCACCGATAGCTGTACCGCCGCTTTGGATATGGTTTCTATTCTATTAAATATTTCGGCTGGGGATGAGGTTATCGTTCCTTCCTTTACATACATTACCTCGGCCAATCCCTTCGTTTTAAAAGGCGCTAAAATAGTATATGCAGAATCGCTTCCAGACAATCCAAATTTGGATCCGGCAAAACTTGAAGAACTTATAACTAAAAACACCAAAGTTATTTTGGCGATGCACTACGGAGGAATTGCCTGCGAAATGGATGAAATTATGCAGATTGCCAACGCCCATAATATCTGGGTGGTAGAAGATGCTGCCCACAGTTTGGGTGCTACTTATAAAGATAGATACTTGGGAAGTATTGGCCATTTTGGTGCTTTCTCCTTTCACGCCACCAAGAATATTACCTCTGGCCATGGAGGTCTTTTGGTTATCAACCACCCTCAGTTTGATGAAAGGGCTGAAATAATTTGGGAAAAAGGGACCAATAGAAAAATGTTTCTTGAAGGTGAAGTAAATAAATATGAATGGTTTGATGTAGGACTTTCCTTTTATCCTTCAGAAATTACAGCCGCATTTCTATGGGCACAACTCCAAAATTTGAAAGAAATAAACGCCGATCGTGTTGATTCATGGAATTATTACTATGAATCATTAAAGGATGTTCCACAAATTATGCTTCCAAAAATTGAGAATCATGCAAAGCACAACGCGCATCTATTTTATCTAAAAGCTCCCAATAAAGAAAAACGTAATTCCTTAATACGGGAATTGAAAGAAAATGGAGTTATGGCAACTTTTCATTATTTGCCCCTTCATTTAAGCCCCTTTGCCAGAACTGAAGAAACCTTGGAGTTGCCAGAGGCTGAAAAATGGGCGGACGGTTTGGTTCGTATTCCACTCTATTTTAGACTGACACGGCGAGATCAAAACACGGTGATAGATCACATTAAAGCAATAGTACAAACCTGGTAAACATTGATATCACTCTCAAAAGTTATTAAATCTATTATCTGGCCCAAGAGGAAACTCTTGTTTTTGGGAGTATTTCTAATAATCCTCAACAAAGTTGCCACCTTAGTCCTGCCCGGAGTCTTTAAATATTTTGTAGATGATGTGGTTATCGAAAAAAATCCAGAAATTCTGAATAAAATATTGTTGATCGCAGCTGCTGCTGTAATTGTGCAATCCATTACCTCGTATTTATTGACAAAAATCCTCAGCGTCCAAGCCTATAAGGCTATAGCCGAACTGAGAATAAAGGTGCAACAAAAAGTATTTCAATTTCCCATTGGCTATTTTGACAAAAGGAAATCCGGTGAAATTGCCAAACGCGTGATGGATGATGTGGATGGGCTAAACGTTATCGTTGGCAACGGAATGGTGCTTTTTTTGGGAGGGATAATTACCTTTCTTTTTGCGCTCTCGATTCTTCTTTACATCAACGTAAAACTCACAATTTACGTTGTAATTCCTCTTTTTGTTCTAGGTTTCGTTACGCTGAAGGCATATAAATACATTCGTCCCATTTTCAGAAAACGCAGGCAGATAGAAGCTGAGGTCCACGGACGATTAAACGAATCCTTAAGCGGTATCCGAATCATAAAGGCATACAACGCCGAAAGTTATGAATTGGATGTATTCCGAGTGGGAGTGGAACGAATCTATGAGTACTACAACAAATCAATAACCGCTAAGGCTCTGGTATTAAGTGGCGCAACTTTGATATTTGGAATCTCCGCCCTAACTGTCTTGTGGATAGGCAATTCAATGATTGTCAACAACGAACTGACCATTGGCGAATTTTTGAGCTTTGCACTGTATTTGGCATTTATGATTGCACCAATTATTCAAATAGGAAATGTGGGCAGCCTTCTTACGGAAGCATTTGCTGGCTTGGATAGAACCCAAGAAATTCTTGAATCGGAAACTGAAGTGGACCCCGAAAGAACTTACAAACTTCAAAACTTAGTGGGCGAAATCAAGTTCGAAAATGTTTCTTTCAAATATCCCGACGGCGAAGAGGTGCTTTCCGATATCAGTTTTGAAGCTCTTCCAGGAAGTGTAACTGCTTTGGTGGGAAGTTCTGGAGCAGGAAAAAGTACGATTGCAAGTTTGATCTCAACCCTTATTCTTCCTAAAAGTGGAACTATTTATATCGATGGAATGGACCTCGCAAAGATAACCCTGGAAAGCTATAGAAGCCAATTAGGGATGGTTTTGCAGGACGATTTTCTTTTTGAGGGAACTATTAAGGAGAATATCCTTTTTTCAAGACCAAACGCCTCTGCTGGAGATCTTGAAGCTGCTGTAAAAGCAGCTTATGTAGATGAATTTACCGATCGATTTGAAAAAGGATTAAATACCGTTATCGGCGAGCGGGGAGTTAAGCTATCTGGCGGACAGAAACAGCGAATTTCTATTGCTCGCGCTCTTCTGGCAAATCCTAAAATATTGATTTTGGACGAGGCCACTTCCAATCTGGATATAAAAAGCGAGCAGATGATACAAAAATCCCTGGCAACTTTAATCTCAGGAAGAACCACGATTATTATTGCACATCGTTTGAGCACTATCCAAAAAGCTGATCAGATCCTGGTGATGGATAATGGCTGCATAATAGAAAGAGGAAACCATCCCGAGCTAATGGCAGCCGAGGGTAGTTATTACAATCTTGTTACTTTACAATCTAGAATTTAGAATCCATAGGTAACCCCAACTCCAAGTGCTTCGCGAATCTGAAAGCCTTTGACGGCATTATCGTCATAGATAGCCTGGAAAGTAAGATTGGTCGTGATGTAATCATTTACCTTCATTACTAAATTAAAAGTGTAGTCCACATCGATGTTCTGCGGGTCTTCTAGGTAATTTGAATAGAGGTTTAATATGTTCTCTGCAATGATATTGGCCATAATGCTGAATTTGGCATAAGCAGAAACAGAAGCACCAAACTCTAATCGGCTCGTCTTATTGGCATCAATTCCGAAATATTTATGCTCGTTATAGGCATCCAAGGCTCCCGGAATACTTTCATCCACAGAGGTAAATTTTTTATCTACAAGAATTAATTTTGCCGTGGCAGGAGCGATGTTTACATATAGGTTGTCATTTTTCTTCCAAAGCATACCCGGTCCAAACTGAAGATAGGCAGGTGAAAGGAAGTGAGTGGCCTCCGTTCGGTAACCATCATCCTCAGGTGTTAAATCCTTATTGAAATCATATCCGGGCGCAAATTGGGTCTTGAAATTAAAAAACAAGGAATAATACCATTCGGACTCCTTTATTTGTCTTCCCAAAATTGAGTTGTATTCCAATCGGTCATTTGTTTTTCTGGAGTACTTGTCATCTCGATTTTTGGACATCCCATAATCGGCAAGGAGTCGGTTGTCCCAACTTATTTTGTCATGTCGGTAATTAAAATCGTAAGTAAGTGTGATATTTCCCGCATAATTGGTAGTTCCTCCTCCTGTCCATTCGTGGTTAAATGCTGCTTGGTTAAAGAGGAGTGAAATATTTCCAGCCCTTGTCCATCCATTGGAGATAGAATCCTCGGCTATTGCTTCTTGGGCTAACAATATCATCGGCAGTGCTATGAAAACTGCGAGAAGTAATTGTTTTTTCATAATTTATTACAGTTTAAATCGCGACAAAGATACTAAGACTCGATGAAAAGTAATGATGAAAATGGGCAACTGCCCCATTACAAATAAAGGTCCAGTCTTTTTGATATTGCTTCTTATTTCCTTTTGTACAAGGCCACCGAGGAACAGGCTTCCCCATACATAATACTGCGAGCAACCGGATGAAGTTTTTGCGCCAAAAGAAGATAGGCAGAATCGGGTATGGGCTTGTGGGCACAACCTTTAATAATAACCGGTTTGTCCTCATAATCTGAGACATCAATGTCCTGAAGTGCTTCGGCAAAAAGAACGGTTTCGAGCAACTCCAAGTTCCCTACCACCATCTTGGCAGCATAGGGGGCCATATATATGGAAAGAAGAAGATAAGCCCAACTAGGTACAATAGCATCGGTACTACAGTGGAGCGCCACATATTTGCCGGTGTACTGCGACCAATCGTGCTGCTGGGCGCTTTCTCTAAAATCTTTTTCACGCAGCACTATGCCTTCAAACAGCCATTGCGATATATCAAAAATTACGCGCTCCCCTTCTGGATATAAATCCTCCAAATCAAAGATTACCAATTTGCTTTTCGCTACGCGATTTATAATTTCCTCTGCCATAACTAAAAATCAAAAAAATTAATAATTACTCTTATAAAGTGGTTTGCCCACACATTATCTCCCGAGAAATCTTCCTCTTATAACATTCCCAACTCCAATTTCGCCTCGTCACTCATCAAATCTTGGCTCCAAGGAGGGTCGAAAGTTATTTCTACCTCTGCATCTTTTATCATTTTCATGCTTTTTATCTTGTTTTCAACTTCCATCGGCAGGCTTTCCGCAACTGGACAGTTGGGAGATGTCAAGGTCATTAAAATTTTTACCTCGCGATCTTCATTGATAAAAACATCATAGATAAGTCCGAGTTCATATATATCCACTGGAATTTCAGGGTCGTAAATTGTTTTGATAACCTCGACTATTTGGTCGCCCAGTTCGGCCATGTTTATTTCTGTAGTTTCCATTTTTTATGAATTTTTATGGTGAATTCCTTTTAATTCAATTTTGTAGAATCCATATAATTATTGTTCCAAGTTTAAATATTTTCTTTCGCTTTATACGCCATGGCATATAGCTTCATTTGCTTTATCATCGAAACCAGCCCATTGGCCCTTGTGGGCGAAAGATGTTCCTTTAGGCCTATTTCATCTATAAAATCCGTATTCGAATCCAGAATCGCCTGGGGACTTTGGTTAGAAAAGACACGTACAAGTATGGCAACAATACCCTTGGTAATTATGGCGTCACTGTCTGCCGTAAAAATGATTTTGCCATCCTTCATTTCAGAATGGAGCCATACCTTGCTCTGACAACCATTTATAAGCATATCATCCGTTTTTAGATTTTCATCGATAACGGGAAGCGATTTTCCAAGTTCTATCATATATTCATAGCGCTGCATCCAGTCGTCAAACATGGAAAACTCATCTACTAATTCTTCTTGAATTGCTTCAATAGTCATAAATATATTTTAATTTTTTGTTTCTTTTGAAGCCTTTAATAGCACGCTTCTATCGGTTTTAGAGTACAGAGTGAGCACGTTGTTTTCTAATGCATAAGAACCGGTATTATTCAGTGCATCAAGAAAATCCCTCTCCGTTTTCATAATTTCTTTTTCTTCGCAAAATCTCTCACTTACCGCCAAGTCACCAAAATTAATGGTGTAAAGGTCTATGGTAAAATTTCCAAATACTGAATTACATCCTGTCGTCCCACGAAAAGAATTGTCAAGTGCTGACAACGTAAAGGTAGGCGTGATTTCGGTAGTCAGTTTTTTGCCGTTTATGGCTGTAACCGAATAATTTCCGCTTAGCTGAACGCTCCCAGCAACGTCTATTACTCTTTTAGTCTCATCGCAACCCGTTAGGATTAATGCGAAAATCATTGTTAAGGTGGCAATTGTTCTCATAATTGTTGTTTTGTTTGAGGTGTGGATTATTCCTTACTTACACTTGTTCGTGATAGGTTTTGGATTTTCCTTGGCTACAAAGTTTTAGAAATATTGTAGCAAGAAACAGCGAAGTTAAAGGTTTCAATCCCTAACAGTTCCTCAACTTAACATCATTTTAGCTTTTTTTACTGCTTTTACCAAGGCATCCACTTCCTCCAAAGTATTATAAAATGCGAAGGATGCCCGCACCGTTCCAGGGATTTTATAAAAATCCATGATGGGTTGGGCACAGTGATGGCCGGTTCGGACTGCTATTCCGAGTTTATCCACAATCGTACCGATATCATACGGATGGATTCCTTTAATATTAAAGGAAATCACAGAGGTTTTATCCGGACCGATGCCGTAAATCTTTAAACCTTCTATTTCCAAAAGTTTTTTGGTGGCGTATTCCAATAATTCGTTCTCGTGATTTTCGATGGCTTCGAATCCGATCCGGTTCAAATAATCAATAGCCGCCCCAAAGGCGATCCCGCCACAAATATTGGGAGTGCCCGCTTCAAATTTATGGGGAAGTCCGGCATAGGTACTTTTTTCAAAAGTTACCTTATCGATCATTTCACCTCCTCCTTGATATGGCGGCAGTATGTTGCCCCATTTTTCTTTCATATACAAAAATCCTATCCCGGTTGGCCCACACATTTTGTGTGCGGAAGTAACATAAAAATCCACATCCAACTCCTGAAAATCGGGTTTGATGTGTGAACAGGATTGCGCCCCATCAATCAAAACCGCCGCACCAACCTCGTTCGCTTTTTTAATGATTTCAGCAATGGGATTGATAGTCCCCAAGGCATTTGAGATATGGTTCACAAAAACCAATTTCGTTTTATCCGAAAGCAGCTTTTCGTATTCCGCCATAATCAAAACACCATCCTCGTTCATAGGAATCACCTTCAAACTCGCACCGGTTCGTTCACAAAGCATCTGCCATGGCACTATATTGCTGTGGTGCTCCATAGCCGAAACAATCACTTCATCACCTTTTTGTAGGATTTCGGAAAAACAATTTGCCACTAAGTTTATTCCGTAAGTCGTCCCGGGCGTGAAAAGAATTTCATAAACTTCCTTGGCATTAAAATGCTTTCGGATTTTTTCGCGCGCAGCCTCATAAGCATCCGTCGCCTCCTGCGAAAGTGTATGCACCCCGCGATGGATATTGGCGTTGTAATAGCTGTAATAATGCACTATACTGTCAATAACCTGTTGCGGTTTTTGAGAAGTGGCGGCATTGTCCAAATATACCAAAGGATGCCCATTTACCTTTCTGGAAAGAATGGGGAAATCGGCTCGTATTTTTTGGATGTTGAAGGACATTTTTGAAAATCTTTTACAGATTTTAAGAATTTGACGGTGGGGCAGAAACTCCCAAGTTGATTTTCATCCACTAGTCTCCGCAAGGAATATTTTATCGTTTTTACAACTCAAAACCCAAGCTAACCCCGATTTTATTGGCGATAAGTTTGTTGATTCGCATTTTGAGCTCTGGAATTTTTACACTTTCCAGAACTGTGTTTGCAAAGGCATACATCAACAAAGCTTTGGCTTCTTTTAGGGCAATCCCTCGACTGCGAAGGTAAAACAGCGCATCATCGTCAAATTGACCAATGGTACATCCGTGGGAACACTTTACGTCGTCGGCAAAAATCTCGAGTTGCGGCTTGGCGTTGATGGTAGCCTTGTCGTCAATCAGGATGTTGTTGTTCTGCTGAAAGGCATCTATTTTTTGGGCATCCTTATCAACTAAAATCTTCCCGTTAAAAACACCTATGGAGCTATCGGCAAAAAGACCCTTATAATCCTGATGGCTTTCGCAGTTGGCGGCCTTATGGTGCACCAAGGTGTTGTGATCCACGTGCTGTTTCCCTTCAAGTATGGTAATCCCTTTTAATGTGGAATCGCAACGTTCTCCCTTTTGATAAAAGTTGAGGTTGTTGCGCACCAGATTTCCTCCAAAGGAAAAAGTGTGTACGTGGCAGATGCTCTCCCGTTCATGTGAAACATAAGTATTGTCGATGAGAGAGGCCGAAGTGGTGTCGTTCTGGATTTTGTAATAATCTATATGGGCGCGTTTTTCAGCAAAAATCTCGGTAACAGAATTGGTCAAAACCTCGTTGTCGGAAAGACTCTGGTGCCGCTCGATAATCTGCACAAGGGCATTTTCACCTACAACAATGAGATTTCTTGGCTGAAGAAACATGGAGGCCTCGTTTCCGGTAGAGAAATTGATGATTTCAATAGGCTTCTCCACCTCCTTATGGGCCGGAATATTTATATAAGCCCCTTCTCTTGTGAATGCTGTATTGAGTGCCGTTAAGCCATCGCTTTTGGCTATTTTATTGAAGTATGCCTCAATCACAGGTTGGTATTTGCTCTTGTTCAAAGCAGCGGACATTAAGCAAACATCCAAAGTGTCATGCGTAGTCTCCGAAAGAAAGGAGTTATAAACGCCATCAACAAAAACAAGTTTGTAGGTGTCTATTTCGTGAAGGAAATATTTCCGCACATCCTGCAGTTCTACATGCCGCTCTTTGTTGGAGTAGATACTGTAATCCGCTTTCAAAAGAGCATTTAGGGAAGTGTATTTCCATTCCTCTTCCTTTCTTGTGGGAAATCCTTTTTCCTCAAAAATCTTGATGGATTTGTTTCGCACGTCGTGAATGGGCGAATCAAATTCCAAATAATCCTCAAGGGCAATATATGATGATAATAATTTGTCTTTAAAACTCATAATAAATATCTTGTTTCAAGTTTCTATTTCCAGGTTTCAAGTTATTTGAACTTGTTGCCTTTAAAGTCACTTTTGTTTAAATAGGTAATAAAATTGTTTGAATTTTAAATTTCCGTCTCGTTCAAACCCTTCGGCTATATTATCCATAACAGAACCAGAGGACCCTTTTACCTGGTCTTTTAGTCTGTAATCACCTCTTAATTCGGTGTTTTTTGAAAGAAGAATTATTTCTTTGGAAAGTAAAAGAACTTCTTTCCAAATATCCAAATCTTCAAATTTTTCAATAGTAGCCATTCAGTTTTAATTTAACCAGAAACGAGAAACGAGAAATCAGTTTTAAACCAATTCTTCCTTAAGCCAGTCGTAACCTTTTTCTTCCAACTCATAAGCTAACTCCTTGCCACCAGACTTGACTATCTTTCCATTCATCATCACGTGCACATGGTCCGGAATGATATAATCCAATAACCGCTGATAGTGGGTAATCAAAACAATGGCGTTGTCTTCGCTTTTCAAGGTGTTTACCCCGTTGGCAACAACTTTCAGGGCGTCGATGTCCAACCCGGAGTCGGTTTCGTCCAAGATGGCCAGCTTTGGCTCCAACATTGCTAATTGAAAAATCTCATTTCGTTTTTTCTCTCCCCCAGAAAAACCTTCGTTTAAGGAGCGGGAAAGGAACTTTCGGTCTATATCCAACAAATCGGATTTTTCCCTAATCATCTTTAGCATTTCAGAAGCGGGCATATCGGCCAGCTTTTTGGCTTTTCTGGTTTCGTTGATCGCTGTTTTTATGAAGTTGGTTACCGATACTCCCGGAATCTCAACGGGATATTGAAAGGATAGAAAAATTCCTCTGTGGGCCCGCTCTTCCGGATCGAGCTCCGAAATTTCGCTCTCCTCAAAGAGAATTTCCCCTTGGCTTATTTCATATTCCTCTTTTCCGGCAATTACAGCAGCCAGAGTGCTTTTTCCGGAACCATTGGGGCCCATAATTGCGTGGATTTCACCGGCTTTTATCTCCAAATTAACCCCTTGGAGAATATCTTTTCCGCCTATTCCTGCGTATAAGTTTTTTATTTTTAACATAACTAATTATTATTTATTTTCAGTTCAATATCGTTTTTGGAAGGGGTGTCGCTGACGGTTATTATTTCGGCAATCGTCAGGATTTCATCCCACCCGTCATCACCTTCAGCTTTTTTATGTACTTCTCCTCTCACTGTCACCGGCACCATGTCGTAATCCTTCGTTTTTACGGCTGCTACCTTTCGTGCCAGGTCTTTGGCCATATCATTTCTTTCTACACCATAGATAAAAGAGTTGCCCTTAAACACCGCCGCCTCTTCCGTGAAAATGAATTCCCCTTGATAGGTTTTTAAATTATTGGTTTCTTCCACTACGGTTTGGGACTCCTCTTTTTCGGCTTCTCCATTTTTGCAAGCAAAAACAAAGCTTGCAAGCATCAAGAACAGTAAGACTTTTTTCATAATGTGATAAATTTTGGTTTTTAAGAATTATTAATTCCAGTAGGTTTTATCAATTTATCCTACGCTTCCTTCCAAGCTTATTTCAAGTAATTTCTGAGCTTCGATCGCGAATTCCATAGGGAGTTTGTTCAATACCTCTTTGCTAAAGCCATTCACTATTAAAGCGATAGCTTTTTCGGTGTCGATTCCCCTTTGGTTACAGTAGAAAATTTGGTCTTCCCCGATTCTACTGGTAGTAGCCTCATGCTCAACTTTTGCGGTCTTGTTTCTTGCTTCAATATAAGGGAAGGTATGGGCCCCACACTTGTTCCCCATCAACAACGAATCGCATTGGGAGAAATTCCGCGCGTTATCGGCGTTGGGCATAATTCTAACTAATCCGCGATAACTGTTCTGCGAACGTCCGGCAGAAATTCCCTTTGAAATAATGGTGCTACGGGTATTTTTCCCGATGTGGATCATCTTGGTGCCCGTATCGGCCTGCTGAAAGTCGTTGGTTACTGCCACCGAATAGAATTCACCTATGGAGTTGTCACCTTTCAATATGCAACTTGGGTATTTCCAGGTAACCGCACTTCCAGTCTCTACTTGGGTCCAGGAAATTTTCGCATTTTTCTCGCATATCCCGCGTTTGGTAACGAAATTGAAAACCCCACCTTTTCCTTCTGCATCACCTGGGTACCAGTTTTGAACCGTAGAATATTTTATTTCGGCATCGTCCATGGCAATGAGCTCCACAACAGCGGCGTGAAGCTGATTCTCATCACGGCTTGGGGCGGTACAACCTTCCAAATAACTTACATAACTGCCTTCGTCGGCAATTACAAGCGTTCTTTCAAATTGTCCGGTTCCGGCTTGATTTATTCTAAAATATGTGGATAGTTCCATTGGGCAACGAACGCCCTTTGGAATATAACAGAAGGAACCGTCACTAAAAACGGCACTGTTTAAGGCAGCATAGAAATTGTCCCGCTGGGGGACAACCGTACCCAAATGCTTTCTGACCAACTCGGGGTGTTTTTTTATAGCCTCGGAAATAGGACAGAAAATAATACCCTTTTCAGCCAAACTCTTCTGGAAAGTAGTGGCCACTGAAACAGAATCCATCACTATATCAACAGCAACTCCAGCGAGCTTTTTTTGTTCGTCCAAGGAAATACCCAACCGTCTGAAAGTGTCCAACAACTCGGGATCGACCTCATCCAAACTATCGTATTTTGGTTTTGTGCTGGGAGCCGAATAATAAGAAATAGCTTGAAAATCGGGTTTTTCATATTTTACATTGGCCCAATCAGGCTCCTCCATCTGTTGCCAATAACGAAATGCCTCCAAGCGCCACTCGGTCATCCACTCTGGCTCGTCTTTTTTCTTTGAAATGGCACGTACCACATCTTCATTGAGCCCAGGAGGAAATGTATCCGATTCAATATCGGTATAAAAACCATATTCGTACTCCTTGGTCTCCAGTTCTTTCTTTAAATCGTCTTCTGTGTATTTCATGTTTTTTATATCAGTGTTTAAATCAAAGGTTAGGTGCTAATGGGCGAATAAAGTCGTTAGAACCTCCCTTGTAAATAAATTTTCAAAATCGTTTCTCTGTAGCAATCAGAGTGAAAAACTCTCTCCGCATCCACAGGTTCTGTTCGCGTTGGGATTCTTAAAAATAAATCCTTTGCCGTTCAGGCCTCCGCTGTATTCAAGGGTGGTTCCTACCAAATAGAGGAAACTTTTTTTGTCCACGGCTATTTTCACGCCTATGTCCTCAAACAATCTGTCATCCTCCCCTAGGGCACCATCAAATTTAAGCTCGTAGCTAAGCCCCGAACAGCCACCACTTTTTACGCCCACGCGTACAAAATCACGGTCAACGCTAAATCCACTTTCCGCCATCAACGCGGCTATGCGTGTTTTGGCTGTTTCACTTACCTTAATCATAAATAGATTAATTCTAAATTAGAGCACAAATATACATGAATTAGAGTATCAAACCATAAGAACACTTTTGATTTTAATACTTTGGGTATGGGGTTAATGAATATTGGTAAACGATTTCCAGTTGTCCAAGAGAAGAAGGCAGTTTTCTAAAATGAATGGATTTGAAAATGTATTTTTGTCGAACCATTAAAACCATATACCAAAATGTTCGACAATAAAGACAAGGAAAAAACTGGAATTGCGGCCTTAGGCGAATTTGGACTTATTGACCATCTTACAAAAAACTTTGAGGCAAAACAGCCATCAACCGTTCTTGGCATTGGGGATGATGCCGCTATCATTGCTGCTGATCCCAACAAGGAAATGGTTATCTGCACCGACATGTTGCTCGAAAATGTGCACTTCGATCTAAGCTATATGCCCCTTAAACACTTGGGATATAAGGCGGTGGTGGTAAACCTTTCCGACATTTATGCTATGAATGCCCATGCTACCCAAATCACGGTTTCCATTGCTGTTTCCAATCGGTTTCCGGTGGAGGCCTTGGAGGAACTTTATGCGGGTATTGAAGCGGCCACTAAGTTTTATCAGGTTGATCTGGTGGGTGGCGATACCACTTCGTCCACAACCGGACTGATAATAAGTGTCACGGCAATTGGCTGGGTTGAAAAGGGACAGGCTGTCTATAGAAGTGGAGCCCAAAAAAATGACTTGTTGGTGGTTTCCGGCGATTTAGGAGCTGCTTATATGGGACTTCAGGTTTTGGAGCGCGAAAAACAAGTGTTTCTCGTCAATCCTAATTCACAACCGGATTTGGAACCTTATTCCTATTTGGTGGAGCGACAATTAAAACCGGAAGCTAGAAGGGATATTCCTAAATTATTGCAAGAGTTGGATGTAAAACCGACATCAATGATCGACATTAGCGACGGACTTTCTTCCGAAATATTACATTTGTGCAAGAGCTCAAATGTAGGCTGCAATTTATACGAAGATAAAATTCCTTTAGATCCCCAAGTAATTTCGGTTTGTGAGGAATTCAATTTAGATGGCACCACCATTGCCCTTAATGGGGGAGAGGATTATGAATTGCTCTTTACCATTAATACCGAGGACTTCCCGAAAATTAAAGGAAATCCACATTTATCAATTATCGGACATATGACCGATGAGAGAGAAGGACAACACCTCATAACCCGCGCCAACCAGAAAATCCCCTTGATTGCAAGAGGATGGAATGCGCTGGAATAAAACAGTGATATTTAACCAATGGAGGTTGATTGTCGAATCGAAATACGTCTCTTTTTCTGAAAAAAAGCTGACAAACATTCATTGATTTCTTTTCGTTTGTAGGTTAGTTCTTCAAATTTACCCGAATAACTATCCGATACTTCTTTGCCGCAAGAGGCACATTTGTACTCATTGATGTGGTTCGTGATTTTTCGGATAACAATGTAATCGTGGCCAATTGTCGAGCAGATAACGCTCATAAATGGAAGCCGGATAAGGGGAGTAGCTTTTTCCATGTTTTCATAAATTTGGGGTTTTGACAGTCAATAATACTGATAATCAAGATAAAAAGCAAATTTTACCCGACAAAATGCAGAAATTCTTCAACTTCTGGCCGTTTTTCTATGGAGCTCATATGTCCTCCCGACACAATTTTGACGAAAGTATTCGTTTCTTTTGCCAAGTGGGTGTTTTCGGCAATGGGCATTATTGGGTCCTCCGCCGCTAGGAGAATGAATTTTTCTCTTGGGAAATTTTTTAATACTTCCGTACGGTTCTTTCGGTCGCGCATGCCTCTAATTGCAGCTTTAATCCCTTCCAGTGGGAAAGAATACGCTTCCGTTTTTTGATTTTCAATTTCATCCGAAAATTTATCTCTAGACTCTTCGGCAAACAGATTTCCTATAGCCATACTGATATAGGCCTTGGGAGTTTGGTCGATTACTTTGAGAGCGCGATCTCGATTTCTTTTCCCTTCTTCTGAATCTGCAAGGGGAGTTGAATTTATCAAAACAAGTTTTTCAACTTTTTCCGGATATTTTTCCACAAAGGCCAAACTGATATATCCTCCCATGGAATGCCCAACGAGTGTTATGGTTTCAATATTGAGATATTCCAGAAGTGCATGTATTGTTTCGGCCATCAATTCCATGGAGTGCGTTTCAGCAAGAACGTCGCTACTACCATGTCCGGGCAAATCCAACATGACTACAATATTCTTTTTCGATAACTCTTCCAAAAAGGGCTTCCACATATTGGAGCTTTCTAAAAAGCCGTGAACTAGAAGCATCGCCGGCCCCTCCCCATAAGTCTCGTAAAAAATTGATTTGTTCTGAAATTTAAATATCATGTTTTTGGATTTTAAAACTATTAAAGTTTTTTGTAAAAAGACCCGACCGGTTTCGATAGCAGTCAGGTCTGTAAATTCTTATTCTAGATATTGTCCCAGATACCAAAAGACTACATCAACCTAAAAAAAGCCCCCGGATATCACAATACCTTCCCGTCTTACGTCTTACGTCCTCCAGTCTTACGTCCTATAATCCTACGTCTTACGTCCTTTTATCTTACGTCTTACGTCCTCCAGTCTTACGTCTCTTTAGAAACCATTACTTATTCATCAATTCCTCAATCTCCTCGACTTCAATAGGAATATTTTGCATCAGGTTAAAAGGTTCCCCTTTTTTCTGAATCACTACATCATCCTCAAGCCGGATACCGAAACCTTCGTCCGGAATATAAATAGCTGGCTCTACCGTGAAAACCATATTCTCCGTCATTGGCTCCCACAGAATGCCGTAATCGTGTGTATCCAATCCCAAATGGTGGCTGGTCCCGTGCATAAAGTACTTTTTGTAAGCCGGCCAATCTGGGTTTGCGTTTTTTACATCAGCCTTGTCGATCAATTTTAATCCCAAAAGCTCCCTGGTCATAATTTTTCCGACTTCCTCGTGATATTCTTTCCAATAAGTGCCCGGCACCAACATTTTAGTGGCTTCATTTTTCACGCGCAATACCGCTTCATAAACCTCGCGTTGCCTTTTGCTGAATTTCCCGTCCACTGGAATAGTTCTTGTCATGTCGCTAGAGTAATTGGCATATTCTGCTCCCACATCCAAGAGTATCAAATCTCCCTTTTTGCACTGTTGGTTGTTCTCGATATAATGCAACACATTGGCATTATTGCCACTGCCTATTATCGGGGTGTATGCGAACCCACGAGAACGGTTGCGAATAAATTCGTGTATAAACTCCGCTTCAATCTCATATTCCCAAACGCCTGGTTTCACAAAATTCAGGATTCGCCTAAAACCTTTTTCGGTAATATCACAGGCTTGTTGGATCAGGTCCAGTTCAATTTTATCTTTTACCGAGCGCAGCCGTTGCAAAATGGGATTGCTTCGATCCCAAGGATGCGCCGGATATTTTTCCTTGGTCTTTCTGATGAATCTGTCCTCACGGGTCTCAGTTTCTACGCTCTGACGATAGTGTTCGTTAGTGTTGAAGTAAATACAATCGGCCTGCGTCATCACTTCAAAGAATATCTTGTCGAACTCCTGCAGCCAATAAACGGTTTTTACACCGCTAACTTCAAATGCTCTTTCCTTGGTTAGTTTTTCACCTTCCCAAACGGCAATATGGTCATTGGTTTCCTTAAGAAAAAGCATTTCCCTATGGGCCTTGTTTGGAGCGTCCGGAAAAAGGACCAAAATACTTTCTTCCTGATCCACACCGGATAAATAAAAAATATCCCGGGCCTGTTGAAAAGGCATGGTACTATCTGCCGAAATGGGATAGATATCATTACTGTTAAAAACAGCCAAACTCCTAGGCTTCATTTGGGCCACAAAATTCTTTCTGTTATTAACGAAGAGCTTACTGTCTATTGGATGATATTTCATAATGTGTTTTTGTGATTTTCCTCAAAATTAAAGATTTCGAAATTATCTTTTAGGCCTAAGGGGTTAAATCTGTATTAATTGTTGGAAATCACTCCCAGACGAATATGCAACTGTTCGAATTTATTCTAATGCAATAGATAATTCAATCAAAAGGGATTGTGATTTTATTGTGAATTTTTTAGACTTCTATTTTGTAATTTCATCCCACATTCTATTATAAAAAAGGAAAGATATGTATTTGAAATTATTATTTTTTGGGCTGATTCTTTCAGTTATGTCTTGTAATTCGTCCAAGACTTCACAGAATGTTGGAACCGCTTCCACTATAGAAAATTCAACGGATATGGATTTAATGGATGAACAAAAATTAATGGAAGATGGATTTATTAAAGGTGTTGTTGTCTATTCTGAAATGGAAGGCGATTGTCCTTATACCATCAAAATAGAAAATGGGCCAAGCGAGTTTTATTATTTGGATCCTATCAATCTGGATGAAAATTTCAAGAAGGATGGAGAAGAAGTTTGGATTAAATTTCGTGGCCTACGCAGAATGAACCGTTGTAACAAAGCCAATCCTGTGGAGATCGTGGAAATAAAAAAAGGAGGATAACTAAATCCCCCTTTTTTAAAAAATAGAATTAACCACTTAAAAAAATCAATATGAAAGCCATTTTTTATAGGAAATGGCTTCTTTTATTTTGTCGGAAACATCATCTATTGCTATTCTCTCCTGTTCCATAGAATCGCGATATCTTATAGTTACTGTATTATCTTCCAATGTTTGATGGTCCACGGTAATGCAGAAAGGTGTTCCCGCCGCATCCTGTCGGCGGTAACGCCTGCCCACAGCATCCTTATCATCGTATATTACATTGTAATCCCATTGGAGGTCCTCTATGATTTTTTGTGCAATTTCCGGAAGACCATCTCTTCTTATCAACGGTAGGACAGCCGCTTTTACCGGAGCCAAAATCGATGGAATCCTAAGAACGGTTCGAGTACTGCCATCAGGCAAAGTTTCCTCCTGCAATGAGTGGCTCAATACGGCCAAGATCATTCGGTCCAGCCCAATAGAGGTCTCAACCACACAAGGCACATAGCTTTCGTTGAGTTCTGGATCGAAAAACTGCAATTTCTTTCCCGAAAATTTTTCGTGGGCCTTGAGGTCGAAGTCTGTCCTGGAGTGAATCCCTTCCAATTCCTTGAAGCCAAAAGGAAAATTGAATTCTATATCAGTTGCGGCGTTGGCGTAATGTGCCAATTTTTCGTGATCGTGAAAACGGTAGTTCTCTTCCCCCATTCCCAAAGAATGATGCCACTTTAAACGGGCTTCCCGCCAATAGTCGTACCATTTGAGCTCTTCCCCGGGACGTACAAAAAACTGCATTTCCATCTGCTCAAACTCTCTCATTCGGAAAATGAACTGCCTCGCGACGATTTCATTTCTAAAAGCTTTTCCGGTTTGTGCAATTCCGAAAGGAATTTTCATCCGCGCACTCTTTTGCACATTCAGAAAGTTTACGAAGATACCTTGAGCCGTTTCCGGACGAAGGTATAGATCCATCGCACTTTCTGCTGAAGCTCCAAGTTTGGTCCCGAACATGAGGTTGAACTGACGAACTTCGGTCCAGTTTTTGGAACCTGTTTCCGGATCGGCAATGCCCAGCTCCTCAATGAGGGCTTTTACATCGGCCAAATCTTCTTTATCGAGTGACGCTGCCATTCGCGAAAGCACATTTCGCTGCTCCTCAAGATATCTTATAACCCGTGGGTTTGTGGCAACAAATTCTTCCTCATCAAACTTGTCTCCAAAACGCTTTCGCGCCTTCTCAATTTCTTTCTGCGCTTTTTGATAAACTTTTTCCGCATAATCCTCAATCAACACATCGGCACGATATCGTTTTTTTGAGTCCTTATTGTCTATTAAGGGATCATTGAACGCATCCACATGCCCCGATGCCTTCCAAGTGGTCGGGTGCATCAATATTGCGGAATCAAGGCCCACAATGTTTTGATGCATATATACCATACTGCGCCACCAGTATTCACGAATGTTCTTTTTGAGCTCCACCCCATTTTGGGCGTAGTCATAGACAGCGCTTAGGCCGTCGTAGATTTCGCTTGACGCAAAAATGTAGCCGTACTCCCTGGCGTGCGAGACAACTTTCTTAAAATGATCTTCATTGTATGCCATAGGGCGCAAAAATAGGAAAAGCCCCTTAACCCCCAAAGCGGTAACATACAATTAATCAAAAAAAGACCCAAAAAACCGATAACGGATTTTTGGGTCTTTGAAACTTGTGGTGAAGTCCAAACCAATGGACATCTAATTATTTTATATGCTTATCCGTTAAGAGACCTATAATAGACTTATCTGCCTGCCGGGCAGGCGTAGGATATAAGACGAAAAAGTATCGAAATAGCTATTGTTTTGGTGAAAGCTGACACAGGCATACATCTTATGTCCTTTCGTCCTATGTCATATTAGAACCTTAGGTGGTTTTACGGACAATCATTTTATTCTATTTCAAACTCATCGTTGTCGAGGCTATTTGATTTTCCCCGTCAAAGAGGTTTATGGTGTATGTGCCTTCAACTAAATCAGGTTCCGCGGCATTTACTAAAATGCACACATCAAGTTCCTCGCTTTCGTAAAATACATTTGTAGAGGCACTGTAATTTAAATTTTTATCTTCAAAATGTTTTACCGCATTGTCGCCAATCATATTGCCCTTGGGGTTGACAACCTGCACGTACAAGATCCTATCTCCTCTTGGAGCCACAGCATTAGGAGCCAATGTAAAGCATGCACGGATTTTGTCCGCACGACTTGAACGTTTGGTATCTACCACCTTTCCACTGGTTCTAATTATTACGGCCTCCCCCCTTAAATCGGTGGCTTTCACTACAGACGCTCTTTTAATGGTCTCGGACATTGCCAGATTTTCTTGACTTACCGAATCCACCTTTATGAGCGTTGAGGCAAGTTCGGTGGAAGTGCTGTCACGTTCCGCGGCCAATCGCATATTGGCGGCTATCAAACTATCTGCGCGTTTAAATAGTAAACTGCGTTCTTGTTTTAATTTTCCGATCTCGATTTTATACCGCTCTATCAAAGCTACGTTCGCCTTGGCATCCTTTACGGAATCCAAAAGAATGGAAATTCTCTCTCGGGCTGCAAGTAGATCCTTGTCCTTAAGCTCGTTATCCTTAATAACTTCGTCATAATTGGTAATTAATCCCTGCAACTCCATTTCAATATCTGCCTTTTGCGTTTCTAATGTGGAAATCGTAGATTTATTGTCGTTAAAAAGAGTTACGGTATAAACTGCTAGGGCAATTAATAAAACTGATAAGACCCCCACCAGTATTTTAAACTTACCACTATTGTTTTCGTTGTCTGTACTCATGATTTATATCATTAGGATTAGCTCGTAAATGTAGGTAGGTATTTCTCCCCCAAATGTTTATGAAATGGTAAAATATGGCAAAATATGTTAAATCTACTGTTTCCACATAGTTGTGCAGGGTGTTCCGATGTCCTTTTTGATGGGGAAAAAATCCTATGTGTAGAATGCAGACACCGTCTGCCACTGGTTTCCCATCACAAAACTGCCAACGAGGTGCTGAAAAATAAGTTCTACGGCCGATTTCCCTTAAAAAACGCCACCGCTCTCCTTCAATTTCAAAAAAGAGGGCTTACCCAAGAGTTGCTTCACCAACTTAAATATCGTGGACATAAGGAAATTAGCTCATTTTTTGGCGAATGGTTGGGCGCTGAACTGGCGGAACAGCACTCCTATAAAGAAATCGAGATGGTCATTCCCGTTCCCTTGCACAAACAAAAATTGAAAAAACGCGGCTATAACCAAGTGGAAGGATTTGGGAAGGAAATCGCCAAAGCTTTGAACATCCCTTACAGAAATGATATTTTAATAAAAATCTCGAAAACGGGAACCCAGGTTTTTAAGACCAGAATCCTGCGGTTTGAGGCAGAGGAAGTCTTTACGATTCAAAATCTCGACCAAATCCACAATAAGCACGTATTGTTGGTCGATGATATAATAACCACCGGAGCCACCCTTGAAAAATGCGCCATGCAATTGTTGAAGGCCCACAAAGTACAGCTCAGTATTGCAACTATCGCCATAGCTTAAAACTTATTTGTTTGTAGTTATTCGTTATTGCTTAAATTTGAAAAATTAAAGTGTGCTCATTTAATCCTTTCAACCAACCCATAACTTGAAACATCGGCTTCTTTATATACCTATCGCATTATTATTTCTGCTCTCTTTTGTGGATTGTGCTAAAAAGGGAATGCCTGGCGGCGGCCCCCGAGATTCCATTCCCCCCCGGATTGTTAAGAGCAGTCCTGAAAATTATAGCATCCACTTCAGCGGCAACGAAATTGAAATCCGATTTGAAGAGTATATCAAGCTCAAAGAACTCAATAAAGAGCTCATAATTTCACCCCCAATGAAATATACTCCTGTCATAACTCCCTTGAGCACTTCAAAAACACTGAAAATAAAACTGATCGATACCCTAAAGCCGAATACTACCTATACTTTTAATTTCGGGAACAGTATAGTGGACAATAACGAGGAGAATAAACTTTCTTATTTTAAATATGTTTTTTCCACCGGCAGTTATATTGACAGCCTAAAACTTTCGGGAAGAGTTCGCGACGCTCTTTTGCCAACGCCCGAGATTCCTACAACTGTAATGCTTTATGAGGTAAATGACACCTATAAGGATTCAATTATTTACTCTGAAAAACCAACCTACATAACTGTTACCCAAGACACAACTGGCTTTTTTGAACTCACCAATCTAAAGGAAGGGGAATATTTGCTTTTGGCTCTAAAGGAAAAAAATAACGACTACATTTTTCGCCCCAAAGATGACAAGATTGGCTTTGTAAAGGAAACAATAAAACTACCAACAGATTCCACCTACAATTTAACGCTGTTTAAAGAAACCCCAGCCTATAAATTGGCCCGTCCCAGCCAAGTGGGAAGAAACCACATCGTCTTTGGATATGAGGGCCAAGTGGATAGCCTGGATATTGAGGTAATTTCAGAAGTGCCACCCGATTATAGCTCGGTTCATTTTAGGGATGAAGTCAAAGACAGTATTCATTATTGGTTTAAACCTGCTATTAAGACGGACACCTTGATTTTTAAAGTGTCCCATGCATCACAAATCGACACCTCAGTAGTTAGGATGCGAGAGCTTTTCGCAGATTCTTTGATTATTACGCCAACAAGGACCGGCGCAATGAAATTGAAAGATACATTGAAACTGCGAGCTTCTGTGCCCTTGATTTCTTTTGATTCGGAAAAAATGCAGATAATGGATAAAGACTCTTCTATGGTGGAAGGGGCCATCCATCTTAATAAAACTTTCAATTTGGCCGAAATATCATTTCCCAAAACAGAGGAACAGAAATATAAGGTCCAACTTTTCCCCGGAGCGCTTACCGACTTCTTTGGAAGAGAAAATGACACGCTTCAAATAAATGTCAGCACCCGCGCAAGTTCCGATTATGGCACCTTGGATTTGAGCTTGGTAAATGTGGCCCGATTCCCAGTATTGGTTCAATTGGCTGACAATAAATTTAATATTGTGGCAGAGGATTATCTTTTTGAAGACCGAAAAGTATATTTCGATGAAATCCAGCCGGCTAAATATTATTTGCGAATTATTTACGACGATAATAAAAACCGACGTTGGGACCCCGGGGACTTCCTGGAACGGCGACAACCCGAAAAGGTGATTTATTATCCTTCACAAATAGATGTGCGCGCCAATTGGAGCTTGATTGAAACTTTTGTTCTAAAGTGAATTGGCTTGTAAGCTTTCTATAAAATCTGAAAGGAATCCCGGTCCTTTAAAAACTGAAAATGTCTTCGGTTTTTCTCTATATGCTCCTTTTCCAAAACCACCGTTTCCGTGAACTCATCAAAGGCCGAGGTAGAAATCTGCTCTCCCAAAACATCGTAGATTGCGGAGTGCCCTATATATTCGTGGTCATTTCCATCAATTCCTACACGGTTTACACCCACACAATATGCCATATTCTCGATCGCCCGCGCACGAAGCAAGGTATCCCAAGCCAAGATTCGGGTCTTGGGCCAGTTGGCAACGTATATCAGCACATCATAGTCCACTGTGTTTCGTGCCCATACGGGAAAACGCAAGTCATAACATATCAACGGACAGATTTTCCATCCCTTGTATTCCACAATTAAGCGCTCGGTGCCGCTGGCATAAGCTTCATTCTCTTTGGCAAAAGTGAAAGTGTGTCTCTTGTCGTAAGATTTATAGGAACCATCCGGAAAAACAAAGAACATGCGGTTATAGAAGCTATTTGAATCCTTGATAATCACACTTCCGGTAATGGCCGTGTTGTATTTCTGTGCCTTCGCCTGCATCCATTTTAGGGTTTCGCCTTCATTTTCCTCCGCTAAATTTTTGGGCTCCATAGAAAAGCCCGTGGCAAACATCTCCGGCAGGACTACAAGATCAGTGGGTTCCTCCAGCTCTTGAAATTTCTTGGAAAAATGCTTCCGATTTTCTTCCGGTTCCTCCCAATAAAGGATACTCTGCATCATGGTTATTCTTAAAACCTTATTCATATTCTCGAGTTTAATCTCTTTTAAATCAATCCCCTAAAGATAGGAAATCAAATTGGATCTCTTGGTTGAGGTTGCGGTCAGGATTGAAAATTCCCTTTGCTTAAATTCCTTAAAATTTCGGCTGCTTTTGCCAGGGTTTCATCCGTTTTGGCAAAACATACCCGAATCTGTTTGAAATCTCTTCCTCCCTCATTAAAAACCGAGGTGGGAATGGTGGCCACCTTGTGTTTTTTGAGCAAGCTTTCCGCAAAGTCTATATCGCTGAGGTCCGATATGTTCGAAAAATCCAACATCTGAAAATAAGTACCCGCGGCAGGAACGGCCACAAACTCCGAACCTTCCATTAGATGAAGAAAGAAATCGCGTTTCTGTTGATAAAAATCCGATAATTTGAGATAGTTGAGGGGATCCTTTAAATAAGTGGCCAAAGCTTTTTGAATGGGATGGTTAACACAGAAAACATTGAATTGATGCACCTTTTGAAATTCCTTCATCAAATCTTCCGGCGCGACGCAATAGCCCATTTTCCAACCGGTATTGTGAAATGTTTTCCCAAAGGAAGCTGTTATAAAACTTCTTGCCGCCAATTGGGGAAATCTCGCCACGCTTTCATGAATATTGCCATCAAATACAATATGCTCATACACCTCATCGCTCAAAACCAATAAATCATTTTTCTCGGCCACATCCTGCAATTCCAACATATCCTCCCTCGAAAAAAGCATGCCGCTGGGATTGTGGGGACTGTTGGTGATTATCATTTTGGTTTTGGAAGAAACTTTATCTCTTACCTCCTGCCAATCCACCGCGTAATTCGGAGGTTTTAATTGAATAGGAATCACCTTCCCCCCAAAGAGTGTCACCGTTGGAGCATAACAATCGTACGCCGGAGTAAAAATAATAACTTCATCCCCCTTTCCGACAAATGCGGCGATAATTGTAAAAATAGCCTGTGTGGCCCCAGCAGTTACTGTGATTTCAGTTTCGGGATTGTAAAAATGATGGTGGAGCTTCTCAATCTTTTTTGAAATCTCCATCCTCAGATCAAAATCCCCGGCCATCGGCGCATATTGGTTAAAGCCGTCATTCATAGCTTGATCTACCAAGGCTATCAGAGCCGGATCGCTGGAAAAGTTTGGAAACCCCTGCGAAAGATTGATGGCTTTATAATCGCTTGCCATTTTTCCCATTATTGAGAAAATGGAGGACGAAACATTCGGCAGTTTGGATGGATGGGACATTCGTTTTTTTTAGAATTCGTGATGAAATCATATATACTACCTAAAGTAAAGTTTTCGGCCTTGAAAAACAAATAATCTTGAGTTTCTTCCTTATAAGGCGAAAAGACGCTTTGAACCGAATGTCTTGTCTTTTACCGAAAACTCATTGGATATGCTGTGAATTGAATATAAAATAATTATAAAGCACCCCGAAATAATAGTTAAGATATCCTTCATATAGGACTATAGCGTATCTATAGCGTATTTATAGCGTGTATATAGCGTGTTTATAGCGTGTATATAGCGTATATAAAGCGTGTTTATAGCGTGTTTCCAATATATATGATACTATTTAGCTATGATAATGAAACACATTCTTCTTAACCTAAAAAAAGCCAATGTTCTTAGCCTCTGTGAAATGGGAAACAAGTAGGGTATAGCAATTGTTCTGAATTTGAAGATAGAATGTTGATCTGCTATGGTTCTGGATGGTATGGAATTATTAAAACATTGAATGCAGATATGCTCGCCACCCTAGATTGGGTAAAGACCGTCTTTCGCTTGGGAAGTGGGAAGCGGCTCGCCCCATCATCCGTTATTCCCAACAGAGATGGTGACAATGCTCGCCACCCCGGATTTGGGGCATGAAAAAAGGCAGGCTTTCGCTTGGGAAGCGGGACGCGGCTCGCCCCATCACCCGTTATTCCCAACAGAGATGGTGACAATGCTCGCCACCCCGGATTTGGAGCATGAAAAAAGGCAGGCTTTCGCTTGGGAAGTGGGAAGCGGTTCGCCCCATCACCCGTTATTCCCAACAGAGATGGTGACAATGCTCGCCACCCCGGATTTGGGGCATGAAAAAAGGCAGATGTAAATCTGCCTTTTTTGCCCCAAATCTTACCATAGACCTAACCTACTTACGCCTAAGGTAAGCCCAAATATAATTCAAGTTTGGTTTTGAAAATAATGTCTTTCAACAATTTCGACTAAGAGAATGGAGTATCGACAAACGGCAAAAGGAATGTTAATTATTTAAAATTTAATAGGCGCGTCCAGGATTCTTTTCGTAAAAGTTGATATAAGCTCGATTTACAACCCTATTTCCGCCAGCAGTTGGATAATTGCCCGTAAAGTACCAATCCCCTAAATTCTTAGGGCAGGCTTTATGTAGGTCATCTACCGATTGGAAGATCAATTTTAGCTGAGAATGTGGGATTTCCGTGCCGACCAATTCCGCTATTTTATCAGAGATCTCTTCGTCGGTAAAGGGCGCATAGAGTTTTTTTACATGATTTACCAGTGCCAAATCCTCAATGCCCACTTGTTGCTTGCATTTTTCGTAAATCTCCTCGACTATCGCCTCGGTGCCTCTGTCCTTGTGCAACGCCAATGCCGCTTGAAAAGCAATGAGATCCTCTAATCGGGCCATATCGATCCCATAGCAGTCGGGATAACGGATTTGGGGCGCCGAGGAAACTACAACAATCTTTTTCGGATGTAGCCGAACCAACATCTTTAGGATGCTGTTCTTTAAAGTAGTGCCCCGAACTATACTATCGTCAATAATGACGAGATTGTCCGTTGGCTTTACAATGCCATAAGTCACATCGTAAACATGCGCCACCAAATCCTCTCGGCTGTTGTCATCGGCTATAAAAGTTCGAAGCTTTACGTCCTTTATGGCAATCTTTTCAGTGCGGATCTTATGGGCCTGAATTTCGTGCAGCCTATCCAAGGTCAAGGTTTTCCTCTCCCTGATAATAGCCTCGTTTTTTTGCTTGTTCAACTCGTCCTGGGCAGCTTCCAACATCCCGTTGAAAGAGGTTTCCGCCGTATTTGGGATAAATGAGAACACTGAGTTTTCCGTATCGTGATCAATAACTTCCAAAACCTTGGGCATCACCAGTCTTCCAAGCATTTTTCTTTCCTGGTAAATTTCGGCATCATTGCCGCGCGAAAAATAAATGCGCTCAAAAGAACAGGAGCGACGTTCCAATGGGGTCAGAATTTGTGGGATTTTTACGCCCCCATCTTTTTTGATTATGATGGCATGCCCGGGATCCAATTCCTTAACCGACTCAAAAGGCACATTGAAAACCGTTTGAATCGCCGGTCTTTCGGAAGCAACCACAACAATTTCATCATCTTGATAGTAATAGGCTGGACGTATTCCCGCCGGATCGCGTAAAACAAATGCGTCCCCATGACCAAGCAAACCCGCCATGGCATAACCCCCGTCCCAGTTTGAAGCCGATTTACGAAGGATTTTTGCGACATTAAGATTTTCGGCTATATAGGGAGACGCTTCTTGTTTGTTCAGTCCCTTGGCCTTTGCTTTTTTATACAATTTGTTCACCGCATCATCCAAGAAATGGCCAATCCGTTCCATTACAGTTACCGTATCCGCCTTTTCCTTTGGGTGCATCCCAAGCTTGATAAGATTGTCGAACAGCTCATTGGTATTGGTCATATTGAAATTGCCGGCTATAATTAAATTCCGGTGCATCCAATTGTTCTGACGAAGAAAAGGGTGGACGTTCTCCACACTGTTGAGCCCGAAAGTGCCATACCGCACATGGCCAAGAAATAATTCCCCTATATAAGGAATGTTCTTTTTCTGAGCCGCTACATCATCTTTGTATTCCGGATGGCTTTTAAACTCCAAATTAATGCGCTCATTGATTTGCGCAAAAATATCCTGAATAGGTTGCGCCTCATTGGAGCGAACACGACTGATATACCTTTCGCCCGGGGAAACATTCAATTTGATACTGGCCAAGCCTGCGCCATCCTGCCCTCGGTTGTGTTGCTTTTCCATTAATAAGTACATCTTGTTTACTCCGTAAAAAGCTGTACCGTATTTCTCCTTGTAAAACTCCAAGGGCTTCAACAATCGTAATAGGGCAATTCCACATTCGTGTTTTAAGGCGTCACTCATAATTATTTCTACAATTTCGAAAAACCTTTTCTCAATCCCCTGAGTGGTTTTTCCTTTCTATTGTTATTTTCACAATCTCCTCCCTTTATGATCGAGGAAAAGAAATTGGAATCAAAAAACGCCCATCTATTCTTTGGGCGCGTGTATTAAGTCAATCTAATATCAAATTGTGTAAGACTTTTAAATTGGTTCAGGCGTTGGTACACTTCTTTATTGGAAAGTTCCAAAAGACGTTCCGTCCCAAATTTTTCTACACAAAATGAAGCTAAGGCGGACCCGTTGATCACCGCGTTTTTCATATTTGAAAAACTGTAGTTTTCCGTCTTTGCCAAATATCCGGTAAAGCCTCCCGCAAAAGTGTCGCCCGCCCCGGTTGGGTCAAAGACCTCCCGCAACGGCATGGCAGGCGCAAAGAAAACATCGTCATTGCCAAAAAGCAAGGCGCCGTGCTCCCCTTTCTTGATAACCACATATTTCGGTCCCATTTCCATAATTTTTTGTGCTGCTTTCACTAGGGAATATTCCCCCGAAAGTTGTCGCGCTTCCTCGTCGTTTATAGTTACCGCATCCACCTTGGCAATTACCTTCATCAAATCATCAAGAGTGTTGTCCATCCAAAAGTTCATGGTGTCCAATACCATAAGTTTGGGAGCATCCATCTGTTCGATTACGCTCAATTGGACGAGAGGATGCAAATTTCCTAACATCACTACCTCGGCATTTTTGTATTCTTCAGGGACCTTGGGATTGAAATCGGCAAGCACATTGAGATCGGTTATCAAAGTGTCACGGGTATTCATATCGTTGTGATATTTTCCGCTCCAAAAGAAGGTCTTCCCGCTTTCCACCACTTCCAAACCGGAAAGATTCATTCCTTTCTCCTCGAGCATGCGGAGGTTTTCCTTTGGAAAATCCCCTCCAACTATAGAAACTATTGCCCCGTCAACCTTAAATTGAGAAGCCGCCAAACCAATGTAAGTGGCAGCCCCGCCAAGGATTTTATCGGTTTTCCCGAAGGGGGTTTCTATGGCGTCAAAGGCAACGGTGCCAACGATAACGAGTTTGCTCATACCAGGGTTTTGTAGTGAGCGGCAAATTTAATCAAATTATTGATAAGAGATGGGGATTTATCTGCTTAGGATATATGTGGTAATCTTGATTATGTTTCAACTGAATGCGACGGCCAAATCAATGGTGAACTTCTATTATATGCCATTACTTCCGTCCAAAATCCGCAGGTATTTCCCCCCAAGCCTTGGTTTCCCATTTTACGATTTTTGTTTCGTATGTATTGGTTTTTAGCCAGTTTTCGGCGCGTGCCACCAATTCAAATAACGCTTTATTTTTCGCGGTACGCTTTAGCTTTGTGTTGCATTTTTTCTTCTTTACCCAGCCTATCGCAATACGTGAATCGCTATAAATAATACGGTCGCTGTTGTTTTTCTTCAGAAATGCCAACCCGTGTACCAAGGCCAAAAACTCTCCGATATTATTGGTTCCCTCCTCAAAAGGACCTTGATGGAATAGTTGTTTGTGCGTCTGGGTATCCACCCCCCGATATTCCATTGTCCCCGGATTCCCACTGGAGGCCGCATCCACGGCTATGGAATAGAGATCCGGCTCGCCTATAATTTGAAGTTCTTCCTTTGAAAGGGTTTTCTTGGTTGCCTTTCCCTTGTAATCCGCATATTCCCGATTATAGGCTTTCTTGGCTTCGGCAAAGGTTTCAAAGCTTTTGTATTGCGCTCCTTTTACCCCTTGGATGGAGCGTTTGCACTCCTCCCAACTGTCAAAGATGCCAGCAGGGTTTCCAAACCAGACTACATAGAACTTTTGTTTTTTCTTAGCCATTGAGAATTAACGATTTCTGATTAACGATTGTTGATTTTTGAATCCTTCCTAATTAAGAACAATGAAGTTGTAATAGTTTATATGCCTATAAGTAGCATTTTCCCTAAATTCATCTTCCGTTTCACTTACTGCCCACTGAACACTGCCACTGCCCACTGAACACTGCCCACTGAACACTGCCCACTGAACACTGAACACTGAACACTGAACACTGCTACTGCAAACTGCCACTCAAAATCCCCTCAATCACCTTAGGAAACCATTCATGTTCCAGTTCATGGATTTTATCTGCAATTGTTTTAGCTGTATCATCTGCTGAAATCTTTATCGATTTTTGAAAGATAAGCGCCCCTTCGTCATAATTTTCGTTCACATAATGGATGCTGATGCCGCTTTCTTGCTCTTTGTTTTGCAATACCGCTTCATGCACGAAATTGCCATACATGCCTTTTCCCCCATATTTTGGAAGTAGTGCGGGATGGATGTTTATCACCTTATTTGGAAATTCATGAAGGATGTTTTTAGGAAATTTCAATAGAAAACCTGCCAAAACGATAAGATCTGGCCGTGCTCTTTTGAGTATTTTTAAAATATAGTCCGAGGAATACCATTCTTCCTTGGTGAAATATATCGCTTCAACCCCCAGGTTTTTTGCCCGTTCCAATACCTTGGCTTCCCGCCTGTTTGAGAGCACAAGTACCACTTCGCCTGTGTTCGTCTTTTTAAAATACCGTATAATATTTTCAGCATTGGTACCACTTCCCGAGGCAAAAATCACTATTCGTTTCGGTTTTTCCATTTCTTATAATATCGCGACTGATCCATAAATAAAAAACAAAAGTAAGCCAATAGGCTTTTACTTCCCCGATTTTTGTTTAATTTGGTTTCTAATTTCATTCAAAGAGTGACGGACTTAAAAGTGACTCAATTTCACATTTTAAACTTTAAATGGTGTAATCCATTAAAATATTTTATTTTTGCCACTTATATTCAAATTTAAAAATTAAGAATTATGTCAGACATTGCATCACGAGTAAAAGCGATTATCGTAGACAAACTAGGTGTAGACGAAAACGAAGTTGTAAACGAAGCAAGCTTCACCAACGATTTGGGAGCAGACTCCTTGGATACGGTTGAGCTTATTATGGAGTTCGAAAAAGAATTCGACATCCAGATTCCGGACGACCAAGCAGAGAACATTGCTACCGTTGGGCAAGCAATTACTTACATAGAAGCTGCAAAATAAGAATTCTTTAGATGAAATTAAAGCGAGTTGTAGTTACAGGCCTTGGTGCCCTTACCCCCATTGGCAATAATCTCCAGGAATACTGGGATGCTTTGGTTAGTGGAAAAAGTGGCTGTGCCCCCATAACGTATTTTGATACCGAAAAGTTCAAGACAAAATTCGCTTGTGAGCTCAAGAATTTCAATGCAGAAGACTTCTTCGACAGAAAAGAGGCCAGAAAGCTCGATCGTTTTGCCCAATATGCCCTAGTCAGTTCAGATGAAGCGATCCTCGATGCAGGAATAGATTTCATCGACGTCGATAAATTTCGGGTAGGGGTAATATGGGGCGCGGGAATTGGTGGTTTGGAAACCTTTCAGAATGAAGTTATAAACTTTGCGGAAGGGGATGGAACGCCACGTTTCAACCCCTTCTTTATTCCAAAGATGATTGCGGACATTGCGCCCGCAAATATTTCCATAAAACACGGGTTTATGGGGCCAAACTACACCACAGTCTCCGCCTGTGCATCCTCCGCAAACGCGATAATCGATGCCTTCAACTATATTAGATTGGGCACCTGCGACATCATTGTTACAGGAGGAAGCGAAGCTGCCGTAACCATTGCCGGTATGGGCGGTTTTAACGCTATGCACGCCTTGTCCACCCGGAACGAAAGTCCGGAAACGGCATCTAGACCCTTCGATGCAACCAGAGATGGCTTTGTATTGGGGGAAGGAGCTGGAGCGCTTATTCTCGAGGAATATGAGCATGCCAAAAAACGAGGGGCAAAAATTTATGCCGAAATAGTTGGCGGCGGGATGAGCAGCGATGCTTATCATATGACTACCCCACATCCCGAAGGAAGGGGCGTGGAACGCGTTATGCTGAATTGCCTGGCTGATGCAAAAATGAGCCCGGATGAGGTCGATGCCATAAATACGCACGGTACCTCCACCCCGCTTGGAGATGTGGCGGAATTAAAGGCTATTGTGAGTGTATTTGGAAAACATGCCAAGGACATCAACATAAACTCCACCAAATCCATGACTGGACATTTGTTGGGAGCTGCCGGAGCTATCGAAGCCATCGCTTCTATTTTAACTATGAAGTATGGAATAGTGCCTCCCACTATCAACCACACCACCGTGGACGAGGAAATAGACCCCTCATTAAACCTTACGCTCAATAAAGCCCAAAAGCGTGAAATAAATGTTGCGATGAGCAATACCTTTGGATTCGGCGGGCACAATGCCTGCTTGCTCTTTAAAAATCTTGACGCCTAATTAATGGCATCCATTAAAAACATATTTTCTTCCCGTAATGACAAAAACGGGGAATTCTACAATTCCCTAAAAAAGATTTTAGGATTCAAACCAAAAGATCTTTCCATATACGAAATTGCCTTTACCCACCGTTCCACCAACGAAAAAAACGACGACGGCCAACCCCAAAATTACGAACGCCTGGAGTTTATGGGCGATGCCATGCTCGGAGCGGTTATAGCGGCACATCTCTATAAAAAAGTGCCCGAGGGCAATGAAGGCTATCTTACGAAAATGAGAAGCAAAGTAGTGAGCAGAGAGCATCTCAATGAGCTGGGCAAAGACCTCAATCTAGTGCAGTTTCTCAAATCTACAGTTCCATCACAACAATTTGGTGGCAACGTCCACGGCAATGTGTTTGAAGCCTTGGTCGGAGCTATCTATCTGGATAGAGGTTTTAGATATTGCGAAAAGTTTATCCAAAAAAGAGTGATAAAACCTTACGTTGACATAAAAAAACTGGAAGGTAAGGTCATTAGCTACAAAAGCCTCTTTATCGAATGGTGCCAAAAGCATAAAAAACCCTTCAGTTTTGAAATTTACGAAGACAATGGCCGTGATGAACTCAAACATTTTGCGGTCCGACTAAAACTCGACGACGAAACGCTTACAAAAGCCCGTGCCACTTCAAAAAAGAAAGCCGAGGAACGCGCCGCAAAACGCGCTTACTACAAACTTCAAATCAGAATGGATTCTGAGGTTAAACCGGTTTGATATTTTACTTTACTATTGCCGCAATTCTGGCCCCTATTTTAGATATTGCCTTTAAAGTTGCCTATTTTTGTGAAAAGCTTATCCGGAGTTTATTAAAGAGCTTATACTCATTCGATGGCGAACAATATGTTTATTTTAGAGGAGGAATATGCTGAACCCTTTACCCTAATCGGCATTCATTGCGGGGAGGAGGAGTACAAAGTGGCGTTTTTGCTGAACCAAAAACTCAATATGCGGCTTAGCCGAAAGAAATCGGACTTGGATTTTACCTTTCAGGGTCTAATAGTTACATTTCCCCTATACGATTTTGAGGATAAAAACCACTACATACATTACTATCTGGTAGCCAACAAATGCCGCTCCAAGGATGCCAGTCTCCAAAGTTCCGGAGGCTTGTTTAATGAAATGGAGTCGCCTCGCTCCAACGTGTATTTCCTGCTTCCCGAGTTTAAAAAAGTAGATTATTTCCTAAAAATTTATTCCGATTTTGAAACGGGACACCTACGGGAAATTTTAGGGGGATTAAAAGAAATAAAGCAGATTGTTTCGGCCTATGAAATCGATGCCGAAAATATAAAATCGAAAAGTAATTTAATATTTGATTGATGTCAAAACATAAACGAACAAAAATAGTAGCCACTCTTGGCCCCGCCACCTCCACTAAAAAAATCTTAAGCGATATGATTATGGAGGGAGTGGACGTCTTTAGAGTCAATTTTTCCCATGCCGATTATGCCACCGTTGAAAAAACCATAGCCATCATCCGCGAACTTTCAGTGGAACTGGACTCCCATGTAGCCATTTTAGCCGATTTACAAGGGCCAAAACTACGAGTGGGAATGATGAAGGAAGAAGTAGTGGTACAACCCGGAGATGAGATTTCTTTCTGCACAGGCGAGGAATTTGAAGGCACCCGCCAAAGAGTCTATATCAATTATAATAATTTTCCTTTGGATGTAAATCCAGGGGAAAGAGTGTTATTGGACGATGGGAAGCTAATTTTCGAAGTTCTCGAAACCAATAATGTCGATGAGGTCAAGACAATGGTCATCCAAGGGGGTCCCTTGCGATCAAAAAAGGGGGTCAACCTCCCCAAAACCAATATTTCCCTCCCCGCCCTAACGGCGAAGGATAAGGAGGATGCCATCTTTGCAATCGGACAGCAGGTAGATTGGTTTGCGCTTTCCTTCGTGCGCCATGCGGAAGATCTAAAAGAACTTCAAGCTCTTATTGAAGCGCATTCGGAATATAAGATTCCCATCATTGCCAAAATTGAAAAACCCGAAGCCGTAGCGAATATCAATCAGATAGTTGCTTATTGCGATGGCCTTATGGTCGCCCGTGGCGATTTGGGCGTGGAAGTGCCCGCAGAGGAAGTTCCCCTCATCCAAAAGGAATTGGTGCTGGTGGCCAAAGAAGCGCGAATCCCAGTTATCATAGCCACCCAAATGATGGAAACTATGATTACCAGCCTTACCCCAACCCGCGCAGAGGTAAATGACGTGGCCAACTCCGTAATGGATGGTGCCGATGCCGTGATGCTCTCCGCAGAAACCTCGGTGGGCAATTATCCGGTAGCGGTAATAAAAACCATTTCCAAAATCCTAAAAAGCGTTGAAAATTCCGAATTGATCCGGGTGCCGCATTCCCCGCCACAAATTAAGACCAACCGTTATATCACAAAGTCAATTTGTTATCACGCCGCCCATATGTCCAACGAAATTGAAGCCCAAGCCATTTGTACCTTGACCAATAGTGGATATACGGCATTTCAAATTTCCGCTTGGCGACCCTCAGCCTTTGTCCTGGCGTTTACCTCCAACAAGCGCATTCTGGCCCGCCTAAATCTTTTGTGGGGAGTAAGGGCGTTCTATTACGACAAATACGTAAGCACGGACGAAACAGTGGACGACGTAAACCGAATCGCTTTTGAGCAAGGCTATGTCTTTAAAGGAGATTATTTGATCAATTTGGCCGCAATGCCCATTGCGGACAAGGGAATGGTCAATACCTTGCGGGTGACACAGGTGAAGTAGGGTTTTTTTTGCAATTTTTGATAATTTTTAGATGAATTTTGCTGGTATCTTTTAACGTTTCTTATAATATTGACAATTTATAGGTCAATTAAAATGGAAATATACTTTTCCATCGCAATTTTGTTGAAAAAGCTTCGGTTTGAATCTATCTTAAAACCATAGTCCTTTTCATAACTGGCGGAATATAACTGTTTGTTCACAAAAGATTATCCATCTATTTCCACAACTATTACTCCGCAACTTCTTTACAGCAAAATAGTTTATTAAGCAAATTAATTTCAAAAGTGATTTATAAATTCGTATGTTTATCTAGGATTTCATTGCAAACAACTTATTTTATAATCAAAATGTTGTCAATTATGAAAAAATCACTACTTTTTTGTGTGTTTATTGTAAATGTTGCGTCATGAGAGTAAAATCGAATTATGATTATCCCACCGCCGACTCTGACCTATCTGGTTCCCGCCAGCCTGGACTTTACAAAATTGAAAAGATCTATGCGGAGGGAAACAAAGAAGAAGATGTGATCTTCAAACTGGGTGAATAACAACCAAAACAATATGGCTCCCACTTGAGGGAGCCATATTGTTTAATTATTTTAGATATGCCAAAGTTTTTAATTTTTATTATTTCCCTTTTTTGGGCAGCAAGCACATATTCCCAATTTGGGCCACAGCAGATCATCAGCAATACGGCCGATGGCACACGAGCGGTTTTCGCTGCCGACCTTGATGGGGATGGGTATATGGATATAGTGTCTGCTAACAAGTTCGGGAACTCCGTAACCTGGTATAAAAACCTGGACGGTTCGGGCAATTTTGGCCCTGAAAATTTGGTAGCCCTGCTGAACCAGACCATCTCTGTTTTTGCCGCAGATCTGGACAATGACGGCGATGTCGATATACTGGCGATATCCGCCCCAAATAAAACGGTGGTTTGGTACGAGAATCTGGATGGGAAAGGAAATTTCAGTCCTCAGAAAGTAATTTCCAACCAGGTGGATGGAGCCTTTTCCGTGATAGCCGCCGATATGGATGGCGATGGCGACATGGATGTGGTCCTGGCCTCGGATTTTTTGGGCCTGATGTGGTTTGAAAACCTCGGGATGGGGCAGTTTAGCGGGAAAAAGATCATCGACAGCCAGATTGGCAATTCACGCTCGGTGGTGGCTGTTGATATTGACGGCGATGGTGATCTGGATATTTTGGGAAACGGCACAGGCTCCAACAAAATATATTGGATTGAGAATCTGGACGGTCTTGGCAATTTTGGCCCAAGACAAATAATAGACAGTGTGGGCCTATATGCCAACGTTGTTTTTGCGGCCGACATCGATGGGGATGGCGATATGGATGTTGTCTTTGCATCCAATGGCGACAACGAGGTGGCATGGTATGAAAACCTTGACGGCCTTGGAAACTTTGGGCCAAAAAAGATAATCACCAACACTCTTGAAAAAGCTTTTTCAGTTTATGCCGCCGATCTTAACAATAATGGAGCCATGGACATTCTATCCACCAGTTCCAGAGTATTTGATGGGGAAATTGTCTGGTTCGAGAATCTGGACGGTCTGGGCACCTTCAGTGAAAAGAAGACCATAAGTACTGAGGTCCAACTTGCTCAGTCGGTAATAGCGGCAGATATCGACAATGACGGCGATATGGACGTTGTTTCCGCCTCCCAGAACGACGATAAGATTGCCTGGTACGAGAACTCCACCTTGGGCATTGGGCAGCCGAAAGAACAGAATGTGCGGCTCTATCCCAATCCCACAAAGGGCATCCTTTTTATCGATTTTAAAGACCATGCCGTCCAAGAGGTTTGTGTGCACGATGTTATGGGGAAAAAGGTCCTCCACTTGAGCGGCGATATCCAATGGATAGACATGTCACCATTCCAAAAGGGAATGTATTTTTTAAGGATAAAGAGTGATCAGGGTATTCTTGTACGGAAAATAATCAGGGAATGATTTATCCTTGCCAAAATTGCTCATTCTGTGGCCTCAAGCTTTTCTATCCTCATCCCATCCGCATCTTTTGTAATGCTGATAGTATATCCATACCCAGAAGTTCTGTAATTGTAAACTATCTTTTGAAGTTCATTGTTGCTCCTCGAAATCTGCAATTCGCTTGTTAAATCGTTTTTCTTTTTATTGGCGTTCTGCTGGGTTTCGTTATTGGCGCCCTTTGGGTTTGGGAAGGCAAATTGTTTTGGTATATCAAAAAGCTGCTGGGCGGTAAAGAAAGCCTCATGCCATTTGTCCGTTGGCAAAATGAGGGTTTCGATTTTGGAAGGCTTGGTTGCCGTCCCGCCCGTACCTTCAAAATATTTCACATTTGGAAAATCCTTCTTTAACTCCTCGGCATAATTCTTTGCAGATCCATTTACTCCAGGTGGAAAGAATTTCGACAAAAACCCATTAAATACAAATCCCTTTTTGTGGTTGTATTCCACTTCGTCCATAGCGCCATCTATCCCGCCCACGTTCATAGTGTTTTGGTCTTCCGCTTTTATAATCTGCACCTGGGTGCCCAATGGCATTACCGCCAATTTCTCACTTTGCAGATTTGGAAACGCCCGCAGCGTTAGTCCACTTACCGCCGTAACGTACATAACCGATGGCGGGGTTTCTTTTACAATGGTATCTACTGCAATATTGCTGTTTTCTTCATTGTTTTTAATGTCGTTTTTACAGGAAAAAAGAAAGGTGGTGCTTGTAAAAGCAAGAATGCTAAGTGCGATAGTTTTCATTATATCGGATTTTTGAATTTGTAAGACCTAAACTACTAATTTTCATCGTTTAGCCTTAGGAATTCTGAAATAATGTTCGGGGCAATCCTAAAGTTCGTTGCTAACAGGTCTTTCACTAACGGCTTTACTTTCTCAATAATATGTAATTCTTTTGCCTTATGAATGATTCCTAAAGTACCCGTAAATTTAATTCCGAGTTTTTTGGCTGCCTTTCGCGCTTTTAAGTCATCGAGCAGAAGTAAGACATTCTCCATTTCACTTGCCAAAGCAAGAGCACTGGCTTCACCCTTGCCAAGTTCTTTTTCCAACTCATTTTGATGTTTTTTATTTGATATCTCCACAACCCTAATCCAACTAGGCAAAGGTTTTCCAAATTCGGCTGCAATTACGGTAGTGGTAAAAACAGTACCATATACGGCGTTTAATAATTCAATTTTCTTAATCTTAGTAAATAGAATAAGGGTGCTGGTATCTGAAATAACAATATTATGCATTATCTATGTCCTGATGCAAATCAGCAATGGAAGTGCTAAACACTGAAACTCCGTACTCACTCAAAAGTTCCATAAATTTCTCCTTGGAAATATTTACCATTATGGCCGCTTCCCCTAAAGAAAGCTTTCCTTGTTCGTACAATTTGGATGCGATTATCATCGAGATTTCAAAATCATCCAAATTTATTGTCTCCGGAAGATTTAATTTTAAATTACGCATAATGATTTGATTTAATCAAAGATAAGGAGTTTTTGCTTAATAAATGGGAAGGGTGGGATGGGATCAAAACTCAAGTTTTAATTGTGCCTCGACTACCTCCACGGAAGCTGCCTCCGCACGTGGTTCCTCATTGTTTAGATTTGAAATTGAAATCCCCAGCAACCGCACCGAATCTTTCATCTCTGATTGATACAACAAATCCTTTACCACGGGCATAAATTGCCGTTTGGAGTCAATAAAATCCACTAGGGTTCTACTGCGGGTCTGTATGCTGAAATCGCTGTAACGGATTTTTAAGGTAATTGTTTTTCCCGCTAATTTGCTTTTTGAAAGCCGTTGCTCCACTTCACTTCCTATGTCGTCAAGGCGTTCCAACATAAAGATTTCGGAGGAAATGTTTTCCGAGAAAGTGTGTTCCGCCGCAAGGGATTTCTGAAGGCGCATGGGTTTTACCTTGCTCGATTGCACGCCACGGACAATCTGGTAATAATGTTTCCCGCTTTTCCCGAATTGCTCCTCCAAAAACTCCAAAGACCGCTCCTTTAAATCCATCCCGGTATAAATTCCCAACCGATACATTTTCTGTCGAGTAACCTTCCCCACGCCATAGAATTTTTTAACGTCCATGGTTTCCAAAAACGGTACCACCTCTTCCGGCGGAATGGTTTTCTGCCCATTGGGTTTGTTGATGTCGCTGGCAATCTTGGCCATAAATTTGTTGCTCGAGATCCCTGCGGAGGCATTCAGGCCGGTTCTCTTCTTAATCTCATCTCTGATTTCCTGGGCAATCAGCGTGGCACTGGGATTCCCTTTTTTGTTTTCGGTTACGTCCAAATAGGCCTCATCCAAAGAAAGTGGCTCCACCAGATCGGTATATTCATAAAAGATTTGCCGGATTTGTTTCGATATTTCCCGATATCTATCGAAACGGGGAGGGACAAAAATCAATTCCGGGCAGTTTCTCTTGGCCGCCATGCCGCTCATAGCACTGCGCACGCCAAATTTTCGTGCCTCGTAACTTGCCGCCGCCACCACGCCTCTTTTTTCGCTACCCCCTACTGCCAAAGGTTTTCCACGCAAATCCGGATTGTCCAATTGCTCCACGGATGCGTAAAAAGCATCCATGTCAATATGGATTATTTTGCGGATGTGCTGCTCTTCCAACATATTGCAAAAATACTATCTTTAATGACCTCCAAACCCCCCAAAGAGGTTTTTAAAAACCTTTGGGGTTTAACTTATTCCTCCTTCGAAGTTTTAGCTTTTAACTCCTCCTTAGGGGAGGCTGGGAGGGGACTTACAAATCAAACTTGATCCCCTGTGCCAATGGCAACTCGGTGGTATAATTGATTGTATTTGTCTGTCTGCGCATATAGACTTTCCAAGCATCACTTCCACTTTCGCGGCCGCCACCTGTTTCCTTTTCACCTCCAAAGGCACCACCGATTTCCGCTCCGGAAGTTCCGATATTTACGTTTGCAATTCCGCAATCAGATCCTTGAACCGATAGGAAACGTTCCGCTTCACGTAAATTGTTGGTCATAATTGCAGATGAAAGGCCTTGTACCACTCCATTTTGAAGGTCGATAGCATTTTCAACGCCTCCACTGTATTTTATTAAGTAAAGAACTGGTGCGAATGTTTCGTGCTGTACAATTTCAAAACTGTTTTTAGCCTCCGCAATCGCAGGTTTTACATAGTATCCACTTTCGTAACCTTCACCTTCAAGAACACCGCCTTCAACAATTATTTTTCCACCTTCCTCAACTACTTTATCAAGTGCTTTTTGATATGCTTTTACTGCATCTTTATCGATAAGTGGGCCCACGTGATTGTTTTCGTCCAACGGATTTCCTATACGTAATTGTTTATAAGCATCTACCATAGCAGTTTTTACCTTCTCATAAATACTTTCGTGAATAATCAATCTTCTGGTTGAAGTACAACGTTGACCTGCAGTTCCAACGGCACCAAAAACGGCGCCTATTACGGTCATTTTAATGTCGGCATCCGGAGTTACGATGATGGCGTTGTTCCCACCAAGTTCAAGAAGGGATTTTCCCAATCTTTTTGCAACAGCTTGTGCAACGATTTTCCCCATTCTTATAGAACCTGTAGCGGATACCAAAGCGGTTCTACCGTCATTGGTCATTAATTCACCAACTTTATAATCGCCGTTGATCAAACAGGAGATTCCTTCCGGCAAATCGTTATCAGCAAAAACTTTCGCTGCAATTTTCTGACAGGCAATGCCGCATAATGGTGTTTTTTCAGAAGGTTTCCATACACAAACATCCCCACAGACCCATGCCAAGGCGGTATTCCAAGCCCATACGGCAACTGGGAAGTTAAAGGCGGAAATAATTCCAACAACCCCAAGTGGGTGATATTGTTCGTACATTCTATGGCCCGGACGTTCGCTGTGCATCGTCAATCCGTGCAACTGTCTTGAAAGTCCCACTGCAAAATCGCAGATATCGATCATTTCTTGGACTTCTCCCAACCCTTCTTGATAGCTTTTTCCCATTTCATAGGAAACCAATTTCCCAAGAGGTTCTTTCAATCTTCTAAGTTCATTTCCAAATTGGCGAACGATTTCCCCTCGTTGTGGGGCTGGTTTCACTCTCCAGGTTTTAAAGGCCGCGGTGGCTTTTCCCATCACTTTTTCAAAGTCTTCTTTAGAAGTGGTTTGGACTTTTGCAATAAGTTGGGCATCAACTGGAGAAAAGGAAGAAATTTCCTCCCCGCTCGAAAACCAGTCACTCCCTGTGGAAGTTCCCTTGTTTACGCCTTTAATTCCTAATTGCTCCAAGGCTTCTTCTATTCCGTACCGACTATCGGTAGAAGGTGTTGTTGCTTGCATAAATATGTATTTTAATGAATTTTTCTATGAATAAAGAGAAGGCCTAAACCCTCACTTCAATAATCCTGCAAAGGTACAGAATGAAGGTAAGAATGAAAAACGAATCGGTCGTTGGTTTAGACTATACGAAAAATTATGGAAATTCTTAACCACAAACTTCACGAATGGACGTGAATTTTTGGGATTTCAGAAATAATCCCACGTAATAAGCCAGATCGATTAAATGTATTTAAAGATTTTATTCCGCTCCTTGGGAGAGCTTGTTTCAAACTGGTTTCGGGAGGTCGGGAGAGGACTAATCTTGAGTAAAACGAGGATCTGTTTCCATCACCGTCCCACATTTATCGCAAGTCCGAAGTTCTTTACTATCATAAAAATGTTTAAAATGCCTAAGAAAATCGGCTTCTATATCGCTCAGCGGAAAGTAAACTTCGTATAATTTATTGTTGCAATTATCGCAAAACCAAAGTAAACCGTCCTTTCCATCCATATCAACACGTTTTCTCTCGATGACCAAACCGATTGAACCTTCGCTTCGACCAGGTGAATGTGGAACTTTTGCAGGATGTAAATACATATCGCCAGGGCCCAATTCCATAACCTTCTTTTCACCGTTTTCTTGGATTGCAACTTGAATATTTCCTTCCAATTGATAGAAAAGTTCTTCGGTTTCATTGTAGTGATAATCCTTTCGGGCGTTTGGACCGGCAACGATCATCACGATATAATCGTCCGAATCTATATAAAGATTTTTGTTCCCCACCGGAGGTTTTAGCAAATTGCGGTTCTCTTCTATCCACTTATTCAGGTTGAAAGGTTTCTTAATAGCCATAGCCGTATTTTTAACAGTTACGTAAAAATACGGCAAATTGGCCTAATAGAAAAAGGAGTGAGGTTACTTTCTATAAAACATTTGGGTGAAATAATTTCTACCCTTGGCACATTTCACAATCCCAAAACCAGTGTGGGTGAAATTGCCTTCAATAATACTTTGATGTCCTGGGCTTTTTAACCAGGCCGATACAGCCTTTTCGGCCGTATCATAACCGTAAGCCACATTTTCACCGACTACTTGGGCACCGTCATAATACTTGATACCCTCCGAACGAAAACCAAAATTGTCGTGGTTGATTTGTTCTTTCTCAATCATATATTGGGTATGGTCCACTGCGAAGGCCGAAGCGTACTGATTGTCCATTTGAAGCTCATTGAGTCCTAAGGAATCGCGATGAATATTTATGAGTTCAAGGATACGGTTAGACATTTCTCCGTCGTTTTTATGGACCAATGACAGATCAATTTCATACTTGGCCACTTCCGTTTCAATTGAATCCTCTTTTGAGCAAGAGGTGATGACAAGGCATAGCAATGCCATTGCAAGTAGGTTGCTTTTTAGTAGGTGCATAATTTGGGAACATCAAATTTGGGGCATGATGTCGTTCCAAATATATAAAAATATTAATACTAAATTGCATTTCAACGATAATATTAACAGTTCATCGGATAAGTGGTACGGTTTTTTCTTTTATGATTCATAAAAAAATCTTCTCAAGCATTATAAACATTACATTTTTCCCGTATATTGTCATTGAATAAATCCAACTCCCATGATAAAAACTTTAACATATCTCTTTGCGATTTTTCTTGTTTTTGGATGTAAAAACGAAGAAAAAACGCATAATAGAATCGAAAATCCTTCTAAAAACACATCCATTTCGGCAGAAAACTTCGGAATCGTCATACATGGAGGGGCGGGAACTATCCTAAAAGAAAACATGAATGACTCTTTGGAGACCGCTTATAAGGAGAAGTTAAGGGAAGCTATTTCCGCAGGTTATGAAATTTTGAAGAATGGCGGGACATCTTTGGATGCCGTTACCCATACCATAAATGTTATGGAAGACTCTCCCCTTTTCAATGCGGGAAAAGGGGCCGTTTTTACCCACGAGGGAAGAAATGAACTCGATGCTTCCATTATGGATGGAGCAACGCTGAAGGCTGGAGCCGTAGCCGGGGTTCGCCATATTAAAAATCCTATCAACCTCGCCAGGGATGTAATGGAAAAAAGCGATCACGTGATGCTTTATGGGGAAGGCGCTGAAGAATTTGCCAGGAGCTTGGGATATAAAATGATGGATACAACTTATTTCTATACTCGAGACAGATATGAGTCATTAAAAAGAATTTTAGAAAGAGAAGAAAATAAAAAAGTCTCATTTGAGGACCCATTTATAAAAGATTCAAAGTTTGGAACGGTGGGCTGCGCCGCTCTTGACAAACACGGCAACCTTGCCGCGGGCACCTCAACGGGCGGAATGACAAACAAACGCTGGAACCGCATTGGTGATGCGCCAATTATTGGAGCCGGAACTTATGCAAACAATGCAACTTGCGCGGTTTCATCAACTGGTTGGGGTGAGTTTTTTATCCGTTCCGTGGTGGCTTATGACATTTCTGCTTTGATGGAATATAAAGGATTGACTTTACAAGATGCCGCCAAGGAAGTTATTCAGAAAAAAGTCCCAGCCCTTGGCGGGGATGGTGGTATTGTCGCAATCGATAAGGATGGAAATGTAGCTATGGAATTCAATACTGCGGGAATGTATCGGGCTTCAATGAATTCGGAGGGAGAATTGGTGATTGGGATTTATAAGGAAGATGAGTAAAAAATTGATTCTGGAACACCAATTGCAAGCTATTCAATTTTCCCTTACATTTAAGTCTTCTAACCAGCCAATTATGAAAATATTCCATCGCCTTCTTATCCTTTCCTTAATTCTTCTTGTTTTTTCCTGTAAGAGCAAGGACAAACATTCCGAAACAGATAATCTCTTTAAGTTCAAAGAGTATATTTCCTATAACACTTACGGAAATCAATCTATTACCACCAACATTAAAGTAGGGCTCGCAAGACCACTTGAGCAGTTTGAAATGACTCAGGAACTGAAGGCCGATGACTATTTAAAAATTTCTCCCAAAGTTGATGGAAAACTTATAATCGAAAACGGCAAAACTTTAATTTTTGTTCCCTCTGAGAATTTAAAACCCGATACTGAATATTCGGTAACAGTAAAACTGGACAAACTTTACGATGATGTTCCAAAGGAATTCAAAACCTATACATTCAGTTTTAGAACTATCAAGCCAAACTTTAAGGTAGATCTAGACAAGTTGCAATCCTATAATAAGGAATGGCAGTACCTGGGTGCGGCCCTAGAAGCATCTGATGTTATCTCTCTTGAAAAAGCAAAACAACTTGTTTCTGCTTCCCAAAACGGACAGAATTTAAAACTGAAATGGCCTGCTGAAGTAGCTGATGGCCAATATTTCAATTTTAGGATAGATAGTATTTCCCGTAAAATGGAGGATTCCGAGATTCTCATAAAATGGGATGGAAAAGCGATCGGTGCAGAAAATCGAGGAGAAAACACCTTTAAGATTCCTGGACAAAACAATTTTACCATAGTGGATGTCAGCAGTACCTTGGCACCTCAGGCTTTGCTGAGCATCAATTTTTCTGACCCATTAATGATAAATCAGGATTTTTCAGGGCTAGTAACAATTGAAAACACCCAGAACCTTCGTTATGAAGTGGACGGAAACGTGCTCAACGTTTATCCCCCCAACAGAGTGGTAGGAAATGTGAAAGTGAATGTTTTCAGAGGAATTAAAAACTCGGAAGGGATAGGATTAAAAAAGGAATTTTCTGAACTCATTTCTTTCGAGGCTATAAAACCCGCCGTTAAGATGATTTCGAAAGGAGTAATTCTGCCAAATTCGGCTTCTACTCCCGTTTATTTTGAAGCGGTAAATCTTTCGAAAGTGGATGTTCGCGTTATTAAGATTTATGAGAATAACGTACTTCAGTTTCTGCAAAGCTATAATCTAAATGACAACGACACTTATGATATCCGTCGTGTGGGCCGAAGAATTGCGAAAAAAACTATCGATTTAAAAACGGACGGCTTTACGGATGATGGTACTTGGAAAGCTTATGCCATTAATCTTTCAGAATATTTTAATGCTGATCCAGGAGCCATCTACCAATTGGAACTCAGTTTTAAGAAGGATTATATAACCTATGATTGCTCTCAGATGAATTCTGAAATAGTCAAGGATGATGAAAATGACGACGAAGGCGAAAACGATTATTATGAGCAGGACCCCTATTACGCAACGGATTCTTCCGAAGATGAAGAAATCCGTGAACAACGTTATTGGGACAACGAAATTTACCGTTGGAGAAACTACACCTATAATTGGGAACAACAGGACAATCCCTGTCATCCCGCCTATTATAATGATGAACGAGTTGTAACCGCTAATATTTTAGGTTCGGATTTGGGATTGATAGTCAAAAAAGGAAACAACCGCAGTTATCAATTTTTCGCTACAAATCTAATTTCAGCAAAACCTGAAAGCGGTGTAAAAATCAATCTCTACAATTATCAAAAGCAAGTAATTGAAACTGTAACCACTGACGGAGATGGAAAGACTCTTTACGACAGCAACAAAAATGCCGCCTTCGCTGTAGCCCAAAAAGGAAATAATTTCGCTTATGTGAAGCTCGAAGATGGTAACGCCTTGTCAATGAGCAATTTTGATATTTCCGGAAAAGAACTTCAAAAAGGGCTAAAAGGCTACACTTATACCGAACGTGGCGTGTATCGTCCTGGCGACAGCATTCATCTAACTTTTGTCCTTAATGACAATGCAAATCCACTTCCAAAGAACCATCCCGTAACACTCTCTGTAACGGATGCACGAGGAAAACTCGTTCAACGAACCGTTTTAAATAAGAGCAATTCAAATTTCTATTACTATCCAATCAAAACTGACGAATCCGCTCCCACCGGAAATTGGAACGCAACCATCACCGTTGGAGGTGCCCAATTCAGCCATACCTTAAAAGTGGCTACAATAAAACCCAACCGATTAAAAATCAAACTCGATTTTGAGGATGAAATCCTCGATGCTACCAAGCCAGTTAAAGGAGCGGCAAGTGCATTGTGGCTTCACGGTTCGCCCGCACGGGATTTAAAAATCGATATGACGGCTACCCTTCGCGCCAGCAATTCTTCATTTCCGAAATATCCCAAATACAATTTTACAGATCCGATAAGAACATTTGAGGAAGTGGAAATTCCTGTTTTGGACACAAAACTTTCTTCGGAAGGAATTACTTCTTTCAGTAAGAATCTGGAAGTTGGAAAGAACGCACCGGGAATGCTGAAAGCCACTTTCTTGACGAAGGTATATGAGGGCGGCGGCGATTTTTCAATAGATATTTTCACAAAGGAATTGGCGCCATTTTCCTATTTCGTAGGATTGAAATCGCCTGAAGCTCGTGAATACGGGTCGTACTATACAGATGAAAACACTTCTTTTGATGTTGTAGCCGTTGATGCACAAGGAAATCCAGCAGGCAATCGCGAATTGGAAGTGAAGATTTTTCAAATTGAATGGCGTTGGTGGTGGAACCGTGGCGCGGACAATCTTTCAAGCTACGAGAATTCCACTGTGCACCGTCCCGTACAAGATTTCACTGTAAAAACCGATGGCAGCGGAAAAGGAAAGTTCAACGTAAATATTCCCGATGAGGAAGGAGGCAGATACTTAATAAGGGTAATCGACAAACAATCCGGACACGCCACTGGAAGAGTTGCTTATTTCTATAAAAACTGGTGGCAACGTCCGAGCGATGGCGATGCTGAAAGTGCTAAAATGCTGGTGTTTTCATCAGATAAGGAAAAATATACAGTAGGCGAAAAAGCTTCCATTACGTTCCCTTCCGGAAGTGAAGGTCGCGCTTTGGTGAGTGTTGAAAACGGTACCGAAGTTTTGGAAACGCAGTGGATTGAAACCAAAAAAGGGGAAACCCAAGCTTCCATTAAAATCACCAAGGAAATGGCACCTAATATTTATGTGAACATTTCCTTACTCCAGCCCCACAGCCAAACCAAAAACGATTTGCCTATGCGGCTTTACGGGGTGATTCCGCTTTCTGTGGAAGATCCTGCCACTATTCTTCATCCGAAAATCACGATGCCTGAAGTATTAAAACCCGAGGAAAATTTCACCGTAAAAGTTTCAGAGGAAAATAAAAAACCAATGACCTACACCATTGCAGTGGTGGATGATGGTTTGTTGGATTTAACACGCTTTAAAACCCCCGATATTCACGAAGCTTTTTACAGTCGCGAGGCACTCGGGGTTAAGACCTTTGATATGTTTGATTATGTAATTGGCGCCTATTCCGGCAGTGTGGATAATATTTACGCAATCGGGGGTGGCGATGAAGCTTTAGGTGCTAAAAACCGAAAGGCTGACCGATTTAAACCTGTGGTGAAATATCTCGGTCCGTTTGAACTTGCAGCAGGAAAAACGGCGACGCATACTATCATGATGCCCAATTATATAGGTTCTGTACGAACAATGGTAATTGCAGGTGATAACTCAAAAGATGCTTATGGAAATGCGGAAAAAACCACACCTGTCCGCAAACCATTGATGGTATTGGCATCGCTTCCGAGAAAATTATCCCCAGGAGAAACCGTTACGCTTCCTGTCACTGTTTTTGCAATGGAAAACAAAGTGAAAAATGTTTCCATTTCCGTAAAAACTGGAGATGCCTTAAAACCTGTGAATGGAACTTCAAAAACTGTTTCGTTTAGTTCTCCAGGAGAACAGATTGTTAATTTCGAATTCCAAGTTTTACCAACCCAGGAATTTCAAACTATTGAGGTCTTGGCTTCCGGAAATGGCGAAAATGCCTCTTATAAGGTTGAAATTGACGTAGAAAACCCGAATCCGATTTCACAGAAATCCACGAATTACAGTCTGGAAGCCAATTCTTCCCAAACCATCGATTTTGAAACTTTCGGTGTACCGGGAAGCAACGCAGCTACGCTGGAATTTTCAACTTTACCTCCAATGGATTTTAGCAGAAGAATGGAATTTTTGATCCATTATCCTTACGGGTGTTTGGAGCAAACTACTTCTGCGGCATTTCCACAGTTGTATTTGGCGGATATTTTCGATATCACCTTCGACAAAAAACAACAAATGGAGAAAAACGTAAAAGCGGCAATCGAACGTATGAATAGATTCCAAACCACCAATGGCGGTCTTGCTTATTGGCCAGGGGAACGCGAGGCTGATGAATGGACAACCAATTACGCGGGTCATTTTATGCTGGAGGCGCAACAGAAAGGATATGCTTTACCAATTAGTTTTATGAGCAATTGGTTGGTCTATCAGCAAAACACTGCGCGACAATGGCGAAATTCCTATGCGGTTTACAATTCCAGTTTGGTACAGGCTTATAGACTTTACACATTAGCCTTAGCCGGAAAGCCAGAATTGGCCGCGATGAATAGACTTCGTGAAAGCAAGGAACTCAGCAATGACGCCAAATGGAGATTGGCAGCTGCCTATGCTTTGGCGGGCAAGAAAAATGTGGCGGAACAGATTGCACAAACGGCAAATATCAATTTCGTCTCCCAGAAATATGACTATTACACTTACGGCTCCCCTTTTAGAAATAAAGCGATGGCGTTAGAAACTATGGTGCTTTTAGGGGATTCCAAACAGCGGGATTTGTCATTATCCTTGGCCAAGGATTTGTCATCGCCACGTTGGTACAGCACCCAAGAAACCGCTTATGCATTGATGGCTTTGGCGAAAATGGTGGAAAAGAGCGGAGGAAAAGCAATGGAGCTCACCTTCACCAAAAATGGAAAAACCGAAGAGGTCAAAACCGATCGTGCCATTGCACAGCGCGACCTTTCCTTCGTTATGGGAGGAAATTCCGTTACCGTTACCAATAAAAAAGGGAATTTAGTTTATGTAACTCTTTCGCAACGAGGTAAACTTCCGCTAGGAGATGAACTGGCCGAACAGCGAAACCTTTCTATTAAATCGCAGTATTTGGATGGGACTGGAAAAGCTTTGGACGTTACCAATCTACGTCAGGGAACAGAAATAATTGCAAAAGTCAGCATCACCAATACTTCCAATAACAGCATAAATAATGTAGCGTTAGCGAAAATTTTTCCAAGTGGTTGGGAAATTGTCAACACTAGTTTTACGGAACTCGGTGGTGGCGCAACAGGAAAAGCCCGTTATACGGATATCCGTGATGACAGGGTAAATTTCTTCTTCGATTTGGATAAAAATGAGACTAGGACTTTCACGGTTAAATTGAATGCATCCTATCTTGGAACATATTATTTGCCCGGAACACAGGTTGAGGGGATGTATGACAATTCGTATTATGCTAGGAATAAGGGAATGTGGGTGAAGGTCGAGTTATGAGTTATGAGTGCAGAGTTATGAGTTAGGAGTTTAGGAGTTAGGAGTTAGGAGCTTCGCTCACTGATTATTTGGGGAGGTTTGAAATCCTGCCAGGTGTTACTTTTTCCGATGGTAAGCTGGAAGAAGTTTTCTTGTATTTATTCTCTCAGTTTTAATAAATATTTTAATGAAAAACGAAACATTATGAATTCAAATAAGAAAAGATAACAGTTAAAACAATGGTAAAAGCAGCCCTAAGATTTAAATCGATTTGTAAATAAATTGTATTTTTACGGTCAAACGGCAAATTATATACCTATTTTGCCATCCAACCATAAATTTTGATATGATTAAGCGGAGCATTTCAGACCAGATAAAAAATAAGATGATTGACAAAAAGGTCATTATTATTCTCGGACCAAGACAGGTCGGTAAAACCACTTTACTCCAAAATGTATTTACATCGGATCAAACTTTATGGTTAAATGGAGATGACTCCGATATTCGTGCTCTTTTGTCCAATCCTACCAGCACCTACCTCACACAAGTCATCGGTAAGGCTCCGATTGTAATCATTGATGAGGCGCAACGCATTGAAAATATAGGATTAACCTTGAAAATACTTCACGACTCCATTCCCAATTTAAAAGTCATAGCTACAGGATCGTCTTCTTTTGAATTAGCAAATAAAATCAATGAACCATTAACAGGCCGTAAATGGGAATTTAATATGTGGCCAATTAGTATTGGGGAGATGATCTCGCACCACTCTTTCCTCACAGAATCGCGGTTGTTGGAACATAGACTCGTTTATGGATGGTATCCGGAGGTGATTAATAATCCAGGACAAGAAATCGAAATCCTCAAGCAATTATCTGATAGTTATTTATACAAGGATATATTGACTTGGGAAGACATCAAAAAACCACATAAACTTGAAGCACTTGTACAGGCCCTCGCATTTCAAATTGGCCAACAGGTTTCCTATAACGAATTGGCCAGAACAGTAGGCTTAAACAATGAAACCATAACCAGATATATCGATTTACTTGAAAAATCTTTTATAGTTTTCCGCTTACCTTCTTTCAGTCGAAATTTACGCAACGAGCTTAAGAAAAGTAGAAAAATCTATTTTTATGACGTTGGAATTAGAAATTCAGTTATAAACAACTGGAATCCTGCAAAGATGAGACAAGATATTGGACCTTTATGGGAAAATTTTTTGATTGTGGAAAGAATGAAGTATAAATCATATCACAACCTTTATTCTAATGATTATTTCTGGCGCAATCTGGCACAACAAGAAATTGATTTTATCGAAGATTATAAAGGTATAATACACGCATACGAATTTAAATGGAACTCGAAAAAATCAGGAAAATTCAGCAAATCTTTTCGTGATGCCTATCCCGAGCACCAACTGATGACTGTTAATCCTACTAATTACCTCGAGTTTATAGAAAAAAGCTAACTATTGCAGGGAAAAGTGAACTATAAAGTGATAAATAATTTCCGGGGAAATATTCCAATATTTATTCGTGCCAATTCGTGACATTAGTGGTTACACCAGAAAATGAAAAAGATTATTCCCTTCCTCAAAACCCACAAAATAAAACTCAGCCTCCTACTAGTTTTATTTGTGCTCTGGCTGTTTTGTCTCCCTTCGCTCCTTTTCAATGTGCCTACCGCGACAGTTGCAGAAAGCAGCAACGGACAAATGCTCGGAGCACGAATTGCGGATGATGGCCAATGGCGGTTTCCCCAAATGGATTCGGTCCCGGAACGATTTGAGAAATGTGTACTTTATTTTGAGGATGAACATTTTTATTGGCATCCTGGATTTAATCCGGTTTCAATTTCAAAAGCGCTTTGGAATAACCTCAACGGTAAACCTCGTCGTGGTGGAAGTACGATAACACAGCAAGTTATCCGACTTTCTAGAAAAAACAAGCACCGTACTTATTTCGAAAAACTTATTGAAATCTTCCAAGCTACGCGTTTGGAAGCAGGCTATAGCAAAGAGTCAATTATCAACCTCTATTCCTCTTACGCACCTTTTGGCGGAAATGTGGTAGGGTTGGAAACTGCCTCTTGGCGGTATTTCGGAATTCCCGCCAGCGAATTGAGCTGGGGGCAATCCGCTGCTTTGGCGGTACTTCCCAATGCGCCTTCTTTGATATTTCCAGGGAAAAACGAAGCTACTCTAAAACAAAAAAGAGATGCGCTTTTATTAAAACTTTTTCAAAAGAATGTCATTGATGAAACTACTTTCGAGCTCGCTTTGGAAGAAAATCTACCGGGAAAACCTCAAGCTTTACCTGAATTCGCCCCTCATTTAACCGAAAAAATACGGAAGGAACACCACGGCCAACGAATTGAAACTACAATTAATTTTTCACTTCAAAACAAAGTGAATCATATAGTAAAAGAGCATCATTACATTTTGGCGCAAAACCAAATTCACAATCTAGCGGTTTTGGTAATGGACGTAAATACCCGGGAGATTTTGGCTTATGTGGGCAATTCTCCAACTACAGCCGGCCATAACAACTTTGTAGATATAATCGAAAAACCCAGGAATACCGGGAGTATTTTAAAACCTTTTCTATTTGCGTCGATGCTTGATGCGGGAGAAATCCTTCCAAATACATTGGTGGCTGATATCCCAACTTCGGTCAATGGGTATTCCCCGGAAAATTTCGACAAGAAATATAATGGTACAGTTCCCGCGAGTGTGGCATTATCACGTTCTTTAAATATTCCAGCCGTTAGGATGCTTCGGGAGTTTGGATTTCAGCGATTTTATAATATTCTAAAAAAAACCAATCAAAAAGCCATTGACAAACCTGCGGATTATTACGGGCTTGCCATGATCTTGGGTGGTGGCGAAAGCAGTTTATGGGATATCACCAAAGCTTATGCGGGAATGGCTTCCACACTTAATTATTTTAATAATTCTTCCAGCGAATACCGGGAAAACGAATTTGTGGAACCTGTTTATGTAAAAAATCACGAGGACATTCAATTTGGAAAAGTCCAAAACAAACCTTCTGTTTGGAATGCGGGAGCTATTTATGAAACTTTTGATGCGATGCAAAAAGTGAATCGTCCTAGTGGAGAGGAGAACTGGGAGTTTTTTACCAGCAGCCAACCTATTGCCTGGAAAACAGGAACAAGTCACGGATTTAAAGATTCTTGGGCTGTTGGTGTTACTCCAAAATACGCCATCGGGGTTTGGGCAGGAAACGCATCAGGAGAAGGCCGACCAGGATTGACGGGTATTCAAGCTGCTTCCCCAATATTGTTCGATATTTTGAATATTTTACCTAAAAGTGGATGGTTCGGAATCCCTTATGACGAACTGGCCGAAGTTGAAATATGTGCCAAAAGTGGTCATTTAGCTGGACTTTTCTGCGGGGAAACCAAAAAAGAATGGATTCCCATCAATGGAACTCGTACGGATGCTTGTCCTTACCATCAAACAGTGTTTTTAAATTCATCAGAAAATTATCGGGTAAATTCTTCCTGTTACGCCCTTTCGGAAATGAAACAAAAAAGTTGGTTCTCATTGCCACCTGTAATAGAATATTATTACGCTGCACTTCATCCAGAATACAAACCGTTACCGCCCTTTGCGGCAGAATGCCTACAAGGAGGTGAAAGTTTGATGGCTTTTATTTATCCAAAGCGGAATGAAACCGTACTTCTTCCGAAGAATTTCGATGAAAACATAAACGATGTCATTTTTAAAATCGCCCATCGCTCGCCGGAAACCGCAGTTTATTGGTATTTGGATTCGGAATATATTGGCAGTACCCAAACCTTTCACGAATTGGCGGTTTCACCAAAACCCGGAAGTTATATTTTGACAGTGGTAGATAGTGAAGGAAATATGTTGAAGGAGAAGATTGAGATTCAGCAAATTCTTTAAGAATGACGTAAGACGAAAGGACGTAAGACGAAAGGACGTAAGACGAAAGGACGTAAGACATAAGACTAATACATCCTGTGAAATTTTCTGCATTAATATTGTGCGTTGAATTTATCAAGGTGTTCTAGGTCTTAAGGTTCTAATTCAAAATAAATGATGTTCAAAAGCCCTAACAAGCTCGAGATATCTTAACCTTAAGCTAAGACCAAAGGCAAATTCGCTTGCGTCTTCTGTATTCTTAGGGATTAACGTCTTAAGCCAAAAAAAAGAGGCTCCCCTATTTCAGGCAAGCCTCCTTTAAATTGTAATAAGAAGTGACATCAATTACTACCCAGTCTTAAGTCCTATGTCCTTCAGCCTTAAGTCCTTTTTATTGTTTTACAAATCGAACCGTAGTTGCTTGTGAATTCGAATTCAACTTCACCAAGTAAGTACCGGTTGCCAAAGCAGAAACGTCGATTTGTCCCATTTTTTGGATTTTGGTATTGTAGATTTTCTTGCCCAACATATCAATGATTTCTATTTGATAGGTTGAAGAAGCATCGGTCATTTCAATTATTAGTTGTTCGCGCGCTGGGTTTGGATACAGGTGAAAAGCAAGATTTTGTTGATCCTGTATTCCAACAAGAGGATCATTTAGGAAACGAGCGATCTCAAACTCAGAGCCGCCACCACCATAGGAATAACCTGCCAATATAATTTTATTATCGGGTTGAAGAGCAATTGCATTACAATAATCTTCGCGACCCTCATAATCAAAGCTCACCATTCCATCACCATTAAATGTGGAGTCAAGGTTGCCATCTGTATCAAATCTCACCATGGCCATATTAATTTCGCTTTGTAATATAGTATAACCAGCCAAGATAGGCTTGTCGTCTGCCTGCAATACCATATCGCCAGCATAATTGGCGCCATCGACCAAACGCGCGGTGGCCGCGCCATTATTACCATAAGAAGTATCTATGCTGCCATCGGTATTTAGTCTTGCCACAAACAAATCATGTCTTTGTTCAATATTGGATATCCATTTATGACCTCCAATTAGGATTTTTCCATCACTTTGAATGGCCACTCCTTCACCAAAATCGTTCCATTCGCCTACATTAAAGATCACCTTGCCATCGGTTCCAAATGAATTGTCAGTTGAACCATCTGCATTAAGTCTTGCTGCGGCAACTTGAAAGCGATTTTGGCCATTCAACGCAAATCCTGAGATTACAATCTTTCCATCACCTTGGATGGCGAGATCGTCTGCATAACTGGAAGCGCCGTCAAAAGTAAGAACAACCCAGCCATTCATGCCAAAAGTAGTGTCTAAACTACCGTCGGTATTGATTTTTGCCACTGTGAAATTATCATCCTTATAGCCGACCATTAAAATTGTGCCATCGTCCAATAGAGCCATAGCCTCGGAGGCTTCGGTTTCTGCTGTTTCAATGCGAAAAATACCATTTGTTCCAAAGTTATCGTCAAAGCTACCGTCTTCATTGAGACGCACGACGGCGAAATCACCTGAAACGTTGTCCCAAGTACGACCTCCTAAAAGGATCTTTCCATCGGGTTGCTGTGCCATATCCATTACAAAAGATTTGACCGAGCCTACAGGAAAACGCAAAGTACCTTCACCGCCGAAGGAAGTATCCAAGGAACCGTCTTCGTTATATCTCGCTACCGCCATTTGGTAGGTAGATGGAGTACCGGCGTTTCCGGCTACCAAAATTTTTCCATCAGTCTGAACGACGGTGGTTTCCGCAACGTTGTAATTTGGATGAACGGCAGTGGTAACGACGCCATTTGTTCCAAATGTGGGGTCAAGAGTGCCCGCTTGGGCGAAAATTAGTATTGGGGATACTAAGAGCATTAATAGAAAATAGGTCTGTTTCATAATAATATTTTTAAAATTTTCGGCGAAGGTATTCATTTACAATTGCTGACCAATTTACTTTTTATTTTTAACATATTGGGGTTAAGCGAAGTAGCACCTTCTGAATTAGATATTTTTTAAAATTTTATCAATTCATAAATATGGAATCCAAATTAATTTCACAAAAAATTACTCATACTTTCATATTCTTTATAATTATCAAAATGTTCAAATCAGAATTTATTTTCACCAGAATTCATTTAACAAAAATTTAATACCAATCGGTTCGTAAACAACCGAACCAATCATATCTTTGTGACTTCAATTTTTTGAAAAGTGCAAGAAAGAAAGGAAAATTTAATTGAGAAGATGGGGGTCCATTTGGAGAGCCGGGAACAACTTGCTCCCCTAGGTGCGAGAATTCTTGCCACCTTGGTTCTCAAGGGCAGAAAAGGAGAAACTTTTGAAAATCTAGTGACGGAATTGAAAGCCAGTAAAAGCACTATTTTTACCCATCTCACCACCTTACAGGCTTCCCATCGGATTACGTATTACACCAAGCCAGGGGATCGAAAAAAATACTTTATCCTTAGCCCCAACGCATTGATTCGATCTATGAACGAGACTATTCAGAATTGGAAGGCAGAGCGGGAAATTCATCAGGAGATCACAAACTACAAGATGGACTTCAATAAGGAATTGCCGAAAAACTCCGATGAAAAATTCGACATAGATTTTCATACCGAATATATAAACTATTTAGAGCAGGCTACCAGCTTGATGGAAAACCTCCGCCTTAAACTAATTGAAAACCATAAAAACGATTAATCGCATAATCAAATGAAAAAAGGGAAAATCACATATTTGTTATCCGTACTGGTCGGTTTCGGCTTATTTTTTAGCAGTTGCGGCAATGATAACCAACAAGGGCAGCACGCTCCTCAGGCCATGCCATATCCGGTTATAACTGTTCCATCTGAAACTGTCACGGCTTATGCCACCTATCCAACAAGTTTAGAAGGGATAATTAACAGTGAGGTGAGGGCCAAAACTTCGGGGTACATTACTAAGGTATTAGTAGATGAGGGTCAAAAAGTAAGAAAAGGGCAAACTCTTTTCACCCTTGAAACCCAGTCTTTAAGCCAAGATGCCGCCGCTGCAAAAGCAAACGTAAATGCAGCCCAAGTGGAGGTCAACAAACTAAAGCCTTTGGTGGAAAAAAACATTATTAGCAATGTGCAGCTTGAAACAGCCAAAGCAAAACTCCTCCAAGCACAAAGCAGCTATAATGCTATTGCCGCCACTATTGGATACGCAACTATAAAAAGCCCAGTAGATGGATATGTAGGTTCCATCAATCTTCGAGAAGGTTCTTTGGTGAGCCCATCTTCTCAAACACCTCTTACGGCTGTTGTAGATGTCGATAAAGTTTACGCTTTCTTCTCACTCAACGAAAAAGATTATTTGGATTTCATCCAGACTAGGAAAGGGGAAACCGTAGATGAAAAAATCAAAAATATGCCAAAGGTAAGGTTGCTCCTCGCCAACGGCCAGTTATACCCTATTGAAGGCACCATTGAAACAATCAACTCTCAAGTCAATACCACGACAGGTACAGTTTCATTCCGTGCAATCTTTGATAATCCCAATCGCTTACTTTCAAGTGGATCTAGCGGGAGAATCCAGATACCAAAAGTATATGAAAACGCCACGCTTGTTCCAGCCGTATCCACCTATGAGCGACAAGGCATTACGTATGTTTATAAAGTTCAAGGAGACACTCTTGCGCTTCCAACCTCTATCGATATCGTGGATCGAGTGGATAATTTGATGATTGTTGAGGACGGAATAAAGTCAGGAGACAAAATTGTAGCCAAAGGCGTGGACAAATTACGTGGATCCACCCCAATTCAGGCCCAACCTGTGGCGTTCGACAGCATTGTAAAAGGATTAAAAAGAGTATTCAAATAAAAAGAATCCATGATTAAGAAATTTATTGAACGACCCGTTCTTTCGAGTGTTGTCTCCATTATCATCTTAATATTAGGTGTGTTGGGAATTGCAACACTACCCACCACTCAATATCCAGAAATTGCACCACCTACGGTTCAGGTCCGTGCTACTTTCCCAGGAGCAAACGCAGCCACTGTTTTGGAAAGCGTTATCATTCCGATTGAAGAGCAGATTAACGGAGTGGAAGGCATGACCTATATCACCTCAACAGCAAGTAATAACGGAAGCGCCAGTATTAGTGTTTTCTTTGAACCCGATGTCGATCCAGATATTGCTGCTGTTAACGTTCAAAACCGGGTTTCGCGCGCCAATGCTCTATTACCTCAAGAGGTAATTCAAACAGGAGTTATAACGCAAAAACAACAAACAAGTGCGCTTATGTTCCTATCGGTGTATTCCGAAAATGAGAACTACGATGCCACCTACATTCAAAACTACCTGAATATCAATGTGCTTCCCGAATTAAAAAGAATTAAGGGAGTGGGTGATGTAAGCGTATTTGGATCCAAGGATTATGCAATGCGGATTTGGTTGAAACCAGAAAAATTAGCATCCTATGGGCTAGAACCCGCCGATATCAGCAATGCCATTCGCGAACAAAGTCGTGAAGCAGCAGCTGGATCCTTAGGGCAAAATGACGCAAAGGCATTTGAATATGTTTTAACCTATAGCGGACGTTATGACGAGGTTTCGGAATATGAAAATATTGTCATCAAAGCTATGGGGAATGGTGAGTTTTTGACACTTAAAGATGTTGCTGAGGTAGAGATGGATGCCCAAAACTATGGCGGAAGTGCTTTTATGGACGGCAATCCGAGTGTGAGTATGGGGGTGTATCAAACACCTGGATCTAACGCTCAGGAAATTATACGTGAAATTCACGAGCGACTCGAAACAATGAGCATAGACTTTCCCGAAGGTGTCAATTATTTCGTGAATTTTGACACTAACGAATTCTTAGAGGCTTCCATCAGCAAAGTTATAACCACGTTAATCGAAGCTTTCCTGTTGGTTTTCTTGGTAGTTTTCATTTTCCTACAAGATTTCCGTTCTACGTTGATTCCAGCTATTGCGGTGCCCGTTTCGATTATCGGAACGTTTTTCTTCCTCAATCTCTTTGGATATTCTATCAACTTATTAACCCTATTTGCATTGGTTCTCGCCATTGGTATTGTAGTTGACGATGCCATTGTAGTTGTAGAAGCAGTTCACGCCAAATTGGAAGAAGGAGCCGAAACTGCCTTAAAGGCTACGCACTCTGCTATGGAAGAAATTACGGGTGCTATTATATCGATTACCTTGGTAATGGCGGCAGTATTCATTCCGGTAACCTTTATTACGGGTCCAACGGGAGTGTTTTATGAGCAGTTTGGTATCACCCTAATTGTGGCCATCATCATATCGGCTGTAAACGCATTAACGCTGAGCCCTGCTCTTTGTGCGGTGTTCCTAAAAACCCATAACGAAGAAATTAAACGAAAAGGCTGGTTAGGTCGATTTTTCGCGAAATTCAATATCGCATTTAACGCAACAACCAGAAAATACATAAACTCCTTAGGATTTTTATATAAGCACAAATGGATTACTGTGGTATTCTTAGTCGCTTGTTCTGTTGGAATTATATGGTCGTCCAGCACAATGTCTACGGGGTTTGTTCCAAGTGAAGACCGAGGAATGGTTTTCGCCAACATCGAATTGCCTCCTGGCGCTTCTTTAGATAGAACTGTACAGGCAAGCAATGAATTAAGAGAAAAAATCCGACGAATTCCCGGTGTAAACGCCGTATCACTCGTTAGCGGATTTAGTATGATGAGTGGCGCAGGAAGCAACTATGGTATTGGATTTATAAAACTAGATGATTGGAGCGAGCGCAAGGAAGACAGCAAGTCTGTAGATGCCATTATCGGACAGCTTTTTGGGGCGGCAGCATCTATTTCTGATGCCAACATTCTGTTTTTCCAGCCTCCGAGTGTTCCCGGATTTGGGGTGTCATCAGGATTCGAATTACAGCTTTTAGACCGTTCGGGAGGAAGTTTCGACGAACTTCAAGAAACTTCTCAGAACTACCTTCAAGAATTGATGAAAAGACCTGAAATTCTTTATGCCCAAACTTCGTTTAGCGTGGATTACCCACAATACGAAATCAATGTAGATATTCCCAAAGCAAAAGAAGCAGGTGTCAATATCAACTCTATATTAGGTGCTCTTCAAGGGTATATTGGAAGTGTATATGCAGCCGATTTTACTAAATACGGGAAACAATATCGCGTTTATGTTCAAGCGCTACCTGAGGACCGTTCGTCTCCAGAAGATTTGCAGCAAATCTTTGTTCGAAATGCACAAAACGAAATGGCGCCAATCACTCAATTTATTACATTGGAACGAGTATATGGCCCGCAATCAGTAAAACGTTTCAACCTGTTTAACGCAGCCAGCGTAAACGGAGCGGCAGCCCCAGGATATTCCACAGGAGATGCCATTAGAGCAGTACAGGAAGTGAGCTTGACGTCATTGCCACAAAATTACAGTATCGACTACTCTGGTCTTACAAGAGAGGAAATTTCGGCAGGAGCCCAAACCACATTTATTTTCATTCTGGTTATTCTATTTGTTTATTTCTTCCTAGCTGCACAATATGAAAGCTTCCTGATTCCGTTTTCGGTAATTTTATCAATCCCTGTCGGTGTTTTCGGTGCATATTTCGTCACTAAAATATCGGGTTTGGAAAACAACGTATTCTTCCAAATCGGGTTGATTATGCTTATTGGATTATTGGCCAAAAATGCCATTCTGATCGTTGAGTTTGCCCTGCAAAGACGAAGGGCTGGATATTCTAGGAAAGAAGCAGCCTTTGAAGGGGCCAAAGCGAGGTTACGACCCATCCTGATGACTTCATTTGCTTTTGTTATTGGACTTTCGCCATTGGTGTTTTCAACAGGAATTGGAGCTGAAGGAAACAATGCTATTGGAACGGGAGCTGTGGGTGGATTGCTCATTGGAACCGTATTTGGGATTTTCGTAATTCCGATATTGTATATTTTCTTCCAATGGTTAGAAGATAAAATAAAAAAGGTTCCAGATGAAACGAATTACGACGTTGAAAAATTAAAAGACAGCGCACAATGAAATTTATAAAAATCAGTATATTATCTCTTGTATTTCTATCGCTTCAATCCTGTTTTGTTGCGAAGGATTACGCGAGACCAGAAAACGTTGTTGATTCTGAAAGATTCCGTACAGACCAATTGCCGCAAGATAGTTTGTCTATGGCAACCATTTCCTGGAAGGAAATATTCACCGATCCTATTCTTCAAACCTATATTGAGGAAGGGCTCCGTAATAATATGGACATTCGCATTGCACTACAACAAATAGCCATTGCGGAAGCCTACGCAAAACAGGGTAAAGCCGGGTATTTTCCTAATTTAAGCCTAAATGCCAGTGCAGCCCATCAAGAGTTTTCACAGAGCAGCCAGTTTGGTGATATTTCATCAGCAAACCAATTTGAACTTTCGGGAGGACTCTCTTGGGAAGCGGATATCTGGGGAAAAATACGCAGTACTAAACGGGCATCAGATGCCGCTTATCTGCAATCTGTAGCGGCACATCAAGCTGTAAAAAGCAGGTTGGTGGCCAATATCGCCTCCACCTACTTTCAGCTCTTGGCATTGGACGAACAGATTCGCGTGACCGAGGAAACCGTAGAAACCCGTACCGAAGGTTTGGAAACCACCATCGCCCTAAAAGACGCTGGCATCGGCAATGAGGCTGGGGTCAAGCAGACCGAAGCCCAATTATATACGGCAAAGGCAATTTTGGTAGAATTAAAGGCCCAGACCCGATTGGTTGAGAATACGCTATCCATTCTTTTAGGAAGCAATCCACGCGAAATCAACAGAAGTACTCTTGCAGCCCAAAACGTTGATACCCCTCTAAAAACTGGGGTGCCATCGCTTCTCCTGAGCAATCGTCCGGATGTAATGGCAGCCGAATACGGTTTGATAAATGCTTTTGAATTTACAAACGTAGCCAGAAGTGCTTTTTATCCATCACTTATATTGAGTGCGAGCGGAGGTTTTCAAAGCTTGGAATTAGATAAGCTATTGGATATAAACTCCCTCTTTGCAACGGTCGTTGGAGGTCTAACACAACCAATTTTTAACGGCAGGAAAATTAAAACCCAGCACGAAGTTTCGCTTGCACAACAAGAGCAGGCTTTGTTGCATTTTAAATATGCCCTGTTAATTGCCGGAAAGGAAGTTTCGGATGCAATGTACACCATTGAGGCAGCAACAGAGAAAATCGAAATAAAAGAAAGTGAAAACGATGCCTACAACTTGGCCACAGAATATTCACAAGAATTGCTCAACAATGGGATGGCAAATTACTTGGAAGTTTTGATCGCTCAAGGATTCGCCCTAAACTCCAACCTAGATTTGATTGCATCCAAAAACAATCGTCTGCAGGCCATAGTTAACCTATATGAAGCTCTGGGCGGCGGGTGGAGATAATAGCTTTTTTCATTGATTGGTTAGTTGATTGATTGCCCTAGTTTTTTGCTGGGGCATTTTTGTTTGCTATGCATGTTCATTATCTCTAGGGTTAAAGTCCCGAACGGGCTTATTTTGACGAGAACCGTTAGTTGAGGGCAAGGGTGTTTACCGTGAGGTAAAATCTGAAAGAAGCCTAAAAC
>JBARWQ010000051.1:0-42794 GCA_049646885.1 Aequorivita sp. | reverse complement strand
GTTGGTTGTAAGCTTGAAAATTAGTATTCATATCATTGATTATCAGTACTTAAAGATAAGAAATAATCAACTTTTAAGCAAATAATTTAATAGAAAAAGCCGCCTCAGGTTTTGAGACGGCTTCATTTTATATTTAAATAGTCGCCTATTGTTTGCTTTCCAATTCGGTAAGCTTGGCCTTCATTTCTTGAAACTTGGCGTCCTCTCCAATCTGCCCATAAAGGTTCATCAAATATGTAACAACATTTTGATTGGATGGGTTTATAGCGTATGCTTTTTCTAGGTAAGGTAATACTTCCTTGTAAATACTCTCACGCTTCTTTCTTAACTCATCGTATTTTTTGTTGTCTGCCGCCGAGGTGCCTAAGCTGTTCATTTCATCAACTATTTTTTCCTCATCAGAAAGTTTTAAAGCGGCAATATTAATCAGGGCAAGTTCATAATTCGGATCCAACTCCAGGGCTTTGGTATAATTGCTTAGAGCTTCTTCCTTATTTCCAAGTTGATCGTTGCTCACCCCGAGGTTGAAATAGATTTCGGGATTGTCGGGGTCCGTTGCAATGATTTCTTTCATAAGCTCATTGTATCTTTCCTTATTTCCCATATTATAACTCATGTCTGCTTCAACCCGCATCAAGTTAACATCCTTAGGGTTTTCTGCTCGTGCAGACTTCATAAGTGCAGTAGCCTTTTCAGTATTTCCTTTTTCAACATACATAAGTGTCATATTTCGTAATATTTCACCCTTTCTGGACTCCGTAACCTGAATTTCTGGTTTAATGAATTCACCAGTACGTACTGCAATATTTCTAATATTCTCGTTCTCAAAGGACTGTACTTCCCCTGTGGATTTATTGGTGGCCACAAACTCGCTGATTTCCCCGGTATAACCACTATCCAAAAGCATTTGATAGTATTGCAATGCACGGTCGTAATCCTTCTCGTTAACTGCGTTCCCAGCAGCAAAGTACAAATCGGAAGGTTCCCCATACATCTTGTAGCTAGTGTACAACTTGTCAGCCGCATCAGCAAACTTCCCTGCGTTTTGATCTTTGATAGCCCCGTTTACCAAGGAAGCCCTCAGATTCTGCATCGGCACCTCAATTTCAGGTCTAATCTTATCGTTTAAAGAAATTGCTTCGCTAAACGCTTCCGCAGCACTCTTCAACTTAGAAAAATCCTGGCCTGCCGTTCCTAAAATAGCTTGGCCTTTAACCGCATAAAACTCTGATTTAAGAGTGTTGTCGGCGGCACCTAATTGACTTTCAGCTTCATTAATATAGCTTAATGCTTCTGAATATTTGTTTGATTTTACAGCTTTTTCAGCTTTCTTAATTTCCTTTTTCTGGCCAAAACTCATAGCCGTGACTAGGGCTAGGCCGGTAATTAAAATTCGTGTTCTCATGAGTTGTTAAGGTTTATTCGTTATTTTCGGTTTGTTCGTCGTTGGTATCAAGAGTAGTGCCATTGTTTTCAATATCGGCATCCAGTTCATCTTCTTCCTCTTCTTCCTTCATAGCTTTTGCCACTGCGGCAATAGCATCGTCTTCCCTTACTTTTATAAGCCGAACACCTTGTGTGGCACGCCCCATCACTCGCAAATTGGCCACTGCCATTCTAATGGCAACCCCAGATTTGTTGATAATCATCAGGTCGTCGTCGTCCACAACATTTTTAATTGCCACTAAATGTCCGGTTTTCTCAGTCACATTTATGGTTTTCACTCCTTTCCCTCCGCGGTTGGTAATACGGTAGTCATCAATGGATGACCGTTTTCCGTAACCGTTTTCCGATACTACAAGTATGTCGGATTCCGGATCGTTAACGGCAATCATCCCAATAACCTCGTCGTCTTTACTTCCAAGAGTAATACCTCTTACTCCAGAGGCATTTCTTCCCATCGGACGGGTCTTTTCTTCTTCAAATCGAATAGCTTTCCCAGATTTTACCGCCAGCATCACTTGGCTGTCGCCAGTTGTAAGTTTTGCTTCCAATAGCTCATCGCCTTCGCGAATAGTGATGGCGTTGATACCGTTGGTACGGGGACGTGAATATTGCTCCAAAGGTGTTTTCTTAACCTGCCCTTTCTTGGTGGCCATTATAACGTAATGACTATTGATGTACTTCTCATCCTTCAAGTCCTGGGTATTGATAAAGGCTTTCACCTTATCATCGGGCTCAATGTTGATCAAGTTCTGAATAGCCCTTCCTTTTGAAGTTCGGCTCCCTTCAGGAATCTCAAACACGCGCATCCAGAAACACTTTCCTTTCTGGGTGAAAAACAACATATACTGATGATTGGTCCCCACAAACAGATGCTCAAGAAAATCCTGATCTCGAGTTGAAGATGCTTTCTGCCCCACTCCACCTCTGTGCTGGGTTTTGTATTCGGAAAGCGAAGTACGTTTTATATAACCCGCATGCGAAATGGTTATAACCACTTGTTCATCGGCTATAAGGTCTGTTATACTTACATCGCCACCTGCATATTCAATGGTCGATCTTCTCTCGTCACCGTATTTGGTGCGTATTTCCTCAAGCTCCTCCTTAATTATCTCCATCCTACGCTCTTTACGGGCAAGAATATCTTTATAATCTTCTATCGTTTTCAGCAGCTCTTCGTACTCAGTTCTAAGTTTGTCCTGCTCTAGGCCGGTCAACTGTCGCAGACGCATTTCAACAATGGCTCTAGCTTGGATGTCGCTGAGCTCGAAAGCCTCTATCAATCGTTCCCTAGCCTCTTCGGCATTTGCAGAAGCCCTGATAAGACGAATTACCTCGTCAATATTATCCGAGGCAATAATCAATCCCTCTAGAATGTGAGCTCTTTCTTCCGCTTTGCGCAACAGATATTCAGTTCTGCGGACCACTACTTCGTGGCGGTGTTCCACAAAATAGTGGATCAGCTCCTTCAAATTCAGCATTTGGGGTCTTCCCTTGACCAGCGCAATATTGTTTACGCTAAAACTGGACTGTAGAGCTGTGAATTTGTATAAAGTGTTTAACACAATGTTTGGGATGGCATCGCGTCTCAAAATATAAACGATCCGCATTCCATTTCGGTCGCTCTCATCACGAATATTGGAAATGCCATCAATTTTCTTATCGTTTACAAGGTCCGCCGTTTTTCTGATCATCTCGGCCTTGTTCACTTGGTATGGAATTTCCGTAACTACTATACATTCCCTGCCGTTTACTTCCTCAAAGTTGGCTCTGGCTCGCATAACCACTCGACCTCTACCGGTATGGAATGCCTCGCGAACGCCCTCATACCCATAAATAATTCCACCGGTAGGAAAATCCGGGGCTTTAATATGCTGCATTAGGCCATCAATATCTATGTCGTTATCGTCAATATATGCTATGGTGCCATCAATAACTTCCGTTAGGTTGTGTGGAGGCATGTTGGTAGCCATTCCAACAGCAATCCCACTAGCGCCATTTATCAACAAGCCAGGAACTCGAGTGGGAAGAACAGTAGGTTCCTTTAAAGTGTCATCAAAGTTAAGTTGATGGTCAACGGTTTCCTTGTCGATATCAGCTAGCATATCCTCGGAAATTTTTTGCATTCTGGCCTCGGTATATCGCATCGCCGCAGGGGAATCGCCATCCACCGACCCAAAGTTACCTTGGCCGTCAATAAGCATATAGCGTAGGCTCCATTCCTGGGCCATTCGCACCATTGCATCATATACGGACGTATCGCCGTGAGGGTGATATTTACCGAGTACTTCCCCCACTATCCTTGCGGATTTTTTGTGGGCGCCGGTGGCACGGATGCCCAATTCGTGCATGCCAAACAATACTCGCCTGTGAACAGGCTTCATTCCGTCCCGCACATCGGGCAGGGCACGTGACACAATGACCGACATCGAATAATCGATGTAGGAAGATTTCATTTCCTCTTCTATATTAATGGGGATAATTTTTTCGCCTTCAGTCATAAAAAAACAGCTTTATTAATCTTTGTTATACAAAGTAGGCAAGATACACATTTCTGTAGGTTTCACGCCACTTTTGGAGCGAGTTTTTCACTGATTTATTAACAAAAACCAAGTTCAAAACCGTTGATAAGTATCTTCTGCTTTACTTTGAATTTAAGGATATATTTTGTCCTTTTACTAAATTGATTTTAAATAGGAACGGTTTTTGTCCTATTTTGGTTACATTAGTATTTTAAAGAAAGAGGATATATATAATGGATGACAATTTTTCCCCCAGAGTAAAAGATGTAATTGCCTACAGTAAAGAAGAAGCACTGCGGTTGGGCCATGATTTTATTGGCACGGAGCATTTAATGCTGGGTCTGCTTCGCGATGGTAGTGGCAAAGCCGTTACTATTTTGAACGCTTTAGCAATAGACCTGAACCATTTGCGAAGAAAGGTAGAAATACTCAGTCCGGCAAACTCGGCAGTAGCGAGCACAGCTAACGACAAGAAGAACCTTCACCTTACACGCCAGGCCGAGAGAGCGTTGAAAACCACATTTTTGGAAGCTAAGCTTTTTCAGAGCAATTCAATCAATACGGCGCACCTGCTTTTGTGCATACTGCGCAATGAAAATGACCCTACTACAAAACTGTTGAACAAAATGAAAATAGATTATGATGCGGTAAAAGACCAGTTTAAACTTATGATCACCAACGACGATGACTATATTGACTCTCCGAGCGCAGAGTCATTTCCAAACGACGATTCTTCGGCGGAGGACAGCAACAAGGAGAACCTATTTGCAGGTTCCCCTACTAAGGCCAATAAAAAATCAAAAACCCCAGTGTTGGATAACTTTGGAAGGGATCTGACTGTTATGGCCGAAGAAGGTAAATTGGATCCTGTTGTGGGACGTGAAAACGAAATTCAACGTGTTTCCCAAATTTTAAGCCGGAGAAAGAAAAACAATCCCCTGCTTATTGGAGAACCAGGAGTTGGTAAATCTGCCATAGCCGAAGGTTTGGCTTTGAGAATAATCGAAAGAAAAGTGTCCCGTATCTTGTATGACAAGCGCGTGGTTACTTTAGATTTGGCAAGCCTTGTTGCAGGCACAAAATATCGTGGCCAATTTGAGGAACGCATGAAGGCCGTAATGAACGAGCTTGAAAAGAACGAGGATATCATTCTATTTATAGATGAAATCCACACCATAGTTGGTGCAGGTGGGGCGACCGGTTCCTTGGATGCCTCCAATATGTTTAAACCTGCCTTGGCAAGAGGTGAAATACAGTGCATTGGCGCAACTACGCTTGACGAATACCGACAGTATATTGAAAAAGACGGTGCTCTTGAGAGACGCTTCCAAAAAGTATTGGTAGAACCTACTTCCGTGGAGGAAACAATAGAGATCCTTAAAAACATCAAGGATAAATATGAGGCCCACCACAATGTGGAATACACCGACGCGGCCATCGAAGCTTGTGTAAAGCTCACAAACCGATATATGACTGAACGCTTCTTGCCCGACAAAGCCATCGATGCTATGGACGAAGCAGGTTCACGTGTGCATATCACCAATATTAACGTTCCAGAGAAAATACTGACTCTGGAGGCAAAATTGGAAGATATACGCGAACTCAAAAACACGGTAGTCAAGAAGCAAAAATATGAAGAAGCGGCCAAGCTTCGCGACGACGAGAAGAACTTCGAAAAAGAGCTCGCCGAGGCGCAACAAGCTTGGGAGGCTGATTCAAAACTCAACAGAGTGGCGGTGACTGAAGAGAATGTGGCCGAAGTGGTTTCCATGATGACCGGAATTCCCGTCAACAGAATCGCCCAAGCCGAAAGCGCTAAGCTTGCGAACCTTTCAGAGCACATAAAGACAAAAGTAATCGGCCAAGATGAGGCAGTTTCAAAAGTGGTAAAAGCCATTCAGCGAAATAGAGCCGGTCTAAAAGACCCGAACAAGCCTATCGGATCCTTTATTTTCCTGGGACAAACAGGAGTGGGAAAAACCCAATTGGCAAAGGTGTTGGCTCGGGAACTTTTCGATTCCGAAAACGCCTTGATACGAATTGATATGAGCGAGTATATGGAAAAATTCGCTATCTCCCGTTTAGTGGGTGCGCCTCCAGGATATGTGGGCTATGAGGAAGGTGGACAATTGACCGAGAAAATAAGAAGAAAACCTTATGCCGTGGTTCTTTTGGATGAAATTGAAAAAGCCCATCCCGATGTATTCAATATGTTGCTACAAGTTTTGGATGATGGATTTCTGACTGATAGCCTTGGTAGAAAGATTGATTTCAGCAATACTATTATCATTATGACCTCCAATATTGGGGCCCGTCAAATCAAGGATTTTGGACAAGGGGTTGGATTTGGTACCTCGGCCAAAAAGAGCCAAGAGGAAACCTATACCAAGAGTGTTATTGAAAACGCCCTGAAAAAAACCTTTGCGCCCGAGTTCCTTAACCGAGTTGATGATGTGATGATATTTAACGCACTGGAACAAGAGCACATTCATCAGATTATCGATATTGAGCTGGAAATACTCTACCGCCGCATTGGAGAATTGGGCTATAACCTGAAACTTACTGACAAAGCCAAGGATTTTATTGCCGAGAAAGGCTTTGATCGTCAGTATGGCGCAAGACCTTTGAACAGGGCTATCCAAAAATATGTGGAAGATGCTTTGGCGGAAAAGATTATTAGTAGCGATTTGCAAGAAGGCGATAGTATTACTATGGATCTGGATGAAAAAACGAATGAGCTTACCATTAATATTAAAAAACAGAAAAAGACCACAGAGACCTAATTCTCAGCACTTTGTAAGTTAAAAAAATCCTCTTAATACGTTAAGGGGATTTTTTTTATTAAAATCTTTGAAATCATTTGGATTCATATATTTTAAAACCTAATTTTAAATAACTAAGACCCATCTAAGCTGCTTTATTTATGATCGATATATTGCATTTCGAATTTGGAGAGGTACGGGTTTTCAAAAAATTTATCGTTGTCCTTATGAAAGAGGGCATTACCGTAAAACCAAAGCACAATAAGGATTTAATAATGATTGCGGAGAAGTATTTTAGCGGTAAAAAATTTGGCTACATCACGTATCGGATCAATTCCTACGCGGTAGATCCACTTGTTTATATAGAAACATCAAAGATCGAAAATCTGGTCGCTTTTGCGGTAGTCGTAAGAGAAGACGGATTAAAGGAGAGCAATGTTGAAATTGAAAAGTTGTTTTTCACAAAACCTTTTCGCGCCTTTCACGACCTCGACCAGGCTAAGGATTGGGTTCTTCAAATTATCGAGAAAGCCAAATAAAAAGAAGAATTTTATTTCACCACTTTAAAGACTCGTTTACTTCCCAAATTTCCTTTGGCCAGAATAAAATACATCCCATCCTTTAAGTTTCCCAATTCCAAAGAGACAACCTTATTTTTATCATTGATGAATGTCATAATTCTTTTCCCTTGAACGGAAAACACTTCCAAATATCTTACTTGTTCCGCATTGTTTAAATAGCACACGGTCCCGTTAGCAGGTTTGGAAAGAACAACTTCTTCCAAAGCAGATTTGTTGCTGACGGATAAAACAGAGACGCATTCTTCCACAACTTCCAAGTTGGTATAAAACAACTCGTTTTCCTTAAAAAAACAACTCAACTCTCCTACTCCAAAGAAATCGGGATCGCCGCCGGGAGCGGTTATGATGGAGAGGGAACCAATTCCCTCAACCCACACCGCGTTCCAATTACTGGTAGAATTGGACGGAGTGGGTGAAAAATAAAAGAAATCGTAAATATTGCCATTCACCAAGGGTTTTCCAACAATGGAATCCAGTTGAAAAAATCCGCCATCGCTCGGGAAGGGAGTAATAGGATTGAGCATATGCATTGAGTCACCCACTTTTAGCGAAAAATCGTACAATAAGTACTCTTGATTGTTGCCGGGCGAGACTAGGTTTAGAAACACTTTTTTATCTTGAATATCCTCCCTCAATAAAAAGGTTCGGGAGATAAAATGAAATCCATCCAATATTTTATACGTCTTTCCGTCCACCAAGGTGTCGCCATCGGTATAATAAACATCTGTATGACAGCCGTAATAACAGGTGGTAAAATGCCATTCGTCTAAATTGTCCAACATTGGAGTGTATGTTTGGGAAAACAAGGGGCATGTAAACACGAACAAAAATAGAAATAAGCCGCTGTGCTTCATACGTTTGCGTTTAGCCAAAAAGAATATCGTCATCCACTTCCAAAAACTGTAAAAAAGCAATGCTGGCGTGGATATCCTCTGCCAATAATCGATCGTTTTCCATAAAAGGAACCACGGATCTAAAAGGCTTAATAAACGATTCTATAAATGGGGAAGATTTTTTCGGCTCGCGAAATTTGAGGGCCTGGGAGGCATTCATCAACTCAATGGCCAAGATGGTTTCCAGGTTTTCAATAACTCTCAAACATTTGGTTGCCGCATTGGCGCCCATGCTCACGTGGTCCTCCTGTCCGTTGGATGAAACTATGGAATCAACCGAGGCTGGCATGGCCAATTGTTTATTCTGGCTCACTATGCTCGCAGCCGTGTATTGTGGGATCATAAACCCACTGTTAAGACCGGGATTTTCAACTAAAAACTCAGGCAATCCACGAAGTCCGGAAACCAGTTGATATACCCTTCTTTCAGAAATATTGCCGAGTTCCGCCATCGCAATGGCCAAATAATCCAATGCCAGTGCCAATGGTTGCCCATGAAAATTGCCGCCTGAAATAATTAAGTCGTCATTGACAAAAATATTCGGATTGTCGGTAACCGAATTTATTTCGGTCTTAAAAGTTTTATGGACAAAATGAATAGTGTCTTTGGTGGCTCCGTGAACTTGTGGAATACACCTAAAGGAATAGGGATCCTGTACATTCTTCTTTTCAGAGAGACTTAGTTCACTACCTTCCAAAAACTGCAAAATTTGTTCCGCCGTTTTTACTTGTCCTCGATGTGGCCGTACCAAATGGACCAAGGCATTGAAAGGGCTCACACTACAATCAAAGGCATCTGTGGAAACAGCGGCAATTAGATCGCCAAAATAGGAAAGCTTATAGCTTTTCAATAAACAATACACACCGTAAGCACTCATAAATTGGGTACCGTTTAGCAGCGCCAAACCTTCTTTTGCCATAAGCGTAATTGGCTCCCAATTGAATTTCTTTAACATTTTTTTAGAAGGCATCCTCTCCCCTCCCCAATACACCTCTCCTTTACCAATCAAAGGTAGGGACAAATGTGCCAAAGGCGCCAAATCGCCTGAAGCTCCTAAACTACCCTGGGTATAAATTACTGGCAGAACATCGTGATTATAAAAATCAATCAGTCGTTCTACAGTTTCAATTTGTACTCCGCTATACCCATAGCTTAAAGATTGGATTTTTAAGATCAACATCAACCTAATTATAGGTTTGGGAACAAATTCTCCCGTCCCGCAAGCGTGAGACATCACTAAGTTTTCTTGTAATTTGGATAAATTTTCCGAAGAAATTTTCACGTTATACAAAGAGCCAAACCCGGTATTGATTCCGTAAACCGGGGTGTCATTGTCCTTCATTTTTTGGACCAGATAGTCCCGCGACTTTCTTATGTTCAATTGCGCCTCGTCAGACAAAGCCAACTTTTTATGGCGGTGCAGGATTTCTTTAAGGGTCGCTAAATCCAATATTTCAGCGCTTATATAATGGGTTTGGGACATGCTTTAAAATTTTTCCAAAAATACCATTTTTATGGGGGATGACGAGCAAAAAATTTTAAATTAATCCTTCAAGTCGTTTAAACAAATCAGGACGGATATTAGGATTTGATTAAAAATTAACAAACTCCTAAGAGAGGTTCTACTAGTAGGTTGGTACATTTACCAAGACTTTTAAATTTTAATTATTATGAAACGGTTGAGCCTGCTCCTGATTACAATTTTGATTTTCTCTTGCAATCAAAAAGAGAAACCTGATTATTCAATTCTAACCGGAACCATTGAAAACAATACCGCTGAGACGGTTTTGGTACGGGGAAACGGTTTTGAGAGTCGAATTCCCATAGATGATAATGGTGCTTTCAATGACACTCTTTTCCTAAAAAAGGATGGTTTATACGATTTGTATATCGGCCGGGAAAGAACTGGTGTTTATTTGGAAAATGGAAAAAATATATCCGTAAGCCTCAATGTCGACCAATTTGATGAAACCTTGAAATACACGGGCGATCTTGGAGATATAAATAATTATTTGGTGCAAAAATTTCTTTGGAACGAACAAAATCTGGATTATAAGGATCTCTTTTCCTTGGATGAGGAAGATTTTCATAAAAAACTGGATTGGTACCAAAGTAAAATCGACAGCATGTTCGGCTCCAGTAAGATTTCCAACAATACCTTTAAAAAGCTATTGACAGAGGAAGAGACCTATTCCCGTGCCGCTCTCATTGAAAACTATGTGGATGCCCATCGCTACTTTACTGGTGTACAAGACTATCAAGTGGGCAGTGATTTTTATGACCCTTTGAAAAATATAAACTTTAAGGATACTCTCGCCTACCGAAATTCCATGGCTTATCAAAATTTATTGGAATCACATTTCAACCGTGTAGTAAATGAGGAAACCTACGAAAGTGGCAACAACAACCATACTTTGCTTTATCTCAAAAAGGTGGATAGTTCTCTTCCTGATGGTTATGCCAAGGATAACCTGATGTTTAACCTGCTGCAGTTTGGATTAAAACCAGATGAAAATTTGGAAGAAGCCTATAATATTTACAAAAGCTCCAATCCCAATCCCGAAAACTTCCAAAAGCTTACAGACCATTACAACAAATTAAAAAACATTACGGCGGGCAACATCTCCCCCACTTTCGATTTTGAAAATCACAAGGGAGGCACCACCAGTTTGGCAGATCTAAAGGGAAAATATGTGTACGTAGATGTTTGGGCCACATGGTGCGCACCTTGTTTAAGGGAAATTCCTTTTTTAAAGGAGATTGAGAAAGATTACGCAGGAAAGAAATTTCAAGTGGTCAGCATCTCCATCGATGAGCCCAAGGATTACGACAAATGGACCGGAATGGTCACCGAAAACCGTTTGGGAGGAATTCAACTGATGGCAGATAACAACTGGAATTCAAAATTTGTAAAAGATTACGCCATCTTGGGAATCCCAAGATTTATCCTACTCGATCCAGACGGAAAAATCGTGGCGGCAGACGCCCCAAGACCCTCAGACCCGGAACTGAAAAACTTGTTGACAACGCTCCTATAAATCCCCCAGGAGCCAGAGACAACGAAGAAATTCCTAAAAAAATTAAGGAAAGACCCTTGAATAGTTTCACCTTGAACTATTCAAGGGTCTTTCTGCTTTTCTTCTTTTTCTTCCCATAAAACTTCTTATATCTAAAATAAGCTACGGTACTCAGGATTATGGCAAAGAGGGTAATCCAATACACAAAGGTAGGTGTGGCAGGCGCATCGCCACTGGCGTAGGAATGAAGACCGCTCAGGTAGAAATTCACCCCAAAATAAGTCATCATAATAGAAGCGTAGGCAAAGAGCGCGAAAACGTTGAAAGTCCATCGTCCGCGCAATCCCGGTACCAATCTGGCATGGATTACAAAAGCATACACCATAATACTGATTAGGGCCCAAGTTTCCTTCGGATCCCAACCCCAATAGCGGCCCCAACTTTCATTGGCCCATTGCCCGCCCAAAAAGTTGCCAATAGTGAGCAATACCAAACCAACGGTAACAGCCAGTTCGGTCACTACCGTCAATTCGCTGATATTAATTTCCATGCTCTTATAATTTTTCTTGGTCGTAAAAATCATAAGAAACAAGGAAGTAACCGCCAATATCATCCCTAGTGTAAATGGCCCATAGCTCATCACAATCACGGCCACGTGTATCATCAACCAATAACTGTCCAATACGGGCTGTAGGTTGGCAATAGAGGGATCCAACCAGTTTTCATGTGCCACCCAAAGAATGATGGCTCCCACAAATGCTGTAGAGGCCACGGTTAAATCGCTTCGCTGTCCAAAAGAAAGTCCAAAGAAAACGGTAGCCCAAGCCACATAGATAACCGATTCATAAGCATCACTCCAAGGCGCATGGCCACTTACATACCACCTCAGCGCAAGTCCCAATGTCATAAGCGCAAACAACACCCACATAATAACCTTGGAACCACTTATCAATACCCGTAGTATCTTTCTGTCCTTAAATAGTTGGATTATGATGAAAACAAACATCAAAATCCCAAAGACCGCAAAATACTTATAGAGCCTATTGAAGATATCCACTTTGTTGTAAAGTGTCTCTGCTCGAAGTTTGTTTTCTGAAGGCATTATTTCCTTCCCGTATTTTTTCTGAAAGTTGGTTATGCTCTCCAAAAACTCATCAGCCTGAGCGTAATCTCCCGTTTCTCTTGCCTTTTTAAGGCTGTCGAAATACAAGGGAAGAATGTTCTTGGCGTATAAGGAGTCCATTCCCTTCAATCCCGCCTCATTGAGCTCCGGATATGATACCCAAGTGTTATTTTCATCATAAGGAATAGGAAAAATTTTTAAAATGCTACCACTCAATGCTGCGTTGAGCAAGGAAAAATTTTCATGTGCCTTAATAAAATCTTTCTGGAATTGATTAGGTGTATTGGTTCGCGTAGCAGCCGCCAAATAAGGTTCCAATTTATAATTTCCTTTAGCGTCAAACAGGTCGAGCAGGGCAATGTCCTTTTGTCCATCCGGTACCCCAGCCACGTGGCGAATGCTGTCGTTCCCTCGCTTTAGGGCTATCAAAGGCACTTCCACCCACAATCGAGGGAATTCACTCATCGAAATAAACACCTGATTGGCATCCAAGCCTTTATAATTGTCGTGACGGCTTATCTTTCGGAGCAATTCACTGGCAAAGGTGTTGATGGGTTTCATCCGGCCGTGATCCTGAATAATCAAATGCGCAAATTTGTCGGCATGTTCCTTGCTCACGGCATTCGCCATAATAAGTGAATCGATTTGCCGTATGGGGGTAATTGCGTGGCGTGAGGATTCCGATTGTTGTGCAATACCGGAAAAGGAAAGCAACAGTACCAAAACGCTTATCATATTTCTTTTCTTCTTCTTGATACGGGTGAGCATAATTTCCAATTTTCCAAAACGACTGTGCTTACTGAAAAGAATCGCCATTAATCCTATATACAGGAAAAAGTAACCAATATAGGTAATCCAAGTTCCCCACCAATCGTGGTTCACCGAAAGGATTGTGCCTCCCTCATCAGGGTCGAATCCAGCCTGGAAAAAACGGTAACCATCGTGGTCCAACACATTGTTCATAAAAATATCGGCATCATAATGTTCATTGTTCTCGTCAATAACGGTCACCTTGCTCATAAAAGAGGAATACCCCTTTTCAGTTCCGGGATATTTATCGGCTATAAATTTATTTAAGGTAATACTAAAGGGAAGGTCGATACTTTGAGATCCAAAACTTAAATATACTTTCAAACCCGCGATGTCTGTCTCAGTAGGATTTGGTACACTCCCTCTACCTCCCAATAGATACACCGTCTTGGTTTCATTTTCGGATGATACTTCCACGATCAAGGCATCTTCGTTGGCAGGTTCATCGGCTTTGGCCTTCATTACTCCGAATTTTCCTTTAGTCAACGGTTCGGGAGCAACAAAGGAAATTCCGCCCATTGTATATAGCGATCTTAAATTGAAGGGCTGTACACTATCTGCCGCTACTTCTCCTTCCATTTGGTCCGCCATTCGCATAAAGTTGCCTTCAAACGGGCTGGAAATGCTATAATTACCATCTTCTGAAATAGATATATTGATGGCTCCTTCAGTAGGCTTGTTGATAGCAAAAAGGATGTTGTGGATATTGGATACTTCGCCCACCTTCACCCAATGGTCATGTCGTTCCCCCTCTCCGGATTCTACAATTTGTAAATACTCCTCGCCTGTCTCGTCCGGTGTCAAGCCTTCTTTTGCGCCTTTTATAAAATCCTTGTAACGGATGGTAACCGGTTGGTTATTGTAGTCGGTTTTAATAGTGAAGTTATTGTTCAGCCTTTCTGAAAGTCGCAGTTTTTTTGGCCTTACCCTTCTTCGTTGCGCCACTCCATCCACCATATAGTCGCCATCAATAAAAACATTCAGGTAAGCGTCTTCTGAAAGGATAGCGCTTGCCGTCTGTCCCTCTCTAATGTGCATCACTCCTTCAAAGCCAATGTATCGAGTAACAAAAGCTCCAAAAATCACTAAAATAAGAGAAAGGTGAATCATCAAGGTCGCCCACATTTTGCGGCTAAGGAGGTTATATCTAAAAATATTTCCGATAAAGTTGATAATAAAAACCAACATTATGGCTTCAAACCACCAGGCGTTGTAAATAAGTTCCCGCGTATAAGCTGTTGGAGGATTTTCAGAGGAGGCGTCCAAAAATGTCCCTACTGCCATGGCAATGGCAAAAACAAGGAACAATACAGCGGTTAATCGGGTGGAAAAAAGAACGGAAGCAATCTTTTTTTGCATTGGAAAGAATTTTGGCGCAAATTTAGACAATTGAGTTCATTTACGCTACTAAAAGCATTGTTCTAACATTGAGTAATTCATTGCAGGCGCATGACATCCTTTAAGTCAGCGATCTAGTTCCTTTAAGATGGTTTCGGGGAAACTAATTTACTGTCTATGGAGTTGTTTTATTATTTTTTGGGAGAATCGGTCACTTCGTCCCTTTCCGCCGCCGCTGTTCTGGCGTTGAAGATATTGAGATGGATAAAGGTGCCCATATGGCGGGCCCTGTTCATGGCAATTTGTGCCGTTTCGCCTTCAAAAAGTTCGTTGATGGTTTCAAACCAAAGATTTATCCAAGTTCCAAAATGCAACTCATTGATAGTATTTCCCCATTTGTTGTCCACTTCAACGTGGGCGTGCATAGGATTGCCAAAATATTTTCTTTGAAAAAAGAGATTCGTTTCCCAAAAATCGGTCAAGAGTTCCAAATGTGCTTCCCAATCGTCGATTATTCCATTGAAAATTGGTCCCAGAAGTTCATCCTTTCGCACTTTGGCATAAAATGTTCTCACGAGTAAAGAAACTTCTTCCCGCGATTCAATTTGCTTTTTCATCATTTTTTATAACAAAGGTATAAAAATCAACAGACCATTCACTATTAGACTTACCAGTAAAAATTTTAGAGTGAATTTCCTGTTGGCACCTACGAATAGAGTGGCATTGTACCCTATAGCCAGAGCAACACAGAGAGTGAGCTCAATCCCCGATAGGAGGGTTGTTCCCTGGCGCAGGATGTTCATGGCCGCAATGGCGCCAATACAACTGTTCAAAATAATTGTTAGCGGTATGTACATATAGTAATCGCACTCAAATTCCCGCTGCATATCTTTTATGGATAGTAGTTTCATAAGAACGTAGTTTAAGTATTAAACTCGTAAATTTACAAAAGCTAATAGCCTAAATTTTATGAGGCTAATCATAAAGACCTATGATTCCTGAGAAGTATTTGTTGGATTTTGGTGCCATTGTTGAAAATGTGGCTGCCTTTGAAATGATATTTTTGGAGAAAACACGTGCCGATTTCTATTTCCAAATTAAAATGGGAGAAGTAAAAATGTTCAACATCAATGACGATGGGAAAGAATTCGTACAGGGTATTTTTTCAGTTGGGGAAAGTTTCGGAGAGCCGCCTCTTTTCGGCGATTTTAAATATCCTGCTTCCGCTTCCGCCCTTGTGGAGACCCAACTGTACAAATTGTCCAAAAGCCGTCTTTTTGAACTCCTTACCTCCCATCCCGAAATAGGTCTAAAACTTACCAGGGCTCTGGCAAAGAAACTTTACTATAAAGCCATTATCCTAAAGGAAATATCCGGCCACCCGCCCGAGCACCGCATTTTAACTTTAATTGATTTCCTCAAGCGCAAATACGGCTCTGAGGAATTGTTTCAAGTGGAATTCACCCGTCAACAAATTGCCGACCTTATTGGTTTAAGAGTGGAAACCGTTATCAGGGCGATAAAGCAATTGGAACTGGAAGGGGAAATTCAGATAATCAATCGAAAAGTTTTCCGTTGAAATTGTAAAAAGAATTACTTTCGTACTATGATAGAAGTTGTTTTACTGGGTTTTGGAAACCTGAATAGTCATTTACTTGAAGCTTTATATAATACAGATGATGTAGCTGTAAAACAGGTATTTAACAGAAATCAGATAAAGGTATTGCCTTTTTTCGAAACTATCAATTTTACAGATGACATCTCCAAACTTGTCGATGCGGACGTTTATATTATCGGCATTCCAGACGATGCTATATCCGCCTTTTCCCAAAGCCTGCCGTTTCAGAATAAACTCGTGGTCCACACCTCGGGCGGAGTGTCAATAGACCAACTTGCCTCCAAAAATCGTCGGGGGGTCTTTTACCCGCTGCAGAGCTTTTCAAAGACACGCAAGGTTGATTTTAGAACCATTCCTATATGTATAGAGGCGGAAAACAATGAGGATATGGAGTTACTGCGCCGATTGGGCCAAAGCATTTCCACGGAGGTAGTGGAGATTTCTTCCGGAAAGCGCGCTAAACTCCATCTGGCAGCGGTATTTGTAAATAACTTCGTCAATCACCTATACCAATTGGGGAGCGAAATTTTGGAAGAAGAAAAGCTTCCTTTTAAGCTATTACAACCCTTAATTTTGGAAACTGCCCTTAAAATTGAAACTCTCAGTCCCGAGCAAGCACAAACTGGGCCGGCCAAAAGGAAGGATGTCAAAACCATAGAAAAACATTTACATTTGCTGAAAGACAATTCGCATAAAGAGATTTATAAATTGTTTACTGAGGCTTTGGGAAAAAAGAAATGGGATTAAGCCCAATGCCAATTATTATAATAACCTTAAAAACCTTCCGTCTCCGCGGAACTACAATATGGACAAAAGCTATAAAGAATATCTGAAGCACATTACTACTTTTATTTTCGACGTTGACGGCGTGCTAACCGATGGCACCATAATGGTTACGACTCAAGGGGAAATGTTTCGCACCATGAACGTAAAGGATGGATATAGCTTAAAGACCGCCGTGGAACAAGGTTTTAAAGTCTGTGTGATTTCCGGAGGAACCAATGAGGGCGTTAGGGTCCGTTTACAAAACTTGGGTATCAAGGATATCTTTTTGGGCGCCCAACACAAAACCGAAATCCTTGAAGACTATATGCAGAAAAACAACTTGACTCGGGAAAATGTCCTTTATATGGGCGACGATCTGCCGGATTACCACATCATGCAGGAAGTGGGCCTCCCCACCTGCCCTCAGGATGCCGTGCCCGAAATAAAAGCACTCTCCAAATACGTCTCCCATAAAAAAGGAGGCAAAGGCTGTGTCCGCGACGTGATAGAACAAGTCCTTAAAGTTCATGGCAAATGGATTATCAATGAGGGGGCGAGTGCTCGGCTTGATTGAGATTTGAGACATGAGACATGAGACATGAGATTTGAGACGTGAGACCGGTGTACGTCCCCGACAACAGAGAAAATAAGAAAACCACAAACAATCCCCGTGAACTACCTTCACATCATCCGATACCAAAACCTTTTATTCATCGCCCTGGCCCAGGTGTTGATAAAATATGCGCTTTTTCAACCGATGGGAGTGGCTTCGGGCTTAACGGATTTTGAGTTCTTTCTCTTGGTTCTAGCTACCCTTTGCATTGCGGCGGGAGGATATGTCATCAACGATGTATATGATGTAATAGTGGATACCATCAACAAGCCGGAGAAGGTTTTGATCGGTAAAAAGATTTCGGAGACTATTGCGTACCGCTTATTTATCATCTTTAATGTAGCTGGTGTTCTTATCGGATTTTATTTATCGAATAGTATCGGGAAACCTGGTTTTTCGGCTCTCTTTATTATTTTTTCCGCCCTGTTGTACCTCTATGCCTCCTATTTAAAAGGTATTGTATTGATCGGCAATCTACTGGTTTCGGTCCTTGTGGCTATGAGCCTGATAATTATTGCCGTTTTTGATCTGCTGCCCGCCATAACCCCTGAAAACCAAAGCATTCAAGCCGCGGCATTTCGTATTGTCCTGTATTATGCGCTCTTTGCCTTTTTTATAAATTTTATAAGGGAAATAGTAAAGGATTTACAGGACATCAATGGCGATAAAAAATTGGACCTCCAAACCCTGCCTATTGTTTTGGGCCGTAAACGCACCACTTCCATTGTATTTGCTTTGGGAGTATTGCTCGTTTTGGGCATAGTTTTTTATATGTATGCCCATTTGTATAACTATCAAACCGTATTGCTTTATTTTCTGTTTGCTCTCGTCGCTCCTCTTCTTTACTTTTGTGTAACAGCTTGGGATGCTAAAAGCAAAAAGGAGTATGCCTTTTTATCGCGCTTACTGAAATTGATTATGTTTCTAGGAATCTGCTCCATTCCCTTGATACAGCTTACTTTTTAAACAGAGACCAGAGACTAGAGAATAAAGAATAGAGAAAAAAGAAGTTTTGAGTGGCAGTATGCAGTAGCAGTTGGCAGTAGTGTTCGGTGTTCTGTGATTGAAGGGATTAATGATTGTTTTTTGATAATGTAAATTAATTAAAAACAGGTCAACTCTAATCAGGGAAGTTCAAGTTCAAAACCCAAACAATAAACCATAAGCACCAAGCACCAAATTCCAAATTCCAAAACCCAAACCCCACAACCGACAACCCACAACCCACAACCGATAACCGATAACCGATAACCCGCAACCAGAAACCCTATAATGCTCAAGAACAAACTAAAATCCCACAACCTAATTCTCGTCTCTGCCTCCCCGAGAAGACAGTTTTTATTAAAGGAATTGGACGTGGACTTTAGAGTAGAAGTGCGCGCTGTGGATGAATCCTATCCCTTGGACTTAAAGCCTTCGGAAATAACTACATACCTATCGCGACTTAAAGCTTCAGACTTTACTGATTTAGCCGAAAATGACATCCTAATTACCAGCGATACCATCGTTTGGCATAAGGAAAAAGTCCTCGGAAAACCTAAGGACTTTGGGGAGGCAAAAGCAATGCTCCAAGAATTGAGCGGCGGGATGCACGAAGTGTTTTCCTCTGTTTGCTTCACTTCTAAATCTTTTCAGAAAACTGTAACCGATGTCACCCAAGTTTGGTTTAAGGAACTGTCCAACGAGGAAATAGATTATTATATCAAAACCTATAAGCCCTTCGACAAAGCCGGGAGCTACGGTATTCAAGAGTGGATTGGGTATATTGGCATCGAAAAAATACACGGTTGTTATTTCAACGTTATGGGTCTCCCGCTGCCACTTGTTTATAAAACGTTAACCGAGATTGTCCAGCCTTGATTTTTTGTATTTTTGCGGCAGATACAACTGGAAATGACACTAAACAAAACACTTTTCTTATTTTTCGTTGCTACCCTTCTCTGGGGCTGCAACTCTTCGGAAGGAACGGATAAGGCTTCCGCGGAGGAAACGAGAACTTCCAAGACGGAAACCAAAAACCTTCGCTCAATCTCCTCCGAATTCAAGGATTATTGGTATTCCGGCAAAGCCGAAATAACTTCCTATCAATTGCTTCAAGAACGCTATGGGGAAATCAGAGAGGGAATTGCGGTCAATATATTTGTTACAGAAGATTTTCTTATGGATGCGCAAGTCAAGGCGAATAGCCCCGGGGAGAATAGCCTTCCTGTTCTAAAGCTAAACCAGACAAAGAACTTCAATACCGGCATTTATCCCTATTCCATAATGACGAGCGTCTTTAGTCCCATATCCGAAAAGGGACATGCATTAAAAGTGAGCAATAGCATTCAGGAATGGTGCGGCCAAGTGTATATGCAACTCAATAACAGAAGCAAATTTGATATCCAATCCAATTCCTATTTCGAGGGGGAAGCGGACCAAAATATTAAATTGCCGAAAACTTGGCTGGAAAATGAACTCTGGAACCTAATCCGAATTAATCCTGAGGAATTGCCCACGGGTGATCTTCAAGTGATTCCCTCTTTCGAATATTTGAGGTTTACCCATAAGGAAATCAAGGAGCAAGCTGCCTTTGCGAGCCTGAAACAAGGCGACTCTATTACTATTTACACCTTGAACTATCCGGGATTGCAACGACAATTGACGCTGTTTTTCAAAAGTAGCTTCCCCTATTCCATTGAAAAGTGGGAAGAAGTGAGCGCGGCACCTCAAAATGACACTATTAGGTTGCATACTACAGCTGTAAAGTTGAAGAGCATGAAAACCGATTACTGGAACCAAAATAAAAATGAATTCTCGCATCTGCGTGACTCTTTAATGCTTAATTAAACCACTCCATGACTTTAGAATCCTATTATCCCGAATTCATTAAGTCCGGTGTCCTTCTTTTCGTGCTTTTTCTGATAAGACTAGTGATTAAAAGAACTGTTCGCAATTTTGCCAAAAGAATTGAACGCTTGGAACACCGCACCGGTTTGGTTATGAAACACGTGGACTTTGCGGTTTTTTTTCTGATTGTTGTGGGCCTGTTTATGATTTGGGGCGTGAATTTTAAAAACTTGGGCTTGGTAATGTCCTCGATTTTTGCCGTTATCGGAATTGCTTTCTTTGCACAATGGTCCATCCTAAGCAACATCACCAGTGGCATTATCATGTTTTTTACCTTCCCATATAAAATTGGGGACTACATCATAATCCACGACAAGGAAATGCCCTGTGAAGGCATCATAGAGGATATTAAAACCTTCCATATCATCCTCCATACCAAGAACAACGAAATCGTGACCTACCCCAATAGCATGATGCTTCAAAAGGGAGTGAGCATCGTAAAATCCAAGGAATTCCACGAACATAAAAAGGATGTGGACAAAAACACTGAAAACCTGCCCCACGATTAAATCAATAGGTGGTTTCAATGGCTTCCCAAGTAGAAAAAGGACCTAAATCCTAAATGGTTATTTTCAACTGGAAGTTCTTGATTGTTTTCCGGTTCGGAATCCTGCCCGTTAAATTTGTTTCCTTTTTGTCATTTATAGGTATCTTTGTACGTTTTTTTGAATCATCAGATATCTTATATGCAAAAAATACGTTCCCTTAAGCTTCTCTTTTTTCTATTTACCATAATTGCCACTGCCCAAGCCCCACAAAAACCCACGGCTTCAGAATTATACCATTCTCTTCAAAAATTAAATTTTATTGGCTCTGCCCTCTATATCGCCGCCCATCCAGACGATGAGAACACTCGGCTTATCTCATATCTTGTGAACGATGTGCACGCCCAAACGGCTTACCTCTCCATTACCAGAGGCGATGGAGGTCAAAATTTGATAGGTCCGGAATTGGCGGAATTGCTCGGCGTTATCCGTACCCAAGAACTCTTGGAAGCCAGAAAGATTGATGGCGGACAGCAGTTTTTTACCCGCGCCAATGATTTTGGCTACAGCAAAAACCCAGAGGAAACTTTTGAGTTTTGGGACCACGACAGGATTTTGGCCGATGTGGTCCTGACCATTAGAAAATTCCAACCTGATATCATCATCAATCGTTTTGACCATCGTAGTCCAGGGAGCACGCACGGCCATCACACCGCTTCCGCTACCCTGAGTATGGAAGCCTTTGAGGCCGCCAACGAAGCCTCGAAATTTCCCTATTCCGCCAAAAAATATGGTCTCTGGAAACCACAACGCCTCTTTTTTAATACGTCTTGGTGGTTTTATGGGAGCAAGGAGAAATTTGAAAAAGCGGATAAATCCAATCACGTTTCGGTTGAGATCGGCTCCTACTTCCCTGCCCTGGGTCTTTCCAATGGCGAAATCGCCTCCTTAAGCAGAAGCATGCACAAATCACAAGGTTTCGGCAGCTCCGGCACGCGGGGTTCGGAAATGGAATATTTGGAATTGCTAAAAGGCACAAAACCTTCCGATAACGATCTCTTTGAAGGTATTGACACTTCATGGTCGCGATTGGAAGGCGGTGCGGCAATTGGGGCGATCCTTTATCCCTTGGAAGACAATTTCAATTTTAAAAACCCTTCCGAAATACTGCCGCAGTTGCTAAAAGCTTATCCGCTGATTCTAAATCTGAAGGATTCCCATTGGCGAGATATAAAACTCGAGCAACTCAAGCAACTCATCCTCGATTGCGGCGGCATTTTTATTGAAGCCGTGGCGGAGACCAATTCCGTCAATCCAAATCAGGACTTTAAAGTTACCGTTGAAGCGGTGAATAGAGGGAAGACAGCTGTAACTCTAAAAGAGATTAAATTCCCTTCTGATGGCAAATATCCGGAAAAAGTTTTATGGAAGGATTCCGCAGCGCTCCCTTTCAACACTGACAAGAAAATCACTTTGGAATTGAATTCCGGAAAAAGCAATCCGCTCTACTCCTCTCCTTATTGGCTAAATGAAAAGGGAAGTACAGGCATGTACAATGCCCCTGAAAACTTAATAGGACTGCCCGAAACCCCTTCGCTTGAACGCTTGGTATTTGAGCTTCAGTTTGGCGATTTGAGCATTCCCTTTTCAAAAGATATTATCTACAAATTTAACGACCCGGTTAAAGGGGAAGTCTATCGCCCTTTGGAAGTATTGCCCGAAGTCACTGCCTCCATCCCCGAAAAGGTCTTGATTTTTGCCGATAGCCAAGCTAAAAATGTTTCTGTAATTGTTCGCGCTGGCAAGGACGGTATTTCAGGAAACTTGAGCCTAATGCATCCTGAAGGTTGGCAAGTATCACCTGCACAACAGACTTTTGTGCTCGAGAGAAAAAACGAAACCAAAACCTTTGTTTTTAAAGTAACTCCCAGCGTTTCCCAAAGCGAGGGATATGTGAAACCACAAATTTCAATGAACGGGCAAATCTTCAACAAGGAACTCGTGATTGTTGATTATGATCACATTCCCTTTCAAAGTGTTCTTTTGCCCTCGGAAGCAAAAGTGGCTCGCTTGGATATTCAAAAAAAAGGACAACAGATTGGCTATATCAACGGGGCCGGCGATGCTATTCCAGAAAGTCTGAAACAGATCGGTTATACCGTAACCACGATCGATCCCAATAATATTTCAGAAAAAAGCCTTCAGAATTTTGATGCCATAGTGGTTGGCATCCGCGCTTATAACATTGTACCGGAACTGGCCTTCGCCCAGTCGGCTTTAAATAAATATGTGGAAAATGGCGGTACCATGATCGTGCAGTACAACACCAATCAGAGCTTGGTAACGGAAAACTTGGCGCCTTTTGCCCTTACTCTTTCCCGAGATAGGGTTACGGATGAATTTTCCAAGGTGAAATTCCTCAACCCAAAGCATCCTCTTTTGAACACTCCCAACCAGATAACCCAAAATGATTTTGAGGGCTGGGTACAGGAACGCGGGCTGTACTTTCCGAATAAGTGGGCCAAGGAATTCACCCCCCTTCTCGGCATGCACGACAAAGGGGAAGCAGAGACTAAAGGTTCGCTATTGGTGGCAAAATACGGCAAAGGCTATTATATCTATACCGGCCTGAGTTTTTTTAGGGAATTGCCCGCGGGAGTGCCTGGGGCATATAGATTGTTCGCGAATATGCTTTCTATAGGAAAATAAAGAAAAAGAATTCCCCTTAGAAGTTATGGAATGGTAATTTTGCAATTTGATCCTTCGGCGAAGTTCACATTGAGCACAGCCGAAATACTCAGATGACAAATGATTAATATGTAAATAATAATAAACAATAGTAATAAACAATAGTAATAAACAATAATAGTAATGAAAATCCCTTCTCAAAAATACACTTGGAAATGGAGCTTTACTTTGGTATTGGTGCTCAATGCCGTGTATATTTATCTGTTTTATTTAATAATGCAAAAATTCGCCTAAATGCAGCAGATTGACTGGCTAGTTTTGATTGGGACGCTGTTGTTTATCGTCCTTTATGGCACCTGGAAGTCGCGCAGTCAAAGAGATGTGAGCGATTATTTAAAAGGCGGCAATACAGCGCATTGGTGGACCATTGGCATTAGTGTTATGGCTACCCAAGCCAGTGCCATTACTTTTCTTTCCACTCCCGGACAGGCTTTTCACGACGGCATGGGCTTTGTCCAATTTTATTTTGGCCTGCCTATAGCCATGGTTATCATCTGCTTGGTTTTTATCCCTATATATCACAAGCTAAAGGTCTTTACCGCCTATGAATATCTTGAAACCCGATTCGATAAGAAGACCCGAACCCTAACAGCCATCCTCTTTCTTATCCAACGTGGGCTGGCCTGTGGGATTACCATTTTCGCTCCTTCTATCATCCTCTCTGCGGTCTTGGGTTGGAATCTGGTACATTTAAATATCATTATCGGGACCTTGGTCATCATCTATACCGTAAGCGGGGGCACCAAGGCGGTGAGCGTTACCCAAAAGCAACAGATGGCGGTGATCTTCTTCGGAATGTTTATCGCTTTCCTTTTGATACTGAATTATCTGCCATTGGATATCACTTTCACCAAAGCCCTTGAGATCGCCGGGGAAAGTGGAAAAATGGACATCCTCGACTTTTCTTTCGACTTCGACAATCGCTACACCTTTTGGAGCGGTATTATTGGCGGGAGCTTTCTGGCCCTCTCCTATTTTGGGACGGACCAAAGCCAGGTACAACGCTATCTTTCCGGCCGTAGCGTAAAACAAAGTCAGATGGGCCTTATTATGAATGGCCTCCTAAAAGTGCCGATGCAGTTTTTTATACTGTTGGTAGGTGTAATGGTTTTTGTGTTTTATCAATTCAACGCCTCTCCCCTACATTTTAATCCAGCCGCGGTAAAGGATGTTAAAAAATCTGCTTACGCCCAGGAATATGAAAATTTGGAGGATTCCAAAGCCCAATTGGACGAACAGCTCGCAACGGTGCAAATAGAATATGCCAAGACCGAAAACGAACTTGAGAGACAGCAATACAAAGAACAAATAAGCCACCTAAACGTTACCGCACAAGAACTTCGTGACCAGTCCAAAATCATTATCAAAAAAGCGAATCCGAAGGCGGAAACCAACGACAAGGATTATGTGTTTATTCACTTTATCCTTACCAACCTACCCCGGGGTTTGATTGGGTTGCTATTAGCGGTCATTCTCAGCGCGGCCATGTCGTCCACCGCTTCGGAATTGAACGCCTTGGGCTCTACTACAGCTATTGACCTGTACAGAAGAAACGTGCCAGGAAAACGCGAAAAACACTATGTGGCAGCCTCCCGTGCTTTTACACTGTTATGGGGAGTTGTGGCAATTATAGTGGCCAGTTCGGCACATTTATTCGACAACCTGATACAGTTGGTAAACATCATCGGCTCCATTTTCTATGGCAACGTCCTCGGTATTTTCCTCTTGGCGTTTTTTATAAGATACGTTGGCAGCCGAGCGGTTTTTATCGCCGCCCTCATCACCCAAGTTATCATAATATATATGTGGTATATAGACCTTATGCCCTATCTATGGCTGAACTTGGTAGGTTGCGCCCTAGTTATGGGAATCGCGACAATACTACAAACTGTATTGGGAAGCGGGAAACAGGTGGAAGTTGGAAGTTAGGGGTTGCGGGGTTATCGGTTGTCGGTTGTCGGTTATCGGTTGTGGGTTATCGGTTGTCGGTTGTGGGTTGGTTAATTGGGGATTTGGTGCTTGGGGTCAGTGGACAGTGGCAGTGGCAGTAGGTCGGTTGGAGGGTGGAATTTGGAATTTGGAATTTGGAATTTGGTACTTGGTACTTGGTACTTGGTACTTGGAATTTAAATCATTGAGTTGTGGCAAAAAAAGACAATAAAAAAGTAATCTACTGGCTGCTTACGGGCTGCTTTTTGATTTTTGTGATGATAGTTGTGGGTGGGATTACCCGACTTACGCATTCGGGACTTTCTATCTCGAGTTATAAACTCATTACGGGGACCATTCCTCCCTTGAACGAGGCGCAATGGATAGCGGAATTTGAACACTACCAGCAATTCCCGGAATACCAAAAGCTCCATTCGCATTTTGATCTGGATGATTTTAAGGACATCTATTTCTGGGAGTATATTCACCGGGTGCTCGGAAGATTGTTGGGAATTGTATTTATCATCCCTTTCCTTTATTTCCTACTTAAACGGCAACTTACCAAGTCCACTATCAAGAAATCGCTCATCCTGCTTTTCCTTGGGGGATTACAAGGTTTCTTGGGATGGTATATGGTGAAAAGTGGGTTGGTGGACAGACCGAGCGTAAGCCATTACCGCCTGGCAATGCACCTCACCATGGCATTTTTAACCTTCGCCTATACTTTTTGGGTGGCGATGGATCTTTGGTATCCGGTGAAAAAGCAAATTGATAAACACATCCGAAACCTGATCCGCATTGGCTTGGCGATACTGCTGGTCCAAATTATCTGGGGTGCCTTTGTTGCCGGTCTCAACGCCGGGTGGATCCACAACTTCTGGCCTTGGATGACCGACGGCCAATGGATACACGAAACCGTTTATACCGAACAAACTCCCTTGTGGAGAAACTTTGTGGAAGGTAAGAGCGGCGTACAATTCGTCCATAGATATATGGCGTATGTAGTGGTTGGCTTTATCGGCTATCTTTGGTATAAAACCCGAAATATGCAGCTCACCGCACCCCAAAGAAACGGGATAAACCTGTTGTTGGTGCTGGTATTAATACAGTTTACCTTGGGCGTTTTCACTCTTATCCTTCGCGTACCCGTTACCTTGGGAGTACTTCACCAAGTTGTTGCCTTCTTTTTGTTGGCAAATATGACCTATGTGCTGCACAGGTTTTCGAAATAGGAAGTGAAAAAGATTGAATTCACATTGATAAAATTTGTTGAGCGACCTACTGAAATTGTCAATAGCCTATGTACTATGCCTTTCCATAGCCCTTAACTAAATCTGACACACAAGGGGCATATCTGCCTACTTTTTAATTAACTTTGCCTTCGAATAAAAGCTTAAAATAATGATTTACCGTTTCAGAATAATCCTCGATACCGATGAGGATGTTTTTCGCGATATTGAAATAAAAGCCTCTGCCACCTTAGAGGACTTCCACAACGTCATTATCCAATCCTTTGGCTTTGACGGCCAGGAGATGGCTTCCTTTTACACCAGTAATGATTTATGGGAAGAAGGCGAGGAAATCTCCCTTTTTGATGTGGGCGACGATGACGAAAGGGTTCGCCTGATGGGGGAAACCTTTTTGGACGAGATAGTTAATCGCGAAAACACCCGCCTGCTCTATGTTTATGACTTTCTGAACATGTGGACGTTTATGGTGGAACTGGCGGATATTGCCGAACCAGAAGAAGGTCAGATGTACCCGAACCTCATGTTTGCCCATGGCCAAATTCCAGATGAAGCCCCCGAAAAGGAATTTCTTTCCGAAGAAATAGATCCCGACGACGACTTCGACGAAGAATTCGACCTCGATCCCGAAGACTACGACAGCCTAGACTTCGACGAAAACTGGAATTAATAAGCCCCCTTTACATCTCAAATCTCACGTCTCAAATCTCACGTCTCACGTCTAAAATCTCATGTCTAAAAAATGATCAATCTTTTTAATACCCATATTGCATCCCTTTCCATTCACAGTGTTGGCAACAAAAGCCGAAACGAATCGCTTTTTATTTCGGAGCGGCCTTATAAGATGGATGATGAGCTCACGCCTTTGATGAAAGAATTCTTTTTAAAGCCCTTTAGAGAAAAGGAGGAGAATTATTTCCACTTTGCTCACGAAGCCGATTTGGAATTCCACGAGCTTTACAATCTTTCTTCTGAAATTTTCGCCAATCCTGAAAGCATTCACGAAAAAAGTCAAAAGATAGCTACTTATCTATATAACCAATCGGAACATCCACATATTAAATGTGGGGAGGTTTTTATTGCTTATTTGGAAAATGTGCAATTGGACAATGAGAAAATGGATGCCATCGGGATTTTTAAAAGTGAATTGAAACAAGACTTTCTACAATTTGTGGAAAGTGGGAAACAATTGGATGCCCTATTGCAACATGGAGTCAATTTGAACAAGCTGGATAAAGGGTGTTTGATTTTCAATTCCAATAAGGAAGAAGGCTATAAAATCCTTTCTGTTGACAGCAATCGTTACGACGCCCGCTATTGGTTGGAAAGCTTTTTAGGCGTGGAAGCGCTTGCGGACGATAATTTCTACACCAAGAAATATTTAAAATTCTGTCAGGATTTCGCCAAGGATGTCGTTTTGCCGGCAGAGGATAAAAAACAGGAAGTGTTGTTTATGAACCGCGCGGTAAACCACTTTGCCAAAAACGACAACTTTGAAGAGACCGCCTTTATGAACGAGGTGATTGAAAATCCCGATCTCCTTCCGGAATTCCGTCACTATAAAAGCGAAAAAGCGCCTAAGTACAGCATCGAGGACCTTACCTCCTTCCCTATTGCCAACACAGCCGTGACCGCAGCGCGAAAAAAGATTAAAAACGTCATCAACCTCGACACCAACATCCAAATAAAACTCGACTTCATCAATTCCGACAGCGCCGACAAGTTTCTTGAAAAAGGCTGGGATGAGGAGAAGCAGATGTATTATTATCTGATTTATTTTAATAAGGAACAAAAAACCTCTTAACCTAAATCCAAGTACCAAGTACCAAATTCCTCCCGATCTATCGGGACCAAGTACCAAATTCCAAATTCCAAACCCCAAAGATTCAAGACCTTTGGGGTTTTTTATATTCAAAACGTCGTGATTCAAACCGTCGTGACTCCAACCGTCCAAAAAATAATCTCCAACAATGGGTAACAATCCAAACCCCCAATTGATATACTGTTAAACACTAAAACATATATCATGAAAACAATTTCGAAAACATTTTTATTTGCAATTCTTGGGCTAACAATTATCAGTTGTGGCAGTTCGGACAACGACACCACAAATCCGTGTGAAACCCTTGACAGCCCCGTAACGCAAGCATTTGCGACTTTTATAGCCAATACCACCGATTATATCGATGAACCTGATTGGATGGACCTTGAGACCCACGAATACACCATTCAAATTAATTCCAATGGTGACATCTGCAGTATCGGATATCAAAATCCGGCTGCTTATACTGGGAGTTACACTATGGAAATCATTGCGCCCAATGGCACTTACACCGGGGTGCATACTTTTTCCCAAACCACAACCCAATATATCTCTATTCCTCCCATCCCTGTAACTTCTGGGGATGTGGTTATAGTAAGAAGAACTATCCAACCCGGCTACACCTCTCTCAACGAAACTGTGGGAAGAGCCGTTAGACGTACCAACTCTGCTCCGATCCCCTTTCCGTTAACCGTGGCCAACGTGACTTTCTTAAGTTCCACGTTTTATGGCGCCGGCGGCCCCGTAAACGATATCGCAATTCCTTATATAGCTTTTGGATTTACATTGATATAAGAGGTTGAAATCAAACCCCGTCCCCAAACCCCAAAGGTTTTTAAAACCTTTGGGGTTTTTTTGAATAAAATACCAAGCACCAAATTCCAAGCACCAAATTCCAAGCACCAAATTCCAAATTCCACCATCCAACCGACTACCAACAACCCACAACCGACTACCGACCTTGCCCGCCGGAGGAGGGAACCAACAACTCACATCCCACTCTGAAAAAAATAAACCTCCGTCGCCCCTCTTCCATACTTCTGATAATCGGCATCGTAGAATTTGAGGTTATCGTAACGCCCAAAGAGGAATTCCAGTTCGGAACGGAGCACCCCCTCGCCAACGCCGTGGATAAAGACCACTCGCTGAATACGCTTTGAGATAGCGAAATCCATTTGTCGCTTGGCGTGTTCCATTTGAATGTTCAGTATTTCATAACTGCCAAGGTGTTTGGTTTTTGGCACCAACTGGCTGATATGGAGATCTACTTCCATCGCTGGTTGCATTCGCTCCTTTGGTTTTATACGGGGAGTTTTTTTGCGCTTTTTCTCTTCCTTTTCCGAAATAACGGCGTCAATATCCATCTTGGCCAATTCCCGTCGTGAAAGGGAACCGTCGATAACGATAAGCTCGTTCCTCTCAAAATCCATCTCAAAGCCATCGGGGGTTTCAATAGTAATGGTTTTGCCTTTTATTTTTCGAATTACACCCGAAATGGCATCGTCCAATACCGCTACCCTATCGCCTATTTTCATTCTTATAGATATTTTATTGGGTTAAAATTGAATTAAATGATGCAATAAATTCAGCCGATTTTAACCTCGAATTGTACTGATTAACACGAAACCTGTAACATTTAATAATCTACTGATCATTATTATAGTATCGGATTTCCTTAAAACAACAGGCTTTCAATCTGTTGTGAATATTTTCACTGCTGATAAACTTTCTCTTTCCTGACCTTTAGCGCTTTATACATACCGTCTTCCCAGCTATTTTGTTTACAACTCATCGTTCATAAATGCCTAATAACGAAAATATTACGTATTTTGCAAGGAAGAACACTATATGTTAAATTTTCTTATTAAATTTAAACCGTGAAAAAGGTCATTGTCGCCCCAGAGCAAATGACTTTCAAAACCGCTAAATTATGAAAAACCTACTACTCTACTCAACAATATTTTTAACCGGCGCTGCAGCCTTTGCGCAGTTGACGGTTAGGCCTCCATCTAGTAGTACAGATGCCTTTGTTTATGTAAAGGATCAAATTCTGTATGTAAAAGAAGGTATAGATCTAACCAAAAATCCCAATCTCGATGTTGAAGCGAGCATTTACCTAAGAGAAGGTGGACAATTGATTCAAGGAGGAACTGCATCTAGCAATAGCGGAGATGGCTTTCTTTCGGCGCAACAAGTTACCGATCCGACTAATGCTTATGCCTATTACTATTGGGCATCTCCGGTAGGAAATCCTAGGACAGTGGATAGTGCAACGGTACATGGTCCAGGAAACACCAATTTTGGCCTTCAAAGTATATATGACGATCGCAACACACCTCGTGGAATTGGAACTAAAGCTCGAAAAAGCAAAAACATAGGTACAAAGGAGGGTTTTTCCTCTCCCTTAACTATTTCTCGACGTTGGATGTATATTCACAAAGACCCTGGAACTGAAGCTGAAAGTCATTACACCCGTATCAACGCTTCAAATGGGGCGCCTGCAGGGTTTGGATTTACAATGAAAGGCGTAAATTTTGGTGGACTAGGCTCCGGTCCTCTAGGTACAGAAGGTCACAATCAAATGTACGAGTTTCGTGGAAGACCGAATAATGGAGATTTTATAATTCCGGTTTCAGTTCCCATAGCTGGTGAATCTCAAATGACTCTCTCAGGGAATCCATATCCGTCTGCTTTGGATTTGAACCGAGTGTTTTATGAAATCGGCAACGAAGATTTAGGTGCGTTTTGGTTTTACGATGAAGATCGTACTAAAATGAACCACTTATATAGCCAAAAACCGTTTGGATATGGAACCTACATTCCTGGACCTTCAGATCCTAATTCAACTGAGGATACTGGATATTTTACGAATGCTACTTTCTATATTTATAACTCTAGCGGAACTCAAGGTGGAGCATCTGGTAATGGTGGAACTTTTGTAAAAGCACACAGGTTTTCTCCCATTGGGCAGGGAATTATGTTCGTGGGCAGCCCCATTTCTGGGGACGGTCTAGTTCATATAAAAAATACTCATAGGAGATTTATAAAAGAAGGACTTTTAAATAATTCCGTTTTCCACAGACCCACTGGCGACGATGAAACTGCCGAACAAAACGATGCTGATGGCAACACTATGAGCCTTTCTGCCCAGTCCGCTACTGAAGTCGATAACAGAACACCTCAATTACGCCTTTACACCATCTTTGACGATGCGCTTACCCGCGATTTATTACTTGTATTCTCTCCACAAGCCACCGATGGCTATGACCGCGGTTTTGACGGTCCGAGTCCAGGCGGAATGAAGTCTGATGCTTTCTTCCCTATTGGCGATGACAGCAATCGTTTGCCTTATGTGATTCAAGGGACCAACTTCTATTTAGACAAACAGATTCCCATTACTTTTAAGCTTCACAAAAGCAGCAAGATAGAATTGCGCGCCGTCGAGGAAATAAGAAAACCATATAATACCGCATATCTTTTTGACAGGGTGGAAAACACATATAGACCCTTGTTGAAAGCCGCTTCGGCCACGTCTTCTTTTACCCTGCCCGCGGGCACTTATGAGGATCGCTTTTATATAGTGTTCTCCAAGCCAGGCGGCAAGGAATTGCCACAAAACGAAATGGATCACAGGGATGAAATCCTTGCCAACGTAAACTTTTTTCAAAACAACCCAGAACAGCGCTTAGAAGTGAGAAACCCTCAGGGCTACACACTTAAGTCGGCGTCTATGTACGATATGAACGGCAAGTTGGTGATCCACGAAAAGAACCTGGGCGACAACAGTAACTATAGTTTCTATACCGGCCATTTAAGCGATGGCGTATATATAGTAAAACTTTTAACTGCCGACGATGTGGCCATCGATTACAAGGCCATCGTAATGAATAAATAATAACTCCCTATGTTTCTTAAGGGCCTGGAGAATTATATGCTTCCTTGTATCAACAAGAAAATCTTCGGGGTAGAATGTTTGGGCTGTGGTATGTAACGTGCCACAGCTCTTTTTTTGTTGGGGATTAATTCGTTAATTCGTTAATTCGTTAATTCGTTAATTGGGGATTGGTTAATTGGGGATTGGTTAATTGGGGATTGGTTAATTCGTTAATTCGTTAATTGGTGCTTGGAATTTGGGGATTGGAATTTGGGTTGTGGGTTGTGGGTTGTGGGTTTCCCTACGGTCTGTTTTGGTCCCGATATCGGGAGGTGCTTGGAATTTGGGGATTGGTTAATTCGTTAATTCGTTAATTGGTGCTTGGAATTTGGGGATTGGAATTTGGGTTGTGGGTTATCGGTTGTGGGTTATCGGTTGTGGGTTGTGGGTTTGTTTTGGGGATTGGTTAATTCGTTAATTCGTTAATTGGTGCTTGGAATTTGGGTTTTGGAATTTGGTGCTTGGTATTTGGTGCTTGATATTTGGTGCTTGGATTTTGGTGGTCTGTGGTCGGGGGTGAGTGGGGTTCTGAGTCTTGCTTCAAAAAGTCCTGACTCCAAGCGTCCTGATTCCAAAAGATCGAGACAAATTGATTCACCCCACCACTCTCCTAGCGGTTTCCCAGAGGATTTTGAGGTCTTCGCGGAAGGATTGGTGGTGATAGTATTCTAGGTTCATCTTTACTTTATCGGGGAAAATAACCTCATCGTTATACCTCAGTGGATCTGGGTGTTGGGATAATTGATGTTCCTCATTAAAGTATTTTATGGCCGCACGGCTACAAAGCCCGGGTTTGAGCTCGAGTATCTTACGGGCATCACCTTGGAGTTGGTCGTAGTAACCAGGTATATCGGGACGGGGGCCTACAAAGCTCATTTGACCCAGGAGGATGTTGAGGAGTTGTGGGAGCTCATCCAGTTTGGATCGTCTTAAAAACTGTCCATAGGCAGAAATAGAATTGCAACAGGGCTGCATCGACCGTAACTTATAAATGGTAAAGGGTTCGCCGTATTGGCCTATTCGGGTTTGAAGAAAAAGACCTTTACCTGTGTCGATATAGGCGAAAAACACCAAAAGCAAGATAGGACCGCTGAGGATTAGAAGACTAACGGTGGAGATGAATATGTCGAAGGTTCTTTTGATGGGGGATTATTGTTTATTGCTATTGTTTATTACTTACGGTTTGTTGCAGGTTGCAGGTTGCAGGGAGGTTATTGTTTATTGTTATTATTTATTGTTATTGTTTATTACTTACTGTTTGTTGCAGGTTGCAGTTGTCGGTGGTCGGTGGTCGGTGGTCGGTGATCGGTGATCGGTTGAGTGTTGGATGGTGGAATTTGGAATTTGGTGCTTGGAATTTGGTGCTTGGTACTTGTCGGGTGTCAAAAAGGTGTCGATGAAAAATCGGGGCAGGCTGTGTTTTCAAAAGTCGATAATCACGGTTTACAACGGCTGCAGGCAGTATAGCCGTTATTCTTGGCTTCTGATTTGGTGGTTCTGATCTTGCTCTTTTTCAAGTATTGACATGTCCCCCGGTGGTATTTACTGCCGGTTTTGGTCACATAAACGGTTTCGCCTATAGTATGCACGCTGGCAATAGGAGAGTGAACTGGCGCAGGGGCAAAACTCGGAAATAGGGAAACTGAAAATAGTAGCAGGAGGAGTATAAGTTTTCTCATGGATTTAATTGGTATTGGGTTGAGGGTGAAAGATATGAAAAAAATGTGGTTTGGGATTGGTTAATTGGGGATTGGTTAATTGGTTAATTGGGGATTGGTTAATTGGGGATTGGTTAATTGGTTAATTGGGGATTGGTTAATTGGGGATTGGTTAATTGGGGATTGGTTAATTGGTTAATTGGGGATTGGGGATTGGGGATTGGGGATTGGGGATTGGGGATTGGGGATTGGGGATTGGGGATTGGGGTCAGTGGCAGTGGCAGTGGCAGTAGGCAGTGGCAGTAGGTCGGTTGGAGGGTGGAATTTGGAATTTGGTGCTTGGGGATTGGTTAATTCGTTAATTCGTTAATTGGGGATTGGGTAATCGGTTAATTGGGGATTGGGGATTGGGGTCAGTGGCAGTGGCAGTAGGCAGTGGCAGTGGCAGTGGCAGTAGGCAGTGGCAGTAGGTCGGTTGGAGGGTGGAATTTGGAATTTGGTGCTTGGGGATTGGTTAATTGGTTAATTGGTTAATTGGTTAATTGGTTAATTGGGGATTGGTTAATTGGTTAATTGGGGATTGGGGATTGGGTAATCGGTGGTCGGTGGTCGGTGGTCGGTTGTGGGTTTCTCGCGGAGAGCGCGGAGGGTTATTATTGTTTATTGATATTGTTTATTGATATTGTTTATGGTTTGGGTTTTGGTCCCGATATCGGGAGGTGCTTGGTGCTTGGATTTTGGTACTTGGTGCTTGGAATTTGGTGCTTGGATTTTGGTGCTTGGTATTTGGAATTTGGTGCTTGGATTTTGGTGCTTGGATTTTGGAATTTGGCACTTGGAATTTGGTACTTGCCATTTAGCATTTGGTGCTTGGCATTTATCCCAAGACAGAGTTTTTCATATCAAATGCCAGCCCGATATAGGTGTTGTTGTTAAATTGAAATTCATCTATTATTTCCCAGCCCAGTTTTTTGGTATGGGCCTTTAAGGAGATTGTATTTACTTTATTTATAAAGGTAATGGAGATCGGGTATTTCTTGATGAACTCCAGGCGCATCTCCTCAAAGATCAAGTTTAATACTCCCTTTCCTCTGTATTCCTTCTCGATACTCACGGGACCGTATTGAAAACTGTTGGCTGTGGTTATCTCTTTTCCTTGAAAAGACAGCTGGGGAAAGCGGGAGACCATAAAGTTGAAGATTTCCCATTGCTCAAAATATTTCCAACTGCCGGCAAAGGCGTAGGCTATGATGATATCCTTTTCATTCACGGCTACAAATAACCCGTTTTGCTCCAATATTCCCTCGATCTGGCCAACCGTAAACGGAGTAGTCACAAATCCACTCAGCCGCTCTGTTTCGGTCAGGTTTCTATATAAATATTTCTCTTGAAGGGATAGCATGCCGTCGATGTCCCCCTTCTTCCCTATTCTGGTACTTATCATGAGGTGTTGTTTTGAATTTATGGCAAGATGGTCATAACCCATAAGCGGACACCAACTTTAGCCTTTATGCTAATTCAAATATATGGAAGTATGGGGAATTGTGGGTGGGGGTTTATTGTTTATTGTTTATGGTTTTTGGTTTGGGGTTGCAGTTGCAGGTTGTTGTCGGGAGAAACCACGGAGGACACGGAGGATTATTATTGTTTATTGCTATTGTTTATTGCTATTGTTTATTGCTATTGTTCATTGTTTGGGCTTTACCCCTACCGTTGGGTAAGAGTAATTGTGGCTTTGATTTGAGATTTATCTCTGGGAAAGGTGCTTTCTCTTTAATTATATGGTTTTTTCTGTTGAGTTTTGTACTTTTAAGGGTGATTGACGAGACCTTGGGGATTTGTATAAAATCATAACATTAGGTATAAAGATGACTGGAAATAAGATGGATAACAAGAAAATGAAATCGGGTAAAAGGTTTATCGGCCTGGGAATTGTAACGGCTATCTCGGCTTCTCTTTGCTGTATAACACCGGTTTTAGCATTATTGGCAGGGACAAGTGGCTTTGCCTCTACTTTTTCTTGGGTTGATCCTTTTAGACCTTATTTGATCGGGTTGACAGTCCTGTTTCTCGGCTTTGCCTGGTATTGGAAATTAAAACCAAGGGATGCAATGGAATGCTGCGACCCAGTGGAAAAGACCCCCTTCGTTCAGACCAAGGGCTTTTTGGGCCTTGTGACCATCCTAGCCGGAATTATGCTTGCATTCCCAATGTATTCACAGGTGTTTTATCCCACAGTAGAAAAACAAATAACGCTAAGGCCACAGTCGAAAATTGGGACAGCAGAGTTTAAAATCACAGGTATGACCTGTTCAGGCTGTGAAGAAAACGTAAATCATCAAGTAAACAAATTGTCAGGAATAATCAAGTCGATTGTTTCATATAAAAACGGAAATGCCATCATTGAATTTGACAAGACCCAAACGGATGTAAAAGAAATAGAAGCGGCAATGGCCAAAACAGGTTACACAGTAACCCAGAAGAAGGAAATTAAATGAATATTACACTGCTATCAACCATTACTTGCCCATACTGCCTACATAAAAAAACAGAAACCATGCCCACGGATGCCTGCCAATTTTTTTATGAGTGCGAAAACTGCGGGAAAACATTGAAGCCAAAGCAGGGGGATTGTTGCGTTTTTTGTAGTTATGGCACGGTAAAGTGTCCCCCGATACAGGCCGGTTCAAATTGTTGCAAATAAAAAAGGGGACTACTCGGTAGCTTCGATACAGATTTCAAGCGCTGCGCTCTGAAATTCACCCTCCTACGGTTTACCTGCCGGAGGCATGGCGGGCAAGCTCAGCCACCTTTGGGCTTCGATACAAATTTGAATTGGGCTAACGCCCACTTCAAATTCACCCTCCTACGGCGGGCAGGCTCAGCCACCTTTGATTGAAACTATAAAAAATGTTTTGGATGGCACAGTCCGACCACAATGGGCGAGTTTGCTTTTAATAACGTACACAGAGGTCCCTGAGTATTCACCTATAGGTGAATATCAAAAGGGACGGTTTCATTTCTTTCATCTACTCTGAAACCTTATCGAAAAAGCAACAAGGAGATAACTCCCAGCAGCAGCGCACAACAGGCAATAACAATAAAGAAGCGTATAAATCCTTCGCCCCCACGTAACAACTCTTTTACAAGTGTTTTCTTGGACATAATAATAAAAATTCGAGGGGAGGTGATTAATGAGGGGTTAAATATAAGACATTACTACGGACTAAAAAAATTGCTTTAGTGGATTTTGGGGATTGGTTAATTGGGGATTCGTTAATTGGTTAATTCGTTAATTGGGGATTCGTTAATTGGGGATTGGTTAATTGGGGAATCGTTAATTGGTTAATTGGGGAATCGTTAATTGGTTAATTGGGGATTCGTTAATTGGTTAATTGGGGAATCGTTAATTGGTTAATTGGGGATTCGTTAATTGGTTAATTGGGGAATCGTTAATTGGTTAATTTGGGAATCGTTAATTGGTTAATTGGGGATTCGTTAATTGGTTAATTGGGGATTCGTTAATTGGTTAATTGGGGATCGTTAATTGGTTAATTGGGGAATCGTTAATTGGTTAATTTGGGGATTGTTAATTGGTTAATTGGGGAATCGTTAATTGGTTAATTGGGGATTGTTAATTGGTTAATTGGGGAATCGTTAATTGGTTAATTGGGGGATTGTTAATTGGTTAATTGGGGAATCGTTAATTCGTTAATTGGGGAATCGTTAATTGATTAATTGGGGATTGTTAATTGGTTAATTTGGGAATCGTTAATTCGTTAATTGGGGATTGTTGTTTGTTTACCCACCCCCTCGCTGGCGCGGGCGTCTCGCCCGTGCCCTGTGCGATTCCTGAATGTTCGTCCTAAGACAAATACCTCGAAATATCGGACTACTTGATCTAGTTGCCTAACCTCTTAAAACTAAATAATCATCCAAAACTAATTGGGTTTATTATCTAATTCTAAAGACAATTCCTGATTAGGGCAGATACATCTTTGGCTTTATGTCAATTTTTTTATATGTTTGGAAAATACCTAACATTGGGTATTATCTAATTTCAAAATTTCAAGTATCACATGAAAAAACTACTGTTAATGGCCGCTTTTGTTGCCGGCCCGATTCTTTATGCGCAACAGAAACCAATTTCTTCTACAGAACTCCAAAAGGCTGAAGTTCTTCAGAAGGAACAAAGTAAAACTACTCAGGCTACTCATGCCACTCAGGCTACTCAAGGCACGAGAGCTACTGAAGCCAAATCGGTTAATTTAAGCGATACCAAGGCAGCAATGAGAAAAACCAGTACTAAAAACACTGAAGCCAAGACAACCAGAAAAGATGCCAAGGCATCAAGCTTTAAAAGCACTATTGAGAACTAACTTTCTCTAGGCATTACAGTTCATCTACATCGAGTAGAATCAGAATTTAGAGCTATTAATTTAGGAGTATGATTACTTCTACCTTAAAGTGAAACTATCTATCAGTAAGCTTTGCTTATTGATTTATAATTTATTCAAATTTTTAAATTAAAATTATTCTATTATGAAAATTAAATTACCCAAGTATTTATACGGTTCTTGGCTTTTGACATTGACCTTGCTTCTTGCTGTGTCAGGATCGATTTCAGCTCAGTCTGAAATGAAAACCGAGGCGCAAATGGAAGCTGAACGAATGGAACAACAATCTTTAAAGCCGGTTGGAACAATTGCCGGTCAAAACTCCAATAGGCCCATGGCATTTCCAGATCCCTATTGTGAAGTTGATGGATTCTCTTGGATAGAGGCAATCACAAGAGTGGTGTTTGCCGATGTGGACAATCCGTCTCCTGTTAATAGCGCTATTTCCCATGAGGATTTTACCAGTGTTGTAGCAAATGTTTCTGCGGGAGAAACCTATTCTTTTGCAGCAGAAGGTGATACTGGCGGAAACTGGACCAATCACGTTACTGTTTGGATCGATTGGAACCAGGATGGAATCTTTGATGAGGCGACTGAAAGATATGAAATTGGAACTCTTCAAGATTCAACCGGGGAGGATGGCAAACAAGCAGTAAGCGATATTGAAGTACCTGCTGATGCCCTCGCAGGACAGACTCGCATGCGAGTTATGAAAAATTTCTCCACTCCGGCCAGCGATAGCTGTAATGCTGGTAGTTTCGGACAAGCAGAAGATTATACTGTAGAAGTTGGTGGTGGAGGTGGAACTGCAGGTGAAACCTGTGATGCTCCTCTTGTAGTGACTTCTTTACCTTATGATGATGCAGGAAACACTGCTGATTATGGCAACAATTACTCCAATGGAGATGTTCCCCCTGTTGCACCGGATGCTGTAACAACCGGAACCGGCTCCCCCTATTACCTGTCAGGAGATGAGGTGGTATATTCCTATACGCCTGCTGATAATGAGGTTTTAAATATTTCTACAACCAATGATGATGATTGGATTGGTCTTTGGGCATTTACCGGATGTCCTTTTACTTCTACAGTAGGATATCACACTTCAATTAGTGGCGGTACACGTTTAATAGAAGAGCTGCCGGTAACTGCAGGAGAAACTTATTATTTTGTAATCTCAACTTGGGATCCTCCACAAAGCACCGAATACACAATCCATATTGAAAAAGTTGGGGGCGGTGGTTCAGGTGATCCTTGTGAACAAGATTTTGCCTTCTCGCTTGATGACGGAGTTGGTGACGTTAAGGGTCTTTTATTTGCTGAGGATTTCGAAATCGCCGCAGGTGAAACGATGAGCGTAGAAGAAGTTACTTTTAGAATGTTTAATAATATTGGAGAAGCAACTACTATTGCCTTTTATAAAGATGAGGCGGGTCTTCCCGGCGATCTGGTTAATACGTTTAGTAATGTTGCGCCAGATTCACAAACCTTAATAGGAGATAATTACGGTATGGACGCGTATGATTTAGCGTTTACACTACCATCGGCAGTTGAATTGGATGAAGGTATCTATTGGGTAGCCATTCAAGTAACAGAAGGTACCGATGGCGGAACTAATTTCTGGGTAATCACTGATGATGGCGTTCACACTCCAGGTCATTATACTGCTGATGGAGGTGTTTCTTGGGTTCAGAATTCGAATTCTTATGATTTTTCTTTCAAAATTGAAGGTGAATGTACTTCTGGCGGAGGTACTGGCGGCGGCTTTGTCTGCGACGACCAGTTCAACCTGACCAACGGAATAGAAAACGGTTTATTCTTTGGCGGTACTACCAACCAGAAATTGGCCGTAGATATTATTGTTGGAGATGATGGCTTTACGGCTTATGGCTCCAATTTGAATATATTTCTTGACGCAGGACAGACTACAGGTGATCTGACCTTTGATTTTACTATCTATGATGACCAAGGAGGCGTTCCGGGCAGTGTGGTCCATAGTTCAGCCGGTACGGTGAAGTCAACAGAATTTGTTGGTTCCAATTTTGGGTATGACGTACATACTTTTGAAGTAGCCTTTGACGATGCTGCGGATTTTGATGCCAACAGAACCTATTGGATGGAAGTTGAATCCAATGGTGTAGCCTGGGAAGCGACTTCCTCTGGAATTTTCGGTTTAGGGTTGGCGTTTTTCAATGACAGTACTGGAGGCAATTGGATTGTTGACGGAACGGAAGATCTAGTTTACAGTCTGATTTGCGAGGAAGGTACCGGAGGCGGTGGAACTGCTTGCGAACAAGTGTTTTATGATGAGAATCAGCCAACAGGTATTGGATTCTCCAGTGGCAATATAGTTGCCAATGATATTACTGTAGCCGCAGACGAAAGTTTCACGCTGCAAACTATGACTTTTGATGTGGTGAACATAGACGGAGAGCCAAGCGAATTTGACCTTGAGATTTTTGAGGACAATGGAAGTGGCGGCGTAGGTACAACCACCGGAATCACACATCATTTTGACAGTTCAAATATGACTTTTGTTGAAAACGGAACCTTTGGTGGCTTTACGCAATACACCGTTACTTTAACATTGCCTGAGATTGAGTTGACCGCAGATGCTTCTGAAGATGCACGCTACTGGTTAGCAATTGCTTCAGAACTATCCACTACAGGCGATTTCACTTACTGGGTTTCTTACGATTATGTAACCAACCCAGATTCGTATCCAAGCTGGCAGTACACACCAGCAGATGGCTGGTTTGAGTATGTAGATGCAGGTAACCTTACAAAAGAGGGAATCATGACTGTATCAGGAATCTGTAGCAGTGGTGGTGGTGATCCAGATCCTTGTGACGCTGTCGATGTACCTTATGTACAAGACTTCGAAACTGCTACTCCTCCAGACATGCCTGAGTGTACTACAGTTGTAAACGCAGGAACCGGAAACAATTGGAAAACTTCTACAAGTGCGATTGGAGACTTCACGGGAACATTCTTGGAATATGAGTATAGCTCTAGTGCTCCTGCTAATACTTGGTTCTTTACACAAGGAATTAACCTTGAAGCTGGAACTGATTATGAAATCACTTACGGTTATGGTTCAAGAGCAGCTGCTGCATTTCCGGAAAACCTGAAAATTGCTTTTGGAGACGACAACGATCCTAGTGCAATGACAAACGCAATTGCAGAGCACGTGGGTATTTTGAGCGGTGGTAGTAAAATCATGAATACAGTACAGTTTACGGCTACTGATTCAGGAGTATATTACTTCGGTTTCAATGCATTCTCCGATGCCGATCAGTGGTTCTTATATGTAGATGACATTGAGATCAAAGAAGCTGATACCACGGGCATCGAAGATCAAGTGAATACAGTGTTCACTTATTATCCAAACCCAACGAGTGGTGTTATTACCATTGCAGCCGACATGGACGTCAGCTCTGTATCGGTCTTTAACATACTTGGACAGCAGGTCTTGACAATGAACCGTCCAGACAACGGACAAGTGAATCTATCGGACCTTACCACTGGAACCTATATATTCCGTGTTATGTTCGAAAATGGAAGTTTGGAAACCTTTAAGGTTTTAAAACAATGATGGATTAATTAGATAATCAACTATTTTTTAGTTGAAAGGGGCTTCTTGGTTTACTGAGGGGCCCCTTTTTTTGTTGGTTGTTAGTAGTGAGCCGGGGCTTCGATACAAATTTGAATATGGCTGCCGCCCTATTCAAATTCACTCAGCCACCTTTGATTGTAACTAAACTCATGTTTGGAGGAGATCGGTCTGATTAGGCTAGTGCCTCTATTAATGTACTACACACAGGTCCCTGAGTGTTTGCCGTGCCTCCGGCAGGTAAACCGTAAGGCAAATGTATCGAAGGGCCGGCTGCTTTTGAAAGACACTCAGCCACCTTTGATTGTGACTTGGAAATCGGGGCTTCGATACAAATTTGAATATGGCTGCCGCCCTATTCAAATTCATCCACCTTCGGCGGACGGGCTCAGCCACCTTGGCTTTCGTCTTGCCCCTGCACCCCTAAAGGGGAAGTGGCATTGTGACTTAAAGAAATGTTTTGGATGGCAGTCCGACCACAATGGGCGAGTTTGCTTTTAATGACGTGCACACAGGTCCCTGAGTGTCCGCCGTGCCTCCGGCAGGTAAACCTCGGCGGATGTATCGAAGGGCCGGCTGCTATTGAAAGG
>JBARWQ010000050.1:0-30820 GCA_049646885.1 Aequorivita sp. | reverse complement strand
CGCTCCTTTCACGATACAGCTTGATGCCAGTGGCAATGCCAGTATCACCGTATCGGATATCGATAACGGCAGTTCGGACAATTGCGGCATCGCGAGCATGACCATCGATAAGGATACTTTTGATTGTTCCGATGTAGGTGCGAATACTGTTACTTTAACGGTAACGGACGTAAACGGAAATGTTTCAACCTGTACGACTATTGTAACAGTAGAGGATCTATTGGCTCCTGTTATTGCCTGTCCTTCAAATATTACAGCTACCACAGATTTAGGCAATTGCTTTGCAACTGTCAGTTTCCCAATGGCCATTGCAATAGACAATTGCGGTATCGACTCAATTGTGCAAACGGGCGGTTTACCGAGTGGTAGTCAATTCCCGGTGGGTATTAATATTGTGGAGTTTACAGCCACCGATGTTAACGGAAACACAAGTGTATGTAGTTTCACTATTACTGTAACCGACAATGAGGCTCCTATCGCTGTGTGTCGTAACATCACTATTTCTCTTGATGCCAATGGTAATGCTAATATCACTGCTGCTGACGTAGATGGAGGAAGTACTGACCAATGTGGTCTGGCCAGCATTTCAATTGATATTGATACTTTTGATTGTAGCCATGTGGGGGATAACAACGTTATTTTAACGGTTACCGACATTTATGGCAACAGCAGTAGTTGCATAGCCATAGTAACGGTAGAAGATGTAACGGCTCCGATTGTTTCCTGCCAGGATATTACGGTAGAGCTCGACCCGATAACGGGGATAGTTACTATTTCTGGTAGTGATATTGACAATGGTAGCACTGATGCTTGTGGAATAGTTAGTTATGATCTTGATATCAATACTTTCGATTGCAGTAATGTAGGCAGCAACACTGTGGTTCTTACAGTGACTGATGTAAATGGCAATGCCAGCACCTGTACAGTCATAGTAACAGTGGAGGACAATACCCCTCCGGCATTAGTGTGCCAGGATTTCACATTGGAACTTGGAATTGACGGTACAGCTATACTTAACCCAAGCGATGTCATTGCTTCCAACGATGATGCCTGTGGCATATTAAGCGTGGCGGTTGATATCACTCAGTTCAGCTGTGCCGATATCGGAACCCCAGTAACTGTACGGGTTTTCAGTCAGGATAACAATGGCAACCTTGCTACTTGTACCGCCTTGGTGACCGTAGTGGATAGACTTGCGCCAGTTATCAGCTGCCCGAGTGATCAGACTGTTGATCCAGGAACAGGTAATCTGTACTATATTGTACCGGATTATTTTGGAACAGGGGAGGCAACTGCCGTTGACAATTGTACTGATCCAGTAACCTTGACTACGCAGAATCCAGCTCCCGGAACCCCACTTTCTGATGGAGTTTACACAATCACCCTTACTGCCGAAGATGAATACGGCAATATATCCAGCTGTTCATTTGAACTCAGCGTAGAAAGTGAGTTGGGCACAGGAGGTCAGGTTGCGAATTTGGGAAGCTTACAATTGTATCCCAACCCGGCAAGCTATACGGTGATGCTCGGAAATCCGAAAAGTCTTTCTCTGGAGAAATTGACGATCTTCGATTTAAGGGGAAGGCTGATAAAGACCATCGATCTTCGTGGAATGGGACTTGAGAAATCAATCCACATTGCCGATATGGAAGCTGCCCCGTACTTTGTTGTAATTCAAGGCACGGAAGGGCAGATTACAAAACGATTTATAAAAGAGTAAAGAGAAGATACAGTAATAAAAGATAGCCGTCTCAAAACTTGGGGCGGCTATTTTTATTGGAATTTTATTTAAAATTTCTTGAATAAAAAATGGTAGAACTATATTTTCACGGATGGTGGTACAAAGGGGCCATAATCCCCATTATTTCTCATTATATCGCGTACAATAGTGGAGGAAATATTCGACACTTTCGGAGAGCTTAATAGAAACACACTTTCCACTTTTGTCATTTTGTAATTTGTCTGGGAAATAGGCTGCTCGTAATTAAGATCGGTGCTATTTCGAAGCCCTCTTAGAATAAATTGGGCATTTTGGTCAAGACAGAATTTTGCGGTAAGCCCAGTATAGCCCAACACCTTAATCCGGTTCTCATTTTTATAGAATTCCTCAATAAACTCAATGCGCTTTTCCAAGGGGAACATCGTTTTCTTATCCATATTGACACCAATCGCGATTATGAGTTCATCAAATAGGGGAAGTGCACGATTTATAATATCTATGTGTCCGAGAGTAATTGGATCAAAAGTTCCTGGAAAAACAGCGCGTTTCATAATTTAAGTATATTAAATATTGACTAAGTTAAGTAGATATGTGGAAACCACTTTGTTTTTTACAAAAATTTCGAAATCAAGATAACCATTGCCGCGATTAAAGTAGCCAAAACAACTCCCCTGGCTCTGAAGTACTGTCTTTTTTTGATATAAACGAAAAAGACCATCAAATTTAAAATTGCTCCCAATGCGATCAAACTCCCCAAAAGATCATTCTCCAATGCCATTTGAATAGTGGTTTCCAAACTTTCTTTAGAAAAAAAATAAATGTATAAATAGGTGCCGGCCATATTGGCCAACAAGCCTATTATCAGCCCGATTAGAATTTCCTTTACTTGTGGTTTCATAAAAATGTTTTGGTGTTCTAATAGATGTAATGCTCCACTTTACTTTTTATACCAAATTATCACAAATCCCATTTCTTCAATCCGTTTATGGCATTATGTGCGGTGAGGTCAAATTGCACCGGAACTATAGAAACATAACCGTTCTCTAAGGCCCATTCATCGGTATCTTCACCTTCGTCTTCGTTTACAAACTCGCCGGTGAGCCAATAATAATCCCTGCCAGTAGGATTGGTGCGCTTATCAAATTTTTCTTGCCAATACGCTTTTGCTTGCCGACAGATTTTTATACCCTTAATTTCTCGAAGATTCAGTTTGGGAATATTCACGTTTAACACTACCCCTTTCGGCAGACCGTTTATAAGCGTTTGTTGTGCAATTTTTTTCACGAATTTTTTGGCCGGGTTGAAGTCCGCTTCCAAAGAAAAATCCAAAAGCGAGAAACCGATAGCTGGAATTCCCATAGTTCCCGCTTCTACGGCCGCACTCATGGTCCCGCTATAAATTACGTTAATAGAGGAATTGCTACCGTGGTTAATTCCACTCACACAAAGATCGGGCTTTCGTTTTATAATTTCGTTTACAGCCAGTTTTACGCAATCCACCGGCGTACCACTACAGCTGTATTCTTTTTGCATTTCGTCATTGGCTAACTTAATGTGATTGCAGTATATGGCATCGTTAACAGTAATTGCATGACCCATCCCGCTTTGGGGAGCATCGGGTGCCACAACATATACCTCTCCTAGATCGTTCATTACTTCTATAAGAGCCCGAATGCCCGGGGCATTTATGCCGTCGTCATTGGTTACCAGAATAAGAGGTCGTTTTTGAGCCATTCGTTATTAGTGTTAGGATGACAAAAATACATTTATTATTTTGTCAAGGCAGTTATTGGCAGGCTAATTGGAGATGTTTAGAATCAAAAATGAATCTTTTGCCAGACAATGCTTGGTTTAACAAAAAATTATTATCGTTACGCCTTCGTGGCACGGTTTTTTGTATAATTTAGGCGTTATTATCAATTTAAGAATAAAGAATAAAGAGTATGCGGATTTTGAAGAAGAATTTTAAAGTATTGTTCCTTGTCGTTTTTGCGGCAGTGGCTTCATGCAGTTTTACCACCAAGGAATTCAACGATCCTGATAAGGATAAGGTTTTGTTGAACCTGATTTCATACGTGATCCAAAAAGGGCACTACGATGCCCGTGCTATGGATGATGTGTTTTCAGCAGATGTTTATGAAAATTTTATCAAAGGACTGGATCCTTTGAAAAGATACTTTCTAGCTACCGATATAGAGGAGTTCAGTAAATATAAAACCGAAATCGATGATCAAATAAAAAACAAAGACCTTACCTTCTTTGATGTGGTTTACGAGCGCTTCCAACAGCGGATGGGCGAGGTAACCAAATTGTATCCTCAGATATTGGACAAGCCCTTCGATTACACCCAAAAGGAAACAATTAATGTGGATTATGATAAGCTTGTTTACGCCAAGGACGTTAAGGAATTAAGAAAACGCTGGGAACAGCAGTTGAAATTCTCGACTCTTTCTGGATATTATGATTTGGTAGAAGAGCAAAACAACAAGGAAAAGGGAATAACCTCTAAAAAGAAAAAATCGGAGGATGAAGATGATTTTGACGTATTTGAGACTCCGGAAAAGGATTCAAAAGACTTGGCCGAGAAATCCAAAGAACCTTTTGTGCCACAACCTCTTTCTGAGCTAGAAGCAAAAGCGAGAGAAAATACAAAAAAATCGCTTGATGAGTACTTTGAATTTACCAAGGATCTTCAACGAAAGGACTATTTTTCTATTTATCTGAATACAATAGTAGAAGCATTCGATCCTCACAGCAATTATTTTGCTCCACCTGACAAGGATCGCTTCGATCTTCAAATGTCTGGGAAGCTAGAGGGCATTGGCGCGCGACTTCAAAAGAAGAACGACTATATAACTGTTATAGAAATAATAAGTGGGGGACCGGCCTGGAGAAGTGAGCAAATTGAAGTGGGGGATGTCATTCTTAAAGTGACCCAAGAAAATGAAACCGAAGCTGTAAGCATTGTGGGAATGCGTATTGATGACGCAGTAAAACTTATAAAGGGACCCAAAGGCACAAAGGTTACTCTTACCATCAAAAATGTGGATGGTACAATAGAGGACAAGGTGCTTACCCGCGACGTAGTGGAGCTGGAAGAAACCTATGCCAAGTCGGCCTTGATCGAAAAAGGCGACCAAAAATTCGGACTGATCAATCTGCCACAGTTCTATTTTGACATGGAGAACTATAAGGAGCGCAACGCCGCTTCTGATGTTAAAAAGGAGATTCTTCGTTTAAAAGAGCAAGGGATGGCTGGTTTGGTCCTTGACCTTCGAAATAACGGTGGTGGATCATTACGTACTGCCGTGGATATTGCTGGACTTTTCATAAAAAAAGGCCCGATCGTTCAGGTGGCCTCCCGAGGAAATAAGGAAGTGCTGGAAGACAGGGATGGCGAAATAACTTGGGATGGACCCTTAGTTATTTTGGTGAACGAGATTTCAGCTTCAGCATCCGAAATTTTGGCCGCCGCCATGCAAGATTATAAACGTGGAATTATCATAGGAAGTGAACAAACTTATGGCAAAGGAACCGTTCAAAACGTTATAGACCTAAACCAATGGTTACGCCAAAGCGATATGGGCGATTTGGGGGCGTTGAAAATCACCTCGCAGAAATTCTATAGGGTGAACGGAGGTTCTACCCAATTGGAAGGCGTAAAGAGCGACGTGGTGATGCCTGACAGATATAGCTATATCGATATAGGAGAAAAAGATTACGACAATCCTCTGCCTTACGACAAAATAGCTCCCGCTAAATACAAAGCTTGGGATGGTTATATAGATTATGATGAAACCATTAAGTTGAGCAAGGAGAGAATGGCAGAAAATGAACAGTTGAAACTCATTGATGATAATGCCAAATGGATTAAGGCTAGAAGAGACGAGAAAGAAGTTAATTTAAATTTTGATGCCTACAGTGCAGAAATTGAAAAGCGGAAAGAGGAAACCAAGCGTTTTGATGCTATGGATGAATACAACAATCAGTTGACGTTTGAGTCATTGCCTTATGAAGTGGCCTTGATGGAGCAAGACACCACCTTGTTGGAAAAGCGTAACCGCTGGCATAAAAATTTGGTCAAGGACATTTATGTTGAGGAGGCGGTTCACGTTTTGGAGGATTTAAAAGTGAATCATGTGAAAGCGGGAAAAGTGGCCGATATTAAAAATTAAATCTTAATTATAATAAATATGATTTAATTGGAATTGTTCGATAAGATTTCCTATCGGCAATATTAAAGGTGGAAAATTCAGTAAATTTGAACTGTGAAAAATTCCACTTCATTAAAAAGTTTAGCGCTCCAGAAGTTTAAAAAAGACTTTTGGGGCGTTTTCAGTTTGTGCTTTTTGGCAATATGTGTTCTGGTGGCCATTTTTGCTTATGCGTTGGCGCCAGACAATTCGCAGAACGCCAATCAGATGCACCTTTCCATTCATTCCAAAAATCCTGGGTTTACGGTTCAAATGTTGACTATTCCTTCGGCGGTCGAAGAACGACATGCCATTTCGGCCTTCTTCTTTGGAAAAACACATGCGGATACTGAGATTCCCATTTCTAAATATTCCTTAGAGGAAAATTCCATAGAAATAACCGAATACACGCCTGATGGAGCTGAGGGACTGCAAAAAAGCTACCCTCTCTCACTTTTTCCAGATACTGTTTCGGTCGATGGGGTTCCAAATAAATATATTTTAGAAAAAAAATTTCTTCTTGGCACCGATAAATACGGGAGAGATCTTTTGAGCCGAATGCTGATCGGCATTCGGATTTCCCTTGCCATAGGATTTGTAGCTGTTTTGATTTCCTTGATAATCGGAATAAGCTTGGGGGCGATTGCCGGATATTTTGGAGGTAAGGTTGATGCCGCCATTATGTGGCTCATAAACGTTACGTGGTCCATTCCGACTCTCCTTCTAGTGATTGCCATTACTTTGGCTTTGGGAAAAGGATTTTGGCAGGTATTTATCGCGGTGGGTCTCACTATGTGGGTTGAAGTAGCGAGAGTGGTTCGCGGTCAAGTTATGGGCGTAAAACAGATGCAGTACGTAACTGCCGCTCGGGCTTTGGGCTTTAACAATTTTCGGATAATCATAAAACATATTTTACCCAACAGTATGGCTCCGGTTATTATTATATCCGCGGCCAATTTTGCCGGTGCCATTCTTATTGAGAGTGGTCTAAGTTTTCTTGGGATAGGCGCACAACCTCCGATCCCCAGTTGGGGTGGGATTATCAAGGATCACTACGCTTATATTATTTTGGGGAAACCTTATTTGGCCCTCATTCCGGGTTTGGCCATTATGAGTTTGGTAACAGCTTTTATGTTGATTGGCAATGCCCTGCGCGATGCGATGGATGTAAGGAATACGTAAAATGTCAGATTAAAAAAATCTGATTAATGGACATAATTTGCTCCGTCCAACTTCACAAAAATAAACAGCAAGACAGTAAAACCCCAAAGAGCCGATCCACCGTAACTTATAAAAGGGAGTGGAATTCCCACCGTTGGGAAAATTCCTGTGACCATGGCGATGTTCACAAAGAAATGGAAAAATAATATGGCCGCAACGCTATAACCATATACTCTTCCAAATTGTGATTTTTGTTTTTCAGCCTTGAAGATGATTCTTAAAATCAAGCCCATAAACAGCACGACCACCAGCATGCTGCCCACAAATCCCCATTCTTCGCCAATGGTGCTAAAGATATAATCGGTGTGCTGTTCTGGTACGAAATTGCCTTTTGTTTGTGTGCCTTCCGTCCATCCCTTTCCAAGCCAACCGCCGTTTCCAATAGCTATTTCACTTTGGTGCGTATTGTAGCCAATACCCCGGGCATCTACCTCTTTGCCCAAAACTATATTGAATCGATCCCTATGGTGTTGGCTGAAAACATTATTAAAAATATAGTTTACTGAGAATACAAATATTATGGAGGTAATGACCAAAAACACGTATTTCATAATTCTCGGCCGCTTTTTTCTGTTTTTATAAAATTTAAAACCCGCAATCAAAATAATTGCCAAAGCTACCCAGACCGTTCCAAATGCCAAGGTAGAGACAAAGAGAATGGCCGCAAAGAGACCCAAAAGCAAATAAACCCCATGAAGCCCTTCGCGGTAAAGAGGAAAAACAAAGGCAGCATAAATCAAGACACTCCCTGGATCTGGCTGGAGTATTATTAGGATTACCGGAAGCGCAAGTATAATGAAGGCCACCACCTGGTGTTTGAATTCCTGCATATTCGTCTGGATGTCGCTCACATATTTAGCCAATGCGAGGGCGGTGGCTGCTTTTGCAAATTCGCTGGGTTGAATGCTAAACCCTCCAAAGTCATACCAAGCCGTGGTTCCTGCAATCGTCCTTCCAAAGACAAAAAGTCCGACTAATGACACCAGAGATGCAATATAGATAACACTGGCAAAATTCTCATAAAACTTTGATTCAATGGCGAGGATGAAAATTATTAGGACGATACTGAATCCAATCCACATCATCTGCTTGCCGTAAATCTGGGTGAAATCGAAATATCCTTTGGCGGTATCGCCCAAAGCAGCAGAATAAATATTTATCCATCCAATTGCCACTAAAGCTATGTAGATAAAAATTATCAACCAATCAAAACGTACGTAAGTCCTACCTCCAGTCATTAGCGGTTTATTGAGAAGGGTTGGCCGCTATAGGGCTTGGCGTATTCGGCTTCCAGGCTGCCTTCCAACACGAACTTCTCCATGTCTTTGCGGGTTATTTCGCCCTTTAGATATTTTTCAATCATCAGACCGGCAATGCGTCCAGCCCATCGAGAGCCCCAATATCCGTGCTCGACGAATACTGCGATGGCAATCTTAGGATTATCTTTGGGGGCAAAGGCAATAAATATTGAATGGTCCGTAAGTTGAACCCGTTTGCCATCAATTCTGGTGAAGTTTTCGGCAGTACCCGTTTTTCCGCAGATTTCAATTCCGGGTATCCGAAGAAATGATGCCGTACCTCGTTCATACGCTTGGTACATGCCCTCGATCACGGGTTCAAAATATTTGGATTCCACGGTGGTATGGTGCTTTTCCTTAAAAATAGAAGGAATGGTGTCTGGTCCTATAATATTTTTAATAACGTGGGGCGTATAATAATAACCACGGTTAGCAATGGCCGCGGTAAAATTTGCCATTTGAATAGGGGTCAATGAGATTTCACCCTGACCAATAGAGTTTGAGATCGTAGCAGTTGAAAACCATCTATATTTTGGAAAATTATAGAAACGATCATAAAATTCCGAATTAGGAATAAGACCTCTCTTGCCACTTGGCAAGTCATAACCCAAAAAGTCGCCCAGACCGAAACTGGCCAAATGGGCTTTCCAATGGTCGGTGCCTTCTTGAATTGTGGAATACTTATCGATAGATCGTCGATAAAGTGTAGCGAAATAAGTATTGCAAGAGTGGGCAATTCCGCGAACCATCGCTATCGATCCGTGGGCACCGTGGCATTTCATCAATCTTCTTCCGTTATAGTAATAACCTCCCGAGCAATTAATTCGTTCCTCGGTTTCTATTACTTGATCTTGAAGGGCAATAAGTCCTGTCAATACCTTAAAAGGGGAGCCAGGAGGATATTCTCCCATCAGAACCCTGTCATAAAGGGGCTTCCCAATGGTATCGTACCACAATTTTGTAAAGTTTTTGGATCTATCTCGTCCCACCAACAGAGAGGGGTCATAACTGGGAGCGGTTATTAATGCCAATATCTCGCCGGTTGCGGGTTCAATGGCAACAATACCCCCGCGTTTATGGACCATCAATTCTTGCCCGTATTTTTGGAGGGCGGCGTCGATGGTGAGTTGTATGTCGTTTCCACGAACTGGTAAAGTATCAAAAATTCCGTCTTTATAGGGACCGATATCCCGATTAAACCTGTCTTTTTGAATGTATTTCACTCCCTTCAAACCGCGTAATACGTCTTCATATTCTTTTTCAACCCCCGCGGTACCTATCAGTTCCCCCATCTGGTAATAGGGGTTTTTTTCAATTATGGCGTTATTTACTTCTGCAATATAGCCCATCACATTGGCGGAATGGTCCACTTGATATTCACGAAGGGATCTTCTTTGTATGTAGAATCCTTGGTATTTATACATTTTTTCCGAAAGAGAGGCATAATCAGCCTTGTTCAACTGGGGAACGACTACGGAAGGAAGCCGAGGTGAATATACCCGAGCTTTTGCAAGGATTTCTATAAATTCTTCTTTTGTTATTTTTAGCAAGCTGCAGAATTCGAGGGTATCCAGAGGTTTTACATCTCGCGGAATTACCATTACATCATAAGAAGGCTGATTGGACACCAAAAGCTTTCCATTTCTATCAAACATATATCCCCGCTGCGGATAATCGTACATTATTTTGATGGCTGAGTTTTGGTAAAGCGAATCGGAGGCGGCATCGTAAACCTGCAAATAGAAAAGCCTGGCTGCAAAAATAACGCCACTGATAAGTACTAAAGCTATAAGCAAAACCTTTCTCATGAAGTTTTTTTGTTAAAGAGGATTAAACTTCCGAAAATCAAGATCACTGTGAACAAAGCCGAAAATAGTGTTGACTTGATCAACAACAATATATGTTCAAAACTAAAAATCTCCAAGGTAAACATCACAAAATGATGGAAAACAACCATAGAGGTAATATAAGTAAAACGCTCCACCGGCGCAGCTTTCTTTAGGTTTACGCTGTTGTATTCATAACTTATACCGAAGGAATATTTTAGCACAACTGGCCTGATGTAAGCTATAAACGCACAGGCTGCAGCGTGCACCCCGCCCGAATCTTCAAAAATATCCACTGAAAGACCAAGTAAAAAACTCAAAAATATTAGTAGAGAACGGTTGCCATTTAGAGGATAAAGGAGAATGAAAAGGATATATATATAAGGATTTATATACCCTCCGAGGTTAATATTGTTAAGCAAAAACACTTGTACAAAAACCAAAATCACAAACCGACCGGCATTTACTATAATCTCATTATTCGGCATCTTCCACTCCTTTTTCCAATATTTTTATTTCTTCTGCTTCTTTATTTTCTATCAAATATACATATTGTAAACTCGTCATATCGTTGAACAGATCTACATTTACATAGTAATAGTTGTCATCTTTATCTGGACGGAAATCCTTCACTGTTCCGATCAATACGCCTTCAGGGAAAATAGTGGACCTACCTCCAGTAGTAATTGTATCGCCTTTTTCAATTTTCGCGATACGTGGAATATCTATCAATTGAACAACGTTGGGATCTTCCGTGTTCCAAATCAAGGTCCCGAAATGACTGGATTTTTTAAGCTTTGCGTTGATCTTACTTTTGGTGTTCAAAATAGATTGCACCGTGGCGTAATTTTTTGAAACGCCACTTACGATACCAACCAGTCCATGGGCGGAAATAACGCCCATATCAATTTTTAGATTGTCTTTTTTTCCCTTATCCAGAGTAAGCTGATTTTTACTTTTGGAATAATTGTTATTGATAACCGTTGCAGATCGGTACTCGAATTTGCTTGGAATGACCAAGGAGTCCAAATCGGGAATGGGTGCGAGATCCCTAAATCTTTCTAGTTTTTGTCTCAATTGGAGGTTTTCGTCCAACAATTTACGGTTTTCATTTCCTAAGGAAAAATAATCGGTCAGGTTGTTCTTAAACTGGTATATTCCTCCAATGACTCTATTGGCCGAGCTAGTAAATTTGTAGTTGTGATAATTATGGGTCTGAATGGTGAGCAATATCGAAATGACAAACAGCACCGCAAACAAAATTAAATTTTTGTTTCGGATAAAAAAATGGATAATCTGCTGCATCGCCGTTCGGGGTTATTCAGGTTTTTGAAGTATTAAGTGCCAAACTCGAAGAAATATTCATTTTATATAGCTGCAGGTTAGGTGACGAATATTTTTTCAAGGAAAAGCGCACTTCCAAAAAGAGAAAACTGTTTATTTTATCAATACACTTTTGTATTTGTTTAAATTCTTTAGGCAAATACCAGTTCCCCGCACCACTGCCCGCAAAGGATCTTCGGCTATATAAACTGGCAGATCCGTTTTTTGGGAAAGACGTTTGTCCAGTCCCCTCAACATGGAACCGCCTCCAGCCAAATAAATTCCCGTATTGTAAATATCAGCTGCAAGTTCTGGTGGGGTTTGTGAAAGTGTTTCCATAACCGCATCCTCAATTCGCAAAATAGATTTGTCCAGAGCTTTGGCAATTTCTCTATATGATGTTTGCACTTGTTTTGGTTTCCCCGTTAAAAGATCACGCCCTTGAACGTCCATTTCATCTGGAGGGAGTTCAAGATCCTCAGTAGCCGCCCCGATTTGGATTTTTATTTTTTCAGCCGTGCGTTCTCCCACATAAAGGTTGTGTTGGGTGCGCATATAGTAAACGATGTCATTGGTGAATACATCCCCTGCAATTTTCACGGATTTGTCGCAGACAATTCCTCCCAGCGCAATAACCGCAATCTCAGTGGTGCCACCGCCTATATCCACGACCATATTTCCCTTGGGCTGCATAATATCCACCCCGATCCCGATGGCCGCAGCCATTGGTTCGTGGATGAGATATACTTCTTTTCCGTTTACTCTTTCGGCACTTTCTTTTACCGCACGCATCTCCACTTCTGTAATGCCGCTTGGAATACAAATAACCATCCTCAAGGAAGGTTTTAACCAGCGTTTTTTCAGTGCGGGAATATCGCTGATAAACATATTTATCATCTTTTCACTCGCATCAAAATCTGCTATTACACCATCTTTTAAGGGGCGGATGGTTTTGATGTTTTCGTGGGTTTTGCCTTGCATCATTGCGGCTTCCCGGCCAACAGCGATTATTTTGCCGGTGGTTCGATCGCGGGCAACAATGGAGGGAGCATCCACAACCACCTTGTCATTATGGATAATGAGGGTGTTTGCAGTACCAAGGTCAATAGCTATTTCTTCAGTTAGGAAATCAAAAAATCCCATAATTTATAGTTCGTGGTGTTGAGAGTTAGGGGTTTAGGTTTGTTTTTTCAAATGTAATAAATTTTAATGCTTAAAATGTCGAACGCCTGTAAATACCATAGACATTTGGTGAGCATTGCAATAATCTATGCTCTGCTGATCCTTTATAGAACCTCCTGGCTGGATAACTGCCGTTATTCCTGCATTGTCGGCTATTTCCACACAATCGGGAAATGGGAAAAAAGCATCACTGGCCATCACAGCGCCTTTTAATTCAAAATTAAATGATTTTGCTTTGTCTATAGCCTGTCGCAAAGCATCCACTCGGCTGGTTTGCCCAGTTCCGCTGGCACAAAGTTGATTTCCTTTGACCAAAACGATGGTGTTGCTCTTGGTGTGCTTGCAAATTTTGGAAGCAAACAATAAGTCTTTTAACTCTACCTCAGTTGGTTTATTGTCTGTGGCGTTCGTTAAGATTTCGACAGTATCTGTAATTCCATCCTTATCTTGGACCAAAACCCCATTCAAACAAGTCCGAATGGTGGTTGAAGGTAATTCCGCTTCTTTTTGAATTAATAATATTCTGTTTTTTTTCTCCTTTAATATATCAAGTGCTGAGGATGAAAAGGAGGGGGCGATTACCACTTCGCAGAAGAGACTGTTTATTTCAGAGGCAGTAACTTTGTCAATTTCGGTGTTGGCGATTAAAATCCCACCAAAAGCCGATACGGGATCTCCCGCCAAAGCAGCCAAATACGCTTGTTGTAAAGTTTCTCTTTGGGCAATTCCGCAGGCGTTGTTGTGTTTTAAGATGGCGAAAGTAGGCGCTTCCCCCTTAAACTCGTTCATTAAATTTACTGCGGCATCAACATCCAAAAGGTTGTTATAGCTTAGCTCCTTGCCGTGAAGTTTGGTGAACATCTTATTAAAATCACCAAAGAAATATCCTTTTTGATGTGGATTTTCACCGTAACGAAGTTCTTGTCCGTGGATTTCGCTTACTTTCAGTACTGCCAACTTTTCTTCGGAATTGAAATAATTAAAGATGGCGCTGTCGTAATGAGATGAAACATTGAAAGATTTAGCGGCAAAGCGCTTTCGATCCTTTAAAGAAACCACGCCATTGTTTTCGGAAATCAGTTTTAGGAATTCATCGTAATCCTCAACCGAAGAAACACAGATAGTGTCCTTAAAGTTTTTAGCTGCAGCCCGAATAAGTGAAATCCCACCGATATCGATTTTTTCTACTATTTCTTCTTCGGAAGCTCCAGAAGCAACGGTTTTTTCAAAAGGATATAAATCGACTATCACGACATCGATTTGAGGAATGTGGTATTTTGACATTTCAGCTATATCGCTATCATTGTCGCGTCTGTTCAAAATACCACCAAATACCTTCGGGTGTAAGGTTTTTACACGACCTCCAAAAATTGAAGGATAGTCTGTTACGTTTTCCACGGCAATAACCTCTATGCCAAGGTCATTTATAAACTTTTCAGTGCCACCGGTGGAATAAATTTTTACGTTTTGTTCGTGCAGTTTTTGTACTATTGGAGCTAGTCCGTCCTTGCTAAAAACAGAAATTAGAGCCGATTTGATCTTGAGGGAAGTGTCCATTATAAAAAATTAAGGCCCAACGTTTGGGCAAAGCAGGTGCAAAAGTAATGAATTGAATAGTAAATTTGTAACATAAGGCAAGAGAATACGTCTTACTTTTGATATTTTTATCAACTCATTTTTAGGATTCTATTTCACAGAAGTGTATTGAAAAAAAGTAGAATCTATAAAGACAAAACTTTTCGCCAAAAAACTAAAACAATAAATCTGAATTTATAAATGCTTATATACCTAAGGGTTTTAAAGGAGAGTTTCAATTTTGCTATTAATGCCTTGCGAAACAACAAGTTGAGGACATTTCTTTCCTTGGTTGGGGTTACCATCGGTATTTTTTCCATAATCGCAGTTTTGGCTGCGGTCGATTCCCTAAAAAAGGAAATTGAAGGCAGTCTAAGTGGATTGGATAATAGCACCATTGTTATTATGCGGTTTTCTTTTGGCCCCAGCGAGATTCCACGATGGAAAATAGAACAGTTTCCCGATGTTCGTTATGATGAGTTTCAATACTTGGAACGCAGTGTGCAAAATTTGGAAGCGGCTTCCTATACGCTCAATGTTCCATCTGAAAACATTAAGTATGACAATAAGCAAGTGGATAATGTTGCCATCGGTGCCGTTACTGATAGTTACTACACTATTGAGGCCTTAAAACTTGAGGAGGGCAGATTTTTTAATGCTTCGGAATCCAACAGTGGCTCTCAAGTATTGGTTTTAGGATATGAAATTGCCAATAAATTATTTGGCAATTCTGCCACGGCAATAGGGAAACAAGTTAGAATGTACGGGAGAAAATTTACCGTGATCGGAGTTTTGGAGAAAGAAGGTGCCGGCCTGTTTGGAAATTCAAAAGATACTTCCGTTTGGTTGCCTGTAAATGTGGTTCGAAGAATTTATGGCGACAACAACAAGCAGACCTTTCCGCAAATTGTTATAAAACCGAGGAAAGGGGTGGATAATGCCGAGTTTATGGCGATGCTCACCCAGCAGCTTCGAATAAAACGAGGATTGAAACCGGACGAAATAAACAACTTTTTTGTGAACCAATTACAGGGTTTTACCGATTTGATCAATCAAATGACGGGTACTATGAATATTATCGGCCTTGTGATCAGTGGGTTTTCGTTGCTCGTTGGCGGTTTCGGAATCGCTAATATTATGTTTGTAAGCGTCAGGGAACGCACCAATTTAATCGGGATTCAAAAATCCTTGGGCGCCAAAAACAAATTCATTCTTTTTCAATTTCTTTTTGAAGCCATAATCTTAGCCATTATCGGTGGACTCATCGGTTTGTTTTTGGTGTTTATCGTTTCGATTATCGCCTCTCAATTCACTGGTGATTTTGAATTTGTGCTATCGCCATGGAATATGTTTATAGGCACCGCAATTTCGGCTGTGATAGGTCTTATTTCGGGAATTTTGCCAGCAATTTCGGCATCAAAATTGGATCCGGTGGAAGCTATTCGAACTGGAATGTAGAGGGGAAAGTACCAAATTCCAAGTGCCAAATTCCAAGTGCCAAATTCCAAGAAACTTCTTATTTCTATTGCACTAAAGTATCGTCGCAACTTTTTCGTTTACCCATTCCAAAAAACGCTCATCCTCAGGAGAGAACGGATCTACGGAATGCGAGTCAATATCGATTTGACCAATGTTTTTGCCATCTTTAAAAAGAGGAATGACTATTTCGGATTTTACGTAAATACTACAGGCAATATAATTGTCCTGTGTCTTCACATCTGGCACTACAAAGTTTTTATTGCTTATCGCTACTTGGCCACAAATACCCTTTCCAAAAGGAATAATGATATGATCAGTGGGTTCTCCGGCAAAAGCTTTTAAATGAAGGGTTTTCCCAGCTTCATTTGCAAAGTAAAAACCAACCCAATCGTAATAGCCGATGGAGGATTGAAGCAATTCGCAAATTTCGGTCAGGCGTTGTATAGGGCCTTCAGTGTCATTTGCTAAAATGGTTTTTATCTTTGGTCTTAAATGTGTGAAAGGCATGGCTTTTCTAAATCTTGATTACTTTAGTAAAAGTATTTCAAAACCACCACAAACCGCAAGCACAATTCCTTTATTTTTGTTAAAATGGAAAAGGAATCAACTTGCGATGTTTTAGATTTTAATGTGTTCGTAAATAACTAGGAAACAAATTCAGATTTTTTGAAAAAACTTTTTATCAAATACAAGCTTGTTTTACGGTTCGTGGGGTTGTTCCTGGGTACTTATCTTCTTCTCAGTTTTTTTTACAGTATTTATTTGAAATTTTCTGCGCAGACGGGTTATTTTCCAGATTTTTTTTCGGAATGGGTCGCCAGGCAGACTAGAGCCGTACTTGAAGGTTTTGGCTACCAAGCCGTTCTGAATCCCGTGAAGTTGGAGCAGTCACTGTATTTGACAATTGATAATAAATATTCCGTAAGTATAGTGGAGGGCTGCAACTCGGTAAGTGTTATAATCTTGTTCGTTTCCTTTATCATCGCTTTTGCGGAGGGCTTTAAAAAAACATTTTTGTTTCTGTTGGCGGGAACGGTTCTCATCTATGTGGTGAATATTTTGCGAATTGCTATTTTGACCGTGGCCTTATATAAATTTCCGCAGTATGAAAACCTGCTCCATGGCATCATTTTCCCTGGAATTATTTACACCATGGTCTTTGTGTTATGGATGGTTTGGGTACGAATGCTCAAAGCCAATAGTTCAAGATGAGAAGAAAACTGAAAATAGTTGGAATCCTGATTCTAGTCGGTTTGCTGGTTCTTATCCGCGGTTTTGAAGACAAGTTGTTTTATGATCCTCTTTTGCAGTTCTTCAAAATAGATTACAAAACAATGCCTCTTCCGGATATGGATCTTGTAAAACTCTATCTGGGAGTGGCGCTTCGGTATTTTTTGAATACCATCTTTTCCTTGGCCATTCTTTGGTTGGCGTTTTGGAATAGGGAAATTATAAAGATTTCCATATACCTATATATTATACTCTTTGTATTGTTTTTTGTTGCTTTCGGATTTATTGTTGCCGATGCTGGGGAAGGGGGCAATCATTTGCTGTTGTTTTATATTCGTCGCTTTCTGATTCACCCTTTGTTTCTTCTTATTTTGATCCCCGCCTTTTATTTTCAGAAATACAAATCGAAATGATTTTTTGGTATATTTGTGCCCACATCACCTGAAATTCAGGTAAGAATTTTACGAATCTAAAAATTTTATATAAATGAAAAATCTGTCCATCCTTTGCCTTGCTATATTGAGCCTTGGTGTTTTAGCGTGTAAGGAAAAAATAAATGATCGCGAACCAGAAGTAGTCACAGTTGATACTACTGCAGATAAGGCCGCTCCGTATGAAGTTGCCAAAATAGATGCGGAATTCAACGATCCCAAGGTAGAAGCGATATTTAAGCAATACCTAAAATTAGAAAGCGCTTTGGTGAATACCGATGCCACGGCCACTTCAAATGAGGCTGCCCAACTAAAACCTTTGTTTGCGGAAAAGGAAGTAGATGCTGCTGCTCAAACAGCTATTGCCGCAATGGCCGATTCCGAAGATATTAAACTTCAACGCGAACACTTTGAAGCTGTAAGTGCCGAGATGGAAAAAATGCTTCAAGGCGCTTTGAAATCCGGAACTGTTTATAAGCAATTTTGCCCAATGGCATTTAACAATAGAGGAGCTTCCTGGATAAGCAGTAGCCGCGACATCCTCAATCCATATTTTGGCGACAAAATGCTGAAGTGTGGTAGGGTAGAGGCTGAGATTCGGTAGGTTCGTGTTGGGGGTTGTGGATTAAAAGTTGCAAGTTATTTCTCCTTGCAATAGAGGTTTCCTTTTTTGATAAGTTAAAATTGTTGGGTTACAATTTTACCCACTGTTTAACTTCTCAACTTATCGACTCCTAAACACCTAAACTTCTTTTCCGAAAAATATTCGTAATTTAGCGGGATAATGAAAAAGGTTATTTCCATATTTCTCTCCATTCTGATGCTCGTCAGCAGTTCTGGGATGGCTTATGCCCGGCACTTTTGTGGCGGGATGGAAATAAATTCTGAAATTACTTTTGGCGAAAAACACCTGTCCTGTGGTATGGATATGGATGCCGATAATAATTCGGACTGTGGTGACGCGCCTGGCGTTTCTGATGAAAATCACTGTTGCGAGAACCTGATTACCAAGGTACAAACGGACGATAATTTTGCAAAGGCTTCCTTTGATCTTAAGTTCAGCAAAATTTTTGTCGCTACAGTAAACCCGATTTTTGTTATAGCCTCGACAGAAATTCTTTCCCCTAAAACAATCTCCTTCGCGGAATATAATCCGCCTCCTCTCGAACAGGATCTTAATATTCTTTACGAGACTTACCTACTTTGATTTAATTCCTTTTCTAGAACAGCTTTCATATATAAATGAGAGCTAACTTGTTATGCATTCAATCTTTTGAGCTAAAATGCTTTAACACAATTCAATCATATAAAAATGACACACACATATAAAATACACGGAATGACCTGCAATGGCTGTAGAAGCCATGTGGAGCAGACTTTAAACGAAATAGAAAACGTTACCAAAGCATCGGTAAATCTCGAAAAAGGCGAAGCGATCGTCGAAATGGAAAAGCATATTCCCTTAGATGTTTTTCAGAAAGCTTTGGAAGATGATGGCGGTAGATATAGTATTTCCATGCCAAACGATTCGGAAGCCGCGGAAAAGCACATAGCCGAGAAAGAAGCTAGAAGAAGTAAACAGGGTAGTGGTACCTATTACTGCCCAATGCATTGCGAAGGCGAAAAAACCTACGACAAACCCGGCGATTGTCCGGTTTGTGGAATGGATTTGGTGCCCGAGGCGAAAGCTCCTGGCGGTTCGGTCACTCAATTCACTTGTCCGATGCACCCAGAAGTGGTTCAAGATGGTCCCGGATCCTGCCCTATATGTGGAATGGATCTCGTGCCAATGAAGGCCGACGAATCAGAGGAGGACAAAACCTATAAATCTCTCCTGAAGAAGTTTTGGATTGCCTTGGCGTTTACGTTTCCCATATTTATAATCGCAATGTCCGAGATGATCCCCAACAATCCGCTCTATGAGATATTGTCTATAAAATATTGGAATTGGATCCAGTTGGTTCTCTCCATACCTGTCGTTTTTTATGCTACTTGGATGTTCTTTGAACGTGCCTATCGATCCATAAAAACGTGGAATCTCAATATGTTTACGCTTATTGGAATTGGAGCGGGAGTTGCTTGGGTTTTCAGTCTTTTCGGGCTGTTGTTTCCAGACTTTTTTCCAGAGCAATTCACATCAGAAAGTGGAACTGTCCACGTTTATTTTGAAGCTGCAACTGTTATTCTCACCTTGGTTTTAATGGGACAGGTATTGGAAGCCCGTGCTCACGGCAAAACCAATTCGGCCATTAAGGCACTTTTAGAGTTAGCGCCCAACCAAGCGGTGCGAATTGTCGATGGCAACGAAGAAACAATTGCTATTGATAAAATCCAAGTAGGGGATAAGCTTCGAGTAAAACCCGGGGAGAAAATTCCTGTGGACGGTAGCATTGTTGAAGGCGAAAGCTCCATAGACGAATCCATGATTACCGGTGAACCCATCCCTGTTTCAAAACAGCATGGAGATAAGATAAGTGCCGGTACCATCAATGGGCAACAGACTTTTGTTATGAAAGCTGAAAAGGTGGGCAGCGATACTCTGCTTTCCCAAATAATAGAAATGGTGAACAAAGCAAGTAGAAGTCGCGCTCCCATTCAGAAACTAGCGGACAAAATCTCTGCTTGGTTTGTGCCTATTGTGGTTTTGATTTCTGTGACAACCTTTATTGTTTGGGCCATCGTCGGTCCTGAACCGGCTTATGTATATGCCTTGGTCAATAGTATCGCGGTATTGATTATCGCTTGTCCTTGCGCGCTGGGTCTTGCTACGCCTATGTCCGTAATGGTGGGAGTAGGAAAAGGAGCCCAAAACGGGGTGCTGATAAAAAATGCCGAATCGTTGGAAACACTGAGCAAAATAGATGTGTTGATTATTGATAAAACGGGCACTATTACCGAAGGAAAACCTTCAGTGGAAAAAATTGGTGCCGAGGAAGGTTTCTCAGAGGACGAAGTACTTCAATACATAGCTTCTCTTAATCAATCCAGCGAACATCCTTTGGCAGATGCTACAGTGAAGTACGGAAAAGAGAAAAACTCCGAAGTTTTAAAAACTACCGATTTTAATTCTGTTACGGGAAAAGGTGTCACAGGAAATATAAACGGAAAAAAATTAGCTCTTGGCAATGAAAGGATGATGGAAGAAGCTGCTGCGGTTATTTCTGAATCCATCCAAAAGAACATTTCCAAAGAACAGCAAAAGGGTAAAACAGTACCCATGCTTTCCGTAGATGGAAAAGTGGTGGGCTATGTTGTAATTACAGATAAAATAAAGGGAACGAGCAAAAAAGCTATCGCCGAACTTCAGAAAAAGGGAGTAGAGGTAATAATGCTTACCGGCGATAATCACGATACGGCAAAAGCGGTAGCCGCAGAATTGAATTTGACAGATTTTAAAGCCGAAATGCTACCCCAGGATAAATTGAAAATGGTAGAGGAATTGCAGGCAGGGGGCAAGAAAGTTGCAATGGCTGGCGATGGAATTAATGACGCTCCCGCTTTGGCCCAAAGTGATGTGGGAATCGCGATGGGAACGGGAACCGACGTGGCCATTGAAAGCGCTGGAGTTACCTTGGTTAAAGGTGATTTGCACGGGATTGTTAAAGCTTTTCATTTAAGTGAAAAAGTAATGAGGAACATTAAGCAGAATTTGTTTTTTGCTCTTATTTACAACACTCTTGGAGTGCCAGTTGCAGCAGGAGTGCTCTTTCCGGTTTTTGGAATTTTACTTTCGCCCATGATTGCTGCTTTGGCTATGAGTTTTAGTTCGGTTTCCGTGATTGCAAATGCGCTTCGACTGCGCGCAGCGAGTATAGATTAAAAAAAACATGCTTATCCATTAAGGAAACTAAAATAGACTTAGAACGGGAAGACGTAGGATATCCGTTAAATAAAAAAAATAAAATGAAGAATTTTATATATATATTATTGCTGCTTCCCCTTAGTATTTTCTCGCAGGAAAAAATTTATGGTGTTATTGCGGAAACATTAGACAATAAAGAAGTGCCATTGTCAGGTGCCAATGTTTATTGGTTGAATACTTCTATAGGAACAGTAACTGATTTTGACGGCAATTTCGAAATCCCTTATAAATCTGAATATAGGAAGTTGGTTGTTAGTTTTATAGGATATAAAACCGATACGTTAACGGTAAATGGTCCGAAGAAAATTAAACACGTGTTACAATCCACCGCCAATTTGGATGAAGTAACTCTACGTTCTAGGCAAAAGGCCAGTGCGCGTTCTTTTATCCAATCAGCCAATGTTTTGAACGTGAGCAGCGCTGAACTACTGAAAGCTGCCTGCTGCAACTTGGCCGAAAGCTTTGAGACCAATCCTTCTATTGATGTCAATTTTGCCGATGCTATTTCGGGAACGCGACAGATTAAAATGCTTGGTCTTACCAGCCCTTATATTTTGATTACTACAGAAAATGTGCCTAGTATTCGTGGGGCTTCCCAGGCATACGGCCTGAGTTTTATTCCGGGTACTTGGGTGGAAAGCATTCAAATTACAAAAGGCGCTGGAAGTGTTGTAAATGGCTACGAAAGTATAGCTGGACAAATAAATGCCGAATTGCAAAAACCTTCTACGGACGATAAGCTTTTTGTAAACGCTTATGGCTCCGGGGATGGGCGTTTGGAATTGAACACGCATTTAAATACAAAGGTCTCTGAAAAATGGAGTACAGGCTTGTATCTTCACGGAAATATGAGGGAATCGGAACTCGATAAAAACGATGATTCCTTTTTGGATATGCCTGTTATGCAACAGATAAATATGATGAACCGCTGGCAATATACCGATCAGGAAAAAGGGTATGTCGGGTTTTTCAACTTTAGATATCTAAATGATGAAAAGCTCACTGGACAATCATTTTTCGACCCTAAAAAGGATCGCGGGACAACAACGGCTTGGGGGAGTGAAATTAAAACCCAACGCTTTGATGCTTCGGTAAAATTGGGAGTTGTAAATACTGATATTCCATGGCAAACCGGAGGTCTTCAACTGGCATATAGCCATCACAATCAAGAGTCTTATTTTGGATTGAATGACTACAATATTGAGCATAATAGTCTGTACGCTAATTTGAGTTATAATTCCATAATCAGCGACTCTAGGCACAAAATTAAAATGGGATTGAGCGGTACTTATGATGGTTATGAGGAATTGGTACTGACGGAAAGCTACAACCGTTCCGAAAAGTCTGCGGGTGCTTTTTTTGAATACAATTTTGACAATTTAGGCAACTTGAATTTTAATGCCGGAATCCGGGCGGACGTCCATAACACCTTGGGTGCTTTCTTAACGCCAAGATTTCATTTACGCTATACGCCTTGGGAGAAATCGGCATTTAGAATTTCAGCGGGTCGTGGAAAACGAAGTGCGAATATCTTTACTGAAAACCAACAATATTTCGCTTCTTCTCGAGTCTTTTACATTATAGGGAATGGTGGCAAAAACTATGGTTTGGATCCAGAAATTGCATGGAATTATGGTTTGTCCTATTTACAGGGATTCAATCTTTTTAAAAGAAAGGCAGATATCACTTTCGATTTCTATAGAACAGAATTTGTAAACCAAATTGTAGTCGATATTGAAAATCCGATGGAAGTCAATTTCTACAATTTAGAAGGGGACAGCTATTCAAACAACTTTCAAGCGGAATTCAACTATAGTGTTTTCGAGCATTTCGATCTTCGATTGGCGTACAAATTCTATGATGTTCAAACCACATATTTAAGTGGGAAAAAACAAAATCCATTAACTCCTAGCCACAGGTTTTTTGCAAATGCTTCCTATGAAACCTTTCCTAGTAAAAGTGGTGGTAATTGGCGTTTTGACGCCACTTTCAATTACGTAGGGGAACAGCGATTTGCGGCTACGGAAAGTTATCTTAGCACCATAGGTCTTTCAGAATTTTCACCATCTGTTTCCACCTTAAATGCACAAATTACAAAGGTTTTTTCTCCTAATTTTGAATTGTATTTGGGCGGGGAGAATATTACGAATGTTAAGCAAGATAATCCTATAATTGGCAGTGACAATCCCTTCGGTTCAGGCTTTGATACAACCTATGTTTATGGACCGATTTTTGGAAGTTCATATTACGCCGGTTTGCGATATAGATTGAACTAAGTGGCTATTTTTTTTTATCGCCGAGTAAAGAGAGTTTTAGAGTAAATATATAAATTTTAAAAAGTAGATTTTTATGAAAAATGCATTCTTAATTTTAAGTGTGTTGTTTATTGGGGCCACAGGTTACGCCCAAAACAAAAATGCCAAAGCTACCATTGAGGTTGATGGAGTTTGTGGTATGTGCAAGGAACGTATAGAAAAGGCTTCAATTCAGGCCAAAGGCGTAAAGTCGGCGGTTTGGAACGTACAAACCCATGAACTCGATCTTATTTACAATGAAGGTAGAGCAGATTTAACCAAAATTCAACAAAGCATTGCCAACAGCGGGCACGACACCCAAGACATTAAAGCTGATGACTTGGTTTATGATGAGATTGACCCCTGTTGTAAATACCGCGACCCACAAGTTGTGGAAGACCACCTAGACGACGACCATTAATTTTATAAAAATTTTATCGTTTTCTTAGTATCGAGCTGTTTGTGATTCTGTAATTTGAATTCCAAAACCCAATATTATGAGAAATGAAAAATTGATTCACGCCCTAGGCAATTGCATAAACCATTGTAATCAGTGTGCTGATGCCTGTTTAGATGAAAAAGATGTAAAAATGATGGTCAGCTGTATCCGAAACTGTGGAGTATGTGCTGAGATATGTAGTTCGCTAAATCAACTATTGGCAACCGCTTTTGATGATGTGGTTGACCTAGTGCGGTATTGCATAAAAGTATGCGGTATTTGTGCTGAGGAATGTGAAAAACATGAATCTCAGCATTGTGTTGATTGCGCGAAGGCCTGTAGAAAGTGCATTTCAGAATGCGAAGCTTTTTTGGCCTAAAAAAGCTGTTAAACTTTAGCTAAAGAGAGAATAATTTAACAGAGACGCTCTTTACCTTTATATAGTTAATTCTAAAAAATAAAATCATGCCACAAGCAAGTCAAAACAAAAAGTCTCAACCTGCAAAATCAACTACTAAAAAGCAGGATTCAAAAAAGGCTACGCAGACTACTTCAAAAAAGAAATAAGCTGCGCTTGATTTAATTGAATTTTTAAGCCCATCCTTCGCAAGTCGGATGGGCTTTTCTTTTGAAAAAGATGTTGGGATTCCACTTGGTTTTATATTTTTGTTCTAAACTTCAAAACTGCAAACCAAATGAAACAAATTCTCGGTATCGGTTCCCGCATCAATCATCCCAAATACGGCAAGGGTGTAATAACGAATGTTACTGCCAAAATGTATTGGGTAACCTTTATAGAAGATGGACTTGAAACCATTCCCGTAGATGATGACTTTGAAATCATTGAGGCGGCGGAGGACGAAGTTGATTCCGTTAGTTTTTATGAAGTAGAGAAGAGTCTTCGCGATATTCTAAAAAAATGGAACGGCTACAGCGAAATAGTGCCAATTGCCGATAAATGGAAGGGGGGGACCATGGTTCTTCAACCTGGCGACCCTAATTTGGCGACCAAAGAAATTCCAATTGACACCTTTTTCCATAAAATAGTGATGCTCCGGGATCGACTTCGCGTGATGGAGCAAAAAATAAATGCTTCCAAGGAGCTAGCTGGACAAGACAAAATAGACCTGCAACAATACATAACCAGATGCTACGGAAGTCTTACTACTTTTAACGTGCTTTTTAAGAACAACTCCCAACAATTTAAAGGTGAGGGAAGAGAAAAGTGATTTTTCGAGAAACTCAAAGTAAATCTTTCCTAATAAAGCGGTGCATGTTGGGAATGTGAGTAATTTTTAACATATTTGGAAAGAATCTTCGCTCCCTGCAATCTTCTCCTTGGAATCGGACAAACCCCGTAATATGTCTTCTTCTTGCAAATGTTAATAACATGTTATAAATATTATGGATATATTTTCTTCTCCTGATTTTTCCATAATTGAAGTGCAGAACTTTTGAAACAGTAACAAAATCAGGGGTTTGTGAGAAATAATCTAAAAAAAGCATCGATTAAGGGCTTTTTTTATTTATCATACACTTAAATATTTCATAATCTACTTTCATTAAAAGTTGTATTTGTGAGTTTTTATTGGCACTTTTGATGTGCTAATTCAAACAAACAAAAAAATGAAAACAAAGTTTAGTGGAATTTTAACACTTTTGCTAGTGTTGCTTGTGCAGGTCACTTTTGCGCAAGAGAAAACGATTTCCGGAGCGGTGTCTGATGACACAGGATTGCCGCTGCCAGGAGTTAACATAATTATAAAAGGAACGACAACCGGAACGCAGTCCGATTTTGATGGCAATTACACCATCAATGCTGCAGTAGGGCAGACACTCGTTTATAGTTATGTAGGTTTTGAAACCCAAGAGATCGCTGTTGGGGCTTCAAACAGTATAAATGTAACTATGAAGGCCGGCTCGCAGTTGGACGAAGTAGTGGTAACGGCTCTTGGAGTCTCTCGTGAGAAGCAATCCCTTGGGTATGCTACTCAAGAAGTATCAGGTGAGGATCTTTCTACTGTAAAGACAACAAACTTTACCAACGCTCTTTCAGGAAAAGTTTCTGGGCTTCAGATTAGACGTAACAACAACTTTGGGGGATCTACTAACGTAGTTATCCGTGGTAACACTTCCTTAACCGGAGATAACCAAGCTTTGTTTGTTGTGGATGGAGTGCCAATCAGTAACAGAAACACTAACACCAGTGCACAATCGCAGGCTAGTGGTAACTATTACGATTACGGTAACGCTGCTGCGGACATTAACCCTGACGACATCGAGTCTGTTAACGTGCTAAAAGGTGCTGCGGCATCTGCACTTTATGGATCACGTGCTGCAAACGGGGTTATTATGATTACCACCAAAAAAGGTAAAAAAGCCAAAGGACTTGGCGTTACAGTAAATACCGGCTCCTCAGTTGGATTTGTGGACAAGAGTACCTTCGCAACCTACCAAAATCAGTATGGTGCTGGATATGACGGTGAGGTTTTTACCTATGAAGACATAAATGGTGATGGTATAGATGATCAAGTTTCTAACTATTTGGATGATGGTTCTTACGGACCTGCGTTTGATCCTAACCTATATATATACCAGTGGGATTCATTTGATCCTGCTTCTGCAAACTACATGAAGAAAACAGCTTGGATGCCTTCAAAAAATGGCGCCATCACTTTCTTCAAGACTCCAGTAACGCTTACTAACTCTATCGCTATCTCTAACGGGATGGAAAATGGTTCATACCGTCTTTCCTATACCAAATTGGATCAGTCTGGTTTAATGCCAAATAGCCAATTGGATAGACATAACTTTATCTTCAGCGGAACTTATGACGTTAGTGATAAATTGACAGTTAGTGGTTTTGCTAATTACATCAATACAGCAGCCTTGGGTCGTAACTCAACTGGGTACAACGATAACATCGTGGGTCTTTTCAAACAATGGTGGCAGACAAACGTTGATTTGAAAGATCAGCGTAATGCTTATTTCGGAAGTGGGAGAAACATTTCTTGGAACCCAAGAGATTCAAGACCAGGATCAGGACCAATATACTGGGATAACCCTTACTGGACACGATACGAGAACTATCAAAATGATAGCAGAAACCGTTTTATCGGAAACTTCGAGTTAACTTATAAGTTGGCAGATTGGGTAAGTGTAATGGGTAGAGTTTCTACAGATACCTATAGCGAAAGACAAGAAGAGCGCCGTGCAGTAGGTTCAGTTGCGGCAAACTTTGGTACTACAAGAGGTGATGTGGATTCTGGATATGCCAGAAAAGAGATTACTAGTACTGAGACCAACTACGACCTTATGTTTAACTTCAACCATCAATTTGGAGAAAGCGTGAGTTTTGCAGGAATCTTGGGAACTAACATTCGTCGTAATGATTATCAATCTGTATTTGCTTCTACCGCTGGTGGATTGTTGATTCCAGAACTTTACTCTCTTCAAAATGGAAAAGATGCTTCTCCAAACCCTGTAGAGGTTGCTCAAAAAATTGGTGTTGATGGTGTTTACGCCAGCGCATCTTTTGGTTTTGGCAACATCGTTTACTTAGATGGAACTATTAGAAGAGATAATTTCTCTACGCTACCTCCAGACGAGAGCTCAGTTTACTATCCTTCTGTTTCTACCAGTTTTGTGTTTAGCAAATTGTTGGATGTGAATGCCATCAATTTTGGTAAACTTCGTTTAAACTATGCTGAGGTTGGTAACGGTGCTCCATTCGATAAACTTTATGACACCTATAATATCAATAATGATATTGGAACTTCACTTCCAATCTCCTCAAACAATCCAAATCTTGTACCAGAGCGTACAAAAAGTTACGAAGCCGGTCTAGAAATGAGATTTGCTAACAACAGAATTGGATTTGATGTAGCTTATTATAAGTCTAACACCATCGACCAAATTATTCAGGTACCGATTTCTGTAGCGACTGGTTACTCCAATAAATTGTTGAATGCTGGGGAAATTGAAAATAAAGGTTTCGAGGTTTCTTTAAACCTAGTCCCTATTAAAACCGACGACTTTAATTGGAACTTGACTGGAAACTTCACCAAAAACAAAAACGAGGTTATTGAGCTTCCAGAAGGTACCGAAACGATCCAACTTGGAAGATTCCAAGGAGGGGTTAGTATCAATGCTGCTCTAGGCCAGCCTTATGGTGTTATTTATGGAACTGACTACTTGTACGACGATAACGGAAACAAAATTGTTAGCGCTACTTCAGGTAGATATTTGAGAACTCCAACTTCCAATAATATCTTGGGAGACACCAACCCAGAATGGATGATGGGTATTTCAAACGCTTTTACTTACAAGGCCTTTACCTTCAGTTTCTTGATCGATATCCAAAAAGGAGGAAGTATTTTCTCTCTTGATCAATACTACGGAGAGTCAACGGGTCTTTATCCAAACTCCGCATATATAAATGACCTTGGAAATCCTGTAAGAGATCCGTTAGCTGATGGTGGTGGATTTATCAACCCAGGTGTTATAAATGTTGGAACTGCAGATAACCCAGTTTATGAACCGAACACAATACGTGTGGATGCCTCAGAATTCGGTCAATATGGTTATGCGGCCTATCCAAACTCTGAGTTTGTTTACGACGCTGGATACGTGAAGTTGCGTGAAGTTGCATTGACATATACAATGCCTTCAAAATATTTGACCAACACCTTTATGACAGGGATTCAGATTACTGTTACCGGTTCAAACTTGTGGATTATTGACAAGAGCTTACCGTATGCAGATCCAGAGTCAGGGTTGAGTTCTGGTAACCTTCAAGGTTATACTACAGGAGCCCTTCCAACTACCCAGGATTATGGGTTTAATATTAAAGCACAATTTTAATACATAAAAAAATGAAGAAGCTAATAATAATTTTAACTGCGGCTGTATTTGCCGTATCGTGTTCAGATCATCTTGAAGATCTGAACCATAATATAAAGGATCCGACATCCGTGAGTGGCGAGAGCTTGTTTGCATCTGCCCAAAAACGTCTTGCGGACCAGATGACCACGCCCAACGTTAACCTAAACAACAACAGGTTGTGGGCGCAGCACTGGAATGAAACTACTTATCAAGACGAAAGTAACTATGATCAAGTTACTCGTGCTATTCCGGATAACCACTGGAGAGTTATGTACAGAGATGTGCTAAAAAATCTTGACGAAGCTGCAAAAGTTATTTCTAGTACTGATAACGACATAACCAATGCACAAAAACCAAATAAATTGGCAATCATTGAAATTCTTAGCGCTTACGCTTGGAGTAATTTGGTAGAGACCTATGGGGATATTCCTTATTCTGAAGCTTTAGATATCAAAAATCTTTTGCCAAAGTATGACAATGGTTTAGAAGTTTACAAGGATGTACTTTCTCGTCTTAATACCGCCATTGGTCAACTGAATTCTGAGAGTAGCTTTAGCAATACTGAAGATTTGATTTACGGTGGTAATGCGGAAAGCTGGAAGTGGTTCGGAAACACTCTTAAGTTGAGAATGGGATTGATCTTGGCCGATGTGCCTGGTGAGGGCGCTCTTTCTAAAACAACGGTAGAAACTGCATATAACTCTGGAGTAATTTCTAGCAACGCGGACGATGCAAATTACCAATATTCGACTGCTGCACCGAACAATAACCCTGTTAATGATAACTTGGTTCTAAGCGGAAGAAATGACTATGTGGCTGCAAAAACGATTGCTGATATTATGAACGATTTTAAAGATCCTAGAAGAGCTCAGTATTTCGACCCTAATATCAATGAGAATATTGGTGAGGTAGCCAGCGTTTCTACAACAGGAAATGTAACTACTATTACCTTTGTAGATCCACTAACGGTTTCTCCAATTGTTGGGAATGACGCTTATGTGCCAACTTCCGATCTTGAAGTGCCTCTTCGTTTGGGTACCATTACAGCAGTAGGTGGAAACTCTATTGATATAGAAGATATTATTGAAATGCCAGCAGTAGGTGAGGTAGTGTTCTATGCTATTTATGAAGGAGCTGTTGTTGGGGAGCAATCTCGCTATGCTTTACTTACCCATGCTAATCGTACAATGGTTGAGGCCACAAATCCAGGAATCTTGCTTTCTAATATAGAAGCTAAATTCCTATTGGCTGAAGCTGCTGCTCGTCTTTATAATGTAGGTGGAAGTGCTAAAGATTATTATGATGCCGGTATTGCCGCTTCATTTGAATTGTGGGGTTCTGATAACCTTATGGACTATCTTGCAAATCCTAAAGTAGATTACAATACTGCCTTGGCAGCTAGTTCTTCTGCTACACCGTGGAAAGAAGTTATTGGTACTCAAGCTTGGTTAGGACTTTATAATAGAACCTTTGCAGTTTATTTGTCAGTTCGTAGATTGGATTACCCAATCTTGACCCAACCAGTAAATATGAAAGGTGGGGGATATCCAGTAAGATATACTTACCCTGTAACCGAGCAAAACCTTAACCGAACTAATTATGAGGCTGCTGCAAGTGCAATCGGAGGAGATTTGCCGACTACTAAATTATTCTGGGATAAAAACTACACCTTTCCATTTTAGGATGTAGAAAATCAGAATTTTATTAATGAAGAATCCCCGGCTGTGAAGTCGGGGATTTTTGTTTGCTATGCATGTTCATTATCTCTAGGGTTAAAGTCCCGAACGGGCTTATTTTGACGAGAACCGTTAGTTGAGGGCAAGGGTGTTTACCGTGAGGTAAAATCTGAAAGAAGCCTAAAAC